>JAZLGU010000025.1:0-57900 GCA_045616485.1 Lachnospiraceae bacterium
AAGCATGAAACGAATGCAGGAGAAAAGAGTGTTGAAATATTTAGAACTCTTGTCTAATCAGTTCCTATATCAGAAGATGGGGTTCTTGCTCTCGGAACACAAGGAACAGATGGGATTGTCAGATGAATTCTTTGAGGCTTGTAAAAGCCAGATTGGAAAGAGTAAACGTTACCTGACAAAGGATATGTCTGATGGACGATATGTTGATGAGTGGAAGCTTGTGATTCCAGAGAATATTCATTATTTGAAAAATGGGGTGATGGAAGATGCCACAATATAACAGAGCCGAACTTGGAAGAATGGCTAAAGAAAGTGGTTTCGTGAGAGACACCTTTGAAAAGGTGCTTCGATTAAAAGAAATACTCAGATTCTTAAATGAGGATGACTTTTTAAGAGAACATTTGCTTTTAAAGGGAGGAACAGCTATTAACCTTACTGTGTTTAATTTGCCAAGATTATCTGTAGATATTGATATGGATTACACGCCTAATGATAGCAGAGAAGATATGCTTGAATGCCGCGCAAAAATAACTGACGCGATTAAAACATATATGGAATCTGAAGGGTATCAGATATCAGATGCTTCTAGATTCAGTCATAGCTTGGATGCATTTCACTATAATTATCAGAATGCTGGTGGCAATCGGGATATGATAAAAATCGAGCTAAATTATTCTCTTCGAGCACATATTTTTGAACCAGTGTATAGAAATATATTGCCTGAGACTTTTGATGATGGATTGCAGATACGAATGGTGGATCCAATAGAAATATTCGCAGCCAAAGGAAATGCCCTAATTACAAGAGCAGCGGCCAGGGATTTGTATGATTGGTGTAATATGATGACAGAAGGTTTATTCGAGGGTCAGAGAGATTTGTTTAGAAAATGCTTTGTATTCTACATGACTATTTCAGCGGATACGCTTAATAGATCGTTTGATACATTAGCAATTGATACACTTAACTTCAATAAAATTAGGCGAGATTTATTTCCAGTACTTAATAAGAAAGATAATTTTCAGTTGGATGAGAGAAAAAAGCTGGCAAAGGATTACATAGAAAGTCTTATGGTTTTAACTGTTAGTGAGCAGGAATATCTTGATAAATTCGAACAGAAAAAGTATATGCCAGAGTTACTTTTTGAAAATGCAGGGATAGTTGAAAGAGTGAAGAATCATCCAATGGCATTGTGGAAATGTAAGGAGTAGACAACTGGATTAGGAGGTGTAAGCAGGATGAGTGAGTTAAATACAATCGTAATAAATACACATCCAATAAAAAAGATTACGCTTTGTTTGGAAGGTAAAGAGTATGAGATACCAGCATATATGTCAATTGATGAACTTCAACTTTTTTATTCAGAGAAAAAGGAATCTAAAGATTACAAAAGAGCTATATCTGCTGTTTTATTGGAAAGGATAAATGTAGATGGTGAAGTAACAAATTTAGAAGAAATATACAAACAGGACGATGCATTTTTCTCAGGGTTCATTGCTACAGTGATTGAAAATGATGTACAGATGGCGGCAATATATGCTGGTACTTCATCTGAATTGTCAGAAATTGAACGGTTTGGAGTCGCATACGAAGAGTATGTGAGAGGTATGGGGAAGAGAATTGCGGATGCCATGAAGCCCTTAGTGGAAAGGTATTCGCAAATTGTCAAAAGTGTTGACTTTAGTGGAGCGATTTTATCTTTCCAGGAATCTTTGAAACATATTGGAAAGATTATTTCAGAGAGCACGTCTGGAATAAATAACATGGCAAAATTGATAGCCAATTCAATGGAACCATTCCAACGCTTATCAGAGATGATTGGAAAAGCATTATCTAGTTTCCACTTTCCGAACATTTCTGAAGAGGAAATTGACGAGTGGAAGGCTAATTATAAGCGATGGGGAGAATTAGGCTGGACAGTATTGCCTAATGCATCGTTTAATATGTATAAAGTATTTCCAGCCGATGATACTACTGCTCATAAAACAGCTATGAGGTATTGCGACAAAGAAGCAATGGATTATATTTTTTCAGAGCTGGCGGATAAAAAAATCAAAAAGAAAGACTTGGAATCGGCGATTTTTTGCTATAACAATAGGCAGTATAAGGCCTGTGCATTGTTATTGTTTGGAATTATCGATTCAAAGCTAATAAAAGCACAACCTAAAGAGACAAATAGAAAAGTTGGGTATAAAGCTACACGAGTATTTGAGAAAATGCTACAAAAGACTGAGAAGGAACAGTTTATGTTTACAGCTCTGTATCAGATTAATTTATTGTCTTGTCTAGATACATATTTTGATAGTGGTAAGAATTTTGTAAATGAACCAAAAACTATTAACAGAAATTATATTGATCATGGGATGAATACTCGTGACGTGCGAAAACGTGACTGTGTGCAGTTGTTTCTAACTACATATAATTTGTGTGAAATTATGGATTTATAATAAATCATTTCTAGAACATTTTACGTATGATGGTCGGATAACCTAAAAATCAAGGCTTCAATTAAATGGAGAAAATGTAGATTGTGCTGATAGTGGAGAAGTTGGAATTGTAACTGAGACTGAACTGGAAAAAGGTTTTGAGATATTTATAAAAATGGAGTAGTAATATACTCGTAGTTCTACTACGTTTTTACTACGATTCAGCTTTTATAAACTATCTTATCGAAAAGCAAAGCAAGATAAATAAATAGAAATTCTTAGTAGTAAGAATTTCCGTTTTACTACTAATTTTACTACTAACAGGTAGTAATAACTTGCTAAATTATGCTCTGATTTGCCATATTCACACATTTCAGAGCATTTCACAAAATCCCCGAAAACCCTTGCAAATAACGGCATTTCAGGGCAAAAAGGAGTAAATCAAAACTATGATAAAAGTCTTATTTATCTGCCACGGCAATATCTGCCGTTCAACAATGGCCCAGAGCGTTTTTGCCCACATTGTGCGGGAGCGCCATCTGGAAGATTTGTTTTATATTGATTCAGCTGCCACATCTACAGAAGAGATAGGTAATCCGCCTCACTACGGCACGGTAGCGAAGCTGCGGCAGGAGGGGATAGCGGTGGTGCCCCATAGGGCCAGAAGAATGACTCTTGCGGATTACGAAGAATTCGATTATCTTATAGGTATGGACAGTGCCAACATTCGCAATATGACCCGAATAGCTGAGGGCGACCCAGAGGGCAAGGTGAAGCTGCTTTTGGACTTTGCATCTGATGAAAAAAGACATGGGCAGTCTATAGCTGATCCCTGGTACACAGGGGACTTTGACGAGACTTATAGGGATGTATGCCAGGGGCTGGAGGGCTTTTTACAGTATCTGGGCTACTGATTTCATGCGATATGGCGCACAGAACAGGAGGAAATAATATGCTTGAACACGTTACAAAAAGGAATGACTTGCTGGCACCGGAGATTATAAAGGGACTGGAGTCCAGAAATATGTCCGGTTACTATGCACACACTAAAGAGGAGGCCAGGGAGCTGGCATTATCCCTGATCTCAGAGGGCGATACGGTGACTATGGGAGGCTCCATGACTATTGCAGAGATAGGCCTCAAAGACGCCTTGAAAAACGGCAATTACAACTTCCTGGACCGTGATACTGCTGAGGATAAGCAGGCAGCGGCTCTGGCAGCCTATAGCGCAGACGTTTATCTGGGTAGTGCCAATGCCATGACCAGCGACGGTATTCTGGTGAATATAGATGGTAATTCCAATCGCGTGTCTGCATATGCTTACGGTCCTAAAAAGGTTATCCTGGTAGTAAGTATGAATAAGGTGACAGGCGACATAGACAGCGCAGTTAAGCGTGCCAGAAACGAGGCGGCTACCATCAATACACAGCGTTTCGGTAAAACGACCCCTTGCACCAAGACCGGAAAATGCATGGATTGCAAGTGTCCTGATACCATCTGCTGCAATTTTCTGATTACCCGTTATGAGCGTCATCAGGGCAGAATGCATGTTATTCTGGTAAATGATGTTTTGGGATTCTGATTTTTAGGATATTACTTATGTATAATTTATATGAGCCATTTCAGAGCTGGTGCGAAAATGGGAAAATCTGGCTGATTTCAGATACTCACTTCTGTGATTACGATGAAAAAGACTGGCTGCCGGGCGAGGAGCTGCTTTATCGAATCAATATGAAGGTGGCAGCGGCAGATACCCTTATCTGTCTGGGAGACTGTGGAAGGGCTGACTTTTTTAATGAAATAAAATGCAGTCGTAAGATTCTGATAAAAGGTAATCATGATACCCGGCCCAACGATTTTTACAAAGCATATTTTGATCAGGTATATGATGGTCCGCTTTTTATCGCTTCCGACATACTGCTGAGCCATGAGCCGGTGTATGGTCTGGATTTTTGTCTGAATATACATGGTCATATGCATACCGGCAAGCACCTGTATACTGACGAAAAAGGCGGCAGACACGCGAATTTGGTAGGGCCGAATGTAGATTATCAGCCCCTTACACTGGATAGGGTATACCTGACCGCCCTGCCTAAAAGCTGGTCTGAAAATAAAAAAATGAATAATTATAAATTTCTATTGACATAATTATTATAGGTGTATATAATGTGCTTCATTGTTTCAAAAATGACGAAGGAGATAATACAATGAAAAAAGCAGCACGTTATATATCAATGGTTTTAGTACTTGTTATGAGTATTTCAGCTCTTGCAGCATGTGGCAAGGTTAAGGCTACAAAGGTTAAGGTAGTAGATATTGAGCTCACAGAGGAGCAGTACGCATTTGGTGTTGATAAAAATCAGCCTGAGCTCCTGACCAAGACCAATGAATTTATTGAGAAAATCATGAAGGATGGCACATTCGAGGCTATCTGTAACAAGTATTTCGGCGACGGTACTCCTACTGCTGTAAAGAACGCTACATTAGATGACAAAAAGGATCAGCTGGTAGTGGCTACCAATGCTGCATTTGAGCCATTTGAATACACAGAAGGTTCCAGCTTCTATGGCATAGATATGGAGATAGCAGCTCTTCTGGCTGAGTACCTGGGCAAGGAGCTGGTTATCAGCAATATGGATTTTGACGCAGTAGTTCTTTCTGTAGGTCAGCAGAAGTGCGATATCGCCATGGCTGGTCTTACCGTTAACGAGGATAGAAAAGAGCATGTGAATTTTACTACTTCCTACTACTCTGCATCACAGAAGATTATTGTTAAAGAAGACGACACAAGATTTGCAGACTGCAAGAGTGCAGCTGACGTACAGGCTGTCCTTGAAAAATATGGCAAGGACGTTAAGGTCGGTGTTCAGAATGGTACCACCGGTGAATTTTTCTGCAAGGGTGATGAAGACTGGGGCTTCAAGGGCTTCGGATTCACTACAGTAGGCTATAAGAACGGCTCTCTGGCTGTTCAGGATCTTATTAACGGCAATCTTGATTTTGTTATTATTGATTCTGCCCCTGCTGATGCCATTACAAAGGCTATTAACAAGCTTCAGTAATATTTGACAGAGGACTTAAGAATAGGTAAAATTTGGTGCAGGTGAGCAATTGCCTGCACTTGCTTTTTGCAAAAGGAATAGAAGTATACAGGAGACTGTCTGCTTCGAGTATTAAAAGAAAAGGAAAGAAAAAATGGGAAGCTTTGGAGCAAAAATTGATCGGTTTATCCAGATTTTCATCCAACAGGGTGGCTGGGAAGAAGTGGTCGAAGGTCTTAGAAATACGCTGGTAATTGCCATTTTAGGCTTACTTATCGGCGTTGTAATCGGTACTCTTATAGCTACAGTACGCGTTATACCAAAATACAAAACTCTTCCAAAAGTACTAAATGCCATATGTTCATTTTATGTAGGACTTTTCCGTGGCACTCCAATTGTAGTACAGTTGCTGGTATTCTACTACGTTCTTTTTCCCCTTATGGGAGTCAGGATATCAGGACTGAATGTGGCTATACTGGTGTTTGGCCTGAATTCCGGAGCCTACGTATCCGAGATAATGCGAAGCGGCATCCAGTCTGTAGACCATGGCCAGATGGAAGGTGGACGTTCAGTAGGCCTTTCTTTTGGTACTACCATGCTGAAAATTGTTATACCGCAGGCTGTAAAAAATATACTGCCGACTCTGGGCAATGAGTTCATTTCACTGGTAAAGGAGACATCCGTTGTAAGCTTTGTTGGCGCCACCGATCTTTATAAAGCCTTCAACTACATCGGTACCAACAGCTATGAATTCATGGTGCCATACTTAGTCATGGCTATTATCTACATCCTTCTGGTATTGCTTATTTCTCTTGGTATAAAATTAATGGAAAGGAGCCTGAAAAAAAGTGATAGACGTCATTGATCTTAAAAAGAATTTTGATGGAAATGAAGTGCTTAAAGGTGTAAATCTTAAAGTGGAAAAAGGTGACAGAATTGTTGTTATTGGTCCATCCGGATCCGGAAAAAGCACATTTCTCAGATGCCTTAACTGTATGGAAGACCCTACCGGCGGCAAAATTATTTTTAATGGTGTTGATATTGCCGACATGAGCGTTGATATTAATATTCATCGCCGTAAGATGGGCATGGTTTTCCAGCACTTTAACCTTTTTAACAATAAGACTGTTATCCAGAATATTATGCTGGCTCCGGTTTACCTTGGCATTAAGGATCTTAAAAAAGCAAAGCGCCACAACTTTTTTGCACGCATTACTAAAAAAGAACTGATTCCAATTACTACTGACAAGGCTAAAATTAAGGCTGAAGCCAGAGAAAATGCCATGAAGCTTTTAGCTCGCATAGGCTTACAGGATAAAGCGGACGTTTATCCGGCCACCTTATCCGGTGGACAAAAGCAGAGAGTAGCGATAGTGCGATCCCTTGCGATGAATCCTGATGTTATTCTTTTTGACGAGCCCACATCGGCCCTGGATCCGGAAATGGTTGGGGAAGTATTGGAGTTGATGAAGCAGCTGGCAGATGAGGGCATGACCATGATTATTGTAACCCACGAGATGGGCTTTGCCAGAGAAGTAGCTACAAAAGTAGTATTTATAGATGAAGGTATCATCAAAGAGATAGCACCACCTGAGGAATTCTTCGGAGCACCCAAGGATCCCAGACTCAAAGAATTCTTATCAAAAGTATTATAGAAGTGTCAAAATTGTCACGGGGACGTTTCTCACTGTCAACTTTTTGTCACAGGGACGTTTCTCGCTGTCACACCTACTGCGGAGCGCACCTTACTGGCGGTATCTGTGTCAGGCCGGGCGCATGGGATGTATGCTGCGGCCTGAGAACAAAAAATAAGCCATGCTGTAAAGTACTCAACTCTACCATATTTGACCCGAGTGGTAACAGACACTTGCAGACGTGAACGTCGCGAGTTCTGGTCCCAGCCCGGAACTCGCAGGGCAGGTCTGTTAGTGCCTGTCCGCGAGTGGTCAACTTCTGGTAGAGTTGAGTACTTTGTCAGCATGGCTTATATTATTATTAATTATCAATTTGCCGTAGCATACAGCTTATGTGCACGGCCCGATACAGCGAGCCCAGGGAGCAAGCGGAGCTAAAAAGTTGACACCGAGAAACGTCCCTGTGACAAAAAGTTGACAGTGAGAAACGTCCCCATGACAATTTTTCTTATATTTTGCTAAAGATTCTAAACAAATGCCTATATTTGTATACAAGAGAAACAACTATGCTATGATAAGGGCGTAATACTATGCATTTTTCAGGAAATGGGGCTGCAAATATGGATTTTAAGGCATTTTGGAAAGAAAAATGGAATATCGTTTTGTTTTTTGTATTTGCGGGAGTTGTGGCGGTTGCAGTGCTTTATGTGTCCATATCAGGACGAGATGAACGCGTTCTTTTTTCAACGGGAAATACCGTGGATATCTCGGAAGATTGGAAATATGAGTACAGCGATGGTGTAAGCGGAACTACAGCTTTGCCGGGAGCATTGCCATGGAATAAATCCCGAATTATGACTCTATCCAAGACTTTACCGGATGTGGCGGATAACATGTATCTGATATTCAGAGCCAGACACACCTTTGTACGTATCAGTATCGATGGAAAGGTGGTTATAGACAGGCTGAGCCAGGCAGAAGAGAAAAACGACTGGTATACTTTGGAAGGCCTGTACTACATAGAAGTGCCTATGAGTCATGAGTATTCAGGTAAAGAAATACGTATAGACAGCTACTCCAGTGAACCTAAGTATTTAAGCAGACCCGGGGCAATATATCTGGGCGAAAGAGGTACTTTCGTCATAGACCATATTGATACCAAAATGTCTGCCCTTATATGCTATATAATCCTTTTGCTTACCAGTATCATTATCTTCTCTTTATGGCTGGTAGCCGAATTCCTTATGAAAACAAATCTTAAGGAAATGCTTTGTCTTGCCTTTTTTACACTAGCTGTTGCACTATGGATATTTACTGAAACCGAGTTCATGCAGATACTGGGCTACGGCACCAGGTCATCAGTCCTTTTGGCGCATGAAGTTCTTATTCTGATGCCCGTGCCTATTGCTCTGTACTTCTATTACGCCAGTGAACGTAAATCAGGGAAATTGGCCTCCAGAATAGCTTCTACAGTACCGATTTGCTGGTTTGTGCTGGCCAATCTGCTGCACTTGTTTAGGCTTGTATCCATTACAAATACTCTTTTTGTAACACAGTTCCTTTTAATCTGTGAACTTATCGTTGTTGGTACTATTCAGATAAAAGAAATTAACTACATGCACCATAGCGAAAAATTTGGTAATAAGATGAGTAAAATCCCGCTGTTGGGTATACTCATAATAATTCCACTTGGCCTTATGGAAATAGGCAGATATTTGTTTACACCGGGAGGCTACAGCGGAGACGGCAGACTTATTACTGTAGGAGTAGTGGTATATATTTTCTCACTGGCGTTGGACAGCGTTGTAAGGACCACCTATAAGCAGGCTCAGCTGGAAAATGCATCCAGTATGAAGACTCAGTTTTTGGCCAATATGAGCCATGAAATCAGAACTCCTCTTAATGCGATCCTGGGCTTTAACGAAGCTATTATACGAGAGCCGGCTAACGAAGAGCAGGTAAAGGGCTATGCAGGCAATATCCGTGAAGCCGGTGAAAATCTTAAGGATATTATCAATTCCATTTTGGATATTTCCAAGATCGAGATGGGGCAGCTGCAGATAGAGTCCAGAGAATACTCCAGCCTGGAGCTTTTGGACAATCTGTCCAGTATGTTTGAGCTTTTGGCTCAGAAAAAAGCCCTTACTTTTAAGACTGACATTGATCCTGATATTCCCAGCGTGCTGATAGGTGACGAAGCACACCTGCGTCAGATCCTTACCAATATTTTAAGTAATGCCGTTAAATATACCGATCAGGGCTCAGTTACCCTGAAGGTAGAAGTCCTGGAAAAACAGCATGACACACCTATGTGCAAGCTGCGCTTTACCGTGAAGGATACCGGTCGAGGCATTAAAGAGGAGGACAGAAAGAAGCTTTTCGAAAAGTTTTCCAGACTGGATACTGAGCATTTTAAGCACGTGGAAGGCACCGGCCTCGGTATGAGTATCGTTCAGCTGACTCTTTCTGCCATGGGCAGCGAAATACAGATGGACAGCGTATTTGGCGAAGGTACCACTTTCTGGTTTGATATTGACCAGGTGGCTATAGATAAAAATGGTATCGGTGACTTTAATGAACGCCGACAGGAGTCTTCACTTAAAGAAAATCAGAGTATAAGATTCAGAGCACCTAATGCCGAAGTATTAATTGTAGACGATGTACAAATGAATATTGATGCGGCAAAAGCCCTGCTTAGCTTTACTCATATGAAAATGGATGCTGCTTTGTCGGGAACTCAGGCCATTGAAATGGTACAAAAGAAGCGTTACGACATTATCTTTATGGACCACATGATGCCGGGAATGGACGGTATCGAGGCTACTGAAAAAATAAGAAATCTTTCGGTAGAGTACAATGATGCATACTATGCTATGGTACCGGTTATCGCACTGACAGCCAATGCTATAGTAGGTGTAAAAACCCTCTATCAGCAGGCAGGTATGCAGGATTTTGTCAGCAAGCCTATGCAGGTAACCTCCATTATAAGTGCTTTGAAACGCTGGCTGCCGAAAGAGCTGATTGAAGAAGTATCAGAGGATTTGCCTGAGGACGGCGAGGCGTTCGGAGGCGACAATGAAGAAGACTGGACCCTGGGAATTGATGGCATTGATGTGCAGGAAGCAAGAAAGTACAATATCAATGCAGATGGATTGAAGGCCAACCTTCATTCATATTCAGATGCTTTTGAAAATAATAGTGGCGAGATAGAGGACTACTACACTGATGGAGCTTTGGATGACTATATCATAAAGGTCCATGGCCTTAAGAGTACTTCAAAAATGATAGGTGCTGTTCAGGTCTACAATCTGGCGAAAGCTATAGAGACCAAAGGCAACGAAGAGCATACTGCTGATGATAAGGAATTTAAGCATCTTATGACCTTGTATAAGGGCGTTGTGGATAATATCAGACACTACTTTGCGGACAATGGCGTAGAGATGGTAAGCCTTAGTGAAGGTGAGTATCAGGCGCTTCTGGAACGCATCCTGAAGGCCGGAGAAGCCTTTGACACTATGGAGTTTATGACAATGGATGAAGAGATGAACGCCATGGAAGTGCCGGCAGAGCACGAAGAAGAATTTGAGAAGCTAAAATTATGTGTTTCCCTGCTGCAGTACACAGAAGCAGCAAATATAATATCACAGAAAAACAATAACTGATAAACGGAAGGGTAGCTATGACAGGCGATTTCTTAGTAAAAATATCAACAGATATGATGACTGCGACTGGCTGTATCGAGCCAAGTGACAACGAGATCAACGCTGATATCATAAAGTCTCGTCTTGCCAAAGAAGGCATTAATATTGGTATTATCGAAGATAATATTGAAAGGCTCCTGGCACAGAATGAATACAAAGTTTGGGTGACACTGGCAGAAGGAAAAAGAGCAGGAGAAACCAAAGCCGGATATTTCGAATATTTCTTTGATACAGACAGTAAGGATGGAAAGACTACCACCATCAATGAAGACGGTAGTGTGTCCTATGGCAGAAAAAAGGTCGAAGTGCATAAGGACGACAAGCTTTGTATCTATCATCATCCGGTATCAGGTGCTTTTGGCTACACCATTTTTTCCACTGTAATCGCTCCAAAGCCTGTAGTAGAGGTAAAGCTGGAGGCGGGAGAAGGTGTAAGACGTGAAGATGATACTTTTTACGCAGACGTGGCAGGAGAGGTAATTCTCTCGAAAACAGAGCTTGTTGTAAAGAATGTGCTTACTATTGAAGGAAATGCCAAGTATGGTATAGATACCCAGACAGAATTTGTAGGAGCCATCCATATTACGGGAGATGTGCTGACAGGTGTGTCCATTAAGGCCAAGGGGCGTATCGAGGTGGATGGGACTGTAGAGGCAGCGAATCTCTACTCTGAAGAAGATATAGTTATCCGCGGCGGCGTGAAAGGTGACCTGCAGGCGGTAATACAGGCGAAAGGCTCTGTGATATGTCCTTTTATAGAAAATGGTGTAATCCATGCAGATGATACCATTCAGACAGACTATGTTATGCGCTCCAGCCTCCGGGCAGGAAATGCCATACGTGTACATGGACAGCACGGTATGATAGTAGGAGGCAAGGCACAGGCTCAAAATGAATTCGTGGCTGATATTATCGGCAATGAAGCAGGCGTGGACACTACTATTGAGATAAAGCATCCTGACCTTCGCATGCTTGAGCGCAGCTTTATAATGGCTACCAAGAATATTCATGAAAATGTATTCTTTAAGATAGGTGAAGTGGGCCGAGGCAATAAACTGCTGCCGTGTGTGGAATACCACATGGTAAACGGTGAATTTATTACCTGTGAGCCGGGCAAATATGTGCCACAGCGAGCTCTGACAGAGATGGAGCCTCAGGAAAAGAAGACTGTTATGGTGGTGGATGATGAGCCTATAATCCTTAAGACCTTCTTTGGCTTCCTCCATGAAAAATACAATGTTATGCTGGCAGCTTCAGCTAAGGATGCTCTGGCTATGCTGGAACAGCGTGAGCCCGATCTTATCCTTTTGGATGTAAAAATGCCGGTTATGGATGGGCCTGAATTCCTTACAACTATTCGTCAAATGGCCTTTAAAAACTACGCCCAGATACCTGTAATGTTTGTTACTGCAGCCAATGACAAAGAGACTATTAAAAAGTGCATCATGCTTTATCCTCAGGGATATCTGGTAAAGCCTCTCAGCCGCGAAGAGCTGCTAAGCAATGTAGAAAGGAATATTTAAGCCTTATAAAAACTTGTCCAGCTCTGCTTCTACTTCAGGATACTTCTTTACCTTGGGCTGGGCATGTATGGTGCCCTCAAATACCACCATTTCAATATCACGAAGGGCTCTGAGGTCAGTAAGAGGGTTGCCCTTGGTCACAATCATATCTGCTGACAGGCCCTGAGTAATGCTGCCGGTGATATGATCGATCTGAGCCAGACGAGCATTAAGAGCAGTAGCAGAGTAGAGGGCAAAGGCGGGAGTAACATTACAATACTTGGAAAAATTGTAAAGCTCACGCCACATATTGTAATGAGTAATATATGGGCATGGGACATCAGTGCCCAGGCCTACAGGAATGCCGTTTTTAAGGCATTCTTTGGCCATATCCACGATGCCGTTGAAAACTACCATGCCATTGGCCTGCTGAGCCTCTGTGGCGCCTGAAATGCTTCTGTCAAAAAGAGCATATGGAATGGCGGGAGAAATGGTAGAAACCTGAAAAGCGTTATTTTTTCTGAAAAGATCCATGGTGTCACTGTCGGGCTTGGCTCCGTGTTCAATGGAGTCAACGCCGTTTTCCAAGGCTACGCGAACCCCTGCAGGGCTTTCTACGTGAGCAGCTACCTTAAAGCCAAGCTCATGAGCTCTGTCGCAGGCAGCACGCACCAGCTCCGGAGCCATGCGAAGTACACCGGGCTCGCCTACTACTTCGGCATCCATGACACCGCCGGTAATCATAAGCTTTATAATGTCCGGCTTATTCTTGGCGATAATGTCCACATAGCGGACAGCATCTTCGCAGGATGTAGCCTCATAGCCCAGAGAGCCTGCCATATGGCCGCCTGGGACAGATATAGCCATATTGGACGCCAGTATTCTGGGTCCTATTTTTTTGCCGCGATTAATATCGTCACGTATCTTTGTATCGAAATTGGCTATGCCACCTACTGTACGAATTGTGGTGGTGCCGCTTAACAGCTCTGTACGGGCATAGCCTGCCACCATTTTTCGCCCGATGGCTCTCATAAGGCCGTTGGCAGTAATGAGAGCAACAGACTTTTTGGGATCACCGGCCTTTTTCTTGGGCTTGCCACTGCCTGCCAGATGTACATGGAGATTGATAAGTCCGGGCATTATATAAGAGCCTTTAAGATCTATAATCCTGTCAGGCTTTATCTGAGACAAATCGTCATTGCTGATAATAGCCTTTATTTTTTTGTCTTCAACAATAATGCTTTTTCCGCCCACGGGTGTCATATCTTCTTGGCCTGAAAGAATAATTCCGTTGATAAATGCTGTAACCATAACCCCTCCTACATATAAACCAATTTAATACCTATATGATACCATATATGCAGCTTTAGTTAACATTTTTTTTAAATTACATTTTAAATTTCCTTGACAAAATACCCTGTGGGGGTATATATTTAGCTCAAACCCATACCCCTACGGGGTATATATCGGAGGTAATTATGTCAGAAAAAACAAAAGACTATCTGGAAGAAAGTGAAGGATGTCCTCATTGTTCCGGTAAGACCAAGGATAGAGAAGAAAAAGAATACAAGGATCTGATGAACAGACTTAAAAGAATCGAAGGTCAGGTCAGAGGTGTGGAAGGGATGCTGGAAAATAATGCCTACTGCACAGATATACTGGTACAGGTATCAGCTATTACTTCTGCTCTCAACAGTTTTAATAAGGTGCTTTTGGCTAATCATATGAAAAGCTGTGTGGCTGAGAATATCAGAGAAGGCAATGATGAAGTTATTGATGAGCTGGTAGTGACTTTACAGAAGCTTATGAAATAGGAGGCGCAGATGGAACAGTATAATGTGACAGGTATGAGCTGTGCTGCCTGCCAGACCAGGGTGGAAAAAGCAGTGAGCGCCGTAGAAGGCGTAGAGAGTTGCGCTGTGAGCTTACTTACCAATTCCATGGGTGTAGAGGGCAGTGCGTCCTCTGAGGCCATTATTAAGGCTGTAGAGGCAGCAGGATATGGTGCCAGCATTAAGACTTCCGGGAGGTCAGTGACGGACAGCTCAGGAAATGATGATTCTCTTAAGGATACGGAGACTCCAAAGATGAAAAGGCGTCTGATAGCTTCTGTTATTCTTCTGATTCCCCTTATGTATGTGTCTATGGGACATATGATGTGGCAGTGGCCGCTTCCCGGCAATTTATCCGGAAATCACGTGGCTATGGGGATATATGAGCTGTTGATATCCGGTTTTATCATGGTTATCAACCAGAAGTTTTTCATTAATGGATTCAGGGGCATCATTCACAGGTCCCCCAATATGGATACACTTGTAGCCCTGGGGGCTACAGCTTCCTATGGCTACAGTGTTGTGGCTCTTTTTGCCATGACATCTGCCGTGCTTGATGGCAACGAAGCAGGTATCATGTACTATATGGACCAGTTCTATTTTGAGTCTGCGGCCATGATACTTACATTGATTACCGTTGGAAAAATGCTGGAGGCCAGGTCCAAGGGCAAGACTACAGATGCCCTGAAATCGCTGATGAAGCTGGATCCCAAGACAGCTGTTATTCTGGATAACGGCGTGGAAAAAGAAGTATCCATAGACCAGGTTAAAGTAGGAGACCGATTTGTGGTGCGCGCCGGGGGCAGTATACCTGTAGATGGAACAGTCATAGAGGGGCAGGGTACTGTGAACGAATCTGCTCTGACAGGAGAAGGCATCCCAGTGGATAAGCAGGCAGGAGACAGAGTATCTGCTGCCACCATCAATACTTCGGGCTATATGGTGTGCCGGGCTGAGAGGATAGGAGAAGATACCACTCTCGCAGGCATTATCCGCATGGTAAGTGATGCGGCTGCCACCAAGGCCCCTATTGCCAAAATTGCAGACAGGGTATCCGGAGTCTTTGTGCCGGTGGTCATAGCCATAGCAGCAGTTACCTTTATTGCTTGGATGATAGCCGGGCAGACCGTGGGCTATGCCATTGCAAGAGCCGTTTCAGTGCTGGTTATCAGCTGCCCCTGTGCTTTGGGACTGGCGACTCCTGTAGCCGTTATGGTAGGAAACGGAGTGGCTGCCAGGGCAGGTATCCTTTTTAAGACAGCAGCATCACTGGAGCAGACCGGCAAAGTAAAAATCGTAGCGCTGGATAAGACCGGTACCATAACAACAGGCCATATGGTGGTGACAGATCTGATACCTGAGGAGTCTGTAGATCTGAGGCAGCTCATGGAAGTAGCCTATGCTTTGGAGGCAAAAAGTGAGCATCCTATATCCAAGGCCATTATTGAGTATGCCGAGGCTCACGATGTAGCGCTTAATGAGACCGCAGATTTTAAGACCTTTGCGGGTAACGGACTTACGGCGAAGCTTTTTGGAAGCCCTGTGGCAGGCGGCAATGCAGCATTTATTGCCGGAGAGATCGGGGCAGACAGTAAAAGTATGGAAAGCCGAATAGCAGAGTTGGCCGGCAGTGGAAAAACCCCTGTATTTTTCGCAAAGGATCAGAAATTACTGGGGGTTATAGCCATAGCTGATGCTATAAAGGAAGACTCCGAAGAGGCGGTGGCTGAGCTTATAAATATGGGTATTCATGTGGTAATGCTGACAGGCGATAATGCCCTTACAGCCCAGGCTATAGCGCGTATGACTCATGTTTCGGAAGTGGTGTCAGAGGTAAAGCCGGATGAAAAGGAAGCAGTGGTACGTAAACTTATGGAGTATGGCAGCGTAGCCATGGTAGGTGATGGTATTAATGATGCGCCGGCCCTTACCAGAGCGAATATAGGCGTAGCCATTGGAGCAGGCACCGACATTGCTATAGATGCTGCCGACGTAGTACTTATGAAAAGCAGCCTTCGGGATGTGGCAGCGGCTATCAGAATTTCCAGGTCCACTATAAGAAATATTCACGAAAATCTTTTCTGGGCTTTTATTTATAATATTATTGGTGTACCACTGGCGGCAGGCTGCCACGTAGCATTATTCGGATGGACACTGAACCCTATGTTTGGAGCAGCGGCTATGGGATTATCCAGCTTCTGTGTAGTATCCAATGCCCTGAGGCTGAATTTTATAAAGGCATATAACAGTAGGAAAGATAAGAAGATTAAAAAGCCCATTGCAGGGATTTTAATAGAACAAGATGTAAAAAAAGGAAAGGAAGAAAAGAATATGAAGGTTAAGGTAAACGGAATGATGTGTGCTCATTGTGAGGCACATGTAAAGAAGGCGCTGGAGGCTATCGCAGGCATTGAGACAGCAGTAGCATCCCATGAGGAAAATCAGGTCACTATCACTAAGTCAGGTGATGTATCTGAAGCTCTCATCAAGGCTGCAGTAGAGGAAGCAGGATATGAATACGCCGGTATTATTGAATAATACCGGCGAAAGCTGCTTTTATTTTACGTAGTAGTATCTTTTTATCCATTCAGACAAGCCGTCCAGGCCGGGGAAAAGGATACGCTCATTAATATTCATGGCATCCAGCATATCTCTTACCTGCCAGCGGATATCGGCTTTTACGATGTATTTGACGCTGTTGACGGTATGAGTGTCCAGCCATTTTTCTATATCCCCAAAGCTACCGGGGATGACGGAGAAAAAGGAGTACTGGCTTATGATACGTTCATCCAGGGAGGAAGGCTCCATGATAACCATGGCCCGGTCTCCCATGTCTGCATCATACTGCTCCAGAGAGCCTGCACAGCCCGCCAGCATTTTGTCGGTAAAACAAAAGGCGTGATTGGTCTTTAAGGTGTCGTGATAGCGGTCAGGAAGCAGGGCATTAATCTCTGTGGCGTCTATGCGCCAGAGACAGGAGTCGTGACGGGACATATTGTTCAAATCCCCTTCAGATGTGGAAAAATGAAGGGCGATAAGTGGAGAATAAGTCCAGTCCAAAAGCCTGGTAGGCAGCCCGTGATGCTGACCTATGATAAGCTCGTCCCAGATGGAGAGCTTATGATCGGCAGACTCTAAAGCTGCATATTTGGCAAAGTTACGCAGGATATGCTGCTCCAGATGGGCTGATTTGTCTCCACAATTTGTCTTTAAGCTGGTCTGCAATCTGAAAGAAGAATCAGGCATACCACGGTAAATGAAGGAAGATCGATAGCGGTCTTCCTTTTCATTTAGCTTCTGATCTTTGAAAATATCCATGACTCTGTCGAGAGAGTCCAAAATAATAGTTTTTACCATATTATCTTCTGTAATTTTCCTCTGTAACAGTTTCTACTTTGATGGTATTGGTATTGCCTGACTTGCCCTCTACAGGACCGCCGGCAAGTACTATCTTATCGCCTATCTGGAGATTGAACAGCTCTACAGTCTTATTGAATGCGTAGAAGAACATTACTTCAAGAGATGGGAACTGCTGCACCAGCACAGGCTTTACACCCCAGTTCAGGGAGAGCTTGCGCCATACTTTTTCGGAGGTGGTCAGACCTATAATGTCCACAGGACAGCGGAAGCGGCTGATCATGCGGGCTGTGCTGCCTGATCTGGTGCAGGCTACGATGGCCTTGGAATTGGTATCTATGGCCATAGCACAGGTGGCATGGCTGACAGCATCCTGGGCTGAGCGGAATTCGATGCGCTCACCTGCAAAACGCTTGGCGTAGGAGATATCCTTTTCCGTGGTCTCAGCGATCTCTGCCATTACCTTTACTGCCTGTACGGGATATTTGCCGGAGGCTGTCTCGCCTGAGAGCATGATAGCTGAAGAGCCGTCATATACAGCATTGGCAACGTCGGAAATCTCGGCACGGGTAGGACGCGGATTGTTGATCATGGACTCCAGCATCTCAGTGGCTGTAATAACACGCTTGCCTAAAAGACGACACTTTGTAATCAGATCCTTCTGCAGGGCAGGAAGCTTTACGAAAGGCACTTCCACGCCCAGATCGCCGCGGGCTACCATAACGCCTTCACAAAGGCCACAGATTTCTTCTATATTGTCACAGCCGGGCTGATTTTCTATTTTGGCAATGATATCGATATCGCTACCGCCGTTGGCATCAAGGAAGGCATGAAGCTCCTTAAGATCGGAAGCACGGGACACGAAGGAAGCGGCTACGAAGTCTACATCCTGGCTGATGCCAAATAAAAGGTCTGCCTTATCCTGCTCGGAGAGATAAGGGCCGGACATGACTTTGTTGGGGAAAGACATGCTCTTTTTATTGCTCATGACACCGCCGTTTAAGCAGGTGCAAATAAGCTTGTGACCCTCTACCTTGTCTACTCTGAAGGTCACTATGCCGTTGCAGACGGACAGGCTGTCACCGGCTTTTAACTCCTCGTGAAGCTTTTTATATGAAACAGATACTATCTCATCGTTGCCCTCTACATCATCTGTGGTAAAGATAAACTGCTGACCCTCAGCTACTGTAACGGAGCCGTCTTTAAAGGTGCCGATTCTGTACTCAGGTCCTTTGGTGTCCAGCATAATGGCAATGGGCAGATTCAGCTCCTCTCTGACTTTCTTAATCAACTGTATTTTCTTACCATGCTCTTCATGGGAGCCATGGGAAAAGTTGAGTCTGGCAACATTCATGCCTGATAAAGCCAGGGCACGCAGAGTCTCCTCGTTTTCTGATGATGGGCCTATAGTGCAAATGATTTTGGTTTTTCTCATGTTTTCTCTGTTATCTCCATTTCAGTTATGTTTACGTCCTTAAATTATACACGAAAAAAAGCCAATTTTACATACGAAAAGTTGCGTTTTTAAAAGAATTATTGCTTTTTTTAGAAAAAATACATAAGCAAAAAAACAATGTATGCTATACTTTAACATGGTTTTTTATATATTTGAGTATTGGAGTATAAGCCATGACATCAGAAGTTGAAAAGCTACAAAACGAATTCAGAGAGAAACTGAAAAAGCTTATGGATACACCGGCTCTGCTCAATCTGCCGCCGGAAAGTACTGAAGAGGCCATAGAAAGAGCGGAATTTAATAGAGAAATTCTTGATATAGCGTCCGAGACCACAGAGACAGCTTTTTTCTTTATGCAGTTTTATGAAAACGGTGATATTAAAAAGATTCGTTTTTCCAGAAATTTCTGCAGTATGATAGGAAAGGCTGAAAATACTCCTGTCAACGAGTTCTTTGAAGGCGTGGTAAATATGATTCATCCCGAAGACAGGGAAATGGTGCTATCTGCTTTTTTCAAGGCATTTGCCGGCTATAAGAGCTATAGATTAAAGATAAGGGCAGGGCTGAACCAGGACGCGTATGGCTGGTACGAAAACGGTGGCGTTTGCCGTACCTATCCTGATGGCACACCCAGGGTTTTCCTTTGTTCATTTAGCAATATCACTTCGGAAGTGGCTGAAAATAAGGACCTGATGGGACGTCTGGAGGCCATGATTGGAGGCGTAGACGGTGGTCTTATGGTGACCAAAATGGAGATGGGCTTCCCGTATCTTTATATAAGTGATGCTGTAGCAGCTTTGCAGGGATATACCCCGCAGGAGCTGATGGAAAAAACAGAAGGCAAGGTAACAAAAAATGTATACCCTGAAGACGCGGAGCGTATAAATGATGAGGTAGTACGGAGTCTGGAAAGTAAGAAAGATACCCTGCATATGACATATCGCGTAGAGCACAAGGATGGTCATCTAATCTGGGTAAATGACTATGGCAAGCTTACTAACATGCCGGATGGAAGCGTCAGAGTATACAGCCTGGTGCAGGATATGACTTCGCAGGTGCTGGCTTCAGAGCGTCTGGCCCTTGAGAGAGCTCAGTATCAGGAAGCATTGGTGCATAATGCCATCACTACTTTCTGTTTTGATGTTACTGACAACATGCTCTATGAAAAAATAATCCTTGATAATGACGAGGATATACTGGCAAGGCTGGGAGTAGAGCTTCCGCTAAATCTGGAAACGCTGGCAAAAGCCTACATAGACAATGAACAGATTACAATAAGCAAGAAAGATAAATGGCTTTTTAGCGTAGAGGCATTAAGAAAGTTATATGAAGAGGGAAAGACTGGCGGACTGGGTGAATTTTATAATCCTGTTATAGACCGCTGGGTACGGGTACAGGCGCTTCTTTACAGTGATTTTTTCACCGGTCATCTTATGTGCAGATATATATGTACTGATGTTACTTTTGAGAAGAAAACGGAAGAAAATCAGAGACAGGCTCTGCTGGAAGCTATGAAGCAGGCGGAAAAAGCCAATCGGGCGAAAACAGTTTTCCTGTCCAATATGAGCCATGACATCAGAACTCCCATGAATGCCATTATGGGCTATACTACGCTGGCCAAAACTCATATTGATGATAAAGAGAGAACGCTGGATTATTTGAACAAAATCCAAAGCTCCGGCAATCATCTGCTTCAGCTTATTAATGATGTACTGGATATGAGCCGTATTGAGTCCGGAACGGTGGCACTGGAAGAGGAAAAGATAAATCTTATGGATACACTTGAGGGGCTTTGGAATATAGCCAGTCCCGGTGCTAAAGATAAGAATATTACAGTAGATGTAAAAACGGATATAAAGGATACCAATGTATATGTGGACCAGCTAAGGCTCAATCAGGTACTTATTAACTGTTTGGGTAATGCTGTAAAATTCACGCCCGAGGGCGGAAAGATTGAATTGATGGTGAAGCAGAAGCCTTGTCAAAAGCTGGGCTATGCGACATACGAATTCCATGTAAAGGATACCGGTATAGGCATGAGTGAGGAATTCATGCAGCATATTTTTGAGCCTTTTTCCCGAGAGAGGAACAGTACGGTCAGCGGTATTCAGGGTACCGGTCTGGGTATGGCCATTACCAAAAACATTGTGGATTTAATGGATGGTAAGATCGGCGTAAAGAGTAGGAAGGGCGAGGGTACGGAATTCGTTATCAGCGTGAATATGCGCCTGGCGCAGCAGAACGATGGCAAGAATTCTGATAACGAAATCGTCTACACCGATGCACCTGGAGTAAAAATACTTCTGGTAGAGGATAACGCCATCAATCGTGAAATCGCTACTGAGATACTGAAGGAAGGCGGCGCTATCGTCACTACCGTAAATGATGGTACAGAAGCAGTAGAAGCTGTGAAAAATATGAAGCCCGGCGATGTGGATATTATCTTAATGGATGTCCAGATGCCTATAATGAACGGTATAGAAGCCACCAGAATAATCAGAAAAATGCCGGATGAATTCTGGAAAAATATACCTATCATAGCCATGACTGCCAATGCTTTTGAAGAGGACAGACGCGCCAGCTACGAAGCAGGCATGAATGCCCACCTGACCAAACCTATCGTGGTGGCTGAGCTATGGAAGACCATAAATGTGATGCTATAAATTGTCACGGGGACGTTTCTCACTGTCAACTTTTTGTCAGAGGGACGTTTCTCGCTGTCACACCTCCTGCGGAGCGCACCTCACTGGCGGCATCCCCATGAGTCTGTTTAAAGCCAAGGCAGGATTGGTCACAATGTGAATAAAGTGATATAAAAAAAGCTGACCTCAGCCCTGCGAGCTTTGACCCGAGTGGGCTACGGCACTTACTGTTATGCCCTGCGAGTTCCGGTTCCAGCCCGGAACTCGCAGGGCATAACAGCTAGTGACCGTCCACGAGCGGTCAACCTCGAGCAGAATGAGGTCAGCTTATTTTTATATCACTTAATAATAACTTAAATCACTCAAATCACTGCCTTGGCTTTAAAGAGAGGAATGGGGCGAGCCCAGGGAGCAAGCGGAGCTAAAAAGTTGACAGCGAGAAACGTCCCTCTGACAAAAAGTTGACAGTGAGAAACGTCCCTCTGACAATTGTCCCTCTGACAATTGTCTGCAAAATCTACAGATATTTAATCAGTTCAGCACGATCGTTGTCCAGTCTGGCATCGGAGAGGCCGAAGTCCATCTGCTTCATGGACCAGGCAGCACGGGCCAGATTGTATTTTTTGAAAATGGCATTAATATCCTTGTACCAGGCTATAGTGTCTTCTACGGAAGCCAGCTCGATAACGCCGTACTCGCCTACGTAAAGAGGCACATTGTACTTTTCAGCTACCCGAAGAGCAGGCTGGAAAAGATGGTCAAAATATTCTGAGCCCATCTTGCCCTTTAGATGGTCAGGGAATTCACCGTCAAAGTCACTGCCGAAAAAGGCCTGGGAACGAGCCTTGTAATCCTCGTAAGTGCCGGGATAGCTAAGCACCCATTTCTCTTTTTCGCGGGGCATACGACTTACCCAGGGAGCGCCCTGATGAGTAAAAGCCAAAGGACTGTAGCAGTGGAAAGTAAATACGATATTTTCATCATATGGAGCATCCAGCAGGGTAAGACCATAGATACTGCCGTTAAAGATGCCGCCTACCATGATGCGGATATCCTTATCAACTGTTCTTATGGCCTCGATGGTACGTCTGGCCATTTTGTTCCAGGTATCAGTAAAATCAGCTGATGTTACTTCGTTTAAGAGCTCAAGAGTCAGGATGTCCTTATGGCAGCTGTAACGCTGAGCCAGCTGAGTCCAAAGATATACAAACATATCCTGAAGTCCTGCATCATAGAAGAACTTGCAGTTGCTTTCATCATCAAAAACATAGCCATGAGCCTTGTGCAGGTCAAGTATCATATGGAGATGGTACTTTCTGCACCAGGAGATAGCCTGATCAACATACTTAAGACCCTCTTCGATCATCTGTCCATCTTCTGTCTGAATGACCTCAGCATCGACAGGCACACGAACATGGTCCAGACCCCAGTCTGCAGCCATCTTAAAGTGCTCTTCCGTAATGAAATTGTCATAACGATTTTTGTTGTAGTTGCCTGCGCCGCACTGTGACAGCCAGCCACCCATGTTTACACCTTTTTCATAGCCTTCAAATTTTCTCATACAATAATTTCCTTTCTTATTTTTCATGCTCCCTTTTTCATAGTACTTATACACTTAATCCTACGAAAACACAAGAAAAAACTTACGAAAAATCTGCGAAAATCGTTTTTATCAAGGACTTTTTGGGGGTAAGGCAGGAAATAATAAAGAAAGTCAAGTATATTTGTGAAAAAAGCCTAAAATAGCCGATAATCGCCCGCTAATATGCTAATATAGACTCAGAATGGACTGAGTATTTTCGGTATTTTTGGAAAAATAATATAATTGGGCGGGATGAAATGAACAAGGTTTATGAACAGGACTACAAAAGAATGCTGGAGAACGATTTGAGTGAAGCCATAGCTAATGGCGACATTGAAATTTTTATTCAGCCTCAGTACAATGCGGTCTCATGGGAGCTCATTGGAGCGGAGTGTCTATCCAGATGGAAACATAAGACTCAGGGCTTTTTGAATCCGGGACAGTTTATACCTGCACTGGAGGAGTCGGGAAGGATATATGAGCTGGACAGATATGTGTGGGAAACAGCCTGCATGCTTATCAGTAAGTGGAAAAACATGGGGCATGCCATATCTTTGTCTGTTAATATTTCCAGAAAAGACATAGAGCAGGATGACCTGCCTACGGTTTTTTCTGAACTTGTTAAAAAATACGATATTGAGCCGGGTCTTTTACGTCTGGAGATCACGGAAAGTGTATATATGGACGATCCGCAAACTCTGATAGTGCTGGTAAATCGTCTGGCAGCCATGGGCTTTCATGTGGAAATGGATGATTTCGGATCAGGATTTTCCTCATTGAACCTTCTCCATGATCTTTATGTGGATGTTTTGAAGCTGGACATGGGCTTTTTGAAGGAGACAGATGAGAATAAGCGAAGCGGAAATATAATTAATGCCGTGGTAAAAATGGCACATACCCTGGATATGAAGGTTATAGCTGAGGGCGTAGAGACTTTAGACCAGGTGGAATTCCTTAAAAATATAGGCTGTCTTATGGCTCAGGGTTACCTGTTTTCCAAGCCCATATCCGTAGAGGAATTCGAAAAACTGCTGTTTGACTGTAACAATTATGACATACGCCGTTACAACAGAAGTGATCCCGATTTTAAGGTGGAGGAGCTCTTCGACAGGACCAGCTCCGGCTACTTCATTTTCAACAACTGTATGGGGTCGGCAGCTCTTTTGGAGTATGACGGCAAGACCATTCAGGCGGTAGCTGTAAATGACAGCTTCGTGGAAGAGATGGAAAAGACCAGGGAACAGGTAGAGAAAAACAGAAACGATCTCTTTAATGTTTTCACGGAAAATACCAGAAGACAGCTGCGCAGAATGATAGAAGAAGCCAGGGAAGAGGGCATAGCAGTAGGCGAGCTTTTCTCTGTCAGAATGAGAAAGTATGTGGACGTAAAATTAAGATATGTAGAGCGCCATGAAAATGCTGACCTGCTTTTCTGCGAGGTTAAGGATATTACTGACAAGGTAAAAATGCGTCGTAAGATGGCCAGACTGGAAAAGGCCCAGCTGGAAAAAAGGCGTTTCGAAAAAAAGCTGCAGGTTATTTTGGAAGTGCCGGGCATCGTTCTTTATGAATACGATCCAAATACCGATGAAATGACCATATCTGTAAGGACTGAAGAGGGTGAATTCCACGAGCGCTCGACCACTGAATACCTGGCTAAGCTTAAGGAAAGAAACTGGGTCCATGCAGATGATGTGGACAGATACATAGAAGCCATAAAGAGCATTAAAGGCGCCAATGACCATGTATCCGTAAGTGCCAGATCCATTACCAGTGAAGGCATATACTGCCATGCCAAGTACCATTTCACAGCCTTTTGTGACGAGGATGGCTTCCTGCTTAAGGTAATGGGACGTGCAGAGCAGTTGGATGAGGATATCCATGAAAGCTATCTGGAAAATCTTCCTGTGGGCACCTTCCGATATATGGCAGATGGCAACGAAGAATTTGAATTTATCGGAAAAGGTGCGGTAAGGCTTCTGGGCTTTAATAGCGAAGATGAATTCAGAAAAGCATATAACAATTCCTTTATGGAATTTGTTCATCCGGATGATCGTGCCCGTGTGATTGCAGACAGGGCAGAGCAGATGAAAGAGGGCAGAAATTACTACTGTGAGTACAGAGTAGTGGATGCAGATGGTAATATACAGTGGATGTACGATGCCGGCATCTTCATTATCGATGAAAGAGGCAGAGGCAAGTACAATGTGGCTCTCACTGACATGAATCACTATAAGCAGGGTGCTCTCCTTAAGGAAAAGCGCATGATAGAGCAGGTGGCTGCCTATAGAGAGGACTCCGGTAAGGATCTGATGACAGGCCTTTATAATCATAATACCTCCCTGAAAAAAATCCAGGAAAGCATGGAAAACGGAGAAAAAGGAATTTTTGCCATTCTGGATATTGACAATTTCAAGTCAATCAACGATACTCATGGTCATGTAGTAGGAGATCAGGCCTTATGCGGTCTGGCAGATGGCATGAAGTCCCTTTTCAGAGATAAGGATATTGTGGGACGCTATGGCGGAGATGAATTTGTATTTTTCGTCAAGGGTACTACCAGCAAGGTGGTAGCCAGAAAGAAGGCAGAGGCTATTCTTGATATAGCTTCCAGGATCCTGGTAGATGTGGGCGAAAATATGACTCTGTCTATTGGTATTGTGTGTGATAGCAGCAAAGCTGATGATGTGGTGGAGCTGGTGGAAATGGCAGACAGTACTTTGTACCGCATAAAGAATGCCGGAAAAGGTACTTTTGGCTTCTACGAAAAAAAGGATAATCAAAGGACGTAATTATGTATACAGCAGATCAGCACAGATATGACACCATGAAATACAGAAGAACAGGAAAAAGCGGCCTTTTACTGCCACCATTGTCACTGGGCTTTTGGCACAATTTTGGTGACAAAGCCGACTATGGTCAAATGGTAAGTATAGTAGAGACTGCATTTGATAATGGTATCTGTCATTTTGATCTGGCCAACAACTATGGTCCTCAGCCCGGAGCTGCGGAGACCAATCTGGGAAAAATCCTTAAAAACGAGCTGTCCGGCTACCGTGATGAGCTTTGTATATCCACCAAGGCAGGCTATCAGATGTGGCCGGGGCCTTATGGTGACCTGGGCGGAAAAAAATATCTGGTATCCTCCCTGGATCAAAGCCTTAAGCGCATGGGACTGGACTATGTGGATATTTTTTACCATCATCATCCTGATCCGGATACTCCTCTTTATGAGAGCTGCATGGCTCTGGATGGCATCGTAAGATCGGGTAAAGCCCTTTACATCGGCATATCCAAGTACAATAAAGAGGAATGTGATGCAGCGGTCAAGATTTTCAAAAAGCTGGGAACACCTTTTATTGTTAATCAGATGCGCTACAATATATTTGACAGGAAAATCGAGAGAAACGGTACCAAGGATTATCTCTATAAAAATGGATACGGCCTGGTAGCCTTTTGTCCTCTGGCCCAGGGACTGCTTACAGGAAAGTACCTGGGAGGGATTCCTGCCGACTCACGAGTAATGACAGATGGCAGATATCTCCACGAGGCAGATGCCACCAATCCTCATAATATTGCCAGAATCAACATCCTGAATGATATGGCCAGAGAGCGTGGTCAGACCTTGGCTCAGATGGCACTGGCATGGGTACTGAGAGATGATGCGGTTACGTCAGCTCTAATCGGTGCCTCAAGGCCTGAACAGGTCCTGGAGAATCTGGGGGCCCTTAATAACACTCATTTTACAGACGAGGAAATAAAGCGCATTGACGCTTTTTCACTGTGATAATATGGATGCACAACTAATAGAGACAGAAAAAGGCCTGGGCCTTATAATGGACGATCAGATTATGGTGGGAGATTTCTCCCACCTTCTTCGTCGTACAAAAAAGCATACCATCACTTCCGAGCTGGTGGTAAAGGCTGCCAGAATGAAGAATATGCCGGAGACTCCGATACTTCTGGATGCCACTGCAGGTATGGGAGAGGACTCCTTTTTGCTGGCTGCTTTTGGATTTAACGTAAAGCTGTACGAGAGAAATCCTGTTATGGCAGCCCTTTTAGAGGACGCATTAAACAGGGCCAAAAATGACCCGGCTACAGCAGAAATAGCAGGCCGCATGGAGCTGTTTCAGGAAGACAGCATAACAGCTATGAATAATCTGCCCTATCATGCGGATGTCATCCTTTTAGACCCTATGTTTCCTGAGAGACAGAAAAGCGGCAAGGTCAAAAAGAAATTCCAGCTGATCCATACATTGGAGGCCCCCTGCGATGATGAAGAGGAGCTGATGGCAGCGGCTATAAAGGCAGCCCCTACAAAAATCATAGTAAAAAGGCCTATAAAGGCGCCCTTTCTTGCGGACAAAAAGCCCTCTTATGATGTGAGAGATAAAATAATAAGATATGACTGTATAGTGTTATAATTTTTGCATAAACAAAACGCCAGCTTCGTGAGAAGCTGGCGCTTTGTTTGTAAGGGAAAATGAAAAAAATACTTGTAAGCGAATTAATAATAATAATGTTTTTAGAATAAGATTCATATCTCGTTCCTTAAAATAGTATAGTATTTTTTCGAAAATTTGCAAGGGAAAAATTGTGTTTTTTTTGTGATTTGACGAAATATCCCGTGATATTTCTCAAAAAATACTCTTTTATTTCGAAGAAATATATGTTACAATTTTAACAAATAATTCGGAATAATTATTAACAAAGTTTTTAATTCTAAGGAGGGCTTAAAATGGAAAAAAAGAAGCTTTATAAATCAAAGGCAGATAAGAAAATTTGCGGCGTTTGCGGAGGCATCGCTGAGTATCTCGATTGTGATCCTACTATGGTAAGACTGGTAGCAGTTCTCATTGCTCTTGCAGCTGGTTCAGGTCTTCTTGCTTACTTCATCGCAGCAATTGTTATGGAGTTCCCACCTGAGGATCCTTATACAACAATGTAAAGGTTATCATTAAAAGTTGACAGAGGGACGTTTCTAATTGGCAACATTTTTCAAAATGTTGTCAATTAGAAACGTCCCTCTGTCAACTTTTTATTCTTTACTGATGTCTATGTTTTTGTGAGTGCGAAGGTAACGAAGAGTCGCTTTTTCGCCCTTGTCAGCCACCATATTTAGGAGAAAAATGATTTTTTCTGCAGTATCCGGGTGGATGTTCCAGTTTTGACGCTCACGTTCATTATATTCCAGAGGGGAGCGGTCAGTGTATTTTTTTCCCAGGTATACTTTGGATGCGGCGATACGATCGCACAGCATTTCTTTTATGTAGCTATCCGGCATAGGCACAGGCCTGTATTTTTTTGTCTCCGGATCCATATCTATCCAATACTCGTAATGATGGCGATTGCGGCCTTTGTGATGCATCCAGGCCAGGCTCAGACCATTGTGCAGGCGTTCGTCGCGGATAGGAGAGTGCTTTCCGGAGTAGTATCTGGCACCCTGCCAGAATTCGGTGGGGGAGTACTTGGACAGGTCATGTCTTAGACCCTGCCAGCCGATGCCTGCCCTGAAACAAAGGCGTACTACCATATGTCTGTGCTTGGTAATGGTGTAAAAGTGTCCAAAAGGATTCATATTAATAACTTCCATTTATTTTTTTATTTTACGACATTTTATCATTATTGATACCGCTTTTCCAGTAAAAAAGCGGAAGAGTTTATATTTCTTTAATAGAACATATTTGATAAAAGATGTACAATGGTGGAGAATACAGTAGTTTAGCCTGTTTGGGGGGATTATGAATAATAAGGGCTTGAAAAAAAGAATAGTCACTGCTTTGATTTTTGCCATCCTGTTGATGACCGGAGCTTGTGGAAAAAAGAAGGTGGACCCGATATTGCCGGAGCCGCCTCTTTGCAGCATAGAGACCTGCTACAAGTACGTGAATATGGATGGCTATTGTTATGACCATTATTATAATAAAAAAATGACGGGGGACCCCAGAATCAGTCCCACACCCAGCAATACATGTACACCTTTACCTACCTGTACTGCTACTCCTACAGCCAGTCCTACAGCGACTGCGACGCCGACTCTGACACCTACGATTTCTCCTACAATAACACCTACTGTTACGCCTACACCGACCATTACGCCGGTAGCTACCAGGACACCGGTGCCTACAGCTTCGCCTACCGCGACGCCTACCCTGTCTCCCACCGCGACGCCAACAGCGACTCCATCCGCCACACCTACACCATATCCTTCTACAACAGCCTTGGACTTTACATTTGAAAGACCCAGCTACGGAGTGGGATTTGGAGGACTGGAATCCCAGGGCTGGATGGTAAAGAGCTACGATAATAAGCTGAATACTATTATGACCATACCTGCCTTAAATAACGGGGAGCCGGTGAAGGGGATTTGCCGTTATGCATTTATGGATAATAAGCTGGTGAAAGAAATAGCGTTTCCGAATAGCATCCAGTATATCGGCTGGCAGGCGCTTAATAATATGACAGCATTGGAAAAGCTGTATATACCTGCATCTGTACGCTATATTGAGGGTACCGTATCCGACAGTAAGGTGAATGAATACGGCATACTTACAGGCTGTACCTCATTAAAAGAAATTGTGGTGGATCCGGAAAACGAAGTATACTGCAGCTATCAGAACTGCATTATAAATATGGAGTATGGCAGAGTGATAGCTGCCACTGAGATTAGTACACTGCCTGCCAGTGGGCTGGTGGAGACAAAATCCCATGAGCATCCCGTAGTCACCATACTGGAAATAGGTGATGAAGCGTATGCAGGCTGTGGCATATCGGGCACACTGGTGCTGCCTGATCAGGTCAGCAAAATAGGCTTCGGTGCCTTTGCCAACTGTACGGAGCTGCGCACTTTACACCTGTCTAAAGATATTCAGGAAATAAAAAAAGGTGCCTTTATGGGCTGCGAAAAGCTTAGAGAAATTGTTGTGCCTGAAGGAAAGGTGGCAGAGGACCTTAAAGCCAATCCGGAGTATTACGGCCTGAATTTGACCTTCGTAAAAATTAAAGTGGTACCAAAAAATTAAAAAAACTGACAAAAAGTTGACAGGGGGACGTTTCTCAGTGACAACATTTTTTCAAAATGTTGTCACTGAGAAACGTCCCTCTGTCAACTTTTTGTCAACTCAGCGCTGAAAACTCAGCGCTGAAAACAATCTATGCTAGCAATGAATATTCTGAAGCGTCTATAACTCTGGTGGCGAAACCTTCATAGAAGTCAGGCTCGTGGCATATGAGAAGGATGCTGCCTTTATAAGCTGTGAGCGCACGCTTTAATTCTTCCTTGGCGTCAACGTCCAGATGGTTGGTAGGCTCGTCTAAAAGAAGCACATTGGTATCTTTATTGATGAGCTTGCAAAGACGTACCTTGGCCTGCTCACCGCCGGAGAGCACACGTACCTGGCTCTCAATATGCTTGGTGGTAAGTCCGCATTTGGCCAGAGCGGAACGTACCTCGTACTGGGTATAGGATGGGAATTCTGCCCATATCTCGTCGATACAGGTGCGACTGCCGGGATTGGTGATTTCCTGCTCGAAATAGCCTGGGAAAAGGTAATCACCCAGCTCAACGCTGCCTGAGATGGCAGGGATGAGACCTAGGATGCTTTTCAACAGTGTGGTCTTGCCTATACCATTGGCACCCTTGATGACCAGCTTTTCTCCACGCTCCATATTCATGGTGATGGGCTTGGAGAGAGGGCTGTCATAGCCTGTTACCAGGTCATGAGTCTGGAAAATATATCTGGATGCTGCACGGGCTTCTCTAAAGTTAAATTCAGGCTTTACATGCTCCGGAGCCAGCTCGATCAAATCCATGTTGTCCAGCTTTTTCTGGCGGGACATAGCCATGTTTCTGGTAGAAACGCGTGCTTTGTTGCGGGCCACGAAGTCCTTAAGCTCCGAGATCTCCTGCTGCTGCCTCTTGTAAGCTGCTTCCAGCTGGGCTTTTTTCATCTCATATACTTCAAGGAAGTGGTCATAATCGCCGGGATAACGGCTGATTTCAGCATTTTCCACATGGTAAATCAGATTGACAACGGAATTTAAAAATGGCACATCATGAGAAATAAGTATGAAGGCATTTTCATAGTCATTGAGGTAGCGCTTGAGCCACTCGATATGCTCAGGATCCAGGTAATTGGTAGGCTCATCCAGAAGGAGAATATCAGGCTTTTGTAACAGCAGCTTGGCCAGAAGGATTTTGGTACGCTGACCGCCTGAAAGGGCAGTAACGTCGGAGTCCAGACCTATGGCATTCAGACCGAAAGCACGGGCTATTTCCTCCACCTTAACATCAATATTATAAAAATCGTGAGCCTCCAGCAGCTCCTGCAGAGTGCCTACGTCTTCCAGCATCTGATTCATTTCGTCTTCAGATACATCACCCATACGGCCGTAGATATCGTTAATCTCATTTTCGATGTCGTACAGGAAGTCAAAAGCGGAATTCAGCACGTCTCTGATAGTCATGCCGGCTGTCAGCACAGCATGCTGGTCCAGATAGCCTACGCGCACATTTTTGGCCCACTCTACTGTACCTGCATCAGGCTGCAGCTTGCCTGTAATAATGGAAAAAAAGGTGGACTTGCCCTCGCCATTGGCACCGATAAGGCCTATATGCTCACCCTTTAACAGTCTGAAAGAAACATTGTTATATATGGCTCTGTCGCCGAAGCCATGAGATAGATTTGAAACTGATAATATCATAGTAAACCTTTCTAAAAAACATGTGGGACATAATTGACTGTGATAATATATCAGAAAATTGCAAAAAAATAAACCTTTATAGAAAATATATGGACATAAAAAACTAAAGTGCTATCATAGAAGCATAAAACGGCGTTGATAATCGTATGTATACAGGAGGATTTTATGACGTTAGAAGAGCTTATGGAAAAAATTGATAATGTGGAGCTGCTTACAATAGTACCTCTTTGTGATGCTGTAGCAGGCGGTAAGGATGCGGTTACTTCCAAGGCCTGGTACCTGGCCAGAAAGTCCTGCGAAGTAAAAAGCGTATCTGCAGCTGTGCGCGACGGTAAGGCAGAGCTTAAAGTGGAGATTATAAAATAAATTGAGAAAAAATATAAAGAAAGTCCTGAGTATCGTGCTGCCCCTTATAATAACCGGGCTGACAGCTGCTATTGTAGGCTCCTACATAGTCAATGTGTATGCCGAGATGTCTGCAGATGAGGCTGTAGTGGAGACTTTACAGGGCTTTATGCTGGTCATGCCACCGCAGGTTAAAAGAGCTCTTCGTATCGGTGGCGTTGTTATTCTGCTTTCTGTTTTTGCAGGCTTTGCAGGATATATGTCTGCGGATAATTAAAACAGGTCAGATTCCTTTATGGAATTTGGCCTGTTTTATCTTTCCCAGCTATTTTTCTGTAGCTTTCTTATTTTATTGATACGCTGAATCAGTGCTACCAGTACTCCGAAAAGCAACAGGCTTATAACAATGACCCATATCGGTATGCGGCTTTCTATATGATCCAGTAGCTGATTCTGGTCAAAGTCATCGCTGTAGACCAGAGCAAAGGTGGAAAAATTGTCTGTTTCGAAGTAGAAAATCTGCTGTTCTTCATCATAGATGCAGGGAACTTCCTCCACCAGCCCGTCATGGTAGCGGTATACTGCAAAATCCTGGGTCCGGAATCTTTTTTCGGACCTTTTATAGTCCTCAGGTGCCCGGATACTGAGAGCTATTTGAGAGGGAGATGCATCCATTTCTGAAATGTTGGCATCAATTCGTTTCTTTAAAGAAATATCGTAGTAGGTTATCTTGGCGTTTTTGGAAAAACGCTTGTATATCTGCGTCAGGAGATTCAGTCTGACATTTTCTTCCAGATGAGACTGATGGATCTCACTGGCTTCTGTCCATATATCCAGATAAGCTCCGTGGGATATTTGACTAAGCTCTGCAAAGTTTAAGTAGTCAGTAAGGGTATATATCTCCTGGTCAGTATATGGCCAGCTGGAGGAGTTGATGACAGAAGAGCTCTGTGGCAGTGGAGTGCTGGTCGGTGTATTGGTAGGTGTCGGAGTATTGGTGTTAGTGGGGGTAGGTGTAGGTGTGTTGGTATTAGTGGGAGTAGGTGTGTTGGTGGGTGTATTGGTGGGAGTCGGTGTATTGGTGGGAGTCGGTGTATTAGTGGGAGTAGGCGTATTAGTGGGAGTAGGCGTATTAGTCGGAGTCGGTGTATTGGTGGGAGTCGGTGTATTAGTGGGAGTCGGTGTATTAGTAGGAGTGTTGGTAGGTGTACTGGTGGGTACCGGTGTATTAACAGGAGCATCGGTAGGCACAGGGGTGGGTGTATCGGTAGGCATTGCTGTAGGAGTAGATACACTGCCTCCGTTAGGAAAAACAGTATAGTAATCCTTACGAACAACTGCGTAGTTGATAGACTTTAAGCGGGACCAGGGAACAGTCTGGATAGGCTGAATAGCACAGCCACTATTGGTGGAATTACAGTCAATAAGAGTGATGGTCTGCTTGTCATAGTTTAACGCAAGGACAATAATGGTATGACCATCATTGTTGATACGAAGCTGGGCACCGGGGTGCAGTACATATCTGTACTGGTTAAAAAAGGCAGACAAATCAGTGGTGTAATTTTTGGGATTGGTACCGTAAGCATACAGACGATCCATTATATTACCGGGATTGGACCATTCATAGGAAGCGGCACCAAAAAGCATATAGTGGATATAATTGGCATAGCCCATGCACTGAACTGCACGTACGTCAAAAGTCTCGCCTTCTATGGTAACCATTCTTAAACAGTTACAGCGGCTGTTATTTCTGACTGACTCATATACGCAGGAGTATTTTCCGTGACAGGTACAGGCACGACCATTTTTAGAAAAATAGTTAGACTTACTATCGGTGAAAGGACCGTAATATTTAAGAGCTTTTTCGAAACGAGCTGCCAGCTCGGCATTTTTAAAATACTGTGCGCCAACGCCTACATAGCTGTCGCCGGCGGACATAGGAATATCGGGATGCACGAAAACAAAAGCATTCAACAGAATACATAGGATAAGTATGCGTATTGTAGATAGCTTTTTATGCATATGAACCCCTGAATAAAGAACTGCTTTCGACCCCCTAGGTCTATCTGGTTTTATATTTTACCCTGTAAAGAAGGTGAGGTCAATAAATATAAGAAATAATAATAAAAAGCGGTTTTGGGTTTTTAATATTTGACGAAAATGGTAGAATAGTCTTATACTTAAGTGCGGCTATAATAATTACAGCTTATAGAAGAGGAAAAATATGAAAGAAAAATTAACATTTAACAGTCCATGCTGGTGTAAAAGTGGTAAGCAGTATGGTGAATGCCATGCGGATTTTGATGAAAAAATCAAAAAACATAAAATGCTTTTGCATAAGGTGCCGGGCAGACACCTTATTAAAACACCTGACCAGATAGCAAGGATTAAGGAAAGTGCCAGGATTAATGTGGCTGTTTTAGATGAAGTGGCTTCCAAGATAAAGGAAGGTATGAGGACATCTGAGATAGACCGTATCGTATACGAGACTACTACCAAAATGGGAGCTGTGCCGGCACCTCTTAATTATGAGGGATTTCCTTACAGCGTGTGTACCAGCCTTAATGACCAGGTATGCCATGGCTTCCCATCTGACGATGTTATACTTAAGTCAGGTGATATTATTAATGTGGACGTATCTACTGACCTTAAAGGTGCTTTTTCCGATTCTTCCAGAATGTTTATGATAGGCAGTGTGGATCCCAGACTGCAAAAGCTGGTAAGAGTGACCAAGGAAAGCGTATACAAGGGCCTTGAGGCTGTTAAGCCCTGGGGATTTTTAGGGGATGTGGGAGCAGCTGTTCATGACCACTGCTATCAGAATGGTTTTACTGTAGTGCGTGAGATAGGTGGACATGGAGTAGGCAATGCTTTCCATGAGGACCCTTGGGTAGGATATCATACCAAGCGTGGCACAGGCATGATCCTGGCACCGGGTATGATGTTTACCATAGAGCCTATGGTAAATATGGGAAAAGAAGATGTTTGTCTGGGAGAAGACAATGACTGGGAAGTATATACTCAGGACGGAATGCCTTCTGCTCAGTGGGAGATTCAGGTACTTGTTACAGAAGAAGGGACTGAAGTTATCTCCTGGTAAATTTTAGGAATGAGCAGGTTCGAAAGATTGGATTATGAAAAAAAATAGTATAGTTATTTTACAATGGACTTTAATTTTTGTACTTTTGGTACTGCTGGTATTTGGCTGCATGATGGCAGTAAAGCGTTTTGAGAAAACAGGGGAAAATCCTGTACCTACGGATACTCCGAAGACGACGCCACCGCTAGCTACAGACACACCGCTACCTACAGATACACCGGCGCCGACAGATACACCGGTGCCGACAGATACACCGGCGCCAACAGATACACCGCTACCTACAGACACACCGGCACCGACAGATATTCCGGGACCCACCAAGCCACCGTCAAGCTATAGCGAGTGTTCAGGTGATGTAGGCCCGGGACACCCTGTTGCCTTTGCCAATTATGGACTCGAAGTAAATGACGACTTTATTAATTACTTTAAGGGTTCACTTTTTACAGGCGACAGTCTGATGATGCACTTTAAGCAGAAGTTCTGGGACAGATATGCCAATAAGGGAGTTACTACTGCCTACTCAAAGGCTGTAAATATAAGTGAAGCCAGCTTTTCAGTGGGACGTCTTGTAAACGGTGCATTAAAAGACCAGCTGAAATATCAGGACCAGCGTCATTTTCTGTGGGATTTGGTAAAGATTACTGACAGCTCCAAAGTATTTTTGGAGATCGGTGCCAATGATATGGCGGGCGGCGTCAATGCTTTTGTTAAAAACTGTGAGATACTGGCGGATAAGATACTTGAGGCTCGCCCGGGCACAGAGATTATTTTTATCAACATTCCTCCCATGAATCATAACAGAGAGGGCAATACCCGGGAAAAAGACGGGGATTTCTATGTACTTAATAATGCCAATATAAGAAGAGCCAATGCAGGCCTGGAAAAGATGTGCAAGCGTCGTGGCTTTGGCTATATTGATTTACATGCCTACATTGTGGATGAGACAGGTCATTTGTCACAGGAGTACAATAATGGAGATTCTATCCATCAGAATAACGATGGATATCTGGTATGGAATCAGCTGTTACTGAAATATGCTTTAGATCATATGAAGAAAGATTAAAAAAAGGAGAAGCCCACTAGCGGAAACTAATGGGCTCTTTGGGGGAGTTATGAAAAAATTTACTTGTAAGCTTATTCATACAAAGCTCTCTTTGCTTTGTGTGAGTGCATTATATAATTCAAATGTGAACACCGTGTGTGCAAAAATTTAAAAGTTTGTGAATAAATACTGTGTTCTGCTAAAATGGTAAAGTAGGAAATTAGTCCTAGTTTTTCACCTCAACCACGTGGATTAATCTGCCTGCATAATCGCCCCACATCTCGCAAAAATTAATACCTGCAGTCATAAGAGTGCTGCCGAGATAGGTACGGGACTCCTTATTGTGAGTCATGCCTTCTGTATATTCGCTATCGTCTTCGTTAAGGAGGCGATAGTTTTTATTTGGATCCAGTCCGTAGAGCTTTACTCTGCGGGAGTGCATGTTGGGACGCTTATTTACAAATTCTACAGTAACCAATGCTTCTGACTTATCCTTTGCGGCTACCATATAACAGTCGAAAGTGCCATTTTCTGCTACGCTGGCCATACGGTAGTAGTCGCCGGTACGTACTAAATCATTGAACTTGTGGTAAAGCTTTACCTGCCATGGTATAAGATTGCGGTCATTTTCAGGGATTCTGGTAACATCCAGCTCATATCCAAAGGTGCCGGCAAGAGCCACGTGGCCTCTGGTATAAAATGGTGTATTGCGTCCTACGGAGTGATTTGGACAGTCTGATACGTGAGCACCCATAGCGGAGAGAGGATAAATAAGCTCTGTGCCTTCCTGAATAGCCAGACGGCAGATAGCGTCTGCGTTATCGGAGCACCAGATCTGAGGACCATAATAAAGCATACCTGCGTCAAAACGGGCGCCACCGGAAGAACAGTTTTCCAAAAGAAGCTGAGGAAAATCTGTTACCAGACGCTCCTGCAGGCTGTATACGCCCAGGCAGTAGCGGTGCAAAAGCTCTCCCTGGCGATCTGCAGGCAGGTCGGCTGAATAAAGGTCAGACAGAGGCCTGTTCATATCCCATTTTACATACTCTACATTGGCAGAAGTAAGTACTTTTTTCATCATGTCATAAACAGCATCTACTACTTCAGGTCTGGAGTAGTCCAGTACCATCTGATTGCGGGCAAGGCCCGGCTCGCGACCGGGGATATGGATAGCCCAGTCAGGATGAGCTCTGAAAAGATCTGAGTCGGGGCATACCATCTCCGGCTCAAACCACATACCGAATTTCATGCCACGCTTATTTACTTCGGATACCAGATACTGAAGTCCGCCCTTCAGCTTTTCTTCATTTACTACCCAGTCACCCAGCGCACGATTGTCATCGAAGCGGTTGCCAAACCAGCCGTCATCCATTACCAGCATCTCGATGCCCAGCTTGGCTGCCTGGTCTGCTATGGCTATAAGCTTTTCCTCATTAAAGTCGAAATATGTAGCTTCCCAGTTGTTAAGAAGAATAGGACGTTTTTTATCACGATAGTAGCCACGGATAAGGTGGTCGCGGTAAAGATCGTGGAAAATGCGGCTCATGCCACCGATGCCTTCCCGGGAATATACCAGATTGGCTTCCGGAGTCTGGAATTCTTCACCATCAGTCAAAGTCCAGCAGAAATCCTCGTGATTGATGCCTGTGATTAAGCGTACATAGTCAAACTGGCTGCGGTCAATCATGGTCTCAAAGCAGCCGGAGTAAACCAGATTGATGCCATATACTTCGCCCTGATTCTGAGTAGTGGAGTGAGGCATGAGGCAGGTAAATGCCTGCTCCTGATGACCACCCTCGCCGCGCTTGGAATTCATACCGGAGACGCCATAGTTGACAGGAGTCCTGTTTATATAGCGTTCACGTCCCCAGGAGCCGTAGAGAGTGATGCGCTCGTAGTCGTTATTGTCCATATCCAGGCAGGCAGACATGGCCTTCAGCACTTTTATAGTCTTGCCTGTAGTGTTTTTAATAAGGGTATTTCTGCAGACAGCATCAATACCTGCAAAAATGGAATAGGAGAGAATGACAGTCAGTCCTGACTCGGGATCTACAGCTTCAATCTCCAGAGTCATGGAGTCTTCGCTATTACCCCAGGTAGCAGGCAGGCCTGCCAGCTTCTTTTTACCTGCAAATATCTCATGAGACTTGTAGCTCAGCTTGCTGGCACAGGTACCGTCGGGATACTGAATCTTTAATGCGCTTTCTCTATAGTCGCCGATACCATGGGTAGGATACTCAAAAGGGAAAGCATCATAGAAAGAAAGTCTGTCACGGCCGTTAACTTCCGGTGTGAAAGGCCCCTCGTAAATGCGGGTCAGATAGCGCAGATCGTCGTCGGCAAGATAAGCACCGTAATATGCGTGACCGATAAAGCCTTCCTTGTCTACGATAGCGATAACATAAGAAGTATGAGCGGTATCGATTTTAAAAAGTCTTGTTTGTGGATGGTAGGTAATGTTCATGGTGTCTCCTTAAAATATAAGTTTTGTAAAGACTTGTCAGGCTGATGTACGTACTACCAGCTTGCCTTCAATAAGATGAATGCCACAGTTGGTCTCTACTCCATTCAGCTTTTTTATTACATTGCGGACTGCTGAGTCTGCCAGACCCTCCATATTAACGGAGTAAGTGGTAAGGGGGACGTTGCACAGGCCCGGGTGGATAAAATCATCAAAGCCTGTAATAGCTACGTCCTGAGGCACTCTAAAGCCCTTTTTGTTGAGAGATTCTATCATTCTGGCAGCTGCTGTGTCACAGTTGCAGACAATGGCGTCAGGCAGCTGCTCGGGGATAGGCATCTCTGCAAACATAAGCCTGTTCATATCACGGTCATCCAGCAGCCAGTCTCTGCGGAATTCGAAGCCTCTTTCCATAAGGGCCTTGGAATAGCCCAGATATCTGTCGTTAATGGACTTGGTAGCCTGCAAGGTGCCCAGAAAGGCTATGCGCTTATATCCTTTATCTATAAGATAATTGGTAAGAATATAAGCCCCGTAAAAGCTGTTGGAAATAATAGCATCTTCCTGTATATCGGAATCATAGAAGTCTAAGTAAACAGTAGGAAGAGCATAATGTGCTCTTATCATTTTAAGGTAGGAAGTATTAAGGGCACCCATTACTATAAGGCCGTCTACTTTTCCCTCACGAAGAAGCTTGGGGGGCATGTTGTTTTTTTCGTCGTCCAGTCCAATAAGCTCCAGCATAACAAAGGAATTATTGGCAGCGGCAGCTGCATTAATCTGCTGGTAAAGATCCCAGTAAAAAGCATCATACTTGGTGATATATCCCTCAGAGACTATAACACCTATATTGTAACTTTTCTGATTGGAAGATTTTTCACCGGGCTTTTCATAGCCCATCTCAGTGGCAAGCTCGATAATACGCGCTCTCATTTCCTCGCTGACGCCTTTTTGACCGGCAAGAGCTTTGGAAACGGTGACGATGCTGACATTCAGCTTGGCAGCGATATCGGACATTTTTACTTTTTTAGCCATATTTTTAACCTCATTCTATATCGTTTTAGAAACAGTAAAGAGAATCAGCCGGTTCCTGACCACTTTTTTTCTGTTTTTAACTTGAAGCAGACTAAATTTAACTTAAAATGCGTAATAAGTCAAGTAAAATTAGTTAAAAAGATTTAACAAGCCTTAAAATTTCCTGTTTCTATAATCCTGAGGAGTGTGACCGGTATTTTTTTTGAAATGGTTTATAAATTGAGTAGAGGACTCATAGCCTACCTGATAGCTGATTTCATGGACCTTCAATGAAGTCTGATGAAGCAGCTCTTTTGCTTTATTTATGCGGGTTGTGTGCATATATTGAATGGGGGAAATATAGTACTTTTCCGAGAAGTCTTTACATAAGCGAAAACGATTAATAAAAAACTGGGACTCTAAATCTTTTAGGGTAATGGCCTGGTAATAATTGTTATCGATATATTCTTTAATAAGAGACAAAGTCTCATCCTTGACAGTAGCCTGACGGGAAGTGGGGCTGACAAATATCTCGTTACACTCAGTAAAAAGGTCGGTGAGATGTCTGTGAAAGGATAGGGGGACGAAGGACTGCTCCAGCTCAGCAGGGAGTATGGGGCGCAGTGAAGGCAGGAGACCTGTCTTGCCCAGAGAGTCTATAAAGAAGACGGAGGAGTCTCTGGAAAGCAGGCTGTAAAAGTAGGAGGACTGGGCTCCGGTAAAGCAAATCAGGTCATATTCCAGAGTTTTTTCCGAATAAATGGAAAAAGGATGGGTAAGATCCGCAAAAAGGAGAGAGCCTGCAGACAGACTTACGGTATCAGAATCCGAAGTAAAAGTGCCACTGCCCTTAGCAGTATATATGAGGCAGTATGCAGGCAAATGTGAAAAAGAAAGCCTGGTCTCTGATGGCAACAGGATATGGCCGGCTGCCAGAGGATACATAAGGTGCTGACCGGTCTCAATATCAGTTTTTATATCCCGTGGCAGAAAGTCGGTAAGGGTAGTATCACCGCTAAGCTTGGGCAATTCTGTCAGGGAGTGCAGCATGGTGTGGGTAAACATAGATAGTCTCCTTTATAGCAAAAGGGCTGGTCCTAATGCTTTGATTGTATATATTGTATGGCGGCCCCCAGGGGTTGGTGGGGGAGCTTTTGTGCATTTTGCACCAACAAGAATATTATATATTAACCAAGAAACAGTTATATTCTAACATAAAAATAAAAATTAATCAACGGGCTTTAATCTATTTAGCTAAAATTAGCTATGTTTAGCTGATATTAAGCCTCGTAACATCAAGGGAAATCAAAAAATGTGCACAAAGCATATCACTTAATCTTGTGCGAAACTCACTAAAACTTCCTTTCGGACAATAATACGATACAAAAGGCAACAATTAATGATGATTAAATTTATTTTTTAAGTATAATAAACAGCAACGAAAGAAAATATGAACTTTTTGTTACGAAAACGTTTGAGCGAGTTTGGGGAAGCTTCGCTCCATTTGTTATTGGGAGAGTTGTCAATGGTTAATGAATTCAGGGATCATCTATGCAATAAGTTAATTCCTTTTTGGAAAAGTCTTAAAGATGATGACTTTGGGGGCTTTTACGGGCTCCTGGATTTTGATCTCAGGCTGGATAAAAAAGCTGAGAAGGGATGTATATTAAACAGTCGAATACTCTGGTTCTTTTCCAATGCTTATCTGGTATTAAAGGATGAGTCTCTTAAGGAATATGCGGATCATGCATATAAATTTCTTACAGAGCACTGCATAGACAGACGTCACGACGGAGTGTTCTGGTCTCTGGACTACAAGGGAGAGCCTTTAGATACTACCAAGCACACCTACAATCAGGCATTTGCACTTTACGCAGTATCTTCATACTATGATGCCTTTAAGAATCCTGAAGCCTTAAAGATAGCAGGCAACCTTTTCCGAACTATTGAGATTAAATGTACCGATCAGTACGGCTACAAAGAAGCACAAAGCAGAGAGTTTTTTGAGATACAGAATGATAAGCTTTCGGAAAACGGTGTAATGGCTGATCGTACCATGAATACCCTTTTACATGTTTTTGAAGCTTATACAGAGTTTTACAGAGTGACAGGGCGTCAGGAAGTGGCGGACAGACTGAAGGATATCATAGATGTTTTTGGTACTAAGGTTTATAATCCGGCTCTTCACCGCCAGGAAGTATTTTTTGACAATGATATGAATTCCATTATCGATCTTCACTCCTATGGCCATGACATAGAAACTGCCTGGCTTATGGACAGGGGGATTGAGGTGCTGGGAGATCCCTGCCGCAAAAAGCTTATGGCTCCCATTACTGAAGACCTGGAAGAGGAGATATTAAAAGTGGCTTACAGTGACAGCTCTCTGGCCAATGAATGTGAAAGAGGAGTGGTCAATGACTGGCGCATATGGTGGGTACAGGCAGAGGCAGTAGTGGGATTTTACAATGCTTACCAAAAGAGACCTGACCGACTGGAGTTCAGAGATGCGGCTTTTGCTATCTGGGGCTTTATAAAAGACAAGATAGCAGACAGCAGAGAAGGATCAGAGTGGTTCTACAGAGTTGATAAAAAAGGAAATCCCGATGGGGAAAAGCCTATTGTGGAGCCTTGGAAATGCCCATATCATAACGGACGCTTATGTATGGAGATGATAAAGAGACTGGGATAATGATACACGAAAGATATTATAAAGAAATAGAAAAGCAGGAAGCACTTATCCAGAGAGAAAATCCTGCAGATAATAATTTTTATAACGGTATTTACGACAGATTTACATATCCGGTGCTGACCAGAGATCACGCTCCTGTTATTTGGAGATACGATATAAATAAAGATACCAATCCCTTCTTCCAGGAGAGGCTGGGCATCAACGCGGTCATGAATTCCGGCGCCATTAAGTATAATGGTAAGTATATACTGGTAGCCCGTGTGGAAGGTGCTGACAGAAAGTCGTTTTTTGCCATAGCTGAAAGTGACAGGCCTACAGAGGGTTTCCGCTTCAGGGAAAAGCCCATTGTCCTGCCTGATACAGAGCCGGACGAGACTAATGTGTACGACATGAGGCTTACCGCCCATGAGGATGGCTACATTTACGGAGTTTTCTGTTCAGAAAGCAAGGATAAAGAAAATCCTGATCTGTCAGCAGCTACAGCAGCTGCAGGCATCGTAAGGACCAAGGATCTGGAGACATGGGAAAGATTACCGAATCTTGTTACCCTTCATTCTCCTCAGCAGAGAAACGTGGTACTGCATCCTGAGTTTGTAGATGGCAAGTATGCTTTTTATACCAGACCTATGGATGATTTTATCGAGACCGGATCCGGTGGCGGCATTGGCTTTGGCCTCTGCGAGGACATTACAAGGGCGGTTATCGATGAGGAAAAAATGACATCTGTCCGCAGATATCATACCATCACCGAGGTGAAAAACGGTGCAGGTGCAGTCCCTATTAAGACTGACAGGGGCTGGATACATATAGCTCATGGCGTCAGAAATACTGCAGCAGGTCTCAGATACGTAATATATGCTTTTGTTACTGATCTTAAGGACCCCTCCAAAGTCATAGCAGAGCCCGGTGGGTTGTTGATAGGCCCCAGAGGTGCAGAGCGTGTGGGTGATGTTTCCAATGTTACCTTTACCAATGGTGCCATTTCAGACGAAGATGGAAAAATATATATCTACTACGCATCTTCAGATACCAGACTTCATGTGGCAGCTACGGATGTTAACAGACTTACTGATTACTGCTTTGGCACGCCGTCTGATGCACTCAGAAGTCCTGATTGTGTAAAGCAAAGAATAGCACTGATTGATAAAAATTTGGAAATACTCGAGGCTTGTAAATGAAAAGATTTTTAGCAATGATCCTTGCACTGGCCATTAGTGTGACAGCTGTTTTGGCTTTGACCGGATGCGGAGACGTAAAATACAACTACAAAAAGAGTGATGAGATATATAAAGTATCCAAAGAGCTTTCAGATAAAAAAGCTTCTGAAAATACTCAGAGGCTTTACTCATTCCTCTGCGATATATACGGAGAAAAGGTCCTTTCCGGACAGGTATGTGACAAAGGAATGGACGGACCGGAGATGGAAGTTATAAAGGAGACTACAGGTAAGACCCCGGCCATCCTGTCCATGGACTTTATGAATGATTCTCCCGGACACGTGACCAATATGGAAGGCAAGACCACCGAGTATGGTATAAAATGGTGGGAGCAGGGAGGCATACTGGAATATCACTGGCATTGGCGCACATATGATGAGTATACCAAGCCTGGCGAGCAGTGGTATGGCACCTTCTACACAAAGTCTACCAGCTTCAATCTTAAAGATGCCCTGACAGGCAAGGACAATAAAGGAAAAGCCATGCTTTTAAAGGGCATAGAGACTATAGCAGCTCAGATTAAGATACTGGCTGACAAAGACATTCCCATCCTTTTCAGACCTCTGCATGAAGCTTCCGGCGGATGGTTCTGGTGGGGAGCGTCAGGCCCTGATGCTTACATAGAGCTCTACAAGCTTATCTACGATCAGCTTACCAATTATTATGGCCTTCACAATATCATCTGGATATGGAATGGACAGGATGCTAAATGGTATCCGGGTGACGAGTATGTAGATATTGTCAGCTATGATTCTTATCCCGGCAAGAGGGTTTATACCTCTCAGAAAAAGCTTTTTGACATGACTCAGAAAGTTCCTTCACAGAATAAAATGGTATATATGTCGGAAAACGGCTGTGTATTCAGACCTGATGATGCTGCAAAAGATGCTGCCCTCTGGGGATGCTTCATTACCTGGCAGGATGAATTCATCCAAAAAACAGTAGTGGGAGTCCCTACACTTAGTGAAGAATACAACGAAAAAAATGTGCTGCAGGAAGTTTATAACAGTGACAGAGTACTGACACTGGATGAGCTGCCTGATATCACAAAGTATTCAATAAAATAAATGCAACCTTCAAAGAGGAGCAATTCAATGAAAAAGAAGTTTTTCCAAAAAAGCCTTGTATCTGTTCTGGCACTTAGCATGCTGGTGACTTCCCTGTCAAAGGTAACACCTGCCAAGGCTATTACAGATAAGACCATGAAAGATTACGAAAACATCGTAAGCACCTACAATATTGGAGATGGTGTTCCCGGCTTCAATGCGTATGCTGCGGCTCATAAAAATGCAAAGTTTCCTGCAAAGGAAATCATAGCTACCGCAAAAAATGCAGTAAGATATGAGGAGTCAGGCCTGAAAAAGGACATGACCATCTATAAGGACTACGAGGGCAAGCAGGGTGATGCCATCCTTACTTCAGAGGATTCTCTTATTGAGTATGAAATCGAAGTAGAAGAGACAGGCTTTTACAATATGTCTCTGGTGTACTACCCTGTAGCAGGTAAGAATTCCAACATCGAGCGTTCAATATTTATTGATGGAGAGCTTCCTTTCAAAGAATTTTCTCTGGTATCTTTTACCCGAGTATGGAAGATTGATGCAGAAAATACCAGCGTAAATGATAATGGTGTTACCACTATTGACTGGTCTGCAGATAACCAGGGCAATCAGGAGAAGCCCGGGATGGTAGAAGCACCGGAATGGCAGCAGCGTTACACATATGATTCCAACGGCTATATCTCAGCCCCTCTTTACGTATACCTGGAAAAGGGCAAGCATACCATCTCTCTTATGTCTGTAAGAGAGCCTGTGCTTCTTCACTCCATTGTTTTTAACAATGTGGAGTCTACAGTGGATTACTCAGCATACAAGGCACAGATGGACAAAAAGGGTGCCAAGGATGCAAGTGATGCAGTGATTAAAATTGAAGCAGAATTTGCCAGCAAGACATCCTCCCAGATGCTCTATCCTCAGCAGGATCAGGCATCACCGGATGTATATCCTGCTTCTGCAAAATATCTGTTAAATAACGTTATCGGTGGAAATTCCTGGAGACTGGTAGGTCAGTGGATTGAGTGGGAATTTTCAGTTCCATCTGACGGATACTATCAGATAGCCATGAGAGCAAAGCAGAATTTCTCGAGAGGTGTTGAAGTTTCACGTCGTATCACCATTGATGGCGAGCTTCCTTTTGAAGAAATGAGTCAGTATCCTTTTGGATACAAGCAGAACTGGCGCTCAGACGTGCTTCAGGATGATGATGGCAACGCATACAAGTTCTACCTTACAAAAGGCACACATACCATCCGTATGGAAGTTGTTCTGGGTGACTTCGCAGACATCGTTGGTGAAGTAGAGGATGCTGTTCAGAAGCTTAATGCTATCTACAGAGAGATTATTAAAATTACAGGTGTTGCACCTGATGCATATCGTGACTATCAGATCGAGGCTTCACTGCCACATCTTACTGATGAGCTTAAGGAAGCAAAGGCACTTATTGACAGTGCACTGGACAAGCTGGATGTGGTAGCCGGCAGGAATTCTGATAAAAAGACTGTACTTAAGACAATGTCTGACCAGCTGGAAAAGCTGATTAAAGATAATGACTATGTAGTACGAGTTATGGGCAGCTTCAAGTCCAATATCCGTGCTACCGGTAACTGGGTACTGAATGTTGTTTCACAGCCACTTGCGCTGGACTCCATTACAGTTTACTCCCCGGACCAGAAGTCAGGCTATAAAAATGCCAATTTCTTTGTGAAGCTTTGGCATGAAATCAAGAGACTGTTCTTCTCCTTCATTATCGATTACAACCAGATCGGTAATGTAAACGAGGACAAGGATGCCAAGACCATTACTCTTTGGATAGGCTCCGGTCGTGATCAGGCCAATGTAATTAAGTCGCTTATAGATAAGAAATTTACATCGGAGACGGGAATATCCGTCAATGTACAGCTGGTAGATATGAATACCCTGCTGAAGGCTACCCTGGTAGGTCAGGGTCCGGATGTGGCGATTCAGGTAGCTTCTACCGGTATGGCAGCCGGAGTGGTACTGGGTTCAGGTAATGATACTCCTGTCAACTACGGTATCAGAGGAGCTGTTTATGATATTTCCCGCTTCCCTGACTACAATGAAGTCCTGGAAAGATTCCCCAAGGCAGCTTATACACAGTTTATTTATGACGGACATCAGTATGCTTTACCTGATACGCTTACTTTCCCTGTAATGTTCTACAGAAAAGACATTCTGTCAGAGATCGGTATGGAAGTGCCTGAGACATGGGAAGACGTAAAGGTAGCCATGACAAAGCTGGCTAAAAACCAGATGGAATTCGGTATGCATCCGACAGAGCAGCTTTTTGCCAGCCTTCTTTACCAGAATGGCGGTAAGTACTACAACGATGCGGGTACCGCCTGTGACCTGGACAGCGATACAGCTATTAATGTATTCAAGCTTTTCTGTAATTACTACACAGACTATAAGCTGGATCGTGAGACATCTGTTGAGGAGCGTTTCCGTACAGGTGAATGTCCTATCATAATTGCCGATTACAGCGATTACAACAATTTTGCAGTTTCTGCACCTGATATTGCAGGTCTTTGGTCCTTTACTACTATTCCGGGTACTGTGCAGCAGGATGGCAGCGTAGACCATACAGTAGCCTCTACGGGTCTTGCATCCATGATTATGAATGACACCGATTATCCTGAAGAGTCCTGGGAATTCCTTAAGTGGTGGACCAGCGCTGAGATTCAGACGGACTATGGTCGTGAGATGGAGAGCCTTATGGGATCTTCAGCACGAGTACCTACAGCCAATTACGCAGCTTTTAACAACATGGCATGGCCTATCGCAGACTTCAATGCGTTGAAGGAATCCATGAAGTGGGTACGTGGTATCGATCAGATTCCGGGCGGCTATATCACCTGGAGAAACGTTAACAATGCTTTCTACATGGTAGTGACCAATACAGATACCTCTTCACCAAGAGAAGAGCTGATGGACCAGGTTATCTACATAAATGCAGAAATCACATACAAGCTTGATGAGCTTGGTCTTAAGAAAAAATAAGGAAGGAGAGTAAAAATGGCTAAGAAAAATAACACTGAAAATATGACCTCAGCATATATTATTGCATCTCAGCAGAATAAGCTCTCCTACCGTATAAAAAAGAGTCGTGCAAGCTATGCAATGCTGGCTCCATTCTTCATTATCTTTTTCGTATATTCGGTAGTGCCTATCATAATGAGTATTGCCCTCAGCTTTACTTACTACGATATGCTTCAGTTTCCATCCTTCATAGGCTGGAAAAACTACGTTAAGCTTTTTATTGAAGATGAGATATTCTTGAAGTCTTTGAAAAACACCTTGATTCTGGCTTTTATAACAGGACCGGTTTCCTACTTCATGTGCCTTCTTTTTGCATGGATTATCAATGAATTTAAAGGCTGGCTCAGAGCCTTCCTTACCTTGATTTTCTACGCACCATCTATTTGTGGTAATGCCTTCTTTGTATGGCAGCTGATCCTTACAGGTGACAGATACGGATACCTGAACGGTCTCCTTTTAAAGCTGGGCATTCTGGACGAGGCAGTACAGTGGATGAAGACAGAGCAGTACGTACTTCCAATACTTATAGTAGTACAGCTTTGGCTGTCTCTTGGTACCGGCTTCCTTTCCTTCATCGCCGGTCTCCAGACTGTTGATAAGACTCTTTACGAGGCAGCAGCCCTGGACGGCATCAAGAATCGCTGGCAGGAGCTTTGGTACGTTACCCTTCCTTCCATGAAGCCACAGCTTATGTTCGGTGCGGTAATGCAGATTACCACATCCTTTGCCATCGGTGATGTTTCCATAGGTCTGGCCGGCAACCCTTCAGTTAACTACTCAGGTGCCACAGTCCTGACACACCTTTTGGACTATTCAAATGTACGATTCGATATGGGTTATGCATCCGCCATCGCTACAGTTCTTTTCCTGTTGATGATCGGTTCCAACCTCATCGTTAAAAAATTACTGGGGAGGATCGGCGCATAATGGCAAAGAAGAAAAAGAGAAATACCGGCAAGATCCTTGGATTTATCCCAAGACCGGAAAAAAGGCTGAACCGTTCAGCAGCCGGCAATACCTTACTTTTTATATTCATGGCTATATGTGGTGTGGCTATGGCCGTACCGCTGGTAATGATTATCAACAATGCGTTGAAGCCGCTGGATGAGCTTTTCCAGTATCCTCCACGTATCTTCGTGAGAAATCCTACTATAGACAATTTTAAAGATCTTTTTGTACTGATGAATGATACCTGGGTGCCATTCTCACGATATATGCTGAACACCGTAATTATTACTGGTGGCGGTATGGTAGGACACGTTATTATCGCCTCACTTGCAGCATATCCTTTAGCAAAACATGATTTCCCGGGTAAAACTATACTTTTCCAGATGACTGTACTGTCCATGATGTTCTCATGGCAGGTTACTCAGAATCCACAGTACATGATCACATCCTGGCTGCATATCAACAATACCTACTGGGCACTGATCATTCAGGCTTGTGGCTATGGTATGGGTCTCTACCTCATGAAGCAGTTCATGGAGCAGATTCCTGACTCTCTTATTGAGTCAGCCAGACTGGATGGAGCAGGGGAATGGAAGATCTTCTGGACTATCGTAATGCCGAATGTTAAGCCGGCATGGCTGACACTGGCTATATTCCAGTTCCAGCAGATGTGGGGTCAGACAGGTAGTACCTACCTTAGAGATGAGCAGTTAAAGCCTATGCAGTATGCATTGCAGCAGATTGCAGCAGGTGGTGTAGCCAGAGCAGGCGCCGGTGCAGCAGTTACCTTCCTGGTAGCAGCAGTACCTATTACCTTCTTCCTCATCTGTCAGAGAAATATTCTTGAAACAATGACTACATCAGGTATGAAAGACTAAGGAGGAGAGCATGAAAAATAACAAAATCAAGCTTGCTTTAAGAGTCCTTAGTATACTCATTATGATGACATTGGTCATTGAAACGGCAGGCGTTACAAAGGCTTTTGCAGCCAATACGGAAGAGCCTTATGACAGCTACAATTACGACTACTGGGGCTATATTCACTATACTCCGGCAGCATATACTACAGAGCGCGTTATCATGGGCGAGGCCCTTACTTATAAGGGAGAGAGCGTCGGAGCATTTGATGAGCCTGAAGATTTCTGCAAAGATGCAGATGGCAATCTCTACATCGCCGATACAGGCAACAACCGTATTGTGGTTATGGATTCTGAACTTAAAAACGTGATTAATATTATTACAGGATATACCGTAAACGGCGAAGAAAAAAGTTTTAATCAGCCTTTTGGTGTGTGTGTATCTGCTAATAATCAGCTTTATATCTGTGATTCCGGCAGCAAAAAAATAGTTGTTTTGGATAATAAAACTCTTGAGTACATAAGAGTAATAGAAAAGCCACGTTCAGAGAGTTTGGATGAAAATTTTGTATTTACACCACTCAAGGTAGTAGTAGATTATGCAGACAGAGTTTACTGCATCGCTAAGAATCAGTTCCAGGGCATCATGGTATTTGAAGACGATGGCACATTTGCTACCTTCTTCGGTACTATCGAAGTAAAGATTTCTGCCTGGGAAAAATTCTGGAAGAGACTGGCTACCAAGGAAGAGCGTTCGCATCAAAAACTTTATATTCCTACAGAGTTTACAGGAGTAGATATTGATCCTGATGGATTTGTATTTGCTACAAATATTGATCCGGAAGGCATACAGGGCGTTAGACGTCTCAATCCATCCGGACAGGACGTTATTAAAAAGGGCGAAAACGCCAACGTTGGCGGAGATTTGAATATTGAGGGCAATTCAGATTATGCCGGTCCCTCACAGTTCGCGGATGTTGTATATCGTGACAATGGTATGTACTCATGCGTAGATAAAAGGCGCGGAAGAATATTTACATACGACTACGAGGGCAATCTTCTTTATATTTTCGGAGGTCTTGGCTATCAGGCAGGTACGCTGCAGATACCGGCAGCTATTGAAGCTGTAGGTGATAAGATTGTTGTTCTGGATTCTCATAGAAGCCAAATAGTCATCTACTCCGTAACAGAGTATGGTGATCTTATCAATAAAGCAGTGGCCTTAAGATACGATGGCGATGAAAAAGAGGCCGTAGCTCTTTGGGAAAGAGTATTGGAGCTGGACGAGGATAATGAATTGGCCAATACCGGTATCGGCAAGGCATATCTTTCAGCAGGTGAATATAAGCAGGCTATGAAGTATTTGAAGCTTGGCGTTAATAAAAATTATTACGGCATAGCTTATAAGCGTTACAGAAATGCATGGCTGGTCGAATATGCAGGCTACTTCCTTACAGGAGTTGTAATTATAATTGCAGGTATCATAATTTTTGTTAATGTTAGAAAGAGAAGAAAGGGGGCAAAAGAGTAAATGAGTAAAGAAAAATGGTCATATATGTTTTATACTCTTGGGCACCCCATGGATGGCTTTTACTGGGTAAAAAGAAAAGATAAAGGTAGCGTACCTGTTGCCATCATTATGGTAGCTTTCTTCTCCATCTCTTTTACCATTAATCGCCTTTTTGCAGGCTTTTTGGTAAATGAAGTGGACTACAGATCAGTAGACTCCCTGAAGGAGCTGCTAGGTATTCTGGTTTGCTATCTGCTACTTTGCGTCAGCAACTGGTCTATTACCTGTCTTTTAAATGGTGAGGGCAGACTTAAGGATATAGCAGTAGCTATAGGCTATGGCACTTTTCCTATCACAGTGTCTTTTATCATTGCTACTATTGTCAGCCGTTTCCTGGCTGATGGAGAAGAGGCTTTTTACGGTATTATTCTTACCATCGGAATAGTATGGGGCATTATGCTGATGCTGATTGGCATTATGCAGGTCCACAATTATTCACTGGGAAAAACATTAATTACATTGCTTCTTACATTTGTAGCATTGTTTATTCTGATTTTCCTGATACTTCTTTTGGCAAATCTTTTAGGCTCGGTTTTCAACTTCTTCAGAAGTATTTATACCGAAATAATTTTCTGGTAGGGGGTGCTTTATGAAGAAGGAAAAAAAGGCCAAGGCGCCTAAAGTCAAAATGCCTATGACAAGAGGTAAAAAAGCAGCTCTCATTATTCTGGGAGTTTTACTGCTGGCTCTTGCCATTTATGTAGTACAGTATCTTATCAGATACACTTTTTACAACGGATACAGAGATTATGTAAGCAGCTATGAAGTGGAAAAAGCTACCCCTTATACAAAGCTTAAGGACAGCGACTGTAAAGTGGAAGGCTTCGACCTGGTGGCTGAAAATGAGTACCTGAAGCTTTATACTCAGCCATCTACTGGCTTTGTGGCTATCTATGATAAGCGCGATGGTAGCATTACTACTTCCAATCCTTTGGATGCTGATGAGGACAAAATTGCCAATGATACCAACAAGGCAAGAATGAAATCAGCGTTTATTCTGGGGTACTATAATACAAGTGCAATTACCGGTGATTTTGATTCCTGGACATATAGTGTCATGAAAAAAGGGCTTACAGTTGAAAGCCTTAAGAATGGTGTCAGATACACATACGAGATTGGTGATATCACAAAGAAGACCAGTGACTCAGCCATTTATTTCTCCATTCCTCTTGAGTACAGACTTGTAGGAGACGCAGTAGAAGTTTCCATCCCTGCCAGCCTCATAAAAGAAGATGGGGCAGGATATGTTTACAGAATACAGCTTCTTCAGTATTTTGGAGCACCATCTACTGCTGAAAGTGGATATTTTGTAGTACCTAATGGCAGTGGTTCGCTTATTAATTTTAACAATGGCAAAACTGATTCTACAAATTTCACTCAGTACTATTATGGACAGGATCCGCTTTCGGCTAATTTAACTACACTTGAAAATGTGGATACCTGCAGACTTGCTCTCTATGGCATTTGCAGAGAAAACAGAACAATTCTTACGACAGTGGAAAAGGGTGCATCTCTGGCCATGCTTACAGCTGGTATTTCAGAAAAATACACTGAGAGAAATTACATTTACAATACCTTTGTTTTTAGAAATACTGATAATCTTAAAAATTTCCAGGGTGGTACAAAAGATATTATCGTTATGGAAGATGATATCTATGATGTCAATGTAAATGTGAGATACACCCTGCTTACAAAAGAAAATAAGGGTTATGCAGGCCTTGCAAACTATTATCGTAACAGACTGATTAATGAAGGCGTGCTTACAAGGCTTCAGACTACAGGCGATATTCCGTTCTACTATGATGTTCTGGGCGGAGTAAAAGAAACAGCTCACTTCCTTGGTACTCAGTACAATTCAGTACATGCCATGACCACTTTTGATCAGGCTGCTGATATGATTGAAGAGCTAGAGGCAGCAGGCGTTAAGAATCAGGTTATGAACTTCGAAGGCTGGTTTAACGGAGGCTTTTACCATGATACGGCCAATCATGTTCGTGTCACCTGGAAACTGGGGGGCAAGTCAGATTTGGCTAAGCTTAACAAAGCAATGGAAGCAGCAAACGGGCGACTCTCTCTGGATGTGCAGCTGATAAAGCTTTCCAAGGATTCCAATTTCAACAGTACTATGGAGGCGTCCCGATATTACGGTGCAGGCTATACCGCAACCTTCGGTCTGGTAAATCCCACTACCCTTCGTAATACTACAGGCCTTGGCTATAGCGGTAATATCTATAGCGTTGTTTCTCCCAAGTATTTACCAAAGTATGTAGACAAGTTCGCATCAAAGGTTCAGAAAATAGATGCTGATTCAATTACCCTAAGGGACCTGGCAAGTTACCTTTGTCCGGACAAGAGGCGTACCAACATTATTGACAGAGAGGCTACCTTGGATGTTATTCTTCATGAACTTGAAGTGATGAAGAACACCAACAAAAAGCTTATTATGAACGAGTGTAATGATTACGCTTTCGCATATGCATCAGACATACTGAATGTGCCTATGTACGGTAATGATTATTTCCTGGTGGACGAAAATATTCCTCTTTATCAGATGATTATTCATGGTTCCATCAATTACTCATCAATTCTTTTGAATTACAATGACCTTGATGATTACAGACCTATGATTCTGAAGTTGATAGAGACAGGTACTGCTCCTCACTATGTATTTACATGGAAGGAATCCTCAGAGATTAAGGATACGGCACTTTCCTTCTATTATGCAACTACCTTCAAGACCTGGAAAAACGAAGCAGTTGATGTATATGTAAAAACTAACGAGATATTAAAAAATGTTTCAGGTGCATATATAGTAAATCACGAAATTCTTTCTGATACAGTAAGACGTGTGACATATGATAATGGCGTCGTAATACTTATTAATTACGGCAATAAAGCAGAAACAGTAAATGGTGTGATAATAGGTGCACTTAGTGCAGTTGTGGAGGGCAGATAAATGGCTAAAAAGAAAAAAATGTCAATGGCTGCCAAGAAAGCAGTGCACGGATATCTCTTCATCCTGCCTTTTATATTGGGTTTTGCCATTTTCTATATTAAGTCTCTGGCGCAGACTGTAATATATGCCTTTTCGGAGACAAGCTTCTCGGCTATGACGGGACTTGTAAGCAAGTGGGTAGGCTTTAAAAATTTTCAGTATATTTTTACTGAGCATGGTTCCTTCAAACAGGAAATGGTATCATCACTTTCAGATATGCTGATTGATGTTCCGCTTATTATTTTCTTCAGCTTGTTTATGGCAATGATGTTGAACCGTAAATTTAAGGGGAGAAGTTTTGTAAGAGCAATATTCTTCCTGCCTATTATTCTGGGTTCAGGTGCCATTGCGGCAGCTTTACAGCATGCTACATCCATGATGCAGGGAGGGCTTTCCACGTCTGTAACCGAGACCTCAGGCATTCAGTCAGGAGTACTTGCATTTGATATTGATTATATTATCAATACTTTTAGAAATCTTGGTCTTAATCAGAAAGTGCTGGGCTATGTAGTATCTGCAGTAGCAAGAATCAATGATATCATCTCCAATTCCGGAGTACAGATTATTATCTTTATTGCAGCCTTACAGTCTATACCCGGTTCCATGTACGAGGTTGCCAAAATTGAAGGTGCTACAGGCTATGAGACCTTCTGGAAGGTAACATTCCCAATGGTAATGCCTCATATCATTACCAATATTGTATTCACCATTGTTGAAGCCTTTGCCGACAGCAAGGTAATTCAGCTGGCAGAAAAAGAATATGGCTTTGCAGGCTTGCATTACGGCTACAGTATGGCTATTACCATAGTCAGCACGCTGATTACGGTAGCAATCCTCATGGTGATTATAAAAATAATACAGAAATTTACGTTCTATTATACTTAAGGGAGGTAAGAGATGGAAAAAGTTAGTGTTAAAAAATCCAATGTGTTTACCGACCTCAAGGTAACGCTTAAAGATCCTTATAAAAGGAACACCTTACTTAATAAGGTGAAAAATGTTCTTTTACTTATACTTAATATTGCAATCATCGTGGGAGTTTCTTACGTGATACTGCAGCCTGTTATAGGTATTGTGGTAGGATCCATTAAATCGTCCAAGGATTTGGTTAATCCGATGGTTTATGTGTTACCTCATTACCCCACTTTGGAAAAGTACAAACTGGCGATTTTACGAATGGACTACTTTAAAGTAATGTCTAAGAATCTGCTTTATGTAGGAGGTCTTACTGTTTTGCAGCTTTTTGTCTGCTCTATGGTAGGTTACGGTTTTGCCAGATTTGATTTTCCGCTTAAAAAGATACTGTTCGGATGCGTAGTAGTGACAATCATTTTACCATCTCATGCTATTATGTTTCCGCTGTATACATCATTTGCCATGTTTGATCCATTTGGATTAGTAAGCACAATTACAGGCGGTTCCATTAACCTTCTGGGCACTCCGATACCGGTTATTCTTATGAGTATGCTGGGATGTGGTGTTAGAAGCGGCCTGTATATCTACATTTTCAACCAGTTCTTCCGAGGACTTCCAAAAGAAATCGAAGAGGCCGCAATGGTTGATGGTGCAGGTACATGGTATACTTACTTCAGGATCATGCTGGTTAATGCGATGCCTGCCGTTATTACTGTTACAGTATTTTCTATTGTTTGGCAGTTTAACGACACCTTCTTTGCAAATCTCTTCCAGATAAGCCCTAACATACTTATCAGTAAGCAGATTGCTACGCTGCAACATGTTATTGCCAATGTAGACAAGGTTCTGGATCCTGCCACACAGCAGCTTTATGTAAATGCGGCTACGGTGCTGGTTATTCTTCCGGTTCTGATTATCTATATTTTACTTCAGAAGCAGTTTGTAGAAGGCGTCGAGAGAAGCGGTATTGTAGGTTGATCTATTGGCGTATAGCGCCTTAGAGGAGTTATGGACATTAGTCCGAGAAAAAAGGAGGAAAAAAGAGTGAGAAACAAAAAAGTATTAGCTTTAGGTTTATCTCTCGTGATGGTGGTATCCATGCTGGCTGCATGCGGCGATAAAAAGCAGCCTGTAGATGATCCATCAACAAAAAAAGAAGTCTCAATAGACTTCGAGGATTCAAAGAGTGGATTTGCACTCATTAAGACAGCACCAAGAAAAGCTGATGAATCTTCATTAACAGTAAAAGACATTAAGGGAAGCAAGGTTCTCTATGTCACAAATGAAAAGGGTGGCGAAGAAATGTATCTTACCCTTGACCTTGATGGTCTGCTGGGAGCAAATATCTCTAAGCTTGCCAAGGTAGAGTACACCATCGGTGTTGACAGACCTGACAGCAGCAAGTTTGCATCCATCGCAGGTGAGATATTCGTTCACGCAGGTGAGTCAGCAGAAAAGCTGGCTGAGACCAAGGTGGGCACATGGGCAGTATACACAGAGTCCAAGAACCCTATGTCAATTTCAGTTGACGTAAGCGGTGTTACATTTACTGCTGGTGCCGATTCATATCTTACTATCATGAAGAAGGAAGACACAGGCGCTACAAAGGGTAATTTCTTTGTTGACGACGTAAGATTCCTTGACAAAGATGGTAATCTTATCGCTTGTAACAAAGATGTAGTTATGGAGCCTGTTGGCAACAAGTTTATTAGAGAGCCTGAGAAACCGGACCCATCAAAGGGTATCGTTATTAAGGACGAAGTTGTTGCTGCAAAGTGGGGCGAAGCAGATTGTACTGTAAAGCCTGATGTTTTTGCTAATTTTGACGGCGCAATTGATGTAACAATCAAGTTCGAAATGCGTCCTGCATCAGAGGGTGATGGTGACTACTATCTCTGGGCATTAAGAATTAATTCAGATGGATGGCCAGCACTTGTAAAGCTTGTTCCTGACTGCATCACTGCACCTGTGAACATTAATGCCGATGGTTTCTTTGAAATCCCTGCAGATTTAACAGAGTTTACATTTACTATTAATGCTGATGGTGTTGCTAAGATTAAAGAGATGGGCTGCGAGGTCATTGGTACTGTTCATCGTGTAGATGTATACGAAATGGTACTCAAGTCTTCAAATGTTACTGTTAAAACAGAGACAATCAAGGATGACGTAAAGGCAGCAAAGTGGGGCGAAGCAGATTGTAAAGTAGCTAACAGTGTATTTGCAGGCTTTGATGGCGCACTTGATGTAACAATTAAGTTTGATATTCTTCCTGCATCAGAAGGCGATGGAGACTATTATCTCTGGGCATTGAGACTTAATACCGAAGGATGGCCGGCACTTGTAAAGCTTGTTCCCGATTGCATTACTTCAGAAACAAGCATTAATGGCGATGGCTTCTTTGAGATTCCTGCAGATGCAACAGAAATTTCATTTACTATTAATGCTGATGGTCTTGCTAAGATTAAAGAGATGGGATGTGAGGTAATTGGTACAGTCCATCGTGTAGATGTATATGAGATGACAATTAAGGGTAACCAGGCTTCAGGTCCGGTTGCTAAGACAGAGACTGTTAAGGACGAAGTAAAGGCAGCAAAGTGGGGCGAAGCAGATTGTAAAGTAGCTAACAGTGTATTTGCAGGCTTTGATGGCGCACTTGATGTAACAATTAAGTTCGATATTCTTCCTGCATCAGAAGGCGATGGAGACTATTATCTCTGGGCATTGAGACTTAATACCGAAGGATGGCCGGCACTTGT
>JAZLGU010000026.1:0-5624 GCA_045616485.1 Lachnospiraceae bacterium
GTCAACTTTTGGCAAAAAAAGTTGACAGTGAGAAACGTCCCTGTGACAACTTTTGACAACCTGCGACACCCAGCCCTCCCCACCCTATGACACTACCCACGAAAGGAGGAAAAGATTGTGCGGAGGATATATGGAGCTTGACTTAAGCGAAGCTATAGAAGAGATGAAGAAAGGTAAAGAGGAGGGCTTTAACAAGCTGTACCGGGCTACTTATCAGAAGGTGTATTTTAGGGCGAGACAATGCACAAAAACTGCGGAGGATGCAGAGGATGTGACCCAGATTACTTTTATTGAAGCCTATAAAAACATCAATAAGCTTAAGGCACCTGAAGCTGCCCTCTCCTGGCTCATAACCATCTGCTACAATCAGGCATGCAAGATGTACAGAAGGGAAAGAGATAAGAAAGAAGTGCTGCTAGCGGATGGAGATGAGGCAATCCTTGACGTAGCAGGCAGCAGCCACTTCGAGGATGATACAGAGGATGATGCCGCCAGAAAAGAAACAGCGGATATCATAAGAGGCATCATAGAAGAGCTGCCGGAACTGCAGAAAATGACGGTGATAGCTTTTTACTACGATGACATGAAGCTCACGGATATCGCTGAGATGATGGACTGCTCCCTAAATACCGTGAAAAGCAGACTCATGTATGCCAGAAAGTATATAAAGGACAGGATAGAAGAAGATGAGAAAAAAGGCGGCTACAAGCTGCATGTATTCTCGCTGCCGGCCCTGCTGCTGGCTATAAAGATACTGTCAGACGGGACTACTATGCCTGCCTATGCAGCGGAAAAGGTGTATAAGGGCTGCTGCAGCGAGCTGGGGCTGACACCCACACCACTTATGCAGATAGGAGCGGGAGCAAAAGCCGGCATGGGGGTCCGCATCACAGCCACCAAAGCCATGATTTTTGCAGGCGTTATAGCAGTAGCCGGAGGCGCAGGAGTAGCAGGGGTCCTTATCTACAGGCAGACCCAGGTAGAGGATACAGTGGACCGGAAGCCGCATAAGGATAAGGAAAAAGATTCGGAAGACCAGGCACCACCAGAAAGCAAGATAGAGATAGAAAGTCTTATAGGCGAGTGGACGGATGCTGTAGGACGTCTCTTTTGGATAGCGACCAGCGACGGCTATACAGAAGGCGCCGAGTACGAATTTATCAAGGAGCGCGACATAGGCTGGAGCGACGCAGAGCTGGTAAAAAATGAGGGCAATCTGCTGATATTTGACTATAGAGGCAGTGGCAGCCCCATCACCATCACGGTGCAGGATCGCACGCATATCCACATAGAATACGAGATACATGATGAATGGGGAGGCAGCTACAAGGATGCCTCGGACTACACCCTGACAAGGCCGGGGTATGAGTACTATGGTAAATGATTTTCGGCAACCAGACTGCGGATGGCTGCGGTACAAATAAAGACAAGGGGAGAGGGATATCTGTTCCTTTGTCTTTTTTTACTCTTATTTCACTCTATGTTAATTGTAATCAGCCTGCTTACGTGACAATATACTGTAAATTGCGAAAGTGGGCATTATATCTATCTTATTGCCGGGAGGTAATTATATTGAACAGACTTGTTAAAAAAAGCAACGGACCCATTATAAGCGCACTTATTATTGCACTGTTATTTTCCTGCGGATGCGGACAGGGAGCCAATATCCCATCGGCTGTGCCCAGTGAGGCACCACAAGACGGACCGGTGGTAGAGAGGCCCACGGATACGCCTGCGCCTACAGATATGCCCGTAACCACGGATACGCCTGTGCCTACAGATATGCCCGTAATCACGGATACTCCTGTCATCACAGACACACCTGCTCCCACAGATGTACCTGCGCCCACGGACACACCTGCGCCTACAGATGTACCTGTCACCACAGAGGTGCCCGGAGTATCACCGACCTCGTCACCTGCTCCTACGGAGACACCTAAGCCCACAGCAGCAGTTACGCCTGAATTAACACCTACTGAGGTGCCCACAGCAGCACCTACAATTAATACACCCTCACCCAAGCCGACCACGCCGACCCCTACGGTAAAGCCTACAACGGCGCCCAAGGTGACCAATACACCCTCACCCAAGCCGGCCATGCCGACCCCTACGGTAAAGCCTACAACAGCGCCGAAGCCTACCAATACCAACACTCCGAGACCTACCAATAGCAGTACGCCGAAGCCTACTAATACAAGTACGCCCAAGCCTACCAATACCAACACTCCGAGACCTACCAATAGCAGTACGCCGAAGCCTACTAATACAAGTACGCCGAGACCAACCAATACCAACACTCCGAGACCTACCAATACCAGTACCCCCAAGCCTAGTTCTGCTGCCTCACAGGAACAGCAGAACATAGTCAACAGTCTGACTCCGGCTCCCGATACGAACCTTTCCGGAGTCAATATAAGCAACTCTGACAATGTGGCGGCCAATCTGAAGTCTGAGGTGCTTGAACTCTATGAGTACGGTAATGGCAGCACTGTTTGGGGAAGTGTATACATGCTCTATTCATCACCTGACCTGATCTATACGGAAGCACAGATAAAGGCACTTTATCCCGAATGCAGCAGCGTAGAGATAGATTATTCCAACTCAAAGGCATATCACAACGGCTATTATGTCCGATACAAAGTGACAGCCTGCGGCGGAGCCAACTACGCCTATTACTTTAGGACGCAGGATGACAGCGGCCTCTCGGAGAAAAATAAATACTGCGTGAACCGGGTAAAAGAATTATCCGCAGAGTTGGGACTACCGGGCAAATCCGAAGAAGAAAAGGTACATATAGTACACGACTATATAGTAAAAAATACTGTCTATGATACTGTCTGTGCAGAAAGCGGCACGCTGAACCAGATAAGCCATACTGCATATGGTCTGCTGACCAACGGATATGCAGTGTGCGACGGCTACGCCAAGACATTTATGATTTTTATGATGTGTAATGGTATCGACTGTATCATGGTGACGAGCCCCGGACACGCCTGGAATCAGGTTAAGGTGAATAATGTATGGTACAATATGGATGTTACCTGGGATGACCCGGTAGGAGGCGACCCTGATTTCATTACCTACAATTACTACCTGATCAGCACAGCGGATATGGTGGCCAAGGATACCAAGGGAAGCCACATTATTGATTCTGACGTGAAAATGGACTGCACCGTGACCTATGATACCACTCAGGTTAATCTGGCCCAGTATATGCAGTTCAAGGCTACAAATGAAGAGGAAATAATCAGTCAGCTGAATGCTCAGATAAATGCAGCAAGTGTATACATTCTGGTGCCCAAAAGTATGGGGCTGGAACGCAGGGATATAGCTAACTATTACTGCGATGCCTACAGGGTCAATCGCTATAGCTATTACCCGGAAAAAGACCTGGGAGACTACACCCTCTTCTGGTTTGTAGGACCCAGCAGGCTGACTGCCGCGGCAAATACCAATGCAGATCTGATGGTGGCCTAGCTGCGGATACGGTGGCAGGGCCAGATGAAAAAAAATTTTGTAACCATAAAACCTTTTTGCAATTTGCAGGTACTTAATAAGTATAAAAAGAAAAAGACTGCGAAGGGCAGCAAGGAAGGAAAATAATTATGAGAAAAATGAAAGTGTTTTTGACTATAGGATTGGTATGCATAGGCCTGACAGCTTGTGGACAAGCAGGGGATACAGCGCCTACAAAGACACCTGTGAAAAATGAAAGCACCGGTGTTAATAAAAATACTCCGGTGGCAACAAAGCCGATAGAAAAGCCTGATGAAGATCAGGGCAGCACACCGGAGGTACAGCAGCCTACACCTGAGGAAACTCTGAAGGCAGGCCCTACAGCAGCTCAGATAGAAACCCAGCGTAAGGCCAATCAGCTGATGCGGGATCTGGTGGGCGGCAATCTCAAAAATAAGTTTGACTTTTTCGACCTGAATCATGACGATATCTACGAGTACTACGTGCAGCTGGATCAAGGCAGGAAGGACCGCAGCACCATTAATGACCTCTTTATCTACGTAGAGGACGAGAAGGGACAGGGCAGCCTCAAGTCCATGACCGGCACTCAGTATGGTCTGGGCAGCATAGGCTTTGACAAAAAGAGGACTCTGCTGATCCAGGAGTACACCGAGGCAGACAGCTACAGTAAATACAGATATTACTTTATGGACGCTTACGGTGACGATGCCTATCTGCCCCATCCATTTAAGGGCCAGTCTATGGTCTACGCAGATACTACAGTAGGCCTCTATATCCTGGAGCATCCCGACGGCAGCACTACCGAGATCAGCATGAAGAGCGAAGAAGGCCTGGCCATCTCCGATACCATACGTGAATACACCTACAAGCCCGCCTACAGCCCGGACATGAACTTCGCCGGCACCGACCAAAACTGCGAGGTCTACCTCCCTCTGGACGATGAGCACATCATAGGCCTCTGGGAGTCAAGGACCAAGTGGAATGAGTAGGTCTTTACAGAGCCTGATGAAAAATGATAATATACCTTCTATACTTCACATAGGAGGTATCGACATATGATACTTTGTAAAGGACGTCCCGAGGACGCAGAGCATAGACTTCCCAAGGAAAAGAGATGCTATTAGACAAAATACCTGTTTACAAACCTCCAATCTGGGAATGTACTATTCGTAGATTGGGGATTTTTTCTGTTTTTACGAATGTCATACAAGGAATAAAATAATAAAAGGTGGGCATAAAAGTACACTTTGTAACAAACTTGCCATAGTAATTATGGTAGATTTTTTATGTTGATATAAGGGTTTAACTCGATTTTAATTCGATTTTAACTCGACAACTGAATTAAAATGAATTATAATTGAGTTAAATTAGAATTAAGGAGTAATAATCATGCGAACAATTCCAATGAAGGAAAATCTTATAGTTGAATTTAAAAGCGATATAAAGAAATATTCTGATACAGATTTAATTGACGAAATTGTTGGAATGACAAACACCAAAGGTGGAACATTGTATCTAGGCGTAGAGGATGATGGTGAAATTACAGGCATACATCCAAAGCATAAGGATGCTATAGGAGTTACTGCATTGATTGCCAACAGTACCGTGCCATCAATTTCTGTTAGAGCAGAGATTATCACCGAGGAAGAAAAAGATATCTTAAAAATTGAGATTCCCATTAGTAGGACGGTAGTATCCACAACATCTGGAAAAATGCTTAGACGTAGATTAAAGGCAGATGGTTCGCCGGAAGTTATTCCTATGTATTCATATGAAGTTGTAACTCGCTTATCCGAGTTGGCATTATTAGATTTTTCAGCAGGACCGCTTGCTGGGGCTACTACCAACGATCTTGATCCGAATCAAAGGGTTCGTTTGAGAAGTATTATTCAAAATAATCCAGGTGGAGAGAAAAATCTATTGGGGTTGCAAGATGACGAGCTTGATAAAGCACTTCGATTGACAACTGAAGTAGATGGAAAGACATATCCTACTGTAACAGGAATGCTTCTATTAGGAAAAGAAAAAAGAATAGAAGAATTAATGCCTACAGCTAAGGCTGCATTTCAGGTCCTTGAGGGAACAAAAGTAAGGGTTAATATGGAAACCAGTGGACCATTATTGGAAGTGTTTGAGAAATTTGAGAC
>JAZLGU010000027.1:0-164644 GCA_045616485.1 Lachnospiraceae bacterium
AAGACCGCTTGGCCTCCGACTTTGAGAAACGTCCCTGTGACAATTTTGCTTTTTTCTTTTTATAAAAAAGTTTGTATTAGCACTTGACAAAAGAGAGTGCTAATGGTATATTTCATTCATACGAATTAGCACTCCAACAAAAAGAGTGCTAACAAACCTGAAGAACCGGCTGAAAGGAATAGTCTTATGGAACTTGATGAACGTAAATGGGTCATTTTAAAAGCTATAATAAGTAACTATTTGGATACCGGCGAGCCGGTTGGAAGTCGTACTATTTCCAAGTACACAGACTTGAATCTTTCATCAGCTACTATCAGAAATGAGATGAGTGATCTGGAAGAGCTGGGGTATATTACTTCACCTCATACTTCTGCAGGACGTATCCCCACAGATAAGGGCTACAGATTATATGTAGACCGCATGATGGAGACAAAAGATCAGGTTATCAAGGAAAAAGACGAAGAGCTTAATAAAATGAAGGCTATGTTCCTGGAAAAGACTGACAAGATGGAAGGCCTTCTGGAGGCGGCTACCAAGCTGCTTGCATCCAATACTAATTACACAGCCATGGTGACTACACCTCAGTACAGAAGCAAAAAAGTTAAATTTGTGCAGCTGACTGATGTGGATGAGCATACAGTTCTGGCGGTTATTCTTATCGAAGGCAACGTAGTTAAAAATCGTATGATTCATACTGAAGGCCCTATTGATAAAGAGACTATGCTGAAGCTTAATGTGATGCTGAATACCTTCTTGCAGGGGCTGGATCTTTCAGAGATTAATCTGGAGGTCATTACCCGTATGAAGACTCAGGCGGAAGGTTTTGGTACAGTGGTTAATGAAGTGCTTGATGCTATTGCACAGGCATTGTCTGAGGAAGAAAAGGTGAGAGTATATACTTCCGGAGCCACCAATATTCTTAAGTATCCTGAGCTTACAGATAACGATAGAGTATCAGACATTCTTTATGCGATAGAAGATAAGAATGAGCTGACAGAGATCATGAAAAAGGAAAGTGATAATCCTATTCAGGTTTATATAGGTAATGAAATGAGCGCTGATGCCATGAGTGAGTGCTCTGTAGTTACAGCCAGCTATGAGCTTCCTGATGGTATGCACGGCAGATTCGGTATTGTAGGACCAAAAAGAATGGACTATGAAAAAGTAGTATCAGCTTTGCAGTCTGTTAAAGCACAAATAGATGAGATTTTCTCAAAACATAAGAATTAGATAGGAGGGACGGCTTTTGAACGCTAAGGATTTGGAACAGCAAGTAAAAGAAGCGACCGAAGAAAAAGAGACAGAGGTTAACGATTCCGTAAAAGAGGAAGAGGTAGCAGAGACAGAAAATATCGATGCTGAAGAGACAGCTTCTGCTACAGAAGCAGCAGAGGAAACAGAAACAGCTGAGGCTACAGAGACAGTAGAGAAAAAGAGCTTTTTCAAAAAGAAGGAGAAGGTAGATAAGCGCGACGAAGAAATACGCGAGCTTAAGGATAGAAACCTTCGCCAGATGGCCGAATTTGATAATTTTAGAAAAAGAACTGAATTGGAAAAGTCCATGATGTTCGATATGGGAGCTAAAAATATAATTGAAAAAGTGCTTCCCGTTATTGATAATTTTGAGAGAGGATTGGCTACTCTTTCAGAAGAAGAAAAAGCAGCACCCTTTGCCCAGGGTATTGAAAAGGTATATAAGCAGATGCTTACTGAGCTGGAAAGCGCCGGGGTAAAAGAAATGGACTGCCTGAACAAAGAATTTAATCCTGATCTTCATAATGCAGTAATGCATGTAGAGGATGATAGCCTGGGTGAAAATGTAATAGTCGAGGTATATCAGAAGGGTTATATGTATAAAGATACCGTTGTAAGACATGCAATGGTAAAAACAGCAAATTAAGTTTTACGGAGGATAAATAAAATGGGTAAAATTATTGGTATCGATTTAGGAACAACAAACTCATGTGTAGCAGTTATGGAAGGCGGAAAGCCTGTAGTTATCACCAATCCTGATGGTAACAGAACAACTCCATCTGTTGTAGCATTCACAAAGACAGGCGAAAGAATCGTAGGTGACTCTGCAAAGCGTCAGGCAGTTACCAATTCTGATAAGACTATTGCTTCCATCAAGAGACATATGGGTACAGATTACAAGGTATCTATCGATGACAAGAAGTTCTCTCCTCAGGAGATTTCCGCTATGATTCTTCAGAAGCTGAAGTCTGATGCAGAGGCTTATCTTGGCGATAAGGTTACAGAGGCTGTTATTACAGTTCCTGCATACTTCACAGACTCTCAGAGACAGGCTACAAAGGACGCAGGAAAGATCGCCGGTCTTGATGTAAAGCGTATTATCAACGAGCCAACAGCAGCAGCTCTTGCATATGGTCTTGATAATGAAAAAGAGCAGAAGATTATGGTATACGACCTTGGTGGTGGTACATTCGATGTTTCCATCATTGATATCGGTGATGGTGTTATCGAAGTACTTGCTACAGCAGGTAACAACCGTCTTGGTGGTGATGATTTCGATGAGAAGGTAATGAGATACCTTATCGACGAATTCAAGAAGGCAGAGGGCGTTGATCTCTCCATGGATAAGATGGCAGTACAGAGACTTAAGGAAGCAGCTGAGAAGGCAAAGAAGGAGCTTTCTTCCCAGACTCAGACCAATATCAACCTTCCTTTCATTACAGCTACAGCAGAAGGTCCTAAGCACCTTGATATCAACCTTACACGTGCTAAGTTTGATGAGCTTACAGCTGATCTTGTTGAGGCTACAAGAGTGCCTGTTCAGACAGCACTTCGTGATGCAGGTCTTACAGCAGGCGAGCTTTCCAAGGTACTCCTTGTAGGTGGTTCCACACGTATCCCTGCAGTTCAGAATCTTGTTAAGCAGCTTACAGGCAAGGAGCCTTCAAAGGAGCTCAATCCTGACGAGTGCGTAGCTATAGGCGCATCTATCCAGGGTGGTAAGCTTTCCGGTGAAGAAGGCGCAGGAGATATTCTTCTCCTTGATGTTACTCCACTTTCTCTTTCTATCGAGACTCTTGGTGGCGTAGCTACACACCTTATTGAAAAGAACACAACAATTCCTACTAAGAAGAGCCAGGTATTCTCTACAGCTGCTGATGGTCAGACAGCAGTAGACATTAATATCGTACAGGGTGAGAGACAGTTCGCTAAGGACAATAAATCTCTGGGCCAGTTCAGACTGGACGGCATCCCTTCAGCTCCTAGAGGAATACCACAGATTGAGGTTACTTTCGATATCGATGCAAATGGTATCGTAAATGTATCTGCTAAGGATCTGGGCACAGGTAAAGAGCAGCACATTACTATTACAGCAGGCACCAATTTGTCTGATGCTGATATCGAGAAGGCTGTAAAGGAAGCAGCTGAGTATGAGGCTCAGGATAAGAAGAGAAAAGAAGCTGTTGATACTAAGAATGAGTGCGATTCCATGGTATTCCAGACAGAGAAGACTCTTAAGGAAGTAGGCGACAAGCTTTCAGATGCTGACAAGGCAAAGGTTCAGGAAGATCTGGACAGACTTAAGGACCTGGTAAATAAGGCCAATCCTGAAGTTATGTCTGAGGGCGAGGTAAATGACCTTAAGGCAGCTAAGGAAAAGCTTATGGAGTCCGCACAGGCACTTTTCTCTAAGCTTTATGAGGCTCAGCAGGGCGCAGCAGGTCAGGCGGGCCCTGATATGAGTGGCTTCGCTCAGCAGGATGCAGGTACCACATCTTCTGCAAATGATGATGTTGTAGATGGCGACTTCAGAGAAGTATAATTAAACAAAAATAAAGAAATAACTTTACACCGTCCTGTTTTTTGCAGGACGGTGTGTGGTGTATATAAACAGAGGTTATAAAATGGCAGAAAAGCGTGATTTATACGAGGTTCTTGGTATATCCAGGAGCGCATCACAGGATGAGATAAAAAAGGCGTACAGAGTGTTGGCGAAAAAGTACCATCCTGACATGAACCCCGGCGACAAAGAGGCGGAAGAAAAATTTAAAGAGGCATCAGATGCATATGCTATCCTTTCAGATCCTGAAAAGAAGGCAAAATATGATCAGTACGGTCATGCTGCGTTTGAAAATGGCGGTGGTGCCGGTGCCGGTGGATATGGCTTCTCTGACATGGGAGATATTTTCAGCTCCTTTGGAGATATTTTTGGCGACCTTTTTGGCATGGGCGGCGGCAGCAGACGTGCTTCTAATGGTCCTCAGAAGGGCGCATCCATAAGACATGGTATAGTAATAGATTTTAATGAAGCTGTGTTTGGTACAAAGAAAGAGCTGAAAATCATGGGACATGATGAATGTCCTGAGTGTAAAGGTAGCGGAGCAAAGCCTGGTACCACACCTGAGACATGTTCAAAATGTGGTGGTAAGGGACAGGTAATGTTTACAAGACAGTCTCTTTTTGGTATGACTCAAAGCGTTCAGGCCTGCCCACAGTGCCGTGGTACAGGTAAGATTATTAAGGAAAAATGTACTTCCTGCAGCGGACAGGGGACTGTAGCAAAAGAGAAGAAGATTGAGGTGAATATCCCGGCAGGTATCGATGACGGACAGTCTATCAGACTTTCAGGTCAGGGTGAGCCTGGTACCAATGGTGGCCCAAGAGGTGACCTTATGGTGGAGATTTCCGTAAAACGTCATCCTATTTTCCAGAGAGACGGAGTAGATCTTTATGCCAATGTGCCTTTGAACTTTGCAAGAGCGGCTTTGGGTGGCGAAATAGAAATAGCTACTATTGATGGTAATATAGCTTACAATGTACAGCCGGGTACTCAGACTGATACTAGAGTGCGTTTCAGAGGAAAGGGTGTACCTTACCTTCGTGACAAGGATCGTCGTGGCGACTTCTATGTTAATTTTGTTGTGCAGGTACCTCAGAAGCTTACCAAGGAACAGAGAGAGCTTCTGGAGGCTTTTGATGCCACATTCAGAGATCCTTCTGATACGGACAAAAAAGAGAAAAAGAAAAAGAAGCTTTTTTAATAGTGTGTCGGGAAATTCGACATTTTGAACGTAGATGGCAATGGTCATCTACGTTCGGCATATACAGGAGCAGATATGAAATTTTTGAAAGTTACAATTGAAACTACAACTCTGGCATCTGATTTAATAGTAGATATGCTTATGGAAAAGGGTATTGAAGGAGCTGAGGTTACTGATAATGTGCAGCTTTCAGAGGCAGATAAACAGCGTATGTTTATTGATATTTTACCTGAGCTTCCTCCGGATGATGGCAGTGCCAAGGTTAGCTTTTACCTGGATAAGGATATGGGAGAGGAAAGGCTTTTGGAGACCCTAAAAGAGGTAAAAGCCGGTCTTAAGGAAACAGCAGATTTTATGGATATCGGTAGTGGTATAATTACTACTGAGGATATTGATGAAGATGATTTCAAGGACAATTGGAAGGAGTTTTTCCATCCCTTCAAGGTCAATGAGAATATAGCTATAAAGCCTACCTGGGAGGAGTTGCCGGAGGGTTTTGAAGCAAAATATGTATTAACACTTGATCCGGGCTCTGCTTTTGGTACAGGCGAGCATGAGACCACCAAGCTTTGTATGATTAATCTGGAAAAATATATGACTGCAGACAGTACAGTTATGGATATAGGCTGTGGCAGTGGTATACTTTCCATCCTGGCCAGCAAGCTGGGGGCAAAGAGAGTGGTAGGCACCGACATTGATGAAAATGCAGTAAATATCTCTGTGGAAAATACAGAAAGTAATGGCATTGAGACGGAGAGATGTGATACTCCCAAAGACCTTACGGATAAATTTTGCGGTCAGTGTGTCTACTCTTTTTCCAATGTGTTTGATGGCAGCGTAAGAGAGGACCTGAAGGCTTGTAATGGTGGCAAATACGATGTGGTAGTGGCCAATATTCTGGCAGATGTTATTATACCTATTGCAGGATTTGTTAAGGATATACTTAAAGAGGACGGTATCTTTATTTCTTCAGGTATATACAAAAACAGAATTGACGAGGTAAGAGAGGCCTGTGAAAAGGCAGGTCTTGAAATAATGGAAGTATTAACCATGGGTGACTGGAGTTCTTTTGTATGTATGAACCCTGCTGAAATGGGAGAGGAAACTAATGCCTAGATTTTATTGCGATGGACCTAAATCTTCTGACAGTCTCGTTATTACCGGAGACGATGTTAATCATATAAAAAACGTACTTAGACTCAGGGTAGGAGATACTATTACCGTAACAGACGGTCAGGGCATGGATTATCAGTGTGAGATTAGCGATTTATCTGACAAAAGCTCTGTAAGCTGTCATATTCTTTCATCGAAAAAGAATGAGACGGAACTGCCGGTAAGGATCGTCTTGTATCAGGGTTTGCCCAAAAAAGATAAGATGGAGCTTATCATCCAGAAGGCAGTGGAGCTGGGAGTAAGCGAAATAGTGCCTGTGGCTATGAAACGAAGCATAATGAAGGTGGAAGATGATAAGTCGGAAGCTAAGAAAAATGCCCGTTGGACTGAAATAGCAAGAGCAGCAGGTAAACAGTCAGGCAGGGGCATCATGCCCGTAGTAGGTAAAGTGATGTCTATGAAAGAGGCAGTAAAAGCTGCTACAATGGACTGCGAAAACGGGCTTATTGCCGTACCTTATGAGAATTCCAGGGGCATGCTGGCTCTGTCAGAAATGATGGATGATATAAATGACAGAGTAAATAAAGAGCAGCATCCTACAGTGTCTGTATTTATTGGACCTGAAGGAGGTTTTGAGGAGGGAGAAATTGCAAGTCTTATGGAGCAGGGGGCTAAGACAGTTTCTTTAGGGAAACGTATTCTGCGCACAGAGACTGCAGGACTTACATTTTTCTCTATCCTTATGTATGAAGTGGAAAAAAATATTGACTTTAATAAAAAGAAAGATTGATTGAATGGAAGCATATCTTGATAATGCAGCTACCACCAGGGTAAGTGCAAAAGTTTATGAAAAAATGAGCGAGACTTTTCTCGCAGAATACGGTAATCCTTCCTCAAAGCATACAGTAGGCATGAATGCCGAAAAGTATGTGACTGAAAGCAGACAGGCAATAGCCAGAATACTTAAATGTGAGCCTTCTGAAATAATATTCACATCAGGTGGAACGGAGTCCAATAATATGGCACTTATTGGTAGTGCTTTGGCCAAAGTCCGTCGTGGTAAGCATATTATTACCACCCGTATGGAACACGCATCTGTTTATAATCCGGTCCTGTTTCTGGAGGAGCAGGGCTTTCAGGTATCCTTCTGCGAAGTCGATAAAATGGGCAGAGTGGATATAGACAATCTTCTTTCCCTTATGAGAGAGGACACTGTTCTTGTATCGGTTATGTATGTCAATAACGAAGTGGGTTCCATAAATCCCATTAAGGAAATTTCCGACAGGATAAAGGAAAAGCGACCGGAAGTGCTTTTTCACGTGGATGCTATACAGGCCTTCGGAAAAATGAAAATTGTACCTAAAAATCTGGGAATCGACCTGATGTCTGTTAGCGGACATAAGATACATGGCCCCAAGGGCTCCGGCTTTTTATATGTGAAAAAGGGCGTTAACATAAAGCCTATTATCTACGGCGGTGGCCAGGAAAAGGGCATGAGATCAGGTACGGAAAATGTTCCGGCTATTGCAGGTATAGGTGTTGCTGCTACTGAAATGTACAATGAGCTGGATAAAAACAGAGCAAATATGTATGCCTGCAAAAAGGCCATGTATGAAGGGCTGATTAATATGCCCGGAGTTATGGTGCATGCCGTATCCGGGCCAGAGGACATAATTAATACTGCGCCTCATATAATTAGTGCCGGATTTGAGAAAGTAAGGGCAGAGGTGCTTTTACACGCTCTTGAAGAAAGAGGAGTATATGTATCCTCAGGCTCTGCCTGCTCATCCAATCATCCCGCTATATCAGGGACCTTAAAAGCTTTAGGTACTCCGGATAAATATCTGGATTCTACCATAAGGTTCAGCTTTTCCAAAGAAACAGGGCCGGAGGAAGTGAAATATGCCCTGGATTGCATAAATGAGCTGGTGCCGATTTTGACAAAATATACTAGAAAATAGCATAAATTCAACATTTTTTGTATATCACCGCCGGTGGTTTGCCATTGCAAACTACCGGCGTTTGTGGTATGATAAAGTAGTCTAACTTTGCGAAGAAAAGAGAGAAAAATATGTATAAAGCATTACTTGTAAAATACGGTGAAATCGGTCTTAAAGGGAAAAACAGAGGTCAGTTTGAGGCGGCTTTAGTAGCCCAGGTAGAGCGTCATTTGAATCCTTTAGGTGAATTCGTAGTCACCCGTGAGCAGGGCAGAATCCTTGTAGAATGCCCGGACGGATACGACTTTGACGAGACTATTGAAGAGCTGAAAAAAGTATTTGGTATCGTGGGTATTTCCCCTGTAGTGGTATCAGACTCCATAGAGTGGGCAGACATTGTAGAGAAAGCAAAAGAATATATTGACATGAGCTTTGAAAAAAAAGACTTTACTTTCAAGGTAGAGGCTCGTCGTGCAGATAAGCGTTACCCTATTACATCTCCTGAAATGTGCGCAATGATGGGAGAGGAAGTGTTAAAGGCTTATCCTGAGACCAAAGTGGATGTTCACAATCCTTTAGTGGAGTTAAGACTGGAGGTACGTGCCAAGGCATATGTTTATTCTACTACCATTCCTTGTGATGGAGGTATGCCTGTAGGTACTGCAGGTAAGGCCATGCTGCTTTTGTCAGGCGGTATTGACAGCCCTGTAGCAGGTTATATGATTGCCAAGCGTGGCGTTGAGATTGAAGCTACTTATTTCCACGCTCCGCCATATACTTCAGAGAGAGCCAAGCAGAAAGTAGTGGATTTAGCACGTATTATCAGTGCATATACCGGCCCTATCAAGCTTAACGTAGTCAATTTTACAGATGTTCAGCTGGCCATCTATGAGACCTGTCCTCATGAGCAGCTGACCATCATTATGAGAAGATATATGATGCGTATAGCAGAGACTCTGGCCAAGAAGTCCGGCTGTCTGGGACTTGTTACCGGTGAGTCCATAGGCCAGGTGGCATCTCAGACCATGCAGTCGCTGGAGTGTACCAATGCAGTATGTACCCTGCCGGTATACAGACCACTTATAGCATGGGATAAAAAAGATATTGTAGCTATTTCAGAAAAGATTAAGACTTTTGAGACTTCCATTCTTCCTTTTGAGGATTGCTGTACTATCTTCGTGGCCAAGCATCCTGTTACACATCCTATTCTTTCAGGTATTGAAAAATCAGAGAAAAAGCTGGAAGGTAAGATAGAAGAGCTGGTGCGTATTGCACTTGATACAATAGAAGTGATTGAAGTTAAATAAAATAATCAGGGCATAGAAAAAGCGTCGGCATAAATCCGACGCTGTAAACCCCGATTATTCCAGAGAAATCAATGCCAGGGGCATTGATAAAGCTCACTTACTGTACAATGTAAGGAGCGAGAGCCTTAAGGATAGCATCAACATTCTCATCAGCGTGGATGTTAAGCTCGATAGGCTTGGATACGTCAAGAGAGCAGATACCCATAATGGACTTTGCATCGATGACATATCTTCCGGAAATAAGATCGAAATCGTTATCAAAGTTACCAACTGTGTTAACGAAAGACTGAATCTTGTCCAGGGCATTCAAAGAAACTTTAACTGTTGTCATTTTGAAATAACCTCCTTCATAATATTGCATCGCTGATTACAGCGAGATTATACGATTATACTAATCAATTCTATATAAAAAATCAATAGACAAATTAAACAAAAAAAGTGGCTGGAAACCGCTATTTCACGTGAAAAACACGAAAGTAATAAAATATGTGTGAAGATATTCTAAAAAACGTAAAAACTGCTATACTGACCCTGGGATGCAAGGTAAACACCTGTGAATCTGACGCCATGGCCAAGGCGTTAAAAAATGCAGGCGCTCAGGTTGTGGACTTTGATGAAAAAGCCGACATATATATTGTTAATACCTGCTCTGTTACCAACATCGCTGACAGGAAATCCAGGCAGATGCTGCACAGGGCCAAAAAGCTGAATCCTGATGCCAAGGTGGTAGCCTGCGGCTGTTATGTCCAGGCCCTCACCAAAGAAGAGCAGGAGACACTGGGAGTAGATGCTATTGTAGGAAACAATCGCAAGGGTACCATAGTGGAGACCTGTGCCAAGCTTTTACAAAACAGTGATTTGGAATTCAATATTACTGAGATTGGCAAAGAGACAGACTTTGAAGATATGGAAAGCCCTGAAAGCGACAGCCATACCAGAGCTTTTATTAAGATACAGGATGGATGTAATCAGTTTTGCACCTACTGTATCATACCTTATGTAAGAGGACGTATCAGATCCAGAGAGCCGCAAAGTGTTTTAAAGGAAGTGGATGTTCTGGTGGAAAAAGGCTTTAAGGAAGTGGTACTTAACGGCATTCATCTTTCATCCTATGAAGCATACGATAAAAAAGGCGGAGATGCACTGCTGCAGCTCATTGAGGAGATAGCAGAAAAGCCGGGAGTAGAGCGTATCAGACTGGGATCACTGGAGCCCCGTGTGGTGACTGCTGATTTTGCCGACAGGATATCTCGTATATCTAAGCTGTGTCCTCAGTTTCATTTAAGCCTCCAGTCAGGCAGTGATACCGTACTTATTAGAATGAACAGAAAGTATGATACTGCTGAGTACAGAAAAGGTGTAGCGGAGCTTAGAAGAGTATATGGTGATCCGGCTATTACCACAGACATTATAGTGGGCTTTCCTCAGGAGACAGAGGAAGAATTTCTGGAGACCATGACCTTTGCCAGGGAGATTGCCTTCTCCAAGATTCATGTTTTTCGCTATTCCAGACGTCGTGGTACTGTAGCCGATAAAATGCCGGGGCAGATACAGGAAAGCATTAAGGAAGAGCGTAGCAAAAAGCTGATGGCACTGGAAGAAGATATGGGATTTAGCTATGCCGACAGCTTTACAGGTAAGGAAGTTACTGTTCTTACTGAAGAAGAGCTGGTTATAGACGGCAAAAAGTATATGACGGGACTTACCGACCGCTATGTCAGAGTAGCAGTAGCAGGTGAAGATATTCATGAAAATCAGCTGCTGAAAGTAGTTCCTAAATACAGAAAAAATGATATACTTATAGCAGAAAATTATAGATAAGGAGTTTACAGGACATGAAGGAGCTTAACATCACAAGATTTTTCCAGTCACAGAAGGAAGAGATTCCTCAGGCAAAGGACATTTTGGACAAGGTGTATTATGCACTGTCAGAGCAGGGATACAATCCCATCAGCCAGATAGTAGGCTATATTATGTCCGGTGACCCTACATATATTACAGGTCATAATGGTGCCAGAAGTCTTATTATGAAAGTGGAAAGAGACGAACTTTTGGAAGTACTTTTGGAAAATTACATAAAGACAAATTTTAAAAAATAGCAAAAGAATGCGGTGATATAATGAGAATCATGGGACTTGATTTTGGTGGTGCTACCATGGGCGTGGCTATTAGCGACGAGCTGCTTATTACAGCTCAGCCCATAGAGACTATCAGACGGGAAAATGAAAATCAGCTTAGAAAGACCTACAGACGTATAGAAGAGCTGATTGAAGAATACGGTGTGGAAAAAATTATCCTGGGCTATCCTCTTAAAATGAATGATACAGTAGGGGATAGAGCGCTGGCATCCGAAAAGTGTGCAGAGGATCTGCGTAGACGTACAGGATTGCCTGTAATCCTTTGGGATGAAAGACTGACTACGGTAGAAGCTCATCGTATACTGGACGAAGCAGGCATGCACTATAAGAAAAAAGCAGAAGTTGTAGACAAGCTGGCAGCTTCGATTATTTTACAGAGCTGGCTGGATGAGCATAGTGACGAGCTTAAGCAATACAGAAAATAGGAGTTTATCAAATGGAAGAAAAAGACTTAACAGTGAAATTTGTAACAGAGGACGGAGACGAGGCTGTTTTTCACGTTCTTGAGGAAACTAAAATAAATGGAAATAAATATCTTTTAGTACTGGATGATGTAGAGGATGAAGAGCAGGAGGCTCTTATTCTCAAGGAAGTTCCTTCAGACAGACCAGGCGAAAGTGCCTACGAAATCGTAGATGATGACAGAGAGCTCAATGCGGTGGCAGGTGTTTTCCAGGAGCTGATTGAAGAGATTGATCTGGTAACTGAAAGCTAAGAAAGGCAAAGCATGAGAAAAAAGAAAAAAAATGAAAATGTGGATCTGCACGGAGTGAAAATTATTCCTCTTGGAGGACTGGGGCAGATCGGCATGAACATGACCGCATTTGAATACGAGGACAGTATCATCGTAGTAGACTGCGGTATGGCTTTTCCTGATGATAACATGCCCGGCGTAGACTGTGTTATCCCGGACATTACATATCTCAAGGAAAATCTTAGCAAGATTAAGGGATTTGTTATTACCCACGCCCATGAGGACCATATTGGAGCTCTTCCATATGTTCTTCCTGAGATTCCTACTGCAGTTTATGCCACAAGACTTACCATGGGCATTATTGACTGCAAGTTGAAGGAGCATGGACTTAGCAAAAGTGTTAAGAAGAAGATCATTAAGCATGGTCAGAGCATAAATCTGGGCTGTTTTAGAGTGGAATTTATTAAAACTACTCACTCTATTCAGGATTCTGCCGCTTTTGCAATTTATACACCTGTAGGCACTATCATTCATACCGGTGACTTTAAGGTAGACTATACACCGGTATTTGGTGATCCTTTTGATATTCAGAGATTTGCTGAGATTGGTAAAAAAGGTGTTCTGGCCTTACTGGCAGATTCTACCAATGCAGAGCGTCCCGGCTATACCATGAGTGAGAGCACTGTAGGTAAGACCTTTGAGGCTATATTTGCAGAGAATACAAAGGCCAGAATTATTGTAGCTACGTTTGCATCTAATGTAGACAGAGTGCAGCAGATTATCAATTCTGCCCATCGCCATAAAAGAAAAGTGGTTATTGAAGGCCGCAGCATGGTAAATGTTGTAAATATTGCCCAGGAGCTGGGATATCTTTCAGTCCCTAAGGGCACTATCATCACGATTGAAGAAATTAAAAACTATCCTCCGGATAAGATTTGTATTATTACCACAGGATCTCAGGGCGAGGATAGAGCTGCTCTTTCACGTATGGCAGCTGCAGTGCATAAAAAGGTGACAATAGTACCGGGGGATGTGGTCATTCTTTCATCCAATCCTATTCCCGGCAATGAAAAATCAGTCTCTAAAGTTATTAATGAACTGTCCATGCTGGGGGCTAAGGTTATTTTCCAGGATACTCATGTATCAGGTCATGCCTCCCAGGAGGAGATTAAGTTAATATATGCTATTACCAAGCCTAAGTTTGCAGTGCCTGTTCATGGCGAGTACAGACATCTCATGAAACACAGCGAGCTGGCTCAGGCTACAGGAGTAGAAAAAGATAATGTATTTATATTAAAGTGCGGTGACGTGCTGGAAATGAATGCAGATGCAGCGCGTATTACCGGTCATGTAGTGTCAGGCGGCGTATACGTTGACGGTCTGGGCGTAGGCGACGTAGGAAATGTAGTGCTTCGTGACCGTCAGGAGCTGGCAGCTAATGGTATCGTGACAGTTGCCATGACCTTTGACCGCAGTAGTGGTGAATTTATTGCAGGACCGGAGATTGTTTCCAGAGGTTTTGTATATGTAAAAGAATCAGAAGATCTGATGGATGAAGCTTACGACTGCGTACTGGATACCCTGGATACTATTACTAAAAAGGGTATAAACGATAGAAACAAGATGCGAAATATGGTAAGAGATTCTCTTGCTGATTTTGTATGGAAGAAAACAGGCAGAAAGCCTATGATTTTGCCTGTTATCATGGAGGTTAACGAATAATGTCAAGAAGAGGTGTCAGAAAAAGACAGGCGGGCATGCAGACTGCTATGGACATAGTATATTTTATTATGCACATGGTGCTGAATGTTGTTTTCTATGCAGTTGTTATTTTTCTGATCTACAGAGCCTGCGTCTTTGTATATGATTTTACTTATCAGGTGTTTGGTGATACTACAGTAGATCCTGCACCGGGTAAAAATGTATCCATAGAGATAGAAAATGGTGCATCCACCATGGATATTGCCTCAGCTCTTGAGGTAAATAAGGTTATTAAGAATCGTTATTCTTTTTACATCCGTGTAAAGTCCATGAGCTATAAAATACTTGCAGGCAAGTATATCCTGAATACCTCCATGAATTATGGAGAGATTCTTGATACTATCACAGACTATAAAAATGCCATAGAAGAGCCCACACCTACACCGGAGCCTACAGGGACTGTGCAGCCTACTGTTATTCCTGCCGGGGAGGGACAGTAATGATTATTTATGAAAGAATGGCAGACTTTATTGCTTCTTTAGACACGGAGCTTCCGGAACATCTTAGACTGCTGGAAAAGGAAGCTCTGGCCGATGAAGTACCTATAATCAGGAAAGATTCACAGAGCCTTCTGAGATTTCTGATCGAAATGAAAAGGCCGAAAAATATCCTGGAGATCGGTACTGCTGTTGGCTTTTCAGCCAGTTTTATGGCTGAGTACATGCCATGTGACTGTCATCTTACCACCATAGAAAAGGTTCCAATGAGAATAGTGGAAGCTGAGAAAAATCTGGCAAAGCTGGCAAGAAAAGATGATATAACTTTTCTTACGGGAGATGCAAAGGAAGTACTGGAAAAGCTGGCAGATGAAGGCAGGCACTTTGACTTTGTATTTATGGATGCAGCCAAGGCTCAGTATATGGCCTTTTTACAAAGCGTTATGAAGATGATGGAGCCCGGAGACCTGCTGGTAACAGACAATGTACTTCAGGAAGGCTCTATCATAGACTCTAAATATGTTATTGAAAGACGTGACCGCACGATTCATATGCGAATGAGAGAATATTTATTTGAACTTAAGCATAATGAAAGGTTTACTACATCTGTAGTAGCTGTAGGCGACGGTATGGCTTTATCACTTGTGAAATAAAGACACAGGTCAGGAATTAAGGAAATACAATATGAAAAAACCAGAATTACTTCTTCCGGCTTCATCACCGGAAGTACTAAGAACAGCAGTTTTATACGGAGCTGATGCCATTTATATCGGCGGTGATATGTATGGACTTCGTGCTAAAGCCAAGAATTTTTCTCATGATGATATGGCTCTTTCCATAAAGTATGCCCATGATCACGGGAAAAAGGTGTATGTTACTGCCAATATTACTCCTCACAATCCCGATCTTAACGGAATGAGAGAGTACTTTAAAGAGCTTAGCGTGTTAAAGACACCGGATGGAGAAAGCGCAGTACCGGACGCTCTTATTATTTCAGATCCCGGCGCATTTATGATGGCCAAGGAAGCTGCTCCCAATATAGAACGCCATATCAGTACCCAGGCCAACAATGTAAATTATCTTACATATAATTTCTGGAAAGAGCAGGGAGCTACCAGAGTCGTATCCGCCAGAGAGCTGTCTGTAGCTGAGATTAAAGAGATCAGAGAAAATATACCTGAGGATATGGAGATAGAGACCTTTATCCACGGTGCTATGTGCATCTCTTATTCAGGCAGATGCCTTCTGTCCAATTACTTTACAGGAAGAGATGCCAATCTTGGAGCCTGCACCCATCCCTGCAGGTGGAAGTATTACATCACTGAGGAAAACAGACCCGGTGAGTATCTTCCGGTTTTTGAAAATGAGAGAGGTACCTATATCTTTAATTCCAAAGATCTTTGTATGATCGATCATATACCGGATCTTGTGGATGCAGGTATTGATTCTTATAAGATTGAAGGCCGCATGAAGACAGCTCTTTATGTAGCTTCGGCAGCACGCAGCTACAGAGCAGCCATAGATGACTATTTTAAGGATCCTGCTTTATATGAAAGCAGACTGGATTATTACAGATCAGAAGTGGCCAAGTGCACCAATCGTAAGTACACTACGGGATTTTTCTACGGAAAGCCTGATAGCGATGCTCAGATATATGATAATAATACATATACCACAGAATATGTTTACTTGGGATTTGCTTATGATAAAGCCGGCGACGGCTATATCAAAATGGAGCAGAAAAACAAATTTTCTGTGGGGGATGAGATAGAAATAATGAAGCCTGATGGCAGGGATGTGGCGGTGACAGTAGTGGATATTACTGACAGTCAGGGAAATCATCAGGATTCATGTCCTCATGCCAGACAGGATATCAGAGTTAAATTGTCTGAGATGCCTGAAGTAGGGGAAATCTTAAGAGTTAAGGGTTGATTAAGCTATATATTGGGATTTGGTACCAGGAAAGAAGGTAAAGGTGAAAGAAAGAAATAAGTATTTTAAAATCGGATTAATGATCTTTTTGGTTTTTTCCGCTGTTATTACGTTTTTCTTCTTCATTTACAGAATAGAAGCTATTCAGGCAGGATTGAAAAAACTGATGACTGTTTTGTCACCGGTTATTATAGGTGCAGTGGTGGCCTACCTGCTTAATCCTCTTGTTGAGACCATAGGATCTTTTTTCAAGAGAATATTCAGCAGCACAGGCATGAAGCATACTACGGCGAAAAAGCTGTCCAAGGGTATTGCCATTACCATTTCCATGCTGATCTTTATAGCTTTTATTGTGGCCATTTTCTGGATGGTACTGCCGGGTCTTGCCAATTCAGTAGCTGAGATTGCCGATAAGCTGCCTGTCTATGGTGACAACATAGAACAGTTCCTTATGGACTTCATTGAAGATAAGCCTGCTATTAAGGAATATGTACAGGATACTACCAGTGATTTGGTCAACACTATTACAGATTACTATAAAAATCAGATTTTACCTCAGTGGGACGGCTATTTAAAGCAGGTTATGACTGGCGTAGTTGCCACTTTTAAGGTGATTCTTAATATTTTGATCGGTCTTTGCGTAGCCGTATATCTGCTTACCGGCAAGGACAAATTTATTGGAGAGATAAAAAAGACCATATATGCTGTATTCAAGCTGGAAAAGGCAAATGTTATCCTTGCAGTATCACGTCAGGTAGATAATATTTTCGGTGGCTTTATTACAGGAAAAATTGTGGATTCTCTTATAATTGGAGCGCTTTGCTTCATAGGTACATCCATTTTGCAGACTCCATATGCTGCTTTGATATCTGTAATTATTGGTATTACAAATATTATACCTTTCTTCGGTCCATGGATCGGTGCTATTCCTACCATCATTCTGGTACTGGCTGTATCCCCTCAGAAGGCCCTGATTTTTGCCATTTTTGTAATTGTTTTACAGCAGTTTGATGGTAATATCATAGGTCCCAATATCTTAGGCGATTCTACAGGCCTTTCAGTATTCTGGGTAGTAGTAGCAATTACTGTAGGTGGCGGCCTTTTTGGAGTGCTGGGTATGCTGTTTGGTGTGCCTGTATTTGCAGTAATATACTTCCTGGTAAAAACAGCCATTGAGTTTAAGCTTAAAAAGATAAAAATGCCTATTGAATCCACGGCCTATACCAGAATAAAACGAATAGATCCTGAGGATGTTACCAGACAGGAGACCTTGCAGCTGGGCATCAGCCGTCGTGACAGAAGAAAGAATAAGATCGATGAATACGAGGTCAATCGAGAGATTGCCAATGCTGCACGTCTTTCTGATGCAAGAAAGGCTGCAAAAAAGACAAAGGAAGATGCAGAAAAAGATAAAAATCAGGCGGAAAGCGATGATTTTCTTGCTCAGGCCAGCAGAATTAACAGAGAAATTTTAGAAGGTAGTTTGGATAATTCGAATAATGAAACAAATAATAAGCAAAATAATTAATAAAGAAACAATAATGTACATCATTTTTGGTGTGGCTACCACCCTTGTGAATTTTGTGGTGTACTGGATATTTGATAAGCTTTTAGGTAGTGGCGAGGCAGTGGTAAATGATGCCACTACCATAAAAGGTGCCATGGATACCATGTTTCAAAAGGGCATAGCGGGACTTATTGCCTGGGTAGCGGCTGTGCTGTTTGCTTATGTGACTAACAGAAATTTCGTTTTTTCTGAGAGAGCCCATGGAGCAGTTGCCATCTTAGGAGAATTTGGCAGATTTATGGGAGCCAGAGTAGTGACAGGTATTATTGAGATATTCCTGGTGCCGGTACTGGTTATTATAGGTCTTACTGCCAAGGTCCTTGGCCTGGATGTGGCAAAGCTTATAGTAAGTGTTATTGTTATAGTGCTCAATTATATTTTTAGCAAATTGGTAGTATTTAAAGATAACAAGAAAGAAGATTAAGATGTTTGAAATTAAGGGCATAGTGAATCTTAAAAAAGGTGAAGGCCGTACACTTAATGCCGGCGGGCTTTGGGTCTATGATAATGAAATAGACTCTATTACCGGCAGCATTGAAGATGGTGATTTAGTTGTAGTAAAAGCCTACAATGGTTTTTCATTAGGTATTGGATACATTAATCGTAAGTCCAAAATTACAGTACGACTTCTTACACGTAATTCTGATGCTGAGATTAATGAGGCTTTTTTTGAAAAGCGCGTCAGAGACTGCTGGGAATACAGAAAAAAAGTAGTTGATACCTCCTCCTGCCGTCTGATTTTTGGCGAAGCAGACCTTTTTCCGGGACTGGTAATAGATAAATTCTCGGATGTGCTGGTGGTGCAGTCACTGGCTTTAGGTATCGACAGATACAAGATGATTATTGTTGATGCTGTCCGCAAAGTATTAGCTGAGGATGGCATTAATATTTGTGGAGTATATGAAAGAAGTGATGCCAAGGTGCGTGAGCTGGAAGGCATGGAGCGTACCAAGGGCTTTTTATCTGATGCTTTTGATACCAAGGTGCAGATCATTGAAAATGGTGTTAAGTACCTTGTAGATGTAGCGGAAGGTCAGAAAACAGGCTTTTTCCTGGATCAGAAGTATAATCGTCTGGCTATGCACAAGATTTGCCAGGGGGCTGATGTTCTTGACTGCTTTACTCATACCGGTTCTTTTGCACTGAATGCCGGTATAGCAGGGGCAAAGAGCGTTACAGGTGTGGACGCATCTGACCTGGCAGTGGCTCAGGCTACAGAGAATGCTGAGCTTAATGACCTTTCTGACAGGGTGAAATTTATGTGTGCAGATGTTTTGGACTTACTGCCAAAGCTTAATGCAGAAGGCAAGCAATATGATGTGGTTATCCTGGATCCGCCTGCCTTTACCAAGTCCAAGGATTCTATAAAAAAAGCCATGAAGGGCTATAGAGAAATCAATATGCAGGGATTAAAGCTGGTGAAAAATGGAGGCTTTTTGGCCACATGCTCCTGCTCACATTTTATGAGCTATGAGCTTTTCACCGAGGTAATTGGTCAGGCTGCCAAGAGCGTGCATAAACGACTGCGCCAGGTAGAATTCCGTACCCAGGCACCGGATCATCCTATTGCATGGAATGCTGATGAATCGTATTATCTTAAGTTCTATATCTTCCAGGTATGTGACGAGTAGACAAGGGGCTAAATAAGGAGGACATATGGAGTTTCAGACATTAGTAGAAAAAAGAAGAAGTTTACGCAGCTATGTGGCTAATACCACCATCTCAAAGGAAGAGCTTTTGACTATTATAAAGTGTGCACAGGAAGCACCCAGCTGGAAAAATTCTGAGACCGGCCGCTACTATGTGGTATGCAGTCCGGAAAAAATGAAGGATATAAGTGCTAGAGCTTTGCCGGAATTTAATCAGAACAGCTCCAACAATGCAGCAGCTTTAATTGTTACTACCTTTGAAGCTAATCGTGCCGGCTTTGAAAGAGATGGCAGTGCTGTTAACGAAATAGGTAACGAATGGGGTGCCTATGATCTGGGATTACAGAATATGCTGCTTTGTTTAAAGGCTAAGGAGCTGGGCTATGATACTCTTATAATGGGGATTCGTGACGCAGAAGTATTGAGAAAAGAGCTTAGTATTCCTGAGTCCCAGCATGTGGCAGCTGTAATTGCTGTTGGCAAGGGTGCCGTGGAGATGAGCCGTCCTGTACGTAAGGATATTAAAGATATCGCTTGTTTTTTCTAGGGAGACATAGAAGATAAGAGGAGACTATATGTATATTTGCAAGGATTCGGAAACAGACTTAAATAAATATCCATATCACATAAAGGATGTAAACATCAGTGATCCATGTATTTTGGCAGATCCTGTATCAGGGCATTATTTCACTTATGTTCAGTTTATTGACGAAAATCATTTTCCGGAGATGGAGCAGAGATTTGGAGTTTTCTACTATCTTGAAAGCGAGGATCTTATACATTGGACCAGGCCTGAAATATGCTTTGAAGATAAAAATTTCTGGGCTAATCGGGATTTTTGGGCTCCGGAAGTTCACATTTGGAAGGGAAAGTATTACTTAATCAGTTCATTCAGAGCTGAAGGCACTCTTAGAAGCTGCGAAGCATTGGTAGCTGATTCCCCCAGGGGACCCTTTAAAGCTTTTGCCAAAAAGCCACTTACTCCGGAGGGCTGGCAATGCCTGGATGGTACACTGTATGAGGACAGAGAAGGTCAGCCCTGGCTAGTGTTTTGTCATGAATGGTTGCAGGTAAGTGATGGCCAGATATGTGCCATCAGGTTATCGGAAGATTTATCTGAGTCCATAGGAGAGCCGATTATTCTTTTTAGGGCATCAGATGGACCATGGGTAGAAAAGACAGGTGCGGGAGCTTTGGTGACTGATGGACCCTATTTATACAGGGCTCAGAATGGTGAATTGCTTATGCTCTGGTCCGGCTTTGCGGAAGGGGCATCCTATGCTGTCAGCTATGCTACCAGTATGAGTAAAGAAATATATGGACCTTGGATCCAGGAGAAAGAGCCTTTGTACGCTTTTGATGGTGGTCACGGTATGCTTTTCAGGACTTTTGCAGGAGAGCTTATGATGGCCTGTCATTGCCCTAATGATCATCCAAAGAAAAGAATTCTTTTATTTGAGATGGAGGAAAAAAACGGTAGACTGGCCATTATAAATGAAGTTACCGGAAACTGGTATAAGAATGCCAAAGGGCGTGCCAAGAACTGGATATACAGGCAGGATTATGCAGGAGATCCGGTTTTTTCCAAGGATCCCCGTAGTAAAGATATTTGATAAAGGAATTTACAAAAAAGATGAATGCTAAAACACAGGAAAAAAAGAAAATGCCAAGAGCCGTAAAGTATCTGTTAAGAGTGCTTTTAGTGGTTTTTTCTGCAGTTTTGGTTGCGTTTGCCGGACTCGTAGGGGCTATATACATGCTAAATTATGGCCCTTCAGGTTCAGCCAGAGAGATATTTGTATTGTCAGTACGAGAGACAAGTGCCATAGGCTTTCTTGCTGATCTGGTGCTACCTTCAGATGTAGTAGAGGATATTGTTACCGGGAATGAAATAGAAGAATTTGGTACTATTTCCAATCCTAATCTTATTACTATTCCTGAGAAAAAAGATGATAAGGGAGACTCTGAAGAAAAGGATATAGAAATTATTCCGGTGCGAGGCATTACATATTCCGGCAGAATAATGGTGGTAAAAGATCCATCAAGAGTAAAGGTGGGAGTATGTGAGTATTTGGGTGATTCATCCAAATATGGTGACAGTCTGAAGCCTATGCTCGACAGATACGATGCTCTTGCCGGCATTAATGCCGGAGGTTTTTATGATCCAAACGGTAATGGTACAGGTACCATACCGGAAGGCTTTGTTTTTAGCGGCGGTCAGATGGTATTTGGCACAGACAATATGGAGTGTATCATTGCAGGCTTTAATAAGGACAATATCCTTGTGGTAGGTAAAATGACCGGAGCAGAGGCCAAAGCAGCTGGTATCAGAGATGCACTTTCTTTTGGTCCGGTACTGGTGCAGGATGGTCAGCCTGCCAGTGTAAAAGGTCTTACCCTTAATCTTAATCCAAGAACTGCTATTGGACAGCGTGCTGACGGAGCTGTACTTCTTTTGGTAATAGATGGTCGTCAGGCCAATTCTTTGGGGGCGTCATATTCGGATATCATTGACGTTATGATGCAGTATGGAGCTGTAAATGCCTGCAATCTGGATGGCGGCAGCTCTTCAGCCATGTACTATGAAGGAAAGCTCATATCAAATCTTTCCTCTATTACAGGAGGCAGATATCTTCCCGACTGTATTTATGTGGAAAAGAGGTAGCTATGGAAGAAAAGGCTAAGAAGAAAGTTCCTGTTTTTTGGATTATATATGCATCCCTTATGTTTCTGGCTATTGTAGCTGTGGGAATATTACTTAATAAACTGTATCATTTTCTGGATGCCTATGAAGCTACCAGACCTGTACATCAGGCTGATAAAGTGGTTGAAAGTGTTTTTTATCCTAATAACAGGGAAAGACTTAAAAATTATCTTACCAATACTGTGACACAGGAAACTGAGTCGATAGAAGATCTTCTTGATCTTTTCTATGGTGAAATGGAAGGAAAAGAGCTGTCATATGGCAGATATTTTGGCCATTATACCGATGATAAACCCCAGTATATTCTGTCAGCAGATAAAAAACAGTTGGCATATTTTACCCTTAAAGATACAGTAAAATATGACAGGGATTATGATTTTAAGCTTTGGGAGTTGGAGAGCGTTACCCTTTTACAGCAATCTAAATACAGCTATGCGGTTACTATTCCTGAGACCATGACCTTATTTGTAAATGGTAAGGAAGTGGCAAAAGAAAAAGCCACCGGTCATAAAGACAGCGATTGTAAAGTGGGATATTTGGAATATGCAGATGCAGGCTTTTATAAGGAGCCACAGATAAAAGTTGTGGACAGGGTAGGACAGGAAGTAAAGCTCTTACAGGACGAGAGTACAGGAGCGTATTATTATCTCCTTCATTATGCATATGCACCTTCAGATACTGTTGTGACTTTAAGTGGTATCGTTTTTTCTGAAAATCAGATTATGGAAAAAGATATAGATGCCGGTGTAGACTTTTTTATGATTAAAGAAGTGACACAAAAGTATGAGGAGTATCAGAGCATTTTAGGAGATCTTATATATCCCTCTTTTGTCAAATATTTTGTTGACATTTATGTAGAGGAAGAGGATACTACCTGGAAAAACAGACTGGGCACAGATAGCAAGGCTATCTATGATGCTGAGAGTAAGACATTCTCATCAGGTATTGTAAGTGATGATACCTGTAAAGAGCAGCTGGTTAATTTGACTACTGAATTTTTAAAGAATTATGCGCTTTTCTGCTCCAGTGATGTGGGAGTAACATCCATACGCCCCTATTTTCCAGCCAAGTCTCAGTATTATGAGAAGATATCGCATCTGAATAATTTTTGGTTCCAGTCACATACAGGTACTTCTTTCCAAAATTTCGAGACAAAGGAATATGTGGGATATGGGGAAAATTATGCCTATGTTCACGTGTATTTTGAGCAGAAAATGAAGTTTAGAAATACAGGACAATGGATGGTTTATCCTATTGATTTGCCGGTATGGACGGTAAAAATTGAAGATAAATGGTATGTAGGCGGCATGGATTTTGATAATTTCATGAAAGGTTTTACTACCACCGAATAATTAATACTTTAGCTTTATAGTTGCATCAAAGCCCCAAGGGATAAGAGCCTTTGGGGTTTATTCTATAGTTACGGATATGGGATTTATTGACTAAAATACGTGTATGGGCTATAATAGGTAAGTTGTAGACGTTCTATTTTTGTATGGAGGATGAGTAATGACAGGTTTTAAAAGGGAGAAAAAAGCAATATTGCTTGTAGCCTTGGTCCTTTTACTGGGACTTTCGGTCATAGCATGTGGCAGGACTTCCAAGTATCTGGCAACATCTGCTATAGTTGAGGTAGGGGTACCCTTTGAAGCACATAATTTTCTTACCGCTTCAGGACATACCGCTGAATTTGATAAAGAATTTGCTGACAAATATGCTACTAATAATGTAGCAAGGATTTTGGTGCCTGGTAATTACAGGGTTGATCTGCTGGTGGACGGTAAGAGATGCGCTGTAAAGCTTACCGTTAGAGATACAGTTGCACCTGTAGCCAAGGCAAAAGAAATATTTATCTGCGAGGGAGGAGTTATTACACCTGAGCAGTGTGTTACGGATGTTTATGATGTTACAGAGGTTAAGTATTCATTCAAGACCAAGCCTGATACCTCAAAGACCGGTAAATATCAGGCTGTGGTAGTTATTACTGATGCAGCTGATAATAAGACAGAAGTTATTGTAGATATAAATATTATAAGTCTTACTGAAGCCTTAGCCAGAGGCTTTGAAGTGGAGGCAGGTACAGAGGTGCCTGATGTTTCCAAGCTGATGCCTTTTGCAGACAGCAAAAAGATTATTACTGATTTATCTGTTATTAATATAGATTTAGTAGGTACATATGACATTACTGTGGAGATAGAGGGAAAGGAGTATGAGACCACTCTTAATATTATTGATACCATAGCGCCTGTAGCTACTATTACCCCTCAGGAAGGCTATGAAGGAGTGGAGTTCCCCAGCCCTGAGTCCTTTGTAAGTAATATTATAGATGCAGGCCCGGTAAAGGTTTCTTTTGAGACAGATCCCGGAGTTGTATCCAAAGACAATACAGCAGTAAAGATAGTGCTTACCGATCAGGGAGGCAATAAGACTGTTTATGACAGCTACTGCAATATAGCAGTAGATAATGAGGCTCCTGTTATTTTATCAGCGCCTGACAAATTGGACGTGGATGCAGGTGCCAGCATTATCTGGAGAGCCCTGGTTAATGCCAAGGATAATTCAGGTGTAGTAGATCTGGAGCTTGATACCTCCAAAGTAGATATGCAAAAGCCCGGCTATTATACTGCTGTGCTTTATGCATCTGATAAAGCAGGCAATAAAGTTAGCAAAAATATTGAGATAGTCGTTCATGACAATTCCGTTACTCTGGAAATGATGGATGAGCTTTGCAGTAAGATTATTGCCAAGGTTATAAAAGATGGCATGAGCAAGCAGGAGCAGGTGCTGGCTATTGCGCAGTATGTTCATGATAATATCAGATATACAGATGCCCGTGAGACAGATCTTAGAAAAGACGCTTATCTGGGGCTTACTACCAGAAAGAATGGTAACTGTTATACTTACTATTCTGCCTGCGTGGAGCTTTTATCCAGACTGGGCTTTGAGACTATGATGGTGTGCAGAAGTGAGGAGGCTGTTGAGATAGTAGGCTCTCATCATGTATGGGCTTATGTAAATATGGGTGATGCTCTTTATCCTCAGTGGTATCACTGCGATGCTTCTGCAAAGCCAAGAGCATTTGAAAGAAATACCTTCCTTATCACCACTGCCCAGACCATTGCATATACAAAATGGAGAGAGGCAGAAGAGAAGCCACCGAAGCTCAGATATTTTACCTTTGATCATTCGCAATATCCTGAGTCAGCTACTACAGAGCTGGTAGATATTAATGTTAACAAAAAGTATTTCGAATAATAGAGAGGATGCTTTTACATGAATCAATCTACAAATAAAAAGACACATGTATTTGAAGTACTGGGATATATTGCCCTGACTATTGTGCTATGTTTTTTTCTGCAGGCCCTGGTTGTACCTAAATATATGTCGCATCCTGTAGAAGGCGCTATTATGCCGGAGTATTACAAGTCAAAGGCTCAGCATGATGTGATCTTTATTGGAGACTGTGAATTTTATGAATCCATATCACCTATTACTTTATGGGAAAATTATGGGATATCTTCATATGTAAGAGGCTCAGCTCAGCAGCTTATATGGCAGTCATATTATGTTCTGAAGGATACACTGCTTATAGAGAAGCCCAAGGTAGTAGTACTTAATGTAACAGAGCTTAAGTATGGCACTGTACAGAATGAAGCCTATACCAGACTTTGCCTGGATGGTATGAAGAGTGTTAAATATAAGCTTACAGCAGCCAAGCTGTCCAAAAAAGAAGAAAACGAATCCCTTATTAGCTATATTTTACCTATTATGAGATATCACAGCCGTTGGTCTGACCTCAATCAGGATGATTTCAAGTATATGTTTAAACGAGATATCATGACTCATGAGGGCTATCTTATGTATACTGATGTAAGACCTCAGACTCAGGATATATCTTTTCAGAAGCCTTTGCTGGACTACAGTTTTCCTGAGCTTTGCTGGGGCTATCTGGATGATTTTGTAAAGCTTTGTAATGAAGAAGGGATTACCTTTGTACTGATGAAGGCTCCTATTAAGAACTGGATGTATTCGTGGTACGATGAGTGGGATCAGCAGATAGAAGCATATGCAGAGAAAAACGGGCTGACATACATAAATGGTACCAAAGATATGAATAATATGGGCCTTGATATGTCTACTGATACTTATGATGAGGGCATTCATCTTAATGTATACGGAGCAGAAAAGTTCAGTGACTATTTAGGTGAGATACTTAAAAAAGAATATGATTATAAAGATGGCAGAAGTGATGAAAAGCAGAGTAAGATCTGGGATGATATCTGCCAGAGATATTATGAAGAGCGTGGAAGGGATAAATGATGAAGAAGAAATTTTTGATAATTGCATTAGTAGTATGTATGCTTTTTGCAGGATGCGGCAGCCAGACAGATAATAATCCTACCGACAAGCCTGCAAATAATAACAATAATACAGACAGTAAATTCACATTTGTATATAATAATGTGAAGATGGTGCCCAACCAGCTGGTTGATTCTATTATTGCTGCTCTTGGAAATGATTATACATATCTTGAGAGCCCCAGCTGTGCTTATGTAGGCTTGGATAAAGTATATGCATATAAGGGCTTTACTATATATACCTATCCTGACAGCAAGTCAGCAGATCACATATCTCAGATTGTTATTACTGATGATTCTGTTAGTACTCCTGAAGGAATAAGAATAGGCGATGCAGCAGAAAAGATTGCTGAGACCTATGGCAGAGACTATCAGGACTTAAATGGCGCTTATGTTTATACTCGAGGAAAGACAAAGCTGGGCTTTGTTATAAAGGATGGCAAAGTTTTTTCCATTCAGTACGATATGATTGAACAGTAAAATATAAAAATATAAAAACAGGTGGCCAACGGCCACCTGTTTTTATGAAATAATATTTTCTTCTTTTTCCCAGTTATTCAAAAGTAAGACACGATCAGTCTTTCCGTTTCTGTTATGCGGAAGCTCCGACAAAAAGATAAAAGCATGAGGAATCATATATTTGGGTAACTGTTTGGACAGATCTTTTCTTAATTGTTTTCTGGCGCTTTCTTCACATATACAGAAAAGTAGTATTTTTTCGTAAGTCTTGGAAAAAAGGCAACAACACTCACTTATGTAGGGTAGGGAAAGAGCACATGTCTCTATATCACCCAGCTCTATGCGGTGGCCCATATGTTTAATCTGGGCGTCCTTTCTGGAGATACATACCAGCTCGCCTTTTTCGTTAATTCTGCCAAAATCGCCACTGTGGTAAATCCTACCAGAGAAATCAGTACCTGTTAGACTAAGAGTCTCAAAAGCAGCATTGGTCTTATCAGGATCTTTATAGTAGCACAAAGCAAGTCCGGAGCCGGCCACACATATTTCTCCTTCTTTATCAGGTAATTTGTCCTCATTAAGCAGGAAGACTCTTGAAGTATTAAAGGCATGACCTATAGGTAACACTTCGTTTTCCGGTCTAATACCTTCTACCTTATAGTAGCAGGAATTACCGGCAACTTCCGTAGAACCGTAGAGATTGATGAAAGTGGTGGATGGAAGAGCGGATACCAGATAATTCAGGTGGTTAACAGGCATTTTCTCTCCTACAAAAAGGATGTTTTTTAGCTCATGGGGCATTAGCTCTGAAAAAACCTGGAAATTGGAAGCCACTACCAGTACCGAGGGAACACAGACGAAGGTGGAGATGTGCTCATCCATAAGAGCCTGAACCAGCTTGATGGGAAAGGTAAATATCTGCTGGGAAAAAATTACTGATGTAGCACCCAGATAGATGGTGGAAAAAATATCCTTGGTAGAAGCGTCAAAGTAAAAAGGAATCTGATTGCCAAATATCTCGTCATGAGTAAGGGAAAAAATCCTGCAATACTCACGAATAAATGAAGAGATGCCACAGTCGTTTTTTACTACCAGCTTGGGAATACCGGTGGAGCCGGAAGTAAATATACCGAACATAGGTTTTTCCGTATCTCTACTTACTTCTGTATAAGGCATGTGTGAAAGGTCGGTATAGTATATTTTACTTACATTACTTTCTTTAAAAGGGTCCTTTTCTGTGGCCAGCAGTACACAGGCTGGATCACAGAGATTAAGGAAAAGGGTAGCTCTGTCTGCAGGCACGGTACTGTCCATAGGCACATACCAGCCACCTGCCGCATATACCCCCAGCATCATAATAAGTGAAGGAATATCACGATCTACAGATACAATAACAGGCTTTTCCAGGTCCGCGGCAGTGTAGCGTGAGGTAAGGAGAGCAGCTACGTCACATACTTTTTCATAGAATTCACTGTAGGTAATCTGTGCCTTGCCGAATTCCTTAAAAATGATCTTGTTGGGATTGGTATCACTCCAATATTTCAGTATTTCTATCCAGTTTTTATTTTGAAAATCCATAATTTTACCTTCATTAAATTAATACTGCTGGTAAATAAAGTTAGAGGCCTCATACCCTACGCCATAAGCACCAAAAAGTACAATGGCTGCGGTGCCAAGAGCTGCAATTACAATACCGATGATTACAGGCTTGGAATTAATAATATCACGTATACTCTTACCCTTTTCCTCAATGAGAGAAACAAAGAAAAGCAGGATACAGCCTAAAAGTGCAGGCAGATAGGTAATGAGCTCTGAAGGGACAAATACATTGCCTGTGAAACTAAAGAAGGGAAGATGTCCGGAGTTGAATCCGAACATGGACAGGAACATGCTGCCTGTTGCTACAATATTAAGAGGGCGGGAGAATACTCTGGCCAGCGTTATAAGCAGGAAAGTCCTGATGGCACAAAATATTCTGTAGCCTACATTCTGATCGTAATGATATTTTTTTCTCTGTTTTGCAAAGAAAGGATCGATGAGAGTGGATATCAGAATAACAACACCGTTAAATACACCGAAGAGAGTCTCACCCCAGTTGGCACCATGCCATATACCGATAATGGTAAAAAGGAAAAGGGAAAGAATACCTACAGGTACAGTCTTTGCAACGAATTTGCCGAATTTCTTCTTGGTCCATTTGGTGATACGGGAAAAAGAAGAGGAAAAGGCGATAGGATAAAAGAAGTAGTCCTTAAGCCAGTTGCCCAGTGACATATGCCATCTGTTCCAAAAATCGTTAAGGTTTAATGCAAAGTATGGTCTGGTGAAGTTCAGATCCATAGTGATATCCAGCATCTGGGATACACCGCGGGATACGTCAACACCGCCGGAAAAGTCGGCATATATCTGAAGTCCCCAAATGAACATGCCCAGCCAGATCTCAAGACCTGATACTTTGGTGACATCTGCCAGCATGGCTACTACAAGAGGAGCTATAGCATCAGCTATAACAAGCTTTTTGAAAAGACCCCATAATACCAGCTGATAACCGTACTTTATGTTTTTAAAATTAAAAGCGTGGCCTGCATAGAGCTGATGAGCCAGTCGGTCAAAGCTGGGGATAGGACCCTGCACTATCTGAGGAAAGTAGGTGAGATAAAGGAAAAATTTGGCAAAGTTTTTCTCAGGCTTATATTTTTCTCTGGACACATCTACTACATACCCTACTGCAGAAAAGGTATAGAATGAGAGACCAAGGGGTAAAACAAAAGAAAAAAGAGGAAGAGCGCTGGTCTCAGGTAAAAATGTATTTATGTTGGATATAACGAAATTAGTGTATTTTAGAACTATAAGGATACCTAAGTCTACTACTACAGCCATGGTCATAAAGAAGTGGATAATGCGATTATTTTTCTTTATGGCCAGAGCCAGCTGGTCCTGGGAAAGCTGTTCTTCCAACTCGGGCAATTTTTGCGAAAATGTCTGTCTTTTTTTATAGACAATAAGAGCTGCAAAGAAAGTAACCAAGGTGGTAACAAGAACATAAATAAGGTATTTGGGACCTGAAAACAGGTAAAATACTATACTTCCGCACAGTAATACACACCACTGAATTTTCTTGGGAACAAGATAGTAAAGAATCAGCAGAATCAGGAAAAATACTGCGAAACTTAAGGATGAATATGACATATTAGCTCCTAGCGACCGGATTTTAATTTTTCAACAAGAGCAGTGATGGCATCAAGAGAGTTGAAATTCTCGGGAACAAGATGCACAACTGTAATTTTAATGTTAAATGTTCTATTAAGCTCGCCTACCAGAGTAACAATATCAAAGGAATCAAGGATACTGTCGTCAATAAGAGCAGTTTCGTTTTCATAATCAACATCGTCGTTAATATCGTTTAAAATTTCAAGGATTTGTTCTTTCATAAATGCCTCTTTTCATTATTTTTATTTATTGTGTAAGCACCGTTTATTATAACATAATTAAAAGCTTTATTGCAATTGCTTTTGAGGCATGGGCTTATTTGTTTCGAGTTTTTTAATTTGTTTGAACAGGCAATATGTGATAGAGTATAGATTGTATATAAAATGTATTTAGGAGGACCTGTTACATGGCAGAATCAAAAGCACTTCTTTCACAAGGCGAGATTGATGCCCTGATTTCTTTCCTCAGCTCTCAAAAAGAGTCCATCAATAATGACGTTATGAACCAGGAGAGCATAGACAAGCTTATCGGAATGCTGAACAGTGGATTAAATCTGGGAGCACTTGATGACAATAAGGATAAGGATGTAATCAGAGACCGTTCCCTTTTAGGGCAGACAGAGATAGACGCTTTGGTAAATTTCCTTGTTTCTCACAAAGATGCAGCAGAAAATTCTATCCTTACCCAGGATAAGATTGACCTGCTGGTAGAAATGCTTAAAGCTGAATAGAATTACATAAATGCTTATAAATCCTCAAGCCCTCGGGCCTGGGGATTTTTTTGAACTTTTATAAAAAATTAATAGGAAAAATTATGGAATTTGCTACACTAATATTTGCTTATAGCAATATAAGGAAAGGCAGAGCTTGGGGATGAAGAAAAAAAATAAACAGTATTTAAATGAAGAAGAGGAAATTAAAAAGGCAAATCTGGGCTATAGCTATTATGGTGGAGATGATGAGCATCCCTGCGACTGGGAAAAAAGCCGGGATATATTTCTGGAGCTTATGGAAGAAACTGAAAATAACAGAGGACAGTATGCCAATACTTTAGGCTATATCTACTATTACGGACGTGCCAATAATGGTGAGCCTCAATATGATGAGGCGCTAAAATATTTTTCCATAGGCGAAACATACGGATATTTTGAATCTACTTATAAGCTTTCCGATATGTATATGAAGGGACAGGGGGTGCCCAGGGATGAAAAGGCGGCTTTTGCCCTTGTTAGCAGATATTACAATGAAAATCTCAGAAAATTCTTAAGCGGTGAAGACAGCTGTATGGCTGACATTGCGCTGAGAATGGGGGTTATGCTGTGGGATGGCATCGGCTGCAAGGAGGACAAAAACGAGGCTTTCTGGATGCTGACGCTGGCTGAATATGCTATAAATCGGCGAATGAAAAACTGTGACCACTATGGTGATGAAAATGTAAAGGCTTCAATTGATAAAGCGCTGGCAAAATGCAGGCAGGAGCTGGCAGCAAAGCCTGCGAAAAAAGTAAGCTATGATTATTTGCCTTTTGTGGAGACGGCGCTGGATGACGGCTATCTTTTGGATGTGAAAATAGAAGAGCAGAAAAATGGCTTGAAATTTCTGGTGAGCCCGGTACCAAAGGTAAGGGAAGAAAATAATCCCAAGCTGCTGGTGAATATACCGGAACAAAATTACTGCAAAGAAGTGGAATATATTGTTTTTACGGCACCTAAGGCATCACTTTCATTTAAATATCGCCGATATGACCTTTATGCCAACGATTTGATACTTGATTCCGAAAAAAATCAGTGGATCTTCATTCTGGGTAGGGATATACAGTGTATTGCTACAGTGAACGAATGGGTATATACGTTAGAAAAATAACAATTTTTAAAAACATTTGTTTTAAAGACTTGTTATTCCATTTGAAATTATCTATAATCAAGCTATAATGATTTGGAGAAAATGAAATGAACAAGAAGAAAAGAAAAATTGCAGAACTGATTATAATATCGCTTATTCTTGGTTTTGCAGGGGTTAAGGCTTATGCAGCTTCCTGGATCAGCTGTGAAAAAAATCTTGATTTAAGATATAAGGACGAGGGCAGTGTAAGATTTATTGAAGGCGCTATCGTTGTTGATGTTAATGAAGACGATGAGGAACGGGAAGAAAAGCTAAAAGAAGCAAAAGATCTTTTTAGGACTGATGACGATAAAATTAAAAAAATAAACGCATCCATTTCTTTTGGAGATTCCAAGCTTTTGACGGATTTGTTTGACGAGTCTGTAGCCTTGGCAGCCAGACTGGAAGAGTTTGTATTATCCAGTTATGGTGGTGTAGGATATATCGGAGAGGAGCCTCTGGACCTTTTCCGCATGTTTGTTGGCTTTTCAGCCCTTAAAAAAGTAGACATGTCTGATATGGCAGGCATTTCTTTAGACGCTGAAACAGAGGCTATGTTCTGGGGCTGCTACAGTCTCACAGAGCTTAATCTGCCGGATATGAATACCGCAGAGCTTCGATCAGATGATATAAAAGGCTTTATTTTTGACATGTTTGATATGGATTCTTTCATTGATGATTATTCAGAAAGAGTCGTTAAAATTACGGTTGGCAGTGATATTTTTTATCTGCATGCCAATGAAAATCAGCTGGAGCTGTCTGATGAAAAGCCTGTTTTCACTCCGATTCCCACACCTACAGAGGAGCCGGAGCCATCTGATACGCCAGTGCCTACAGCGGAGCCGGAGCCATCCGGTACACCGGTACCTACAGAGGAGCCGGAGCCATCTGATACGCCGGTACCTTCAGAAGAGCCGGAGCCAACAGTGACACCTGAGCCGGGGCCTTCAGAGGTGCCTGCAGAGACACCGGTGCCTACTCCGGGAGAGGGAGCTACAGTAACACCTTTGCCTACAGACACTCCGGAGCCTGTTACTCCTACAGTTACACCGACGGCCAAGCCTACCAAGACTCCAAAGCCTACCAAGACTCCTACTCCCACTGCGGTACCTACAGACACACCGGCACCTACACCTACAGAAGAGACCGGCGCAGTAGCTACACCTTGGCCTACAAAAGGAGTTGATCCTGCTACACCTACACCGGAGCCACCGGCACCTACCGCTACCCCTGCAGTTACAGGGCAGCCGATAAGCGGAGGAGGGAATGGCAACAGCAAACTGCTGGTAATAATAGCCTCCATACTTCTAATAGTAGCCATAGGACTGGGAGCTTATGATGCTTATTATTACATTAACCAGATAAAGGAAAAGAGAAGTGGAAGTCGGAAGACTATAGAAGGCAACGAAGAGGTAATCGAAGTCCCTGATGGCACAGTAGTGGATACAGAGCCTGAAGTGCCTACAGAGTCAGAAGAACCTGAAAAGACTACAGAAAATGTAGAAAATGTAGAAAATGCAGAGCCTGAAGCCAAGCCGGAAACGGAAGAGGCATCGGATTCTGAAGCATCCGATGAGGGTGAAGATTCAGAAAAGAATAAAGAGAACTAAATGAATCAAGAAAGAGTATCAATTAACAGATACTCTTTCTTATTTTTCTGTTGATATAAATTAATAGTAATAGTATAATTATTCCGTATGATTAAAACAGGATTTAGTTTTTCCGGAAGGAGTAATAAATTGAAGAACATTCGTGAAGAATTAACACAATTATTTGAGGAGGCTTTTACCAAGGCGGGCTATCCTGCAGAGTATGGCAGAGTCACCGTGTCCAATAGACCTGACCTTTGTGAGTATCAGTGTAATGGCGCTATGGCCTGTGCCAAAGCCTTTAAGAAAGCACCTATTCAGATTGCCAATGAGGTGCTTGATAATATAGCTGATAAGTCAGCATTTGAGTCTATCGAAGCTGTTATGCCGGGCTTTATTAACATGAAAGTATCAGGAGGCTTTGTGGCAGCTTCCATGAATACAATGAAGTCATCACCTAAATTTGGTCTGGAAGCTCCTGAAAAGGTGCAGACCATTGTTATTGACTATGGCGGAGCCAATGTAGCCAAGCCTCTCCACGTAGGACATTTACGCCCTGCTGTTATAGGTGAGTCTGTTAAGCGTATATGCCAGTATGCCGGTCACAAGACTATAGGTGATGCCCACCTGGGAGACTGGGGCCTGCAGATGGGAGATATTATTGAGGAAGTCAGAGACAGAAAGCCGGATCTTCCTTACTTTGATGAGAATTTTAAGGGCGAGTATCCAAAGGAAGCACCTTTTACCATAAGTGAGCTGGAGGAGATATATCCGTGTGCCAGCAAGAAAACAAAGGAAGACCCTGTATTTTCTGCCCGTTGCCACGAGGCTACCGTAAAGCTGCAGCAGGGCGAGCCTGCTTACAGAGCGCTTTGGCAGCATATTGTTAATGTTTCCAAGGTGGATTTGGAGAAAAACTATAATAATCTTGATGTACATTTTGACCTTTGGCTGGGTGAAAGTGATGCAGATCCATATGTTGGACCTATGCTGGATAAAATGATAGCTGACGGAGTGGCCCATGAGAGTCAGGGGGCACTGGTAGTAGATATTGCGGAGCCCGATGACAAAAAGGAATATCCGCCTTGTATTGTACGTAAGTCAGATGGTGCGGCTATTTACGAGACTACAGATCTGGCAACCCTTATCCAGAGAGAGCAGGATTTCCATCCCGATAAGGTAATATATGTAGTAGATAAGCGTCAGGAGCTGCACTTCCTTCAGGTGTTCAGAGCTGCTAAAAAAGCAGGTATTGTAAGACCTGAGACTGAGCTTAAGTTTATCGGTAATGGTACCATGAATGGTAAAGACGGCAAGCCGTTTAAGACCAGAGAGGGCGGCGTGCTGCGTCTGGAAGTACTTATTCAGCAGGTAAGGGATGCTGTATATAATCGTATTATGGAGAATCGTGAGACTAATGAAGATGAGGCTCGCGAGACAGCCAAGGTGGTTGGTCTGGCAGCTCTTAAGTATGGTGATTTATCCAATGCTGCTACTAAAGACTACTGTTTTGATATTGAGAGATTTACATCTTTTGAGGGTAATACAGGTCCATATATCCTTTATACCATTGTAAGAATTAAGAGTATTCTTAATAAATACTATGAAAATGCCGGAAAAACAGCAGGAGAGATAAAAGCTCCGGCTAATGCTTCCGAAAAGAATCTTATGCTTAAGCTGTCAGGATACTCTGAGATGCTGCAGTCAGCCTTCGTTGAAACAGCACCTCATAAAGTTTGTCAGTTTGCTTATGAGCTTTCAGACTGCTTTAACAGCTTTTATCATGAGACCAAGATTCTTTCGGAGGAAGATGAGGCGAAGAAAGCCAGCTGGATATCTCTTCTGGAGCTTACCCGTGATATGCTGCTGGCATGCGTGGATATGCTTGGTTTTTCAGCACCTGACCGCATGTAAAGGACAGAGTACAAATTTGGGGCGTAGGGGTTATATTTATGTTGATTGGACGACAATCCGAACTGAAACAATTACAAAATGCATATAATCAGCCGGGTAGTGGAAGCTTTATTATCTATGGACGTATGGGGATAGGTAAGACGGCTCTTGCCAAAGAATTTATGAAAGGCAAGCCCAAATTTTACTATCTGGCTACAGACTTATCCGAAAGGGAGCTGGCCCTATCCATAGCCTTTCAGGCGGGGGTCAATCCCCAGGAGGACGAGGACAGCAGTTATCTCATTTTCAGATGTTTTCAAAGCATGGCTGCTAATGGCGATGAAAAGAAAATTCTTGTTTTCGATGAGTTTCAGCATCTTTTCCTGGCAGGAGAAGGCTTTAAAAATGCTTTTATAGCGGCCTGCCGTGATGAAAAGCTTAAAGAGTCACTTTTCTTTGTCTTTTTGTCATCTTCTGTCAACAGGGTGGAAAATGGCCTTGTGGATATGATGGGGGCGGCAGCCAGAGAGCTTAAAGGAATTTTTAAGCTGAAAGAATTGAGCTTTTCCGAGACAGTGGATTTCTGTCGGGGGGCCAGTATAGAAAATATAGTTTACATGAGGTCTGTTGTGGGTGGCGTTCCCGGTTTTATAAAGCTATGGGATCATAAGGCAGGCCCCGGAGAAAATATAAAAAGACTTTTTCTGGCAGAGGATGCAGTGCTTAAATATGAGGCGGAAAGATTCTTAAAGTCAGAGCTTCGAGAGCTGGGAGCTTACAATACTATTCTGAAGACCATAGCTCTTGGAAGCGGTAAACTAAATGAGATTTATGAGCGCACCGGGTATTCCAGAGCCAAGATATCAGTATATCTTAAAAATCTTATAGAGCTGGATGTGGTGGAAAAGGTTTTTTCCGTGGAGGCAGGTAAATACGAGAATCTTCAAAAAGGAGTCTATCGTATAAGAGATACTGTATTAAGATTTTACTACAGGTTTATTTTTCCAAATCTTTCAGCTATTATGCTGGGCGATGTACAGGCATGTCTGGACAGCTATTCCGGTGAGCGGGGCGAGAGCCACATGCGAGAGACATTTGCGTCAGTATGCCAGGAGTATCTGTCTATTCTTGCCAGCCTGGACAAGCTGGAATTTGACTATGAGAATTTTGGGAAATGGAATGGTAAAGAAGGCATTGTTGATATTGTGGCCATAGACGAGGATGACCATATGCTGGTGGGCTTTACCAGCTTTAAAAATGAGGTAATGCAGATTGATACATTAACCGAATATAAAGAGCTGCTGAAAAATGCAGGAGTTAAGTATCACGAAATGTATATTTTCGCAAGAGCCGGTTTCAGTACGGAATTAAAGCGAAAAGCATCATATGACAATGTAAAACTTATTAATTTGGATGAATTTTAAGTTTTTGAGGGGGTCTATTCATGACAAGGAGCACCATAAAGAAAATTTGTATTTGGAGTTTAATACTTCTCATTATTGGTTTAAGCGCGCCTAAAGAAGCGATAGCTGAAAAATTGCCGACTTATGCATATACAGAGGAAACTGCCAATGTTACGGCTAAGATAGTAAAAATTAATGTTGCACGACAGGTACTTGTAGCACCGGGATATGAGAATGAAAAGCTGGTCTATGAAGGAAAAGAAGTAACGCTGGCAGCAGGTGATAAAGTAGCAGGTATGAAAATAGTTGATACTCAGTTTAATGAGCGTTGGTATGAAGTGCGCTGGGTAGAAGACAATGTGGAATATCATGGATATATCTATACCGGTTTCCATCATGGAGCATGGGGCGACAGATACTGCGAAATGACAGAAGAAATAGCTGCTAATATTCCTACACCTACCCCTACACCTACAGAAACTCCTATTCCTACAGTAGCGCCTACCGATACACCTATGCCCACTCCTACAGATGCACCCAAGCCATCTCAGCGTCTGGGACAATTCCCGATAATTCCTTTTGTGGCCATTATCGGCTTTGTAGTGGTACTGGCAGCTGTTGCGTACTATTATCTGATTGTTAAGAAAAAGCAGAATAGCAATACAAATTCTGCTGATCAGATCAAGCGCCTAAAGAGTGCTATTGACAGGGATTCTGTGATTGAGAGGGAGAAAAAGCTCTACGAGAATGTTTCCGGTGGTACAAAAGCCAGTGCTAAGGAAGGCCTGGGACAGGGAGTTTATACTGTTAAGAACCGTGAAGAAAATCCCGTTACCAATCCTGATGATTATGAGGATGATGAACGTTTAAAGCAGATCGCACAGAGCGTAAAAGAAAAAGAGATTATAAGAAGAGAACTGGAGTCTCTGGATGCCAGAGATGTAGTTTATCATAAATACTTTGGTGAAGGTCAGGTAGTTGATAATTCTGACGTCAATAATGTAGAGGTCAAGTTTGCCAACCATGGCATCATGTACATTGACAAAGAAGAAGCTGCCAGAAAGTCACTTATGAGAAAGTTGTAATAAAGGTAGTATGAAAGAAAAAGGTAATAAAATAAAAGGGGCGGTACTTACCATAGCGCCTCTTCTTGTAGCTTTTGGTATACAGATAACTGTGGCACTTATTGGACAGGTGATATTTTTTGCTTCCATGTTTATTTACGATAAAAAAATGGGGATAGAATGGTACCTGGACAGGGCTACAGGTCAGGTTGTAAATCTTTATTCAGAACAGCAGTATTCATTGTTTTTGATGCTGGTATCATTAATTAGCGAGATAGTTATGCTGATTATAGCGGCCATATGGTACAGGCATATGAAAAAACAGGAAAAGGGCTTTAAGTATGCTTTGAATCCCATAGTCGTTTTATTAGGACTTGTATTGGGAGTGGGGATCCAGGGGGTTACCTCCCTTTTACTGAATTTTATATACTTTGTATTCCCAGCCTCCTGGACAGCTTCCTATGATACACTTATGGAGACTATGCTGGACTCATCGTCGCCGGTTATGATTATACTTGTAGCTATAATGGCACCTCTTGCAGAAGAGCTGTTTTTCAGAGGAGTAGCTATAAATTATGGATGCAGATATTTTCCACCATATGTAGTACTTATTATTCAGGCGGTTTGTTTTGGTATTCTTCATGGCAATCCGGTTCAGTTTACCTATGCCACAATAATAGGCCTTGTCCTTGGACTTGTTGCCCTGGAGTACAAATCAGTGTGGCCTGGAGTAGTGGTTCATATTGGAGTTAATGCGTCTGCCGAAGTACTAAGCCTTATAGGAATTGAAATACCTATGCTCGCCATGGCTGCTGCAGGGGCTTTTCTCTGCTTATTGGCAGTAGGCGGACACATTTTATACAAAAAAAGAATTTAGTAGTAGACAAAACATCATAAACATTGTATAATTACTTAATGTCCGTGCGCTATGACGCACAATAACGCACGTTTGGAGGTGTAGACAGTGGGCGCTTTGAAGGTAGTCGTAACAATTATTTATGTTCTTATATGCATCGCACTTGTGATTGCAGTTATTTTCCAGGAGAGTAAGACACAGGGACTTTCAGGTTCTATCAATGGTATGGCTGAGACATACTGGGGTAAGAATAAAGGACGTTCCATGGAAGGTACACTTGCACTTTTCACAAAGATTCTTGCAGTAGCATTCATCCTTCTTTCAATTGTACTGAATCTTGGCATTTGGTCATAGTTTAGAAGAGTAAAGCAAATGAAGCGATCGTATATAATATACGGTCGCTTTAATTTTTTAAGGAAAAAAATGGGAAAGAAAATAAATTACAATAGTATATCGGAAACAGCAGAAACAATTACCGTGACAGGTACTTTTCGAGCTACTACCAAGGGCTTTGGCTTTGTTCTTTTAGAGGGACAGGAAGATGAAAGCCCTGTAGAGATTTTTGTGCCTGCAGCAGACCGTAGAAAGGCCTGGGATGGAGACAAAGTGGCATGTGAGATAGTGGAGCCGGCCACGAAGGATCGTAAGGCCGAAGGACGTATAGTTAAGATTATTTCCAGAGGCACTACAGCTCTTATCGGTACATTTAAAAAGAGCAATAGCTTCGGCTTTGTTGTGCCGGATGATAAAAAATTCGAAGAGGATATATTTATCAGCAAGGAGCATACTAAAGGAGCTCGTGATAATGCCAAGGTATATGTGACCATTACAGATTATGGCGGGAAAAACAAGCGCCCGGAGGGCAGGGTGACAGAGATACTGGGTGATATGGATGATCCACACACAGATCTTACCACAGCTCTTCGTCAGTACAATATTTTTCCGGAATTTTCCATGGAGGTCATTGAAGAGGCTAATGAGATCCCGGACCAGGTGCCTGAAGAGGATAAGGTGGGACGCTTTGATATGCGCGATTTCCTTACTGTGACCATAGATGGGGCAGATGCCAAGGATCTGGACGATGCCATCACCATTGAAAAGACTGAAAGCGGCTATAGTCTGGGAGTTCATATAGCGGATGTTTCTCACTATGTGCGGGAGGGATCAGCTCTGGATGATGAGGCCTACTTAAGAGGCACCTCAGTGTATCTTATCAATCGTGTTATACCGATGCTTCCTAAAAAGCTTAGTAATGGTATATGTTCATTAAATGCCGGCAAGGACCGTCTGGCGCTTTCCTGCATAATGGATATAGATAATGAGGGTAAGATTATCGGCCACAGGATCGATGAGACCCTTATAAATGTTACCCGTCGTATGACTTATGACGAGGTACAGGAGATTATTTCTGTATGCCTGGAGGGCAAGAGTGGCGATGGATACTGCAGCGTTGAGGTTATCCGTGAAGAGTATGGTTTGCTTACAGATAAGTTTCTGCTGATGAAAGAGCTGTCTGACAAGATGAGAGCTATAAGAAAGCAGAGAGGCTCTATTGATTTTGACTTTCTGGAGAGCAAGATTACTCTGGATGATACAGATGCGCCTCTCACCATAGAGCCATATCTTCGCAATAATGCTTCCATGATTATTGAGGATTTTATGCTGGCTGCCAATGAGACTGTGGCAGAGGATTTTTTCTGGCAGGAGATACCTTTCCTATATAGAAGTCATGAGACTCCGGATGAGGAAAAGATTAAAAAGCTTCTGATTTTCGTGAAGAATTACGGCGTTAATATTCGTGGTGCCAAGGATAATATTCATCCCAAGGAGATCCAGAAAATGCTGGATTCCCTGAAGGGCAAGGAAGAAGAAGCGTTGATTTCCAGGCTGACATTAAGATCCATGAAGCAGGCTAAGTATACCGATACCTGCGATGGACATTTTGGCCTGGCTACCAAGTATTATTGCCATTTTACCAGTCCTATCAGACGTTATCCTGACCTGCAGATACACCGCATCATCAAGGATAATCTGAATGGTCGCCTGGATGACAATAGAAAAGCACACTATGCATCCATTCTGGATGAGGTGGCTGTGCATACATCAACTACAGAGCGTAATGCTGAGGCAGCAGAACGCGACGTAGAGCGTATGAAATGCATTGAATACATGCAGATGCGTATTGGCAACGTCTATGAAGGTGTTATTTCAGGTCTTACCAACTGGGGCATCTACGTAGAGCTGCCCAATACTGTTGAAGGCATGGTATCGCTTCAGAATCTTAGAGATGATTTTTATAAATTTGATTCTGAGAATTATATTTTATATGGTGAAAAGAAGCATAAGACTTATACTCTGGGCCAGAAAATATATGTCAAGGTGGAAAATGCTGATAAGCTTACAAAAACTATTGATTTTTCCATTATTGGCGGTAGAATGTATAATGACTTGAAAGATAAAAATAGTGTTGGCAGTATTACTGCACAAAGTATGGATTTTGTGACTGAGCCCGAGGCAACAGAGGTTCAGGAGGAGATAAAGAAATGGACAAAAAAGAAAACTTCGTCCTGGAAGCAAACAACAAAAAAGCCTTCTTCGACTACTTCATCGAAGAAAAATACGAAGCGGGCATCGAACTCTTCGGCACGGAAGTCAAATCGATCAGGCAGGGCAAAGTCTCCATCAAAGAGGCATTCATAAGAATAGATCAGAATGAAGTCTGGGTGTATGGCATGCATATCAGTCCATACGAGCAGGGCAATATCTTTAATAAAGATCCCCTGCGCCCCAAGAAGCTTCTGATGCATAGACACGAGATCAATAAGCTTAGCGCCCAGATCAAGGAAAAGGGCTATACCCTGGTACCTATTGAGGTCTACGTTAAGAACGGTCTGGTTAAAGTACAGATTGGTCTTGCCCGTGGTAAAAAGAATTTCGACAAGCGCGAGACTACAGCTAAAAAAGAATTAAACCGCCAGCTGGAACGTGAGTTTAAGCAGAGAGTTTGATTTCCAGTGTAAACACACGCTTGAAGGAATAAAGTAGATTGGTAATATCTTTACAAAAGAGTTATTATTAGTTATAATGACACAATATGTGTTAAGGGCTAAGCCTTCAGCAATTTATATATACAATTTTATGATAAGGGCTTGCATTGGTAATCCAATGTCGTTGTGTTAACACAACGACGAAAGCCGGACGTTCGAAGAACGTTCGGGACGGGGGGGACCCGTCGCACAATAATTGATAAGGGCTTGCATTCTGTCATGCGCGAAGCGTATGACAAAAGCTTGCACCGGTAATCCAATGTCGTTGTGCTAACACAACGACGAAAGCCGGACGTTCGAAGAACGTTCGGGACGGGGGGACCTGTCGTTCATAACATGATAAGGGCTTGCACCGGTAATCCAATGTCGTTGTGTTAACACAACGACAAAAGCCGGACGTTCGGAGAACGTTCGGGACGGGGGGACCCGTCGCGCAAAATATGATAAGGGCTTGCACCGGTAATCGACGGGGATTTTGAACTTATCTAAGCCATCCGTGAAGGCGGTTCACGTTAACCCACCAAAAAAAATAAACGCTAACGACAATTTAGCATTCGCTGCCTAATGGCAGCCGTCGGCCTTAGAGTACCTGTGCTTTAAGCAACCGGCGTCGACCCCACAGGAAACGACACACGCAAAGCTTTGAGCGTGCGGGCGTAGTATGAAGCTACTAAAGTATAAGGCGTGTCTGCTTGCCTTATACGGAGGGAATGGCGAAAGCGAGATAACAGACTGTGATGGAAGAAAGGGTAAGGGATAGGTTTTCGGACAGGGGTTCGACTCCCCTCAGGTCCAGTACATGAAAAAAGAGATGCGATGCATCTCTTTTTTTTCATGTACCGGCTCCGTGCGGAGCCGCCTATCGAAAACGGCAAGAAAAGAATTGCCGTTTTCGCCGGAAACACTGCGTGTTTCCGGTAATGTCACAAGGAATCCTCCCGCAAGCGGGTCCCTCCTTGTGACAAGAGACAGGGGCACTGATCCTCGGTGGGGACCGTTTAGCGCCGACCGAGCATAGCATTTCAAAGTCGCTTGCGACGAATGAAATGCGGTAATGCGAGACCGACTCCCCGAAGAGAAGGGAGTCGAAGCACTGGCTGCTTTTCGCCGCAAGTTTGCAACTTGCGGTAGAGTCACAAGGAATCCTCCCGCAAGCGGGTCCCTCCTTGTGACAAGAGACAGGGGCACTGGTCCCCGGTGGGGACCGTTTAGTGCGGACCGAGCATAGCGTTTCAAAGTCGCTTGCGACGAATGAAATGCGGTAATGCGAGACCGACTCCTCTCAGGTCCACGATTTTGAAGGATAGTCGCAAATGCTTGAAATGCAGTATTTTCAAGGGTTTGCGGCTATTTTTCGTTTTTTTGAAAAGGGTGAAAATCGACAAAAATCGACACAAAATGACTCTAAAAATCAAAAAAATGTGTCAAAATGTGGTCAAAATTTTGGAAAATAAAAATTAGCATAAGAAATGGCTCAAAGCCAGTAAAATCAAGGGATTGGAGAGATATTGGAAGAAGAGAAAAAATAGCAGAACCTGGTGGAAGGTTCTGCTCAGACTGTAGACAAACTATATTTTTTATAAGGCTGATATCGTAAGCCAGCTATAATCAGACTTCGGAATTCACTTCCGGAGTCTGAAATGGCGAAAAAATGGGGTGTAGGGGCCTCCATTTTTCGCCATTTATTCCTTAAAAATATAACAGAGCAGATGGCGAAAGCCATCTGCTCTGAAGCGTCGACTTTGTCGACACGCTAAGGCAACCCTTTTGGACTGCCTTTAAGCTTATAAATATTTATTTTACTTTGCTGAGCTCTTTTCGGGCAACATATCAATGATTTTTGTAAGAAGATCAATGAGCTCATCAGACTCTTTTTCAGCTGCTTTAAGAAGCTGTTCAGCTCGCTCTGTATTTCCATCAATAACGGCCGTAAGTATATCGGTACCGCTGTGATGAAGGTCACGATGATCGGCGCCGATTTTTGCCCAGATAGACTTCATCTCAGGGGTCGGAGGCTCGATGGAGTTGTAGAAATGTCCAAAATGACATTTATTTCCGTCCAGCTGGAATGGAACAATAACACCGGTTTCAACAATCTTTTTAAGTCGTTCAATCCATGCCTTGTGAGAGGACATAGCAGCATAAAGGTATGAGCACAATTCATCTTTGCTGAGTGCATAGAAAGGATCGTTAGTCATCTTACCCATCTTTTTCAACAAATCATCTACATGGCCTTCGATAGCTTCTAATGGCTTTAAAGCGTTGGCTGAATTTTGTCCGATCTCATTAAGCATCTGAGCGTCGGAGCTCAGAACCTTACATGAATCCTCGATTTCACATGAACGAGCTTCAATCTCGTTCATAGAGCTGGAGATTTCCTCGCTGACTGCTGCCAGGTTACTGATACTGTCTGTGATAGCAGCTACGTGTTTCTCACTCTCTTCGTTCAGCTTCCATACATCGGTAATCTTATCATTAACTGTTTTCAAAGAAACAATGGCCTGTTCAACACTTTCAACGCTCTTGGAGGATGCGGAACGTACGCCCTCGACAAATTCACTCATTGTAGTGGTAAGTGTTTTTGTTTCGTCTGCAAGGGAACGAATTTCATCAGCAACTACTGCAAAGCCACGGCCTGCTTCGCCTGCTCTGGCAGCCTCAATAGAAGCATTTAAGGATAGAAGATTGGTCTGAGAAGAAATTGCATTAATTCCTTCGATAACCTTTGTCATCTCTCCGATAACGCCGGAAAGATTGTCCATATCTTCACTCATAGTCTCAGAAGCTTTAATTGTCTGATTGGAAAGATTACGGATATCCGTCAATTCATTCTGTCCGGTTTCAATTTTATTTAATACATTGGCAGATTCTTCTGATACTTCAAGTATTGTATTTGTCAAGTCTTCATGACGGCTGGATACAATGCTTGCAACGCTGGTTGCATCTGCAGCAGCATGATAAATATCATTGCTGGAATCGGATACAGACTGGGCAATTTCAAGGAGCTGTTTGATATAAAACTTAATCTCCATATCCATTGCACTTACTTTGTCGACGGCATTTACATTAAGTTCGTAAACAGTTGCAAATGCTTGACGGCCTTTTTGTAAACGGGAATACATGTCTTTTAGGTCTTTATGTATGCTTTCGTAGTCCGCTTCTTCTAAATGTGAAAGAGATGTTACTGCTTTTGAAAGATTGTTTTTATTAAACATATCTGTCTCCATAATATTAAATACTATGGAAAAATTCTAACTCTGATAAAAAACATCATCAAGGAAGAAAGTATTATCTAATTATAACATTCTTGTTAAGTTTGTTAGCAGAACGGAAAGCAGGCCTATTCTTCTGATGAACTCGAGAAAATGTCTGAAGAAGAATTTGATAAGGCTATGAAACGATTTTATGTAGACGAGAGTGCTTTATCATATGTCAGTGAAGATGGAAATGTAAATATAAGCAGAGAAAATTTTGAGAAAAAATTACTTGAAAATGCTTCATGGGCTGATGACGAGGTGCAGGACAAATTATGAAAAAATCAACGTGCTTACTTATGTGAGTATTTGGAAAAGGAAAGGTTATGCCATTTCTGTTTTTATTCAAAGCGTAATTAGAACTGGCTTGATATTGAATTGAGATAAGTGTAGAATACTATAATAGTTGCAGATACGGGGGTATCTGTAGTGGCTAAAGTTTAAAATTTTTAATGGGGTGATGAGTCGATGAAAAGAAAAGGTTTAGTATCAGCATTAATTTTGGTATGCTGCATTTTATGTGGATGTGGCAAGGTGGCTGAAAGGCCAAAAGATGATAGAGGGAGTGGGAAGGACGATGCTGGTGGCACTATTTCCGGTGACCTGATTGTCAGTGATAGTGGCAATAATCAGGAAAATAATAGTCTGGGTGGAGGTGATAACACCGCCCAAAATGATTCTTTATATAAGGACAAGGTTATCGGTATTAATGCTATAGCTGAAAATGAAGACTATTCCAGTATATATAATGCGATAATAAAAAACTGTCCCAGTGTCATAGATCTTACAAATAGTAATTTCACTTTTTCTACAGAGCTGGAATTATCCGGTGAATTGGATAAGTATCAAATTATTTTTGAATTTGATGAGGCTATTGAAGACGCAAATATAATTAAAAATAATTCAAACGGTACTATAGAATTAAAGCAACCCGGGGAGGATATCCTGGTTTTCTGTAGAGCAGTAGTATTGGATACTGAAGGCAAAGAGCTTTTTACAGTTCATCGAAGGACAGTGGTCCTTGGCAAATATAAGAGATTCAGTGCTATAGATGCAGAATATAATAAACAGCTAAATGCTTTAGCTGTTAGTAATGTAGAGCAGGTAAAGAATCACAATGTCTCTTCATTTGAGGTTTCTACCGATCTGCGTAGTAGTTATTCTGTAACTGAAAGCATGAAAATAGACCGAGATAATCGTATAGTAGAAATTCTCATAGATACAACATCTGGAGAAAGGCAGCATATGCTTATCCGTAAAGAAAAAGTCGGATATCACGCTTATGTATTATTTGACATTGACAAATGTGGATACCATGAAAATGTGCCGAAACATGAAGCTGAAGACCTATTTGACTCTTTCGATACGAATCTTGACGATGTGATAATCAATCTGGATGATTTTAAATCAGATTCAGCGTATATGTTCTATGACGGATATTACTATTCGTTATTATCGGAAGTTGAGGGAGTGCTAATTGAGACTAAGGTGGCATACGGAGACGGATTTCTTTATATGGAATCCAGCATCAATGGAGAAAATGGGCTAAAGGTTCATTTGAAAATTGACTTTAATCCGGCTGTTTTTTCAGATATAAATGATTACTCAATGAATCCTCCCAATAGTATTGAGGAGGTTACCGGCGTTACTGGGGTTGGAGACAAGTTTGTTATTCCACCAATAGGAAAAAATAGCCTGCATTATTACTTGAAGTATTACTTGGAGCCCGGACAGTATTCTTTTAAACCTTCCGGTAATGCATCCATTAACGGCCATTTTCATCTTTTTGAAAACATGATGGTCTATGATGAGCAATTCAAAAAAGTAAATAGTCGCTTGCTTGGTGAGAAAAAAGGAGACTTTTGCAATGAACACTATGCAACTTTTACAATACAGGAAGCAGGATATTATTATATTGATTTAACCGGATTCTGGGAAGATAAGGCCTTACTTTTTTCGTTGGAGAGGGACCCTGTTACTACCTGGTATGATATTTATAATCCTAAAGATTTTCATAACCCAAGCGGAATTATTGAGAATTCTTCCGACTATGAGCTATATGAGTATAAGACAGATAAAGATGTGATTTTATTGGTAGAAAATACAGGCGATTGCGATATTAAGTTATTGTGGGGCACACCATCAACAGGGTATTTACTCGAGCGGGAATTCCTTGCCAGTGGTACTAAACGGTGTATAAAGCTTAAGAGCGAGTACCCATTATTGGCAATTACCGGAGATGGTGGGAATTATTCTTTAAAGGTTAGTGAAGTAGAAAAATTAGATAATGGTTTTACCCTTACCGAGGAATATTCCGAACAGATTTTCATGGGCTATGATGAGGGAGATAGAACATTAACATTTACACCTGCTAAAGATGGAGAATACAGCTTTGATTTTGATGTGGTATGCGGATTGAAAGGACCTGTAAATATCGAAATATACAAAGGCGATTCTTTGGTAGGTGAATATATAAATGATTCATCGTTCCATTTACAAAAAGGAATCAAATATAAAGTAGTATTTTATTATTATAATAATACTCATACCTATTTTTATGGAAAAGTAAAAGTAGGAAAAATTGAAAAAACGGAATAGTCTGTAGGGTACGACCGGAAATAATGCAGAAAAGAAACAGTGACAAGGAGAAAATAAAATGGTAGCAATGAATCAGGCTACCGCTATATGAGACAGTAAAGCGATTTTATGAGGGAAAAATGGAAAAGAAGAAGATTATAGTATTGATAGTATTTTTAGGAGCCATGGCAGCTGCGATGGCGCTGCTTTTTGGAATTTTGGGATTAAGTGGTAAGATTGTCAGCCGAAAGGGATCGAGAATCGGCTATGTGGAAAGCGCGAGTGCCGATACCTGGAAGGCCAGCTATATTTCACTGGACGGGACACTGACAAAAAATATGAATTTTAAGCAGGGAAACGTAAAAGTGGAAATAGTTACTGAGTTCGGTTCCATTTCATTGGAGATTACCGATGCAAACGGAGATGTTTTGTACAGAGGGAACAATTTGTCCAGCTGTTCATTTACCGTTGCCACAGGAAAGAATGTTAAGATCAAAATAAACGCTAAAAATCATGAAGGCTCTTTTTCCTTTACTGAGGAGAAGGGCTAGAAAGAGAAAAAATGATTGATAAAATGGTAGCTGAGAAGCTGATTAAAAATGTGGTAATCAGACCAATTGAAGAAAAAGATAATGCCCGTATGGCAGAAATTATACGAGACTGCCTTACAGAATACGGCTGCGCCGGGCGCATGGACACTGCCTGGGGAGATCCGTACCTGGATCATTTATCTGAAGTTTATGTGCTGGAAAATAATGCATATTTTGTGGCTGAAAATGATGAGGGGCAGATAGTGGCGGGTGTAGGTATAGGCGCCTTAGATGATGAAAAAGGCATATGTGAGCTGCAAAAAATGTATTGTGTAAGGGAATATCGAGGCACGGGGACTGCTCAGAAGCTTTTAGACGTGGCATTTTCCTTTGCGAAAAAATACTATAAGGGGTGTTATCTGGAAACCAGAGACAATATGGAAAGAGCCAAGGGCTTTTATGAAAAAAATGGTTTTATTCACACATCGGAAACCCTTGGAAATACCGGTCATGGCGGCTGTGATTATCATTATATAACTATGTTCAGGTAACTATAACCATAAAAGACTGCATGGAGGGACAAAAGATGGAATATAAGAAAGTGGCTATTTTGGGTGCCGGGGCCGTAGGAGCATATATGCTTTGGGGGCTTTCCGGGAAGGAAGGCCTGGACTTATGTGTAGTAGCAGAGGGGAGCAGAAAAGAACGCCTGGAAAAAGAGGGGCTTATTATTAATGACATTCAATACATGCCCAGAGTATGCACACCCGAAGAGGCCAGAGGAGCAGATCTTCTGTTTGTTACAGTAAAGTACAATGCACTTCGTGACAGTCTTAAGGATATACAGACAGTGGCTGATGACCATACTGTGATACTAAGCCTTATGAACGGTGTAGACAGTGAAGATATCATATCCGAGGCGGTAAGCAGCAGGCAGATAGTCCATTCCCTAATAAAGGTAGCTTCCGAGCGCCGAGGCAATACAGTGAGATTCGTGCCGGAGACTACTATAGGCCTTATTTACGGCGAAATGGATGTCACAAGAGGCAGTGAGAGGGTAGAGGCTCTGAATGAGCTTATGTCAGGCACAGGGCTTCACTATAGAGCTACAGATCACATTCTGGATGAGATATGGAGCAAGTTCCTTCTGAATGTGGGGCAGAATCTGATTCAGGCTGTACTGGGCTGTGGCGTGGGAGCTTACTGGGACAGCGAGCATGTAGGCTTTTTACGGGAAAAAATGAGGGAAGAGGTGCTGGCACTGGCTGCTGCCAAGGGTATTGATTTTTCGCTGGTGGATGAAAAATCTTTGGTCGGCTCTGCAGTTAAGCCCAGAGCACGATACTCCACCCTTCAGGATCTGGATGCCAAGCGCCATACTGAGATTGACATGTTTTCCGGCGCTGTAGTGAGAATGGGTAGGGAGCTTAATATACCTACTCCTTATAACGAGTATACCTATCACATTATTAAAGCTATAGAAGAAAAGAACGATGGCAAATTTGATTACGAATAAGGCCGCGTTTGATAATAAGCTTATACAAGTGTAAAATACAATAAAACAGCTGATAGAGAGTGGAGAAAGTAGAAAAGGTCGTAGTTTATGAATTTATTGGACATAATGCAGAAAAGAAGAAGCGTAAGAAAATATACTGATGAGCCGATTACAAAAGAAATTATAACTCAGATTATACAGGCAGGACTTTTATCACCTACAGGTCATGGCTACAGGCCGTGGCAGCTTATTGTAGTACAGGATAAGGAAAAGCTTTTGGAGCTGGCTAAGTGCAGGGCTTCTGCCAGGATGCTGGAGGGAGCGCAGGCTGCCATAGTAGTACTGGGAGATGAGAGTATTTCAGATACCTGGATAGAGGACTGTTCTTCCGTGATGACCAATATGCATCTGATGGCAGACAGTCTGGGAGTGGGCAGCTGCTGGATTCAGGGGAGACTCCGTATGAAGGATGAGGTAGAGACTACCGAAGGATATGTAAGGAAGCTGTTTGGTTTTCCCGAGCATCTGAGGCTTTTGGCTATTTTGTCTCTGGGGATGCCGGATGGTCATCCTGCAGGGCATGAATTATCAGAGCTTATGATGGAAAAAGTACATTTTGAACAATTTAATTAAAAATGACAAAAAAGTCGGCTTACAAGGAGAAAAAATGGCAGCAATGAATCAGACACGTACTATAAAAATATAACGCTTAAAAACAGATTCGCTATACCTCCAATGTGATCCTTTGGAAGATGCTCCCAGTTATCTGATATTATGCTTTTGCAGTAGATCATATTAATAGTGCTGAAGAGGTAGAATACGCTCTGGCTACAGGAAATGCCCGGGACGTGAAAAATTTTTAAAGCTTAGTAAATGATGATGTAAAAACAGCCCTTGAGAAGGAGATGCTCAAGGGCTGTTTTCAGGTATATATTATTATTCGTGTTTATCAAAAATTATTTTATCCAGCCTGAAATTTGCACCATTTGGTGTGGTGTTCATGAACTTAAATTCATATGAACCTTTTTTCAGGGTGACTTCCATAGTGAATTCTTCATAGTCTAAAAGGCTGGCAGTCTTTTTAATGGGAAGAATGGTACGGTTGGCATCGTTATCATCATTTATCTGAGGTGTCTGATAGTAAAGTGCTACAGAGTTGCTGTCAGCAGCAGAAGCAATGATGAAACGGAGGGTATATTTACCTTCTTCAGTGATATATACATTCCATTTTGTATTGGCCCACTCACCGGTAAAGCCTTCAGCAAAGGTAATATTATTGGCATTACCTACACTTACCAGATAGGAATTGGCGTTAAAGACTTCTGCTTCCAGTACATTACCTACGCTGGAAAGATTAATGCTGCCGCCGGCTATAGCAGCTATTTCAGCAGGGCTCTTTTCCGGCTTTTTACCTATAGACTGTGTGCCGGACTCCTTGATGCTTTTGCCATTTTTAAGAAGTCCTGTACCGTTTTTAAAGAGAACAACCTCATCAGCTAAATCAGAAAACTTTTTATCTATATCTGATGCATACCAAGGCCAGGTAAAGGTAAGAGTGCCGTTAAATTCATAGTCGCCTAAAAGAACATCTGCAACACCCTGACCTTCAGAGCCGGGGGTAAAAGCCATTACAATAGCGTCAAATTTATCTACATATTCAGCAATAGTAATAGGGCGTCCGGAAACAAGGACTGCGATAACGGGAATGTCACGCTGGCTTTCTGCAAGATTTTCAAAAAGATTCTGCAGCATAGCCTTATCATCTGCTGTTACTGTAAGAGTAGTATTACTTCTGTCACCATTTGTCTCAGCATAAGGAGCTTCTCCGATAACTACAATAATAGCCTCAGCAGAGTCGTTTATTGTAGCATCCTCAGAGTATTTGATAATCTGGTTATTTTTCTTTGCCTGGGCTCTGATACCTTCCAAAATAGTAGTACCTTCAGTAATATTACCTGTGCCGCCCTGCCACCATATGGTCCAGCCACCACACTGGGTACCCAAATCATCAGCTTTAGGACCGGCTACCAGGAGATTTTTGGAGTCCTTAAGATACTCAATTGCAGTTTTGCCATTGGCAAGCTTATCATTCTTTAAAAGTACCAAAGACTTTCTTACGGCTTCACGAGCCAGCTCCCTATGGGCATCTGAACCAAAGCCCTCAAGTAATTCCTTTTCTGTATCACTTCCAATAACTTCTTCAAAAAGACCTGCTTCGAATTTTACTCTTAATATACGTCTTACTGCATCGTCCACGCGCTCTATAGGCAATTTGCCTTCATTTACACCATCAACAATGGCTTTAATGGTTTCTTTCCAAGCATTTGGCTCCATAATGAGGTCGTTGCCACATATGATGCCTTTTATGATTTTATCCTTAAAACTGCTGCCTTCCAGCTGCTCCAGGGCGTTATAGTCAGTAATGACAAGGCCTGTGAAGCCCAGCTCGCCTTTTAACACACCATTAAGCAGGTAGGAATTACCATGGCATTTAAGACCGTTCACACTGTTATAAGAAGGCATAACAGTACGTACGCCAGCCTCTATGGCAGCCTTATAAGGGGCCAACAGTACTTGGCGAAGCAGCTGTTCAAATTCTTCTGCAGGAAGCTGTACGTTACCCTGATTGATGCCATTGGTGGTATAGCCTTCGCCTAAATAGTGCTTGGCTGTAGCAATAACGTGACTGGAGTTTAAAAAGGAAGAAGATCCTTTAACACCCTGGAAACCCTTTATATAGGCTGCACCAAGCAGCGCAGCCAGGTTGCTGTCTTCACCAAAGCATTCATATGTCCTGCCCCAAAGTTCATTTTGTGGATTGCCGAGAGTAGGAGCGAAGGTCCACTGAATACCGGTAGCTCGGACTTCTTCAGCAACAGCAGCGCCGATTTTTTCTACCAGGTCTGCATCAGCTGCGGCGCCTAAGGATATATTATGAGGAAAAATTACAGAGCCATATACATTATTGTGGCCATGAACGGCGTCTACACCGTAGAGGAGAGGGATACCGAGTCTGGTCTCCAGTGAAGCCTTCTTCATGGAATTAATGTGCTTCTGCCAGTCAGTAACCTTATTACCGGACGAAGGCGCTGAGCCACCGCCTGAAAGAACAGAACCAAAGCCGTACTTTTTGATATCGGAAAGAGTAATGGCGTTTTGTTCAGGCTGGACCATCTGGCCGGCTTTTTCCTCCAGAGTCATTTGAGAAAGAAGAGCATCTATTCTTGCTTCAATATCCATATTTGCATTCATATAAACAGATTTGTCCACTGTAGGAGCGGGCGAAGGTGTAGATGAAGGTGAGGCCTCCGGAGTGGCTGAGGGAGCGCCACTGGGGCCGGGGGCATTGTTTCTCTGAATAAAAACGTTTTTATTCAGAATCAAAAAAATAAGTGCAAGAGCAGCAAGAAGAGAAGCTGCCACAATAATTATACGTTTCGAGAACTTCATGTAAACCTCCAAAAATGGCTACAAATCCTTGAAAATAAAGGATTGGCGGCTGATTTATTTGTGAAATGCCTCAAAGGAGTTTTCACACCCATGCACTTATCATACACCTAAATTCATAAAAAAACAAGAAAAATAAAAACGTTTTCATGCAGAGATATTGGCGGTTCTACCTTGCATTTCCGTATAAATATGATAAAGTTTAAATGTACTTTATGAAGAAACTGTTTTTTCATATGAATGTTAAATGAAAGAGGATTTATAGATGAAAAGAGTATCTGCATTTTTATTATCGTTGGTTATGATATTGACACTGTCTGCCTGTGGACATGATCACAGTAATGAGCCGGAGTTTGTTATGGCTGACATGTGGGATGTAAGCTGCCATACAGAAGATATGACTGCTTACCTTAAAGGTGATTTGGGAAATGTCACTAAATATGCTACCGGTACACGTGAAATCAGTATTCCTAAACAATATGTTTTTAACTGGGATGTAAAAAAAGCCAAGAAATACAAGATAAAGAGTTATACATTTATTTTGGCGTCGGGTCCTGCTTTATCCCAAGTGATATATCAGTGTGAAGTGGACCCCAAGGATCACTCTGTGGGCATTGATCATTTGTACCTGCAGCAGATTTATTACTGGGGAGTTATAGCCAATTTGGAAGACGGTACAAAATATCAGTCAGAGGTTCAGGAGTTTCTTACTAGTGGCGCTGCACCCAGATTTATAAATGTTCCGGGGGTCACCAACTGCCGTGATCTGGGAGGCTGGACTATTGAAAACAGTAATAACCGGGTAAAGCAGGGGATGATATATCGTACCGGTCGTATGAATGATAATAAAAAGGAAAAGGTGACCATAAAGCCTGAGGGCATCGAAGTACTTAAAAATGAATTAGGAATAAAAACAGAGATAGACCTTAGAAGAGACGAGGTGAGAACTGTAAGTGCCCTGGGAGAGGAAGTTAATTATATTAATATTCCTATGTCCGGTAATGATGTGTACAGAAATCCTGATAATCTCAAAGAAGAAGTAAAGCAGGTATTTAAGATACTGGCTGATGAAAAAAATTATCCTCTCCAGATTCACTGCTCAGTAGGTACAGACAGGACCGGCTATATATGCTATCTGATAAACGGACTCCTGGGAGTGGCAGAAGAAGATCTTTACCGCGATTACCTTTTTTCCAATTTTGGTAAGGTCGATGGTATGCGAAAACTGGAGGATATAACTGAAGGCTATACTGTTATGATAAAGGCAGAAGAAGGGGACAGACTGTCTGAAAAAATTAATAATTATCTGCTAAAGATTGGGGTAACCGCATCCGAAATAGAAAGTGTAAGGTCTATATTAATAGAGAGGAAATAATAAAATTTTACTTTTTTTTAATAAAGTTCTTGATTTTTTAGCAAATGGTGGTAAAATACAATCTGGTTATGAGGTTTTTTTATGTATAAGACAGATTTCATTAAAAAAACAGAAGATGGTAGCAGTTTGCTTGAGTTTATGTCTGAGCGTGATGAGACTTTAAAGTCTATTCAGAAGAGAAATAAATTCATGCGCATGGCATATATTGGTATGATTGCATTATGTGCTATCTTATCCGCATATGTGGGTGTCTCTATGTATTTTAATTAAGTCTACTTTATAAAAAAGCAAGAAAATTTGAGCCATTTTTATGGCTCTTTTTTTATTTTTTAGATTATATGCTCATATTTCTTGATGATTTAATGGCTTTAATAGACAAGAGAAAATATAATATAGCATAAGTATTAATAGATAATTATGTTTTTTTCGGGGTTTAGTTTATTTGAAAGGAATACTTATTTGAAGAAAAACTATTTAACCTTTAATATAATAAAGTGGATCGGTTTTTTCATTTTGGTTTGGATTGCCATAAATATGATAATCTCGGCAGTATCCAATAAAGCCAATTTTGACAGGGCCGCTGTGATTAATCCATTGGAACGATGGGTGTATTCTGATATGCATGGTAATACTAAAAATATTACTGTGCCATATTCATCTACCTTACCTAAGGGAGAGAAGTACATAATTACGACAACTATCCCTAATATAGGAATGGCTGAGAATACATGCATTTTTATTAATGCTGTGCAAAGTGATGTGGAAGTCTGGATAGGAGAAGAGCAGCGCTTAAGCTACTTAGGTAGTGATATGTTAATCCCTCTTATCAATGCACCTACCCGCTATCTTTTTGTACCGGTAACAGAAGTTGATATCGGCAAGGAAATTAGAATTGAATTCAGAAGCATGACCAGACATAATGGTAAAATATTCGGAGTGGCTATTGCTACGGAAAGCTCTGTCTGGATGAAAGAGCTGGCCAATCATGGTGTTACCTTTATGTTCTGTATTTTTGGTATAATGATTGCAATCGTTACATTTGCATCATCCTTTTTAACATTTGGTGTTATAGGTGGCAGAAGTCTAAGATATTTAAGTATAGCCGGTTTTGCTATGTCATTATGGCTTTTATGTGAGCATCGACTGAATCAGCTGCTTTTCCCGGAGCCCCTTATTACCGGCATATTTACATATGTTTTTGTCATTCTGATGCCTATTCCTCTGATTATGTATTTTAACGTAATCGAAGGGAAAAAATATGAGAAAATCTTCGTAATTGAAGCGCTTACTATTTTCTTTGAATTTATAGTACTTACTGTTTTGCAGGCATTTACCAACTTCAGTTATTCAGTAACACTGCCTATACATTATGTTTTTACGGTTATTGTTGTATTAACTGCGTTAATAGTTGTAATTAGGGATTGCATTGGTAAAGAAAAACATATAAAATCATATATATATTCAGCTATCGGCATTATGATTTTGGCGCTTTCGTCACTTTTTGAGATGATTTGTCTAATAGTGAAGGATTTCTATGTGGTAGGAGCCTTTATTATGCCGGGGCTTATTATTCTTGTGTTTATGACTACGTTACAGATAGCCAGAGATGCTATTGACAGTAGTGAGAACAAGAGAAAAGCACAGGAATTGTCTACTATTAATACTATTCGTATTATTGCAGGTGCTATTGATGCCAGAGATGAGTATACCGGTGGACATTCTTCAAGAGTTGCCTACTATGCATCTACTTTAATTAAGGAGATGGGATATAGTGAGCAGGATGTAAATGATGTTTATTATGTGGGTTTACTCCATGACATTGGAAAAATTGGTATTCCTGACAGTATTCTTAATAAATTAGGAAAGCTTACGGCAGATGAATATCATTTGATGAAATTTCATTCTACTATAGGTGCTGAGCTTTTGTCCAAGTTTGAAGCGGATGAAAGACTTATACAAGGTATCCGTGGTCATCATGAAAGATATGATGGAAATGGTTATCCTGATGGTCTGAAGGGTGAGGAGATACCAAAGATTGCCAGAGTATTGTGTCTGGCTGACAGCTATGATGCCATGACATCCAATCGTGTGTATAGGAGTCGTTTGACTTCAGAGCAGGTAGAAGCAGAGATTATGAAAAATGCAGGGACACAGTTTGATCCTGAGCTGGCCCGTATTTTCTGTAATCTTATATCCACAGGTGTTATTTCACCTGCTACCTATGATGGATTTGAGACCAGCGAAAACGGTACTCTCAGTAAATCAGCAGTTATTCAGAGAATGATTACCGATCCGGCTATTTTTGCCGGTGACAATGAGATTATCCGACCTGAATTTATGCGCATGCTGATGTACATTCTTAAGCTTGCTGAAAAGAACAGTACAGAAACTTCAGTGCTGCTTTTTACCATAAAGGGTCACGGAGACAAGGAATTAACAAAAGAAGAGCTTACGAGAGGTAATCTTTTACTTACTAATGCCATGTCTCAGACTTGCAGACGTGGGGACGTGGCTACTCAGTATTCTGAATGCCAGAGGGTGATGGCTATGATAGGTATCAATGGCAGAGATTATATGACTGTTGCAGAAGATACACTTAGAATTTTTGGTGAAATGGATACAGCTCGTAAATATAATGTAGACTATAGAGTAGTAGACTGGAATAATGAGGCGTTATAAGATTTTGTTAAGCTAAAAAGGGGGACTATGGCTAGCACAAATACGAGGCTGGTGGGAGCGCGAATTTTCCTTCGGGATCCCAATACCGGTGAAACAATCGGAGAAGAGATTATCCGTACTCACAATCCGATACAAAAGACTTTTACTATTGTTGGTAAGAATTTACCAGGGAAATTGCCGGAAAGAATTAATGCTCTTATAGTATCAGATTCATCCATGGCATATAATCTATGTGCTGTAAAAAACGTAACTGATGATTATGAGAGAATAATCGAGCTGGGCATAATTAAGACAGATGAAAAGCAAAACGAAAGAGGAGCTCCAAGATTTAAAATATCCGGGCCTGCAATTGTACGAGAGCTTAGTGATTTTATGGGGCTTAGTAAGACCAAAAATGTATTTCTTGTATACCTAAAAGATATGAGCGTTACCGGAGTTATGTTCCAGGCGCCTATTAACCAGTTTGAAATAAACGACGAAGTCCTTTTGGATATGAATAAGATAAGGCCTAATACCTATATGAAGGCCAAAGTAGTCAGAAAACAGAACAAGCAAGGCTTCAATGAAGAAGTAGCCTGTAAAATAATCAGAATGATAAACAAAAAATAGTTGTCACGGGGACGTTTCTCACTGTCAACTTTTTGTCACAGGGACGTTTCTCGGTGTCAACTTTTTAGCTCCGCTTGCTCCCTGGCTCGCTATATCGGGCCGTGCGCATGAGATGTATGCTACGGCAAATTGATAATAAATAATAATATAAGCCACGCTAACAAAGCACTCTCTCTACCATTAGTTGACCACTCGTGGACAGGCACTAACAGACGTGCCCTGCGAGTTCCGGGCTGGAACCAGAACTAGCAACGGTCTCGTCTGCAAGTGCCTGTAACCACTCGGGTCAAATATGGTAGAGTTGAGCCCTTTGCCAGCGTGGCTTATTTTTTTGATCGCCAGCCGTAGCATACATCTCATGCGCCCATCCGACACAGATGCCGCCAGGAAGGTGCGCTCCGCAGGAGGTTTGTCACCGAGAAACGTCCCTGTGACAAAAAGTTGACAGTGAGAAACGTCCCTCTGACAATGCGTAGCGCAGTTTCCTGGCGGCATCCCCATGAGGCTGTTTAAAGCCAAGGCAGTGTAAGTCACAATGTGAATAAAGTGATATAAAAAAGCTGACCTCGAGCAGAATGAGGTCAGCTTTTTTATATCACATAATAATAACTCAAATAACTCAAAACACTGCCTTGGCTTTAAAGAGAGGAATGGGGCGAGCCCAGGGAGCAAGCGGAGCTAAACTTTTATAGTAAATCAGCGATTTCGTAGATGAGGCGTTCTGTTTTTTCCCAACCGAGGCATGGGTCTGTAATAGATTTACCGTAGACGCCTTCCTCGACCTTCTGGCAGCCATCCTCCAGATAGGATTCGATCATGAAGCCCTTAATAAGCTTGCTTAAATCCTCTGAATGGCGTTTGGAGTGCAGTACTTCTTTGGCGATACGAATCTGCTCCAGGTATTTTTTGCCGGAATTGGAGTGATTGGTATCAATAATGACGCCAGGGTTTTTCAGGCCGCTTTTCTGATATAATTCGCATGTGAGAGCCAGGTCTTCATAGTGATAGTTGGGGATAGACTGGCCATGTTTATTTACCAGACCACGAAGAATGGCATGGGCATATGGATTGCCGCTTGTTTCTACTTCCCATCCGCCGTAGGCAAAGGTATGACTGCCCTGAGCTGCTGTAATGGCGTTAATCATTACAGATAAATCGCCTGAAGTAGGATTCTTCATGCCTACAGGTAAATCAAGCCCGGAAGCAGTGAGACGGTGCTGCTGATTCTCTACAGAACGGGCGCCGACTGCTACATAGCTTAATACGTCTGCCAGATATCTGTGATTTTCGGGATAGAGCATCTCGTCGGCAGCTGAAAAGCCTGTCTGCTCCAGTGAATTAACATGGAGGGAACGGATAGCAATCAATCCCTTTTTAAAATCAGGTGTGTCTAAAGGATTGGCCTGATGCAGCATGCCTTTGTAGCCTGCACCTGTAGTACGTGGCTTATTGGTATAAATTCTAGGGATGATAATTATTTTATCACTTACTTTTTCCTGCACCTTTCTGAGGCGGGTATTGTAGTCAAGCACAGCATCAGGGCGATCAGCGGAACAGGGACCAATAATCAGTACGAATTTATCGGACTCTCCGGTAAAAACTTTACTTAATGCATCATCATTCTTTGCTTTTTGAGCTATTGCCGCATCTGACAGAGGAAACATTCTTATGATTTCTTCCGGAGTAGGCAGCTCAAACTTAAATTCCATACTCATAACTAAAACTCCTTAATATATTACTTAGGATCCTTATCAAACAGCGTTCTGCGTCTGGTGGATAATCTCATCATTTCCTTGATTTTTTCTGTTTCATCTTCTTCGATATATACTCTGAGCTTAGAAAATTCTCTCAGGAAAAGATCCATTTGATTTAACAAGGTTTCCTTGTTTAATCTGAATAATTCCGGCCACATGTTTTCATTGATTTTGGCGATTCTGGTAAGATCACGGAAGGAATCACCGGTATAATCTACCAGATGCTCGGAATTCTTGCAGGTCATAAGAGACACCGCAATGCAATGGGTAAGCTGTGAAAGGAAACCAATCATTTCATCATGCTCTTCAGGCGTAAGTATGCTGATTTTACCGAAATTCAGAATCTCTGCTATGTCGCGGGCTGTCTGAATGGCAGCTTCACTGTTTTTTGGAGTGGGTGTTATAATCATATTAGCACCGGAAAAAACAGAGGCGCTGGCATATTTGATTCCTGAAGCCTCACGTCCTGCCATGGGGTGAGCCGGAATGTATTCCAGATCGTCGCGCAGTATTTTCTGCACTTCATATACAATAGAGGTCTTTACACCGGTAACATCAGTAATAAGAGCACCTGATTTTATGAGAGACTGGTTGTTTTTTATCCAGTTTACAAAGGCACTGGGATAAAGGGCAAAAACAATAATGTCGGCAGAGCCCAGCATAAGAGGATCTGCATAGATTTTGGCATCAGAAACGAAGTTATGTTCTTTGGCATAGCTTACAGAATCAGAATCAATATCAATGGCATTTACGGTAAAGCCTGCCTTGGTAAAACCTTCAGCATAAGAGCCGCCGATAACTCCAAGACCTACAACAAGTATTTTTTTGTCCTTAGTTAAAAGCATAGTTATAATAGTTCCTTAATTTGATAGAGTATTAAGGACCTGGAAAAAATCAGGGAAGCTCTTGTTTACAGCTTCAGCATCCGTTAGCTCTCCGCCAAAAAGAGAAAGCAGGAGAGCCATAGCCATAACAATTCTGTGATCGTTATGTCCATTGATTATTTCGTCAGGTGCCTTTAATGTGCCGGGATGCACAGTGACGGAATTGGTTTTAACATCTACGCGAATTCCGAACTTTTTTAGTTCAGCTTTCATGGCTTCAGCGCGGTTGCATTCTTTTATGGCAAGGCGCTTGGTGCCTAGGAATTCACCACCATGATATCTGGCTGCTACTGCAAAAAGAACAGGGGCCAGATCAGGGCAATTGGTGATATCTACTGTAGCCTGGCCTTTAGAAAGGGCCAGCATATAATCAGTGGCAACTTTGTCGCCCTGATAGCTGTCCTTGGAAAGGCCGGATACTTTCACCTTATTTTTTTCATTTATATAGTTCATGGCGTGGAAAAAGGCTGCATTGCTCCAGTCGCCTTCCACGGTAAGATTTTTAGCTTTGTAATGCTGACCACCTTTAATATAGAAACAGAATGGATTAAATTCTTTAATCTCGATACCGAATTTTTTAAGGCAGTCCAGTGTTATATAGATGTAATCGTTACTCTCTACAGGAGGGAGTACAATAAGCTTTGAGTCAGTAGGTAAAAGCGGAAGTGCAAAAAGAAGTCCTGAAACATACTGACTGGATATGTTGCCTTTAATACGATAGGAGCCTGCTTTTATAAGACCATTAAAGGAAAAGCTGCCCGCCTCGGAAGAAGTCTTAATCTTTGAGTAGTTGAACATGCTTTCGTAGGCTATGATACCGCGTTCAATAAGTCGCTCGGTGCCTGTAAAAATAACATTATCATAGGCAGAAAGAGCAATCGGAATCATAAATCGCAGTGTTGATCCTGACTCCCGGCAAGGGAAGCAGACTGCTTCCTCACAGTGACTTCCTAAAGGTAAATCACCGCGGCCTGTAACAGTTACGGTGCTTCCGTCTACGGATACCTGAGCGCCTAATGCTTTTACACAATCAATGGTAGCTAGGATATCCTGACTCATGGAAACATTTGAAATTGTACTGGTGCCTTTGGCCAGAGCAGCACAAAGAATAAGTCTGTGCGCATAGCTCTTGGAAGGCGGAGCAACGACTTCACCCCTGAAAGTCGTTGAACTTAAATTTTTGTTCATCCTAAATTCCCCACTAAAAAATCCATTGCCTCTAAGTAACCTTTAAGACCATGACCTGTGATGGTCTTTTTTGCTGCAAGACGTATGTAACTAATCTGTCTGAAGTCCTCACGTTTGTCCACCTCAGAGATATGAACCTCTACAGTGGGAATCTTAACAGCTTTTACGGCGTCCAGAATAGCTACGGATGTGTGGGTATATGCACCGGGATTAATAACAATACCGGAAATGCCTGTGAAATACGCTTCCTGAATCTTATCTACCAGATCACCTTCGTGATTGGACTGGTAGCAGACTACCTCAACATTTAACTCTTTGGCATGAGCTTCAATCATCTGTGTGAGTGTAGTGTAATTCTCACTGCCATAGAGATCGGGCTCTCTAATGCCCAGCATATTAAGGTTTGGTCCGTTGAGTACGAGAAGCTTCATAGATTTCATTTACCTCATCTTGAATAGTCTGATCGCCGTTGATACGCATGTCGCAAGTACTGCAGTAGATGTGGTAGCGTTCGTCGTAGCGCTTTTTGAGGGAGGCGAAATCGGAAGATAACGGTCGATCACTGGTAGTCTTAAGATTTTCCAAAGATCTGTCTATGAAATAAATACGTCCGTTCTGCTTTAGAGCGTCTATGTTCTCAGGATTTAGTACCGCTCCACCGCCTGTAGATATAATAATTCCTGATTTTTTAGCGATTTCTTTAACCACCTGGCTTTCAATCTCGCGAAATCCGGATTCTCCTACCTCATTAAATATATCGGGAATTTCTTTATGCTCTTTAGACTTTATTAATAAATCTGTATCAAAATACTGATAACCGGTCTTTTGAGAAAGATAGTAGCCCAGAGTGGATTTGCCGCAGCTGGGCATTCCGGTAAGAACAATGTTTTGTTTTTCCGAAAGCGTTTTTTTGAAAATATTATCTATAAGTGTGTGTATGTAGTCTTTTTCTTTATCCTCAAATAAAGAAGGATCAAAAAGAGCGGCAGCATACACAGCCTGGGCAACCAGCATATATAGTCCGCAGGTAGTCTTAATGCCATGTTTTTCAGCATCTAAGATCAGCTGAGTCTTTAGGGGATTATAGACTACGTCTACCACACCGGAAAGCTTGTGGAAATGCTGACAGGATATGGGAGACTGATAATTGTTGGGATACATGCCTACAGGTGTAGTATTTATTATAATATCTGCATCAGAATGATAGGCGCAGGCATCTTCGTATGTGATGGAAGAGTCGGAGGCCTGCCTGGAAACAATTATGATTCGGGAGGCACCCATGGACTTTGCGACATGGGTCAAAGTCTTACTGGTGCCGCCTGTACCCAGTATCAGTACCTTTTTTCCTGACATCTCTATTCCGGCATAAAGTATCATATCCCGGGCCCCCAGAAAGTCAGTATTATAGCCATAGAGACGGTCATCTTTATTTACAATACAGTTTACGGCACCGATTTCCCGGGCAGCATCATCAATGTAATACAGATAGGGGATAACGTCCTGCTTATAAGGTATAGTAACGTTAATAGCCTTAAAATCTCTGCCTTCCATAAAATATGAAAACTGGGACCTGGAGACTTCTCTAAGGGTATATTCATAGTCCGCTATTTGATTGTGAATAGTCTTGGAAAAACTGTGGCCCAGTTTTTCTCCAATAAGTCCGTATTCCATATTTACCTGCGTTTAGTTTAAATAATCCGTGCCGAAGCGGGTGGCCAGGGCATCTGCAATAACAAGAGAAGTAACAGAATCAACTACGGGGCTGATTCTTCGAATAATAGCGGGATCGTGTCGACCCTGTATGATTAGCTCGGTGTCTTCCTTTTTGACGAAATTCACAGTCTCCTGAGGCTGCGGAATAGAAGGAGTGGGCTTTACTACACAGTCAAATACTATAGGCATACCATTACTGATGCCGCCATTAATGCCGCCGTTATTGTTGGTGCGGGTCTTAACTGTATCGCCGTCCATATAGAAGGGGTCATTGGCGATAGAGCCTGTCATACCTGCAAAGCCGAAGCCTGCACCAAACTGAATACCCTTGATACCACCGATAGAAAAGATGGCGTGGGAGAGCATGCCTTCAAGAGAATCAAACCAAGGCTCGCCTACGCCTGCAGGTACGCCTGTAATAGTAGTACGGATAATGCCGCCTATGGAGTCCTGCTGCATTTTCATGGCTGCGATTACTTCGTTTATTTCACTGCCTGTGGTAGCTGCACCGCATTTAATGATTTCTGTCTTTATTGTGATTCCTTTTTTCTCCAATGCGGGGATAAAAATACCGCCGGCAGCCACCAGGGCTGCTGTTATACGACCTGAAAAATGTCCGCCGCCGCGATAATCCTGAAAGCCATGATACTTTTCATTGGCTGTAAAGTCTGCATGAGAAGGTCTGGCTTTTTCTTTCATCTCAGAGTAGTCTGAAGAATGAGTATCGCTATTTGGAATCATGATGGTGAGAGGAGTGCCTGTGGCATGGCCTTCAAATACTCCTGATAAAATCTGAAATTCGTCCTTTTCTACTCGGGTAGTATCGAGCTTGGCGTCAGGGCGACGCCTGGAAAGCAGATCGGCAATAATACCGGTATTAATCGTAAGTCCGGGAGCCAGGCCATCAATAGTACAGCCTATGGCAGGACCGTGACTTTCTCCAAAAAGAGTAAGGGTTATACTGTTTCCGAATGAATTCTTCATATATTAATTTCCTCCAATGGAAGCTTCTTAAATTCAAAAGAGCCTATTTCTTCAACGTAGACACACACAAGACCGTCACCGGTCATTTTCTTATCGTGGGAAACAAAATCAATCAGAGTTTCTTTTTTGTCCTTAAATAAGGTCTCTGTATCAGTAGGTAAATCATATTTTTGATAAACCTTTATAAGGCGCTCCCTGACTAAAGGAGAACACATCTTGAGAGTACCGAGAGCCACAGCCTCGCCGTGGAGAAACTCTCCAGCTGCTACAGATTCATAAGCGTGGCCGATGGTGTGGCCAAAATTTAGTACTTTTCTAAGGTCCTTTTCCTCGGGATCCTTTTCCACAACATCCTTTTTAATAAGAAGGGCACCTTCTATAATGTGAAGCAAATCCTTCTTTAAATCAGAACTTTTTTCAATGAAGGAGAAAAGCTCTGCGTCACTGGTAGCAGCCATTTTAATAGCTTCAGCAAGGCCTGCAGACACAAGCCTGTCTGAAAGAGTATTAAGGACCTCAGGATCAATAATAACCAGATCAGGCTGCTTGAAAGCTCCTACTATATTTTTTATGGAATCTAAGTCAATAGCGGTCTTGCCACCGATGGAGGAATCCACCTGGGATAGCAGAGTGGTAGGAATATTAACAAAGCTGATGCCGCGCATATAGGTAGCTGCGCAGAAACCGGAGAGGTCTCCTACAACACCGCCGCCTACAGCAATAACGCGGTCATTTCTGGTGAATTTTAACTCAGCCATTTTTTTAACTATATTCATATAGGAATCAAAGCATTTGCTGGCTTCGCCCTGGGGAATAGTATATATATAAGGATTATCTACTTGACTGGCAACGGTCTCGGCGTATACAGCAGGGACGCCGGAGTCAGTAATTATAATATTCTTGGGGGCAGAAGATAGATGCTGGGCAACATTTTTAAGGACTCCGGCCTCAAGAACTATATTATAAGGATTTGTTTCGTTTTTTACATTAATAATCATAGGTGTATGGGCCTTTCTATAGGCAGTTTATTACTAATAAAATAATAATCTATACTGTGGGAGTTTACTATCCTAAAGCAGATTTGTCAAGAAAAACTTTGCCGCTTTAAAGCGTTGAAAAACTATTGCGTTTTTTATACTATTTCAAATGTTCTTCTAAATATTTCTTTACATATTAATTCCCTGATGTTATAATCTTCAAGAAAAGTGTTTTATAACAAGAATTTTGGAGAAAATAACATATTATATTAAAGGAGAATTCCTATGAAAGAGAAGTTACTTAATGAGTTTCTGCGTGTATTTGGCGGTACAGAGGATGCGAGAGTATTTTTCGCTCCGGGTAGAGTTAATCTGATTGGTGAACATACCGACTATAACGGCGGTCATGTTTTTCCATGTGCTCTTACTATCGGCACATATGCTGTAGCCAGAAAGAACGGTATGGATACCTGCAGATTTTATTCCATGAATTTTGAGAATCAGGGCATTCACGCTGTATCTCTGGACGAGCTTATATATGACAAGGCAGAGTACGATTGGGCAAATTACCCTATGGGCGTTATTTCTATACTGAATGAGAATGAGGAAAAGGTAAACGAAGGCATTGATATGCTGGTATTTGGTAATATCCCCAATTCTTCAGGACTTTCATCCTCTGCCAGCCTTGAGGTTCTGACTTGCTTTGCTTGCCGTGAGCTTTTTGGTTTTGAAATGAGCTTTATCGATATGGCTCTGCTTTCCCAGAAGGCTGAGAATCAATTTATCGGTGTTAACTGTGGTATTATGGACCAGTTTGCTATTGCTATGGGCAAGAAGAATAATGCTATTTTCCTTGATACTGCTACACTTGAGTACGAGTACGCACCTATTGAGCTGGATGGCGCAAAGATTGTTATTACCTGTTCCAACAAAAAGCGTGGTCTGGGCGACTCCAAGTACAACGAGAGACGTTCTGAATGTGAGGACGCTCTGGCAAAGATTCAGACTGTTAAGAAAATAAATGCTTTGGGCGAGCTTACAGAGGCTGATTTTGAGGAAGTAAAGAATGTTATTGGCGATGAGGTTAAGAGCCGTCGCGCCAAGCATGCAGTATATGAAAATATGAGAACAGTACGCGCTGTAGAGGCTCTTAAGGCTCATGATCTTACCACCTTTGGTTCTCTTATGAATGACTCTCATACATCTCTTCGTGATGACTATGAGGTAACAGGTATCGAGCTTGATACTATCGTAGAGAATGCTTGGCAGGTGTCCGGTGTTATTGGTGCACGTATGACAGGTGCCGGCTTTGGTGGCTGCACAGTAGCCATTGTAAAGGATGAGCATGTAGATGAATTTATTAAAACAGTAGGTGAGAAGTACCTTGAAAAAATCGGATACGCCGCTGATTTCTATGTAGTAGAAATTGGTGATGGTCCTGTTGAGCTGTAATATTAGTATTATAAGAAAACTGAATTAATATCTTTAATAAATCAAGAGGATTTTTTATAAAATTTCTCTTGATTTTTATTTTTCTTTTGATATAGTTCGTTTAAGTGGAATTGAGTTATAAAACGTTTTTGTTTTAATTTATTAAAAAGAAACGAGGGAGTCTATATGAGAGAGATGAAATGGTCTCTTTCCTTTACCGGAAAGAGGATATGGGAACTTTTATGTTCATGGTTCTTAGACCTTTTAAATATTGGTCTTTTAGTTGTAGAACCTCTCATAATGAGTAAAATTCTTGATGATTATCTTAAGCCGCTGTTTGATGATGATTCTGTTTCCACATCATCAGTACTTGAGGCTATTTTGCCATTGTTGCTTATTGCTCTTGGCATTATAGTATTTCGAATGGTTATTAAGTTTATTTCCAATATTCAGCGAGATGATGTAGCTCTTGTGGCAGTTACAAAAATCAGAAAAGATATCTATGAGAAACTGGGCAGACAAAGCCGTAGTTTCTTTATGAACAATCGTTCCGGAGACCTTATTAATAAGTGTACCGGTGATATTGAGATGATTCGTCATTTTATTGCCTGGGTAAGCTACTCCATGTTCGAGAGTATTGTTATGGTAATTGTTGTACTTACAGTATTTTTTACCATTAGCTGGAAGTTTACTCTCTGTCTTTTGGCGCTTTCTCCTTTTGCTTTTATTACAGCCATTCAGCTGGGTAAACACGTACGCCCTGTATTTGGTGCTGCCAGAAATCAGTTGTCAAAGCTGAATACCGTAGTCTCTGAAAATATAGAAGGTAACAGAGTAGTACGTGCTTTTTGCCGTGAGCCATTTGAAATAGAAAAGTTTGATAAGGAAAATAATACTTATTACGATTATCAGCTTGAAGCTAACAAGATGTGGGTAAAGTATTCGCCTATTCTGGAGACTGTAGCCAATATTATGAACTGCTGTGCTATTATTCTGGGTGCTGTGCTGGTTATTTTTGACGAGATTTCCTTGGGCCAGCTTACTGTATTTACCTCCCTTTCCTGGATGCTGAATTCTCCCATGCAGCAGATCGGCTCACTTATTAATGATTTCCAGCGTTTTAATACTTCTTGTGAGAGAGTACATGAGCTTTATGATATGGGCTCAGATATAGTAAGCCCTGAAAATGCAGCCTGCACAAAGGAGATTAAAGGTCAGATTGACATTAATCATGCTGCATTAAAATACGATGGACAGTATGTCATTAAAGACATTGATCTTCATATACCTGCCGGCAGTACAGTAGGCATCATGGGAGCTACAGGCTCCGGTAAGTCTACTCTTTTGAATCTCATTACCCGTTTCGTTGATGTAAACAAGGGTAATGTTATGATTGATGGCGTGGATGTTAAAAATTATGATCTGCAGCATCTTAGACGTAATGTGGCTGTGGCTCTTCAGGATGTTTTCCTTTTCTCCGACACAGCAGAGTCCAATATAGCCTATGGTGTTCCTGATGTTGACGTGGAGACTGTTTACAAATCAGCTGTTGATGCAGATGCAGACAGCTTTATCCGAAAGCTTCCGGAAGGCTATGATACCATTATCGGTGAGCGCGGCATGGGTCTTTCCGGCGGTCAGAAGCAGAGACTGTCTCTTGCCAGAGCCCTGGCTATGAGAGCACCTATTCTTATGCTGGATGATACCACATCTGCAGTTGACCTGGAGACTGAAAAGTATATTCAGGAGCGTCTTAATGCCAGAGAAAAGAAGGGCACCACAATTATTGTAGCCCAGCGTATTACTGCTGTTAAAAACTGTGATTTCATAGTTATTCTTGAAAATGGCAGAATATCTGAAATGGGCACCCACGAAGAGCTTATCGGTAAGGGCGGATATTACAGCAAGATTTACCGCATTCAGCAAGGCCTGGCTACCAAAGAAGAAATTGATGCAGCAGTAGCTGCTCTTGTATAGGAAGGAGGAAAACATGGCTCGTAATAAATATGATATAGATGAAACCCTTGAATCCTCCTTTGACTTATCCCAGCTTAAACGAAGCATGGTATATATAAGAAAGTATAAGGTGCTTTTCTTTAAAGCCTTTACTTTTTCCATGATATCCATTATCTGCGGACTTATTTTGCCATTGTTTACAGAACATGTAATCGACCGATTCATTCCGGAAAAGGATTTGAAAATGCTTCTTATTTCCGGTGCCGGTATAGTTATTACAGTAATTATTCAGGCAATATGCAATAAAAACAGATCCAGAAGCTCAGCTATGGCGGGCTCAGCCATTATTCGTGATATGCGTCACGACCTCTATGTACACCTGCAGGATCTGCCTTTCGATTATTATGATTCCAGACCTCATGGAAAAATTCTGGTGCGTGTAATCAACTATGTAAACTCTGTATCAGACTTTTTGTCCAATGGTCTTATTAATATGATTCTGGAAGCAATAAGCCTTGTACTTATTGCAGGCTTTATGATTGCTTTCCATCCGGGCCTTTCTCTGGTGGTATTTGCCGGTATTCCTATTTTCATGATTTATGTTTTTGCTATCAGAAAGCTTCAGCGTACCGTATGGAGAAATCAGGCCAATCGTCAGAGTAACTATACAGCTTACCTGGCTGAGAGTATCAGAGGTGAGAGAGTTACTCAGAGTTTTTCCAGAGAAGAAGTGAACTATGGTATTAATGGTAAGCTGGCAGAGGGCGCAGCATCAGCTTTTCTGAAAGCAGTTACCGTGAACCACTCCATGTGGCCTACTACACTCCTTATTTCCAAGATTAGTATGTATCTGGTTTATATAGTGGGTATCTACTTTTTCCGCGATTCCTTGGAACTGGGTGTTATTATTGCCATGACATCCTATGCATCACGTTTTTGGCAGCCTATACAGAATATAGGTAATAACTATAACAATCTTGTAAATACCATGTCTTATCTGGAACGTATTTATCAGCTGATGGATGAGCCTGTAAATGTTACTGATGTAGAAGGTGCTACAGAGCTTCCTGAGATCCAGGGCGATGTAAAATTTGAGGATGTTGTTTTCGAGTATGAAAAAGACAGACCTATCCTTAAAAATGTATCATTCCATGCCGCTCCCGGCCAGTCCTTTGCACTGGTAGGTCCTACAGGCGCAGGAAAATCCACAATTGTAAATCTGATCTCCAGATTTTATAATATAAAGAGCGGTGCTGTTAAGATTGATGATACTGATATAGCCGGAGTTACTCTTAAAAGTATCAGAAGCCAGATGGGTATCATGCTGCAGGATTCCTTTATCTTCTCCGGTACTGTTATGGAAAATATCAGATACGGTCGCCTGGATGCCACAGACGAAGAGTGTATCGCAGCAGCAAAGCAGGTATATGCTCATGAATTCATCATGACACTTCCTGACGGCTACAATACTGAGATTAACGAAAACGGCGATATGCTTTCTGCAGGACAGAGACAGCTTTTATCCTTTGCCCGTACCCTTTTGTCAGATCCTCGTATTCTTATATTGGATGAAGCTACTTCCTCCATTGATACCAATACAGAGCTTCTGGTACAGGAGGGCATTAAAGAGCTTCTTAAAAACAGAACCAGCTTTATCGTAGCTCACAGAATTTCCACTATTAAGAACTGTGATAAGATCATGTATATCTGTGACGGCAAGATAGCAGAGAGCGGTAGCCATGATGAGCTTATGGAAAGTAAGGGCTACTACTATAAGCTTTATATGTCACAGCTTACCAATGATTAAAGAGCTTCGGCTTTTTAAAATATATTTTTAAAGGAATTATTTATATGTTTAAAACCACTCAAACAGATCCCTATGAAACCGAGTTTGGTGGAACAACAATTAAGCGTATTCAGCCTAGAATGTCTGTACGTACCGTTGTTTTACTTGGACTCCTGACTGCGCTTACTATTGTGTGCGAGAGATTTTTAGTCTGGCAGACACCCATAAGCAGGATTTCTCTGGCTTTTCTACCCAAAGCTATCTGTGGTGCCATGCTGGGCCCCATATACTCCGCTTTGATATGTGGAGTATCGGATATTGTGGGATTCATTAGTGTACCACAGCCGGGACCCTTTAATCCCATTATTACACTGGCTTCAGTGCTTAGAGGTCTTATATACGGCTTCTTACTTTATAAAAAGCACGATATGAAGCGTATCGTACTGGCGGCCCTTTTGGATCATCTGGTAGCAGGTATGATAGTTACGACCTTTGCTTTATCTATTTTTATTAAGAATCCAATTTCCCAGGTATTCCTAAACACCAGAGTAACATCATGCCTTGTAGGATTTGCCATAGAAATAATAGTTTTCGTATTGATTTCTGATAAACTTTTCGATACACTTAAGAAGCTTAATTCTGATGACAGATATTAGGTATATTAAAGTATCGAAGGTGTCTAAATGTTATTTTTAAAAAAAACAGGTGAATTTTTTAAGCGCCTTATAAAACAATATAAAACCAATCCACTGTTTGCTGTTTTCTTTACTGTATTTCTTATTTCATTTGTAGTCTTTGTGGTATTATTTGCCAGAGATTTTATTAATGATAGAAGAATGAGAAAAGCAAACAGTGATTTTTATGAGCATATTCATAATGCAGAGCTATCCAGTACGCCATCAGTAGGATCAGATACGCATAGTACCCCCCAGCCTGTGACTCCGGGAGCAGATACGTCTCTTACTCCTTCAGTGGTGCCGGAGATGTCGCCTGAGCTTACATTATCACCTACCCCTTCATCATCACCATCACCTACTCCTACACCATCGCCATCACCTGCTATGACAGCAGGAGGACTGGCAGGCATAGAAAAAAATAAGGACTATGTTGGCTGGCTGGAGCTGCTCGGCAGCTATCATGGCGGTCTCAGTGAGACAAATAGAATTAATTATCCGGTTTTCCAGACCTTTGATGATTTATCTACTCCTTTTGACCCTAAAAAGCCGGAGACCAATGAAGCATGGTTCTATCTGGATCATGATGCCAATGGCAAGCCCAACAGAAACGGTTCATTATTTGTTGAAGAGCTTTGCGAAGTGGGTAAGGGAACAGCCGAGAATAATTATGAAAATGGAGTTAAGCCATCAGATAATATTATTATTTTTGGACATAACATAGTTAATTATAAGTTATTTGGAGCCCTTAAGCAGTTCTGGACATCAAAGACTTTTATCGAAGAGCATCATAGTTTTTCTTTTACCACCTGTTACGAATACAGGGAGTATGAGATTATTTCCTATTTTGAGGACAGAGTGCCGGATGATGATACATATTACTTTGCATCCTTTATCAACTGTGGCTCTCAGGAAGAATTCGATAAATGGTATGCATTTATTAAAGATAAAAGCGTAAAGAAACTGGATGTTACAGCAGAGTATGGAGATGAATTTGTGACTCTTGTTACCTGCGCTACAGCAGACAATTCCCCCAGAAGAACTGTTGTCATAGGAAAGAGAATTAAATAATAATAGTAAAAAAGATGAAAGGCAGCCTGGGGAGGCTGCCTTTCGGGGGAGTTATGAAAAAATTAATAAAAAGTAAATAAGTAGGGGAGAGAAATAATCAAAAGATTATTTCGAATTGAACGTACTTCCCGCTCAATCTATAACCGATTCTACTAAAAAAATGTGTTGAAATTGTGTTCATATTTATATATGTTTTTATACAATGCCATAAGTTAGAGTGAATAAAAAAAATCTTTACAAAATTGTAAAAACGTGTTATGATACCAAAGCTTGCGAATCGTAAGCACACCGCTTCCCAGTGATTGGATCACTCCGACCGTTTCTGAGGAGCTGGCATATATTAAAATAGGAGGTAATTACCATGATTACAAAGGAAAAGAAGGAAGAGATTATCGCTTCCTACGGTAGAACTGCTAATGACACAGGATCACCTGAGGTTCAGATCGCACTTCTTACAGCAAGAATTAATGAGCTTACCGCTCATATGAAGGAGAATCCACATGATTTCCATTCAAATCGCGGTCTGCTTAAGCTTGTAGGTCAGAGACGTGGTCTCCTTGACTACTACAAGAAGACAAACCTTGAGGGTTATCGTGCACTGATCGAGAAGCTCGGTCTCAGAAAGTAATTAGGAGGTTTTATCATGGCTAAATGTGAAATTTGCAATAAGGCTTCCCTTTGGGGCAAGCAGCTCAGCTTCTCCAGAAGCCACGTTTCCGGCAGAAACAATAGAATGTGGAAGTCCAACGTGAAGAGCGTTCGCGTAAAGACTGCTACCGGCAATAAGAAGATGTATGTATGTACTTCTTGCCTTAAGTCCGGCAATGTAGAGCGCGCATAATGAATTTAAAAGGTGACGATAATGTTTCGTCACCTTTTCTTTTTCTAACAGAAAGTAACTATTTTGATACAAGTAATTTTTTTATTTTCTTTTATGAGGAAATAGGTTATAATAGTAATGTATAGTCTATAGGGAGACAGATTCTTTTTTAATAATTAGAATTATGCACCAGGAGGGTTTTATATGAATAATGCAGGTACTATTAATACAAACCTTGGTAATGTTCAGGTCGATACCGATGTTATAGCAAAGTATGCAGGAGCATCTGCTGTCAGCTGTTTCGGTATTGTTGGTATGGCTACTATAAATGTTAAGGATGGTATTGCCCGTCTTCTTAAAAGAGACAGCCTTAACAGAGGAGTAAATGTTGTTATTACTCCGGACAATACTATTATCATTGATCTTCACATCATAGTATCATATGGTGTCAGCATTTCTGCTGTAGCTTCCAATCTTATAAGTGATGTAAAGTATAAGGTGGAGGAGTTCTCAGGCCTTAAAGTTGAGAAAATTAACGTTCTTGTTGAAGGCGTAAGAAACATAGATTAATCAGCATATATAATGCTTTCGCTAGGAGGATATAGGAAATTGAATCAGAAGAAAATTGATGCTGCAGAGCTTAGAATGGCATTTTTGTCAGGTGCTAAGGCTATTGAAGCAAAAAAAGAATACATAAACGAACTTAATGTTTTCCCTGTTCCGGATGGAGATACAGGTACCAATATGACCCTTACTATCATGTCAGCTGCAGATGCAGTATATGCCATGACCAATCCTAAGATGGCTGATCTTTGTAAGGCTATGTCTTCAGGCTCACTTCGTGGAGCCAGAGGTAATTCAGGCGTTATTCTTTCTCAGCTTCTTCGTGGTTTTACAAAAGTGTGTGGTACCGTAGAGGAGCTGGATGCCAAGGTATGTGCTGACGCTTTTGAAAAAGCTGTTGAGACTGCATATAAGGCGGTTATGAAGCCCAAAGAGGGCACTATTCTTACAGTAGCCAAGGCTGGAGCTGATAAGGCTCGTGAGCTGGCTTCAGCAGATCTTTCAGTTGAAGACTTTTTCAAGCAGATTATTGATGCTACACAGGTATCTTTGGATAACACTCCGGAGCTGCTTCCTGTACTTAAAGAGGCTGGAGTAGTAGACTCAGGCGGCCAGGGACTTTTGGAGTTTTTACGTGGTGCCTATGCTGCCCTTACCGGCAATCCTATTTCTTTTGCTGAGGCAGTAGTGGCAGCAGAGGAAGAGCCATCTGCATCCGCTTCCAAGTTTACATATTCAGTAGAGTACATGCTGACTCCGGCTCAGGAGATGAATCATGAGGATGAGCTAAAGCTCAAGTCCTATATAGAGGCCATGTCTGACGAGGTTAGCGTATCTTCAAAGAGTGGTAAGATTTGCGTTAAGGCCTGCACAGATGCTCCGGGTAAGGTCATTTCCAAGGGTGTTGCTCTCGGTACACTTACAGATATTAAGATGGAGAATCTTAAAGCATCAGCTGCAGAGAGTGATACTTGTGAGAGCTGCACAGCAGAAAGCAGTGAAGAGCCTGTTAGCAGTGAGCATAAAAAAGATGGCTTTGTAGCAGTGTCTATCGGCGCCGGCATGAATGAGATATTTAAGGAGCTGGGAGTAGACTATATCATTGAAGGTGGTCAGACTATGAATCCATCTACTGATGATGTACTTAAAGCTATTGAGTCCATTAATGCTGACAATATTTATGTATTACCAAACAATAAGAATATTATTCTGGCAGCAGATCAGGCTAAGAGTCTTACAGAAGACAAAAATGTAATTGTTATTCCTACCAAAACAGTTCCTCAGGGTATTACAGCTCTTATCAATTACATGTATGATAATAGTCCGGAGGACAATGAGCGTGACATGACTGAGTCACTTGCTACTGTTAAGACTGGCCAGATTACTTATGCTGTACGTGATACACAGATAGACGGATTTGAGATTAAAATGAATGATATTATGGGCCTTGATGATAAGACAATTAAGGCAGTGGGCTCTAATATTCATGATGTAGCATTTGATCTTACCAAGCAAATGGTAACAGAGGATTCTGCTCTTATTACTCTCTACTACGGAGAAGAGACTACCATGCATGAGGCTGAAAAGCTTTGTGATGCCTTAAAAGAAGAATTCCCTGACCTTGAAGTGGAGATTCATGAAGGCGGTCAGCCTATTTACTATTACGTAATTTCAGTAGAATAAATTAAAGACCCGGATATATATTATCCGGGTTGTTGTATTTTTGGGGGATACATGAGACTTTCTGATCAGGTAAATACTATCAAGGGCATTGGGGAAAAGACCAGCGGCTATATTTCCAAATTATCAGTAGATACTGTGGGAGAGCTGCTTACTTTTTATCCCAGAAGATATGAGGCGTTTGATGAAGCTGTGGACATACACCGGCTTAAGATAGGGGAAATTGCAGCTATTTGTGCCAGTGTCACCAAAGTGGTAGAGCCTAAGTACAATACAAGAATTAAGATTATTACAGCCACTGCAAATGACAGCAGTGGTGAAATAGAGCTGGTATGGTTTAATCAACCCTATGTTAAGTATGAGTTAAAAGCAGGATATCATTTTATTTTTAGAGGCAAAGTAGTAAAAAAAGGCCGCAAGATACAGATGGAGCAGGCCAAGATTTATAAAAGAGAGGAGTATGCTCTTTTACGCAGATCCTTGCAGCCTGTGTATTCTTTAGTATCAGGCCTTTCCAACAATCTGGTGACCAAGTCTATGAAGCAGGCTTTGGTTCTGGCTTCTGATTTTCCTGAATATATACCGGCTTCCATAAGAAAAGAATTTTCTTTGATAAAGAAAACAAATGCCTTGGAAGAAGTGCATTTTCCAAAAAGCTATGAGACATTAAATGATGCCAGAAGAAGCCTTATATTTGAAGAATTTTTCCTTTTTTCAGTGGTATTAAAAAATATGAATATGCTGAAAGAAAGGGAGATGGGAGCTGTTCGCATAAAGGACGCTGGTGCCTGTTGTAAGCTTATTAACAGCCTGCCTTTTGAGCTTACTATGGACCAGATGGCAGCGTTTAATGATATTAAAAAAGACTTGGACAGCGGCAGGGTGATGGCCAGACTGATACAAGGAGACGTAGGCTCGGGAAAAACAATTGTAGCAGCATTATCCTTGCTTACTGTGGCAGAAGCCGGCTATCAGGGGGCTATTATGGTGCCCACTGAAGTGCTGGCCAGACAGCATTATGAGACATTATCAGGTCTTTTGGCTCCCTTTGGCGTAAAGGTAGTACTGCTTACCGGCGCAGTTACGGCCAAGGAAAGAAAGACTGCAATTGAGGCTATTCGTAGCGGAGAAGCAGCTGTGACGGTAGGTACCCATGCGCTTTTTCAAAAGGATATAGAATTTAAGAATCTGGCCCTTTGTATTACTGATGAGCAGCACCGTTTTGGAGTCAATCAGAGGGATGAGCTTAGGGGAAAGGCTGATAAGACTCATGTTCTTGCTATGTCTGCTACCCCTATTCCCAGGACCTTAGCCATGATGCTGTATGCAGATATGGATATTTCCAGGATTAATACAAAGCCTTCTGACAGACTTCCGATAAAAAACTGTCTGGTGGGTAGAGAATACAGGGAGACAGCTTATAAATTCATAAAAAATCAGGTGCAGCTGGGGCATCAGGCCTATATAATCTGTCCCATGATTGACGAAAATGAGGGCAGTGACCTGGAAAATGTTACAGACTACGCTAAGAATCTTAAGGAAGTGTGGGGGGATGAAGTATCTGTAGAAATATTACACGGCAGAATGAAAAATGAGAAAAAGAATCAAGTCATGGAGGCCTTTTCCAAGGGCGATATACAGGTTCTTGTTAGCACTACAGTTGTAGAAGTGGGCGTAAATGTGCCTAATGCTACTGTGATGATGATAGAAAATGCTGAAAGGTTTGGATTAGCGCAGCTTCATCAGTTAAGAGGCCGTGTAGGCCGTGGTAAGGATCAGTCTTACTGCATTATTTCCCATGGTGAATGTGGTCCTGACAGTATAGAAAGACTGGAAGTGCTTAAGAATTCCACAGATGGCTTTTTCATAGCCAATGAAGATCTTAGATTAAGGGGGCCCGGAGATATCTTTGGTACCAGACAATGCGGAGAGATGTACTTTAAAATCGGAGATATTTATTCGGATTCTGCTATATTTTCTGAGGCCTTTGAAGCTGCGGGAAAGCTGACTGCAGGGGAGCTGGATCAAATTGTAACAAAACTTATAGATTCTGAAGCAAATTATATGTTTCATTTTATGGATAAATATTGTAAGATATAAAAGGGTTATTATTGATATAAATTAAGAAAAGGTTTTATAAATGGATAAGCTTACGAATGCACAGCTTTATAATATTGCATCCGATAATTACAAGATTTTATCAGATTTCTGCAATTTGCTGCAGATTGAGGGTTACTGGAGTGATGCAGGGCGTATATTAAACAGTGAGCCGGAGGAGATTCTTGATATATATGTAGAGTCCCTTCTGGTTTGTTTTGCTGTTTATATTAACAGACTGGGACGTGAGGAGAAGGCTTTTATTGCTTCTTTCTCAGAAAAAGCCAGGGAGATTTTAAATGAATATGAAGACGATAAGAAGCTTACTGATAATGCGGATCGTTTTCAGAAAAGTGCGCCTATTTTATACCAGTTGCTGGCTCTTAGAGATGTGGAAAAGGCTTCAGGTACGGCAGCTCTTTTCTTTGATGCTATTATAAATATCATGCTTTGCATGGCCAGACTTAACGGAAAAGATGATGCTTTGGCTACCAAGTATCTCGGCATATATTTTGACAGGGTATCAGCTTTTTTAAGTAACAGTAAGTATCCCTTGCAGAGTGTAGACAGCAAGTACCTTTTCAAAAAGCTGTGTTTCGGCAATCTTTTGACTTCAGCTCAGGGCATAAAAGATGCAGCTTATGATTTCTCAGAATATAAGAAAATAAATCTTTACTATACTTCTGAGCAGCTGCGTCCCGTGGCTTCAGTAGCATATTCTTCAGACTCCATTGAGCGGGAAAGCTTAAGAGACAGGCGTATTAAAGCCAGACAGAAGCCTAAAAAGACATATGAGAAGCCGGAGATTCTGTTGAAAAAGCAGGAGAAAAAGGTTGTAGAAAATGATGCAGCTATCTTAGCCAAGATTCATGACAATGCTCTTACTGAAGTAATGGAAGAGCTGAATGCCCTGGTAGGATTAGAGGAAGTAAAGACAGAGATACGTTCATTGATCAATCTTATAAAGGTCAGAAAAATGCGTGAGCAATATCATCTGCCTGAGATAGAGATGTCTTATCATATGGTGTTTACAGGGTCTCCCGGTACAGGTAAGACTACAGTGGCCCGTATTGTAAGCCGTATATATAAGGAGCTGGGGATACTGTCCAAAGGGACTGTGACAGAGACAGATCGTTCAGGCCTTGTAGCAGGCTATGTGGGGCAGACTGCATTAAAGGTGAAGGAAGTAGTGGAAAAGAGCCTTGGAGGCGTGTTATTTATAGATGAAGCTTATGCTCTTGTAGGCAATACTTCCAATGATTTTGGTAAAGAGGCCTTAGATACCCTGGTAAAGCTTATGGAAGATCACCGTAAGGACCTGGTGGTTATCGTGGCCGGCTATACCGATGAAATGAAGGAGTTTCTTAAAGCGAATACAGGTCTTGTTTCCAGATTTAATCGCTTTATTACTTTCCCTGATTATAGTCCCATAGAGCTTTGTGATATACTTGAAGGTATGGCCCAAAAGAATGGCTTTGTTCTGGAAGAGACTGTAAAAGAATCTTTACTTGATTACGTATCTCACATGTCAGAGCATGCAAAGAAAGAGTTCGGTAATGCAAGAGGCATCCGTAATCTTTTTGAAGCCATGCTGGTCAATCAGGCCAATAGAGTAGTGGGAGAAGAAATTTGCTCCATGGAGGAGCTGACAAAATTAAAATTTGAGGACATTTCCTGGTGAAAAGTTTAGACTTACTTATTTCCATAGTTATGCCTGTGTACAATGAAGCGGCTCATATTGAGCGTTCCGTACAGACAGTGGCAGAGATAGTGGAAAATGCAAAACTGAATTATGAGATTGTTTTGGTAGACGATGGCTCCAAAGATGACTCCTGGGCCAGACTTAGCAGTATGTCTAAGGAAAATAAAAGGATAAAAAGCATACGTCTCTCCAGAAATTTTGGTAAAGAAGCTGCTCTCTGTGCTGGTCTTGATGAGGCGAAAGGTGACGCTGTTGTGGTGCTTGATTCTGATTTACAACATCCGCCCCAGCTGATACCTGAATTTGTCCGCATATGGAGAGAAGAAGGCTACGACGTAGTAGAGGGCGTAAAGAGTGACCGTGGCAAGGAAAGCGGTCTGCATCGCCTGGCAGCCAACAGCTACTATAGGATTCTTCTGAAGCTTACAGATATTGATCTTAGGAATGCATCTGATTTTAAGCTTTTAGACAGGAGGGTGGTGGATGCCATAGCTGTTATGCCTGAAAAGATTACCTTTTTCAGAGGTATGTCAGCCTGGGTAGGCTTTGAAAGGAAGAAAGTACCTTTTGAAGTACAGGACAGAGTGGAGGGCAAGTCCAAATGGTCCTTTAACAGACTGGCTACACTGGCGGTTACCAGTATTACTTCCTATGCCTCTGCGCCTCTTAAGCTTATTATCAGGCTGGGACTATTAATGTTTGTTCTGTCCGTGGTGCTGGGGATAGAGACTCTGGTTCGCTTTTTCATGGGATACTCCCTGGAGGGATTTACGACAGTTATCCTTCTTTTGCTTTTGATAGGTTCTACCATTATGGTTTGTCTGGGTATTATAGGACTTTACCTCGAGCGTATATATCACGAGATAAAAGGAAGACCCAGATATATTATATCCAAGAAAATTAATGATTGATACAGAGGACACCAATGGTTGGTATTTTATATTTACTTAATTGCATACTTGTAGGAGCGGTATTTTGCGATTTCTTTTTACCGGGCCTTTCAGAAAGATGTATATATAAAAAAGGCGAGAAAGAGCTTAGAATCCCCGGATTTTTCGTGCTTTTTCCCGCATGGTATATTACCGGTACTGTTTTTCAGAGCTGGCTGGTCTACTTCGTAGCATATGGCTTCAGGTCATTAAGGCATCCCCTTACTCCCGCCAATGCCATAGTGCTCCCCAGTCTTTTCCTTCTGGCGGTTACTTATTTTGTGCTTAAGGCTGTTAGAAATAAAAGCTTTATTAACAGGAATAAACTCAGTGATTTTTTCTTTGGAGATAAGTTCGGTTACTTTGTTTTTACTGTAATTGTTTTTATTTTTGCATATCTTGTTATGTATCGCACATTATATGTAAAGGACGGAGAGCTTAATGTAGGCTATTCCGTATGGGCAGATTTTGGTGCCCATTTAGGTATGATCAGATCTTTTTCCTACGGTAACAATTTCCCTACCCAGTATACATATTTTGGCGGAGAAGATATCAGATACCATTTTATGTTTCAGTTCCTGGTAGGTAATCTTGAGTATTTGGGACTTCGCATAGATCACGCCTTTAATATTCCCAGCATACTGAATTTCATCAGTATGTACCTGCTGCTTTTCACCCTGACTATTCAGCTTTTAGGCAGTCATGTGACAGCCTGGCTGGGGGCTTTGTTCTTTACTTTCAGATCATCACCTTCATTTTTTATCTACCTTGGAGAAAATACAAAGGCTGCAGTAAAGGGAGTAAAAGACTCCGGAGTCTCAGCCTGGAAGCTTTTTGCTGAGCTTAGTTCTTACTTTAAATACTCTGAATATCATGAGGGATGGGGCTTCTGGTGCACACGTGCTTTTGCCAACCAGCGCCATTTTGCTCTGGGTATATCAGCTCTGCTCCTGGGGCTTTTGGTATTCCTTCCATATTTGCAGGCTATGGGTAAAAGACTTGGCTCACTTAAGGATATTAAGAAGGAAAAAGTTAGCCTTTACGGTGAAAGTCTTGAAGGAGAAGAACTTGAAGGAGAAAACCTTGAAAATATGGCAGAGGCTACTGCTAAAGTGGGGCCTTTTACCTACGTTAAGGAAATGTTTTTTACTTCCTATGGCTGGAAGTTTTTCGACCTTAAGAAATCTGTAGGTATGGGATTATTCCTGGGGGCCATGGGCTTCTGGCATGGTTCTGCCCTTATTGCTACCCTGTCCATGCTTTTCTTTATGGCAGCTTTCTCTGCAGGTCGTCTGGACTATGTGATTACAGCTGCGCTAAGCGTAGGACTTACTTTTTTACAGTCCAAGTTCTTTATTTACGGATCAGCAGTAGCACCTGAATATTTCTTTGGATTTATAGCTGACAACAGAACTTTCTGGGGCGTTATGCTGTATATCGGCCTGCTTACAGGAGTAACTATTCTGATAGCCATATTTGGTGCGCTAAAATACAGAGGCGTGAAGAGATATATGCTTTTTGTCTTTACAGTGCCCTTTATCCTTTCATTTTTCCTGAAGCTTACACCTGATATCGGCGTCAATCATAAATGGGTTATCATTTCCCTTATGCTGATTTCCATCTATACTGCTGATTTTGTGGCAGCTTTCTTTAGAGAGAAGGATATAGCTAAGATTATAGTAGCGCTGGTACTTACATTCTGTCTTACGGCTACCGGAGTAGCAGAGCTTAGAATTCAGTACAATGAAGACGGAAATAAAATGACATTTGACCAGAAAAGTCCTGTCACTATGTGGATTAAGGAAAACATTAGCAGTAATGATTTAGTACTTACAGATGTTTATCCTATCTCCAATATAGTGCTGGGCGGTATCATCAGCTATTACAGCTATCCATATTGTGTATGGTCAGCAGGCTATAATGCAGATTTTAGAGCGGCTATGGTTACAGATATTTTTGAAGCAGAGACTCCCGCCGCCCTGGATTTTTACATAAAGCTGGCAGATATTGATTATATCATTCTGGATATAACTATCAGGGAAAGCAGTGATTATGAACTGAATGAGGAAAATATTCAGAATACATATGAAGAAGTCTTTACTTATGGAGAAGGACAGTGGGCTATAAGAGTATTTGATACTCATAAGCCATTATATAAATAAAAGAGAAGAGGTTATTTATGGAAAAGCTATATATTGTTATTCCGGCTTACAACGAAAGAGATAACATAGAAGCAGTGGTTAATGACTGGTATCCTGTGGTGGAGAAGTATGGTCAGGATTCCCGTCTTGTCATTGTTAATGACGGCAGTAAAGATGATACATATGAGATTATGCTTAAGCTTAAGGAAAGCAGACCTCAGTTTATTCCGCTGACAAAGCCCAACGGAGGTCATGGCGCTACCATTCTTTATGGCTACAATTATGCTATAAAGGAGGGGGCTGATTACATTTTCCAGACTGATTCTGACGGACAGACACTGCCCTCAGAGTTTGATGCTTTCTGGCAGCTTAAGGATCAGTATGATATGGTTATAGGCCATAGAAAGGGCCGTCAGGACGGATTTAGCAGGGTGTTTGTTACCAAGACTCTGAAGCTGGTATGCCGTCTCAAATTCCATGTACATGTTACAGATGCCAATACTCCTTTCAGACTTATGAAAGCATCTACTCTTGCCAAAGAAATAGGATATATCCCTGAAAATTATAATCTTTCCAATGTTATTATTTCTGTGATGCTTATTAAGAAGGGCTATAAAGTTAAATTCCTTCCTATTACCTTCAGACCCAGACAGGGCGGCGTAAATTCAATTAATATGAAGCGAATTTTTAAGATAGGCAAGCAGGCTCTTAAGGATTTTTCTGACATAAATAAGATTATTAATGCAAAATAAATTATTTTCTTCATTTACTTGATATTTTTATAGAAAATGCTACAATAAATTCTTAAGAAATGATAAACTGCTATGATGAGGTATCTATGAGAGTAATTGCCGGAGAAAAAAGACATTTACTGCTTAAAACTGTTCCTGGGCTGGATGTACGTCCTACACAGGACAGGACTAAGGAGACGTTATTTAATGTAATGAATCCTTATATTGCCGGCAGCCTGTTTCTTGATCTTTTTTCAGGCAGTGGTGCCATAGGCATTGAAGCTTTAAGCCGTGGTGCCGGTCAGGCTGTTATGGTAGACATTAATAAGGCATCTTTAGACTGTATCAAAGAGAATCTACGGACTACAGGTCTTTTTGACAGGGCCAGAGTATTGGCCACAGATGCAGTATCTGCACTTAATATGCTGGAGGGAGAGGGTAAAGTATATGACTTTATCTTTATGGATCCCCCTTATAATAAAGAGCTGGAGCGACAGGTGCTGGAGCGTCTTGCATATTCCTGCCTTATCAATGAAGACACCTGGATAGTAGTGGAGGCGTCTGATAAGACAGATTTATCATACTGTGGCAGTTTAGGATTTGAGATATTTAAAGAAAAAAATTACAAGACCAACAAGCATGTTTTTATTAAAAAAATGGCTTAAAATGGAGGCTGCTTATGAAGATAGGTATCTATCCCGGGAGCTTTGATCCTGTTACACTGGGACATCTGGATATAATAAAAAGAGCAGCCAGACTTTCAGATGAGCTGATTATCGGTGTTCTTAAGAATAGCTCAAAAAAAGCCCTGTTTTCTACTGATGAGAGAGTAGAGCTTTTAAAAAGAGTTACTAAAGATATTAAAAATGTCAAGGTCATGAGCTATGACGGCCTTTTGGTAGATTTTGCCCATGAAATGAAGGCTGATTATCTGGTCAGAGGCCTTAGAGCTGTTACTGATTTTGAGTATGAGATTCAGATAGCTCAGACCAATCACAAGCTGGCATCCGATGTGGATACCGTTTTCTTTACTACAAGTATAGAATACTCATATGTTTCCAGCAGTCTGGTACGCGAGATTGCGTCCTATGGCGGAGACATTTCCGGATTTGTTCCGGAGGATATTATGGAAGACATTTACAAGAAATTTAAATAAATTCGGGGGTTTTAGTTATGGCAAATATGTCCAATTCAAGTGCAAAAAGAATAGAGCGTTCTATCGATGATCTTTGTGAGTTTATCGAGTCCTGCAAGCCTAAATTCTTAAGTCAGAATGAGGTAGTGGTACCACGTGATAAATTCAATGAGAAGATTGATGAAATGAGACTTCGTATTCCTGATGAGGTTAGACGCTGCAATAAGATTATTGAGCAGAGAGATAAGCTGATTGCTGAGGCAGAGGCAAAGGCTCAGAAGATTATTGAGGATGCAGCGATTAAAGCTGAGGCTATGGTGCATGACTCTGAGATTATGAGACAGGCTTATCTTCAGGCTAATGAATATCTTTCCCGTGCTACACAGCAGGCTGATGAGACTGTTGCCAATGCCAATTATGAAGCACAGCAGATCCATCAGGGTGCTTTAGAGTATACTAAAGAAATGCTTATGTCCATTGAGAATGTTCTTCGTATCAGCTATAACGAGACCAAGATTAAGACAGATGAGCTTCTTAATGTGCTTTATCAGAATCTTGATATTGTGGCAGCAAACCGCAAGGAACTGGTAGAGGATGTAGCTCCTGTAGAAGAAGAGTCAAATTATAACTTAGATGATGAAGAAGCTTATCAGTACGAAGGCGAAGAGGACGAGACTTATGAAGACGAAGATGATGACTTCAATCCGGATTCTGATGCATTTTTAAGAAATATTGATTAATATTTTTTGTTAATTAATGGCACTGGTACAGTACTGGTGCCATTTTTTAAATAAATTTACATAATTTGTTTGGAGGGAACATGGAATTTAAGATTAGTGATTTGGAAAAAAGCTACGAGAAGAAAGAAGTGCTTAAGGGCATTGACTTTACCTTTGAAAGTGGCAAGATTTACGCTCTTTTGGGACGTAATGGATCAGGAAAAACCACCCTGTTTAACTGTATCAATGATGATATAGATTATAAAAAGGGTTCTTTTTCAATTATAGAAGATGGTGTAGAAAGAAAGCTGCAGCCTCAGGATATCGGCTACGTGCTTTCAGCTCCTACAGTACCTGAATTCCTTACAGGCAGAGAGTTCCTCAAATTTTTCATGGAGATCAATCACATTGACGGTAGTGAAGGTAAGAAATTTGAAGAGCTTTTTGACATGGTAAAAATTAAACCTGAGGATAGAGGCAATCTTATGAAGGACTATTCTCATGGTATGAAAAATAAGATGCAGATGCTGGTTAACTTTGTAGCAGATCCTAAGCTGCTGCTTTTGGACGAGCCCCTTACATCACTTGACGTAGTAGTGGCAGAGGACATGAAGGGTATTCTTCGTCAGATGAAGGGAGAAAGAGTAATGATTTTATCTACTCATATTCTGGACCTGGCGCTGGATCTGTGCGACGAGATAGTATTAATGCATAATGGAAAGCTGGAAAAGCTGTCTGTAGATTTTGAAAACGATGATGAAGCCAGAGCAAGAATTATAGAGGCTCTTAGTGAGGAGGAAGCATGAAAGAAGACTTCTTGAACTATTTTCATCTGGAAAGTGCATATACGGTTAATCATTTTATCCATACTTTGCATAGAATTCCTTTAATTAAAAAGCTGGTAGAGGGCAGACAATATGATGCCAAAGGTCTTAAGGTACTGGGCTCCATATACCGGGTAATCAAAGAAATAGTCATGCTGGTATTGTTTAAAATATTATACTATGCCATTTTAGCAGGACTTGCCATTCTTGTAGCTACTGTACTGGAAGTGGAGGCTACCCCTCAATATATTGCCTCCAATTTCATTATGTTGTTTTTCTTTTCGACCTTAATTGGTGCCATTTTTAACAATCATCTTTTTGATACTGATGAACACAGCTACTATGCTTTGTCCTTACTTAGAGTAGGTGCCAAAAATTATGCCTTTATAAATTATGGCTATTTTATGCTGCAGCATCTTATTATGAATTTTGTGGCATTTTTTGTATTATTCTTTTTATTGAAGCTGCCTGTTGTCACCTGCTTACTGGGAGTAATATTTGTTATTTCAGCCAAGCTTGCTTTTCAGTGTATCAATCTGTTATTAATTAACTTTTTTCAGAATCACCAGAATACCATGAACTGGATAAAGCTGGGGACTGCCGGAGTATTTATTGCACTTGCGAATGTAATGGCACTGACAGGCTTTAATTTTTCTTATACGGGCTGGAATATTATATATGCAGTAGCTATAGTGCCGGGGGCTTTGGGCTTACTTAAGATTCTTACTTTCAAGGACTATGCAAAGGTCTACAAAAAGGAAATGTCACTGGCAAGAAACGTAGTAGAGAAGAAAAAAAATGCTACTAAGACCACTGTCATTAATCAGGCAAAAGCTTCATTATCTGATAAAACCATAAATGCTACCAGTAATAAAACCGGTTTTGCCTATTTAAATGACCTGTTTATGAAGAGACATCATAAATCACTCTGGGGCACAGTAAGGATTCAGTTAATAGTTATTGCTGTAATTTTAGGTGGCTTATCAGCTGTATTTATAGTGGTTCCAAATGCAGCAGAAGGCTTCTCCAGTCTCCTTATTGAATGGATTACAGCTATAATGTTCCTTATGTATTGCCTTAACAGAGGTTTAAATTATACTACCTGCTTATTTGTGAACTGTGATCATTGTTTTTTAACCTACCCATTTTTCAAGGAGCCAAAGCAGATATTACATTTATTTACCCTGCGTCTTTTGTCTCTCATTAAGTTAAATATTTTACCCGGTATATTACTGGGCCTGGGCTTTGACCTTTTATATTATTTAACATCTCATAGTAGTGACTTCCTGTATTACTTTGTGTTTTTTGTATCTCCGGTGGCCATGAGCGTATTTTTCTCTATCCACTATATGATGCTTTATTACATATTACAGCCCTTTACAAAAGATGCTACGGTTGATTCACTGCCATATAAGATTATTAATTTTGCAACATATTTTGTGTCCTACCTGCTTTTCCAGATGAAGATCGGAGGAGTGGTATTTGGCCTTGGAGCTATAGCGTTCTGTGTCATCTATAGCATTATTGCAGTAGTGCTGGTTTATACTAAAGCCACAAAGACCTTTAAAATTAAGAGATAAAAATAAAAAAGTTGACATTCGTGTCAACTTTTTTTGCGTGTCAGTTTATATGAGGCGTTATCCGGCAGTCATTAACAAAAGTACTTTTATATTTGGTGGCATATACTTTTTCATAAAGATCAGATGCCTTCATATCCAAAAGCAGAAGGGAATCCTTACTGTCTATTATTTCTTTTGGCTTTGTATATATGTGGATTTTATCTTTTTCCTTAAAATCTTTTACTATAAAAGAGGCTTCTTTGGACAAAGCCAGTAATCTTAAGGAGCCGGGAGCCATAATATGTCCATCGGGATAGAAGACCTCATCTTTTTGCATAGAAAGAAGGATATGAATAAGGGCTCTCCTTATACTGCTCTCGGAAAAATTTTTACTTTTGCAGTTATCTACAAGCTGACGGTAGGAAGAGGAGTCCTTATATTTTTGAATCTTATTTGCCAGGTCCAAAGAAAGCCCCGGAGTGTTATTAAGCTCAGTATCTGTAATAAAATGCAGGCGATAGCTTAACATATTAAAGAAATCATCTATAAAAAGAGGCTTAAATTCAGTATCAAATGGGATAAAAGAGGAGACTGATGCTCCGAGCTTTATTTGATTGCGGATACTGGTGGCAGAAGCGATATCGTCACTGACTTCATTACTGTCATGATCAACTCCCTTTCTGGGGATTGCTACAGGGATGACAGGAGAGTTTATTTTTTTTAGAGTTTTAATGTATTCCAGAGCCAAAATGTCATTAGGTGAAGAAAAATCTTCGTGGCAGATACCACAGGATTTTAAGGCTTCAGATACGGCTTTTGCATAGCTCATGCCGTTTTTAACATTGGTATTTATGGAGATCTCTAAGAGGTCTCCGGGATTATTCATAATATCAGCAAGTCTCTCCAGTGAAGAAATATCCCCGGACTCAGAGCCGAAGAAAAGATAGTCTACGCCTAGGGCATCTGCGATATAGGCGCTACCATAAGCAAAGTCTGGAGCTGAGGCGCTAGCGTACAAAAGAGGCAGCTCGAAAACAGCAGAGAAGCCGGCTTTTATAGCCATTTCAGCCCTTTGGTGCTTGTTAACTATAGCTACATCGCCTCGCTGTACATAATCGCCGCTCATGATGGCCACTGTGTAATCCACACCATATTCATTTTTTATAGTATCCAAAAGGTACTTGTGACCATTGTGGAAGGGATTAAACTCAGCGATAACTGCTGCGGTCTTCATGCTCTCTCCTTTGCCGTAGGCAATGGGGGCCTGTACGGCGAGTACTATCATTAGCTTTCGAAAGAAAGCGTGTCCTTGCTCTCTCCTTGTTCTCTCCTTGTTCTCTCCTTGGAAGATAGTGACATTTGTCTTAAAAGAGGAACTATTTAAAAAGATAAGAAATTTTTTCTTGTTTCTGTCAAAGGATTATACTATAATTTTAAAGAATGCGCAAACCCTTGTGGTATTGATTGCGCCCCATATTAAAAATCAGATAAAAAAGGAGTTACAAATGAAAGTTTTAGTATTAAACTGTGGTTCTTCATCTCTTAAGTTCCAGTTTATCGACATGGAGAATGAGTCTGTGCTTGCAAAGGGTATTTGCGAGAAGATCGGCCTTGAGGGCTCTATGTACAGCTACAACCCTACAGGTAAGGAGGGCTTCAAGGATAAGCTTGCTTCCATGCCTGATCATAAGGCTGCTGTAAAGCTTGTTATTGATGCTCTTATGGATAAGACAAATGGTGTTATTGCTGATGTTAAGGATATTGACGCCGTTGGTCACAGAGTACTTCACGGTGGTAAATTCTACTCCGCATCTATCGTTGTTAATGAAGATGTTAAGCGCGTTATCAGAGAGTGTTTCGATCTGGGACCTCTTCACAATCCTGCCAACCTCATCGGTATTGAGGCATGCGAGGCACTCATGCCTACTACACCTCAGGTAGCAGTATTTGATACAGCTTTCCATCAGACTATGCCTGAGAAAGCTTATATGTATGCTCTTCCTTATGAGTATTATGAGAAGTATGCTATCCGTAAGTACGGTTTCCACGGCACATCTCATTCCTTCGTATCCAAGAGAGCTATTGACTTTGCCGGCCTTGATGTAAACAATTCAAAGGTTATTGTTTGCCACCTGGGTAATGGTGCTTCCCTTTCTGCAGTTGTAAATGGCAAGTGCGTAGATACTTCCATGGGTCTTACACCTCTTGAAGGTCTTATCATGGGTACACGTACAGGTGACCTTGATCCTGCTGTAGTTCAGTATATTGCCAATAAAGAGGGCAGAAGCGTTGACGATGTTCTTAACATCCTCAATAAGAAGTCTGGTGTTGCAGGCGTTTCAGGCGTTTCCTCTGACTTCAGAGACCTGGATAAGGCTTCCAAGGAAGGCAATGAGAGAGCAAAGCTTGCTTTTGATATGTTCATTTACAGAGTAGCAAAGTATGTTGGTTCTTACGCTGCAGCTATGAATGGCGTTGATTGTATCGCTTTCACAGCAGGTCTTGGCGAAAATGACGGCAAGGCTCGTCAGGCTATCTGCGATTACCTTGGATTTATGGGCGTTAAGCTGGACGCTGAGGCCAATCAGGTACGCGGTAAGGAAACAGTTATTTCTACAGCAGACTCTGCTGTTAAGGTAGTTGTTATCCCTACAAATGAAGAGCTTGCTATTGCCAGAGAGACTATCGCTCTCATCTAATAGCACTACGTCTTCTCCGTTTTTGAACGCAGTGAGACCATTTAAAAAATGTTAAAAAAAGGTTGACAAATCACAACAATGTGTATATAATCCTTTATTGTGTTTGTCAGCACGTATAGGATTATTATGCTTATTTCATTATCTGAAGTTATGAATATTGCCGGTGGCAGCAGGACTTTTGAGGCCGATTATGGTCCCGAGACTTTTTCTACCGGGGGTAATACTTACTCATTTCTTGAGAAAAAGCCTGTATCAGTTACCGTCAGAAATGACAAGGGTAGAAAAGTACATGTTTCCGCTCACGGAGCATTTAAATTTTCTGTTCCATGTGACAGATGCAGAGAGATTCAAGAGGTAGAGGTACCTATTGATTTCTCTCAGGAAGTGGATATGAATAAGACATCCAAAGAACGTGCAGAAGAATTGGATGATACAGAATACATCACCGGATACGATTTGGATGTGGACCGATTGGTATACGAAGAAATCCTGCTTGGATTCCCCATGAAGGTTTTGTGCAGTGAGGATTGCAAGGGTACTTGCATAGTCTGCGGTCATAATCTGAATTTAGGAGAATGTGGTTGCGACCGCACAGAGCCGGATCCGAGAATGGCTGTTATCCGTGATATTTTCAAAAAGACTAAGGAGGTGTAACACGCATGGGAGCTATATGTCCAAAGAATAAGCATTCCAAGGCTAGAAGAGACAGTCGTAGAGCAAACTGGAAGATGACTGCTCCAAACCTTGTAAAGTGCTCAAAGTGTGGCGCATTAATGATGCCTCACAGAGTATGCAAGAGCTGCGGTTCTTACAACAAGAAGGAAATCATCGCTGTTGGTGAATAATAAAAAACATTGATTTTCAAGAGCTTTGACTAATTTGTCGAAGCTCTTTTTTTAAAAATTCTGTGCTATCAAAGGCCGGGAGGTGACAATGAGCGTGAATAATATAAAAAAGCATGCATTAATTATAATACTTATTTTGGTGACAGCACTTTCTGTTACTGCCTGCGGCAAAAAGAAAAGTGAAAAGCCTGCTACACTGCCTGGAGTGATTGTGCCCGGTACATATACTGTTGACACAAGTAAAAACTACCTGCTGCCTGATAATTCTTCCAATTCAAGTGAAGATAAGGAGCTATTGGATAAGTACTATAAAGAAATGCAGCAGCGTTATCCGTCTTTTGCAAGGATTCCAAGAGAGAGATTCAAAGAAACTGTTTATAGAAATGGTGAGTTTACCCATGTAAGTTTTAATTTTTGTTTTGGTGGCATGACTACAGACTGTTATGCAAGATTTTCCATAGGCCCTGATTACCCTGAAGGTCAATGGAAGCTGGAAGAGAACGAATTTAAAGAGTATTACCAGTGGGGCATTGATGATAGTATAGTCACTAAGATCAAAGAATATTTTGCTGATAATATTTCGGAATATATTGATAAAAACAGTCTGGAATATTTGGATGTTTCAGAAGAGCTTAAATATATGTACTGGACTATCTCTGATGGCAAAATCTATGCCAGCATTGAGTGCATCACCAATGTTACTGACAGGACTATAGAAGAGTACGGCTGTGGCAGCCACGCCCATATTGTAGGACAGGTCGAAATGGAGGTAAAAGACAATAAAATAACGCTTACCTTCCTGCCTGTCTCGGCCAGCTGATAAGCGATATATTAACGTAACATTATAGTATCAGGTATTTTACATAATCCAGTAAAAATCCTAAATCATTCTTGAATTCCACATAGCTGTGGCGCTCTTTATAGCAGTCACCAAATAAATAAATATGGTTATCCAGAGCATATTCCTTGTAGGACTTTGACACAGGCAGGAATATGCTTTCTTTTTTTGCATATGCCAGCTCCCTGGTGGCTTTTTGCTTGTTTTCTTTCTCAATACCTGAAGTGATAGAGCTTAACATGGCCTGACCTTCAGAAAAAATATAAGTATAATTTTTGTAGTCTTCAAAATAGTAATGTAGCAAACCTGTTTTCAGAGTAATTGCAATCTCGGTAGCGTTTTTACCGCATATTATATAATAGAGCCCTGTATCTGCCTCAAAAGGAATAGGAAAAAGAGGATAGGGGATATTTACAATAAGCTGAAAAGGAGTCATTTCGAAAGTTATATTTCTAAGCTCCTGTAAAAAGCCGCATTTATGGTAGACAGAGTATAGACCGTCTATATCTTCCTCATTGTGTAACAGCATGCAGGTAGTAATAGCCTTGATTCTGTCGAAGGCATCCTGTTTTTTACAGACTTCATAGAGCCTGCGCATACCTGTAAGCTCTTCATAAAGGATAGCCAGCTCCCCTCCGGAAAAGGTATCTGTACGATTATAGCCTGCCATGTACTCTACAGTCTTTAGTTTTAAATCTGTTAAGTCGAAATATTTTTTGTAATGGAATAAGGCTCTGTAAATATCAAGACTTTTACAATGCTCCAGAGTGTAATTCATTTTATAACGATTGAACTTGTGATTTAAGTAGGGGATATCAAAAGTGGAGCCATTATAGTGTACCAAAGTCTTACTTTGATCGTAGTGGTCTTTGAAGTATTGCAGCAGCTCCTTTTCTTCTGAATAATTATCGCAAAAAACTGAGGTCAGGATACATTCATTTCCCTCCATCTGCATATATCCTATGAGGTAGATATAGGAGGTCTTGGGAGATAGATCAGTAGTCTCTATATCAAAGAAAAAGTAATCAGAAGGAATTACATAATCTCTTTTTTTACGTATAATTTCCATGACAGACCTCCTTTATAGTATGAAACAAGGGTATATATTGGATTATACCCTTTTGTTTATAAAAATGTTACTTAATTATACTAGAATAGTTAGCTTTTGTCTTTATCTTTTCGTAGGTTTTTGCTACAATATATTGTGATATATTCTACTTATCTGAATTTGCTAAATATCAATACAGTGAAAAGACGAGGTATTGCTATGTGGACATTTCCTTTTCTTGGGATTGAATTTTACAGAGTATTTTACTGCTTTTTTATCTACTGTTTTGTAGGCTGGATATGGGAGTGCTGCTATTGCTCCGTTATTGAGGGCAAGCTGATTAACAGAGGCTTTTTGAATGGGCCTGTTATTCCTATATACGGCTGTGCAGCTACTCTTATTTTCCTGGGATTTTACAATCCGTATATGGTACATCTGGCTACAGAGCGAAGCGTAGAAGCATATGTGACTATTTATGTACTTGGGGCCGTTATAGCATCTTTACTTGAATATATTACCAGTTACAGTATGGAAAAAATGTTCCATGCCAAGTGGTGGGACTATTCCCATCTTCCATTAAATATTCATGGAAGAATCTGCCTCCTTATATCACTTTTCTGGGGACTTGCATCGGTTTTTCTGGTAAAAGTGCTTCATCCACTGGTATTATCATTAATTGATGTTTTGCCCAGGACTCCGGGAGAGGTGGCAGGCTATGCCATTATTGTGATCTTTATTGCTGATATTGTTTCTACTGTTATAGCTACAGTACATCTTGATCAGAAGATTACATACATTCAGAAGCTTCGTGCAGAGTTCTTTGAGTTCACTGAAGAGATGAAAAAGTATGAAATGGAGCTGAGAAATGATTTTAAGGATAAATTTGGTGATACCACTGTGGGAGAAATTGTGGACCTTGGTATGTCCAGAATGGATGCCACCATTGCCTTTAAGAATCAGGAAAAGATCGAGAAAAAGGAAATAAAGGCCAATAAACGTAAGGCCAGAATCAACAAGATCGATATTGCTCTGGGTAAAAACAAAGTTCGTATGGATGCAGCTACTGAGGAAGTTAAAAGGCGTATGGAGTCTGTGCAAATGCAGGCTAAGGAGCTGTTTAACGAGCATGTGGCTGTGAGTCTTACAAGCTATAGCCAGAAAGCCAAGGCTTTTTGGGAGAAGTATAGCAGTGTTGCCATGAATGGCTTTCAGAAGTTTACCCTTAAGCGTCTTACCAAAGCCTTCCCCAATATGACTGTTAAAGATGACAGACAGGGAGCTTTCCTTGATGCCAAGGAAGAAGCTGAGGGTAAAAATAAAAATAATTAATAATTAAGGTACTGATTATGGGAATGAAAGTCTGTGTATGCAGGTTTTGCGGAAAAATTTTTAAACATCATACTAAAATATCAGCCTGTAGCAGCTGTAGGAATCTTGATGATGAGCTATTTGATGCCATCAGGGATTACTTAAAGCAATTCCCCAACAGTAATGCTATTGAGATTGCTGAAGGACTTGATATTACTACTATGGATGTGCTAAGGTACATTGATGAAGGCCGCCTTGTAGTTAGTAAGGGGACATTCAAAGAGATATAGGAGAAATGGATTTTCTCCATTTTTCACTTCGTTCCATAAAAGGAGATAATATGATTTCATACATAGAGGGGACAGTCATTAAAATTAATGCTGATGCTGTAGATGTTTTAACCTCAGCCGGCATTGGCTTTCATATTATTGTTCCAAGATCTGTATTTAAAGAGATTACAGGCATCAATAAAGAAATATATTTGTACACGTATCTTCAGGTAAAAGAAGATGGCATGTCTCTTTTTGGTTTTTTCGAAGAGAATGAGCTGGAATGCTTTAAAAAGCTTATAAGCGTTAGCGGTGTAGGTCCCAAGATGGCCATGGCGGTGCTATCCCAGATGACTGTTACAGATCTGCATTTTGCTGTTATTTCCGGCGATGTAAAGACTATTACGGCTACGCCGGGAGTAGGTAAAAAGCTGGCTGAAAAGATAATAGTCGAGCTAAAGGATGATTTTAGCAGAGAAAGCCTTAATAGCGGTATGGACGACATGGCACCTGACGGGACACCTGTTAATACTGATCTTTACAATGAGGCGGCTGAAGCCCTGGGGGCACTTGGATATTCATTATCCGAAGCTATGAAGGCTGTCAGACAGATACAGATTGATAGCGATACGCAGGTAGAAGACCTGATAAAAGAAGCACTTAAAAGATTATAGTTATAAAGGAGTCGCTAGCCGAGGGGCCGGGGATATATTATGGGATCAAAGATATTACGTACTGAGCTTACAGTAGAGGAAAAGCGCATTGAAAGTAATTTGCGTCCTATGACTCTGAAAGAATATGTGGGTCAGGAAAAAGCAAAGGAAAATTTAAAAGTATATATAGAAGCTGCAAAGTCAAGAAATGAATCGCTGGATCATGTACTTTTCTTTGGACCTCCGGGACTGGGAAAGACCACCCTGGCAGGCATTATAGCCAATGAAATGGGGGTTAATTTTAAGGTGACAGCAGGACCTGCCATAGAAAAGCCCGGTGATATGGCTGCTATTCTTAACAATCTTCAAGAGGGAGATGTACTCTTTATAGATGAGATACATCGTCTGAATCGTCAGGTAGAAGAGCTGCTTTATCCTGCCATGGAGGATTTTGTAATCGATATTATTATCGGAAAAGGCGCTGGGGCCAAGTCTATCAGAATAGATTTACCTAAATTCACACTTATTGGGGCCACCACCAGAGCGGGAATGCTGACAGCACCTCTTCGAGACAGATTTGGTGTAGTTAGCCATATGGAGTATTATACTGTAGCAGAGCTTACAAGTATTATCGAAAGAAGTGCAGGGGTGCTGGGAGTAGATATTGATCACGAGGGAGCTGTAGAGCTGGCCAGACGATCCAGGGGTACACCAAGACTTGCCAATCGTCTGCTTAAGAGAGTAAGAGATTTCGCTCAGATTAAATACAACAATATAATTACCAAAGAAGTAGCCGATGAAGTATTAAATATGCTGGATGTTGATGCCATGGGGCTTGACAACACTGATAGAAAGATATTAAGATGCATGATAGAGACTTTTTCAGGCCGTCCCGTAGGTATCGAGACCATAGCGGCTACTATTGGCGAGGACAGTGATACTATTGAAGAAGTTTATGAGCCATACCTTGTACAAAACGGTTTTATACTTCGTACACCAAGAGGCCGTATAGCCGGACCGGATGCATATAGACATTTAGGACTGGCAGTACCTGATACATTATTATAATTATAGTCGATAGAATAGGACAAAATTATGAACAAGAAAAACGACGCACAGGTTGTAATCAATGGAAAAACATATTCAATTTCCGGCTATGAGAATGTAGATTATCTCCAGAGAATAGCCAGCTATCTGAATCAGAAGAGCAATGAGCTCAAGAGTCAGCTGGGGCATAATATCATTAATGATTCTGAGAAAAATGTTCTTATGCAGATCAATCTGGCGGACGATTATCTCAAGCTTAAGATGAAACAGGATGAAAGTGACCAGGAGTCTCAGGAGAAGCAGAAGGAAATTGTGGCACTGAAAAGAGATATGGTGGCCCTGCAGACCAAGCTTGAGACGGCTGAAACAGAAGGGAAGCTCCTGCGCTCTGAAAATGTTGAGCTGCAGAAAAAGGTGGTTAAGCTGGAAACCCAGCTTACCAATCTTAAAAATAAACAATAATTGATTAAGGGATAATATATGATCAATAATAAACCTGAAATACTTGCACCTGCCGGATCTGTGGCAGCCCTAAGAGGCGCTCTTTCTGCAGGTGCTGATGCAGTATATATCGGTGGCACCAGATTTTCTGCCAGAGCCTATGCAGATAATGCAGAAGCTTCTGAGCTGCTGGATGCCATCGATTTTGCTCATTTAAACGGCAAAAAAGTATATATGACTATTAATACTCTTTTTAAAGAGAAGGAGCTTACAGGAGAGCTTTATGATTTCCTTGTTCCTTACTATGAAAAGGGCCTTGATGCAGCTATTGTTCAAGATTTTGGTCTTTTAAAAACATTAAAGAACCTTTTCCCGAATCTTCCGGTACATGGCAGTACCCAGATGACTGTAGCCAGTGGTGCAGGGGCCAGACTTCTTGAAAGCTATGGCAATGTTACAAGAATTGTACCGGCAAGAGAGCTGTCGTTAAGTGAAATAAGGGCATTAAGGGCAGAGACCGGCCTTGAAATTGAGTGCTTTGTACATGGTGCTTTGTGCTACTCCTATAGTGGACAGTGTCTTTTTTCCAGTATGATAGGGGGGCGTTCCGGCAATCGCGGCAGATGTGCTCAGCCTTGCCGCCAGCCCTATGAGCTTTTTGATAGGGATAAAAAGATTGCATCCGGCTATTTGTTAAGTCTTAAAGATATGTGTTCCCTGGCATCTATACCCGACCTGATTGATGCGGGTATTGATTCCTTTAAGATTGAGGGCAGGATGAAGCGCCCTGAGTATTCGGCAGGCATTGCAGCATTATACAATATGTTAAGTGAAAAATATGTGAGCCTGGGGAGAGACAAGTACGAAAGATTTTTACAGGATAATCCGGAGATAATAAAGGATGTGATGACGGAGGCCGCTGATCTGTATAACAGAGGTGGTTTTTCAAAAGGATATTATTTTAATTATCATGGACCTTTAATGATGAGTCCTGAAAGGCCCAATCATTCCGGTGTGCAGGTAGGCACGGTAGCCAATGTTGCCAAGCGCTTGATCAGCATCAGGATGTCAGAGAAAGTGCATCCCCAGGATGTGGTAGAGATAAGAGGTCAGGTACCTTTTGAATTTACTCTGGGTAAAGAGGGCGTCAAGAAGATGGAGGCAGCCGGTGACCGGCTGTACGAGGTAGTAGTAGGTCCTGAGGCTAAGATTCGTAAAAATGACCCGGTTTTCCGTACCAAAAATGACTTCCTTTTAAGCGATATAAAGGCAAGATATCTGGATACTGTTGCCAAGGGTAAAGTAAATGGCTTTCTTTCTGCCTTTTGCGGGACTCCGGTTACGCTTACCGTAAGCTTTGGAAATGCCAGCTTTACCGCTATGGGAAGCGAAGTGCAGACGGCTCAGAAGGCTCCAATGTCGGTAGATGATTTGGCCAGGACCCTTAAGAAAACCGGAGAAGATATTTTTGACTTTTCTGAGCTTCATATAGAGTGCGGCGATAATGTATTTGTTGCGGTAAGCAGCTTAAAAGAAGTGAGAAGAGTTGCCTTTTTGGGCCTTGCAGAAGAAGTTAAGAAAATGTATGAACGTAAGGCAAGTAATGATAAGGCTATCGCTAATGATTTTTTCCGGAGCGAAAAAGAAGCATATGCTATTAAGCCGGTAACAAAGACTCTTACTGTTTCAGTTTCAAATCTCTTGCAGCTCAACGAAGTTATGCAGGAAGAGGCGGTAGATACAGTCATTCTGGATCTTAGGCTCCTTTCTCTCTCTCAGCAGATAGAAGAGACCAGAAAAGTCCGAGAGGCAGGTAAAACGGCTTACTTGTCCATGCCACATATCTTTAGAAATCGTGAAAAAGAGACTTTTTTACGGGAATTTGACTTTGAAAAACCTGTTAACCTTTTAATTCATTCGCTGGATGAAATCATGTTTATTAAGGAACATGGTCTGGAAAAATATACCAAGGCTTCCAATGCTCTATATGTGACCAATACGGCGGCTGCAGGATTTTTGAGGGAAATGGGAATAAAGGATATGTCATTATCCCTTGAGCTTACCCAAAGAGAAATGATGGATCTGGATATGACAGATGGAGAACTGCTGGTATATGGCAGGACGCCTCTTATGTATACAGCCCAGTGTCTGTTGGATAATTTTAGCAGCTGTCTTAAAAAAGGCGTGGGAGAGAGAGGATTTTATTACATTAAAGATAAAACAGGCGCAGAATTCCCTGTAATGCCAATGTGCAGAGAATGCATGAATGTGATATATAATTCAAAGACTACCTGTCTTATTGACTGTGAAGAGCTGGAAGAAATCACTGCAAATAGTCATCTTATAAGCTTTACTACTGAAGCTCAGGAAGAGGTAAAAAAAGTGCTTTGGGCTTATAAAAACAATGATGCAGCAGGACTTTATGGACTTACCAGGGGACATCTTAGAAACGGTGTGGAATAACGGATAATTGATTTATATTACCTGCCGGCCAACGGATTTTATTTGACTGGTTTATAGACTTTTTATAGCCTAAACCCTTGCATAGTTTCCTAAAAAGTGTATACTTTTACTCAGGTTAAGTATTATCAGCTTTTAGCTGGTAATAGCTACACATGAAAGGACGCAGAATTATGATAGAAGCTACAAGCTGCGGCGGTGTAGTTATTTTCAGAGGAAAAATTCTTCTCCTGTACAAAAATTACAAAAATAAGTACGAAGGTTGGGTTCTGCCAAAAGGTACGGTAGAGCCGGGAGAAGAGCATGAAGAGACTGCTTTACGTGAAGTAAAGGAGGAAGCAGGGGTAGACGGTACTATAAAGGCCTATATAGGTAAGAGTCAGTATACTTTTAATACCCAACAGGACATGATATCAAAGGAAGTGCATTGGTACTTGATGTCATCTGAAAGTTATTATTCCAAGCCGCAAAGAGAGGAGTATTTCGTGGACTCCGGTTATTACAAATACCACGAGGCTTATCACCTTTTAAAGTATCCCAATGAGAAGCAGATTCTTGAAAAAGCATATGCAGATTATATGGAACTAAAAAAAAGAGGACTGTTTGGTTAATGTCCTTATTATTAAAGATTCAGAGCAAGGTATATCTTTTCTTGCTCTGTTTTTTTGTATAAAAAAATCGGGTAGAACAGCTACCCGAAATCTCTTTTAAAATATAAGATTGTCAGCGTCATGACGAGGGAACTTTTTAATAACGGCTGCAGCCTTGGTAATCTCGGTCATAACATTTGTTTCAAACTGATTGTCAAATTCACATAACTTAGCCATAAGCTCGCCCTGAGTAGACACAACATATTTGGGCTTTAAGCGATTCAGTGTGTAAGAGAAGATATCAAGACGGCACTGAGCGCACTTACAACAATCCAAAGTGTCTTTTATCTGATCATACACAAGCATAACATAATCTTCAGTTAAATTTCTCAGTACGATTTCCATAAAATCCTCCAATCGCGCCACTTCACAAAGCAATAAATGCTGGTAATGGGACTTGAACCCATACGAAGTTGCCCTCGGCAGATTTTGAGTCTGCTGCGTCTGCCATTCCGCCACACCAGCTTATGTAGTGCTTTCATTGCAGATACCTACAACGAAATTTCCTTAACAAAATGATTTTAGCATATTGTTTTTTAGTTTGCAATGGGTATTTTTACTTGCAAAAGAGATATTTTTTGGATATGATTAAAGTTAGCAGAAAAGGGGTTTTTATGAGTAAAATTATTAAAAAACATAATAGAAACAAGATTAATGTCATAAGCTGCAAGGACTGCTGCAGGCAGATGGGAGACTATATAGACGGGAAGCTCACTATAGAAGAAGACATTGCTTTTGTGAATCACGTAAAAGGGTGTCGTGAATGTAGGGAGGAGTTCCATAATTACTATAACTTCATGACCAATCTTTATTTTCTAAATTATGGTTATAGCGACAAATATCCTGCATCTGAAGAAGTTCTTATGGCTGAGACGGAAGAGATAGTAAACAGATACAGAAAAAATCGCAGGAATTTCCTGACAGCATTTATTATACTTATTGCTCTTTTAATTATTCTGGGAAGTTTTATTGGTATCAGACATTTTTGGGGGATTTAACATGAAAAAAATAGTTCTAATTGATGGAAACAGTATAGCCAACAGAGCATATTTTGGTCTGCCTGACCTGACTACTACCAAAGGACAGCACACCAATGCTATTCTTGGCTTTTTGAATATTGTGCTTAAGATCTTTGATGAGGAAAAGCCTGATTATGCTGCGGTTGCTTTTGATGTTCACGAGCCTACCTTCCGCCACAAGGAGTTTTCTGATTACAAGGGGCAGAGAAGGCCTATGGACGAATCCTTTTATACTCAGTTTCCTCCCCTTACTGAGCTTCTTCATGCCATGGGGATTTTTACCATGGAGAAGGGAGGCTATGAGGCAGATGATCTTTTAGGAACAGTAGCTAAAATGGCTGAAAAGAAAGGCATTATTTCCACCATAGTTTCAGGAGATCATGACCTTTTACAGTTGGTAGACGATAATATCACCGTACGCATACCTACTACCAGAAAAGGCGTAACTACAATAGACAATTTTACTCCCCAGGCTGTTTTTGAAAAATACCAGCTTAATCCTCTTCAGATTATTGAATTAAAGGGAATAGCAGGAGATTCTTCAGATAATTACAAGGGAGTAGAGGGAATCGGTGAAAAGGGAGCCACTGAGCTTCTTATAAAATATGGCTCTATTCAGGGGATATACGATCACATTGATGAGCTTAAAGGGAAACAGCAGGAAAAGCTTATTAAAGATAAGGAAAATGCTTTTTTCTGTAAATGGCTGGCTACCATAAAGACTGACTGCGAATTGGATTTCAGCTTTGAAAAGGCTGAATTACATGATATTTATACCAGGGAAGCCTATCTTAAAGTAAAAGAACTGGAAATGAAGTCTTTCTATGCCCGCTTTCCTGATAGTGTTAAGATTTCTCCGGCAGAGAAAAAGGAGACTGTTAGGAACCTTATAACTCTCCCGGGAAAGGCAGTTGCAGTTTCGGATAAAGAAGGACTTTTAAAAGCGAAGGATACACTTTTAAAGTCAAATGAATCTGCTTTTTCTTATTCTCATGTTTATTTAGGATGCGGAGAGACTGCCATTATAGCCCTTAGTATTGTAAATGAAAGTGGCTTTTACACTGTTTTTCCGGAAAATGATATTACTAAATCTGACATATCAGATCTATTAAATGCCCTTTCCGGCAAGGACAGGACCCTTTATTCCTTTGACGTAAAAGATATCAGTGATATTTTTGATAGGAGCAACAGGAAAAATATTAAGGATCTGAAACTGGCATTATACCTTTTAAATCCTGGAAAAGATGATTATACAGAGGCTGATATAGCCAGAGATTATCTGGGCACCACTATACCGGAGCTTAAAGAAGTCCTGGGTAAAAAGACATTGGCTGAACAGCTTCAGGAAATAGACTTTACGGGTGATGCCAGAAAAACGGGTACAGATATACTGGAGAGACATGCTAGCGTATTATTAAATGCTGCTCACGGCGTGCTTACCGAGCTTTTTGTAAAAGGCGTACTGAAACTGTACGACGAAGTAGAGATGCCCTGTCTTTTTGCCCTTAGAAATATGGAAAAAGCAGGTATATGTGTAGATAGAGACACTCTCTTAAAATACGGGGCTGATCTGTCTGAAAAGATAAAGTCTCTGGAAAAAGAAATATATGATTATGTAGGTGAAGTATTTAATATTAATTCACCAAAACAGCTGGGCGAAATTCTTTTTGAAAAGCTCAAGCTGCCAGGCGGTAAGAAAACAAAGACAGGATACTCTACAGCTGCCGATGTCTTGGAAAAGCTCAGGGTAGAAGAGCCACTGGTAGGTAAAATTCTTGATTACCGTCTCTATACAAAGCTTAAGGGTACTTATGCCGAAGGCATGGGAGCATATATTGAAAGTGATGGCAGGATTCATTGCCATTTCAATCAGACGGTCACAGCTACAGGACGTCTCTCATCCACAGATCCCAATCTGCAAAACATACCGGTAAGAAAGGATCTGGGCCGAGAGATAAGGAAAATGTTTGTAGCACCTAAAGGATATGTATTTTTGGATGCGGATTATTCCCAGATCGAGCTTAGGCTGTTAGCCTGTCTGTCGGGAGATGAGAGCCTTATAAATGCCTACAACGAAGGTGAGGATATTCATAAAATTACAGCATCCAAGGTATTTAATGTTCCTATGGAGGAGGTGACTCCTACCATGAGAAGTAATGCCAAGGCCGTAAACTTTGGTATTATTTATGGAATGAGTTCCTTTGGACTGGGACAGGAAATAAATGTTTCCAGAAAAGAAGCCGAAGAGTATATTAAGCAGTATTTTGAGACTTACCCTACCATAAAGAGATATCTGGATTCCCTGGTAGATGAAGCAAAAGAAAGCGGCATGTCTACCACATATTTTGGCAGAATACGTCCTATCATCGAGCTTTCATCAAGTAACTTTATGGTACGATCTGCCGGAGAACGTATAGCCATGAATTCACCTATTCAGGGCACTGCAGCTGACATTATGAAGATTGCTTTGAAAAATGTCAGTGAGGCTTTGGAGGTATCAGGACTTGATGCAAGGATTCTTCTGCAGGTCCATGATGAACTGTTACTGGAAGTGAAAGAGGAGGATCTTTTGCGTGTTACCAGAATAGTAAAAGAAGGCATGATTAAAGCGGCAGATATGAAAGTTAAACTGGAGGTGTCAGTAGAACATGGCACAAACTGGGATGAAGCCCATTAATGAAAGCAAAAAAATAATCATTGGCATTACCGGTGGAGCGGGTTCCGGCAAGTCTACGATTGTAGAAGAGTTGAAAAAACATTATGACATTGACTTTATGCACTGCGATATCATTGCGCATGAGTTAATGGAGCCCGGAAGGCCCACATATAAAGCCTTGGTAAAGGAGTACGGAGCTGAGATTTTATCAGATGGCGTGGGCTCTGCCATTGACAGAAAGAAGCTTACAGACAGTGTAAGCAGACATAGTGATGGTTTTGAAGGCCTTAATGCTCTTACACATCCCGGAGTAATAAGAGAAGTTAAAAATCGAATAAAGGCATCGGATAAGGCCATCATAATTATAGAAGCAGCCTTACTTATCGAAGCCGGTATGACTAAAATGTGTGATGATGTGTGGTATATATATGCAGATACTAAGGAGCGCATTGCCCGTATGAAGGCTTCCAGAGGCTGGAGCGATGAGAAAATAAATATAACTCTTTCCCATCAGCTGTCCCATCAGGAATTTTTAAGTAATACCACCTTTACAGTGACCAATCATGACGGCGACAAAAAAGGACCGGAAGATGCTGTAAAAAGAGTGGAATTCTTACTTGATAGAAAGTAGTTATTTTACTTGCACCGGAATGAAATAATTGTTAAAATAATTTATTAAGTTAAAGCAGTTAAGTATTTTCATAAGTATACCTAAGGAGTGAGTTATGAATAGCAATCAGCTTGTTTTTGGCTTGGATATTGGTACCAGAAGTGTTGTGGGAACAGTAGGCTATAAAAAGAATGTTAATGATTTTAACGTGCTTGCCCATACTGTTAAATTGCATGATACCAGAGCTATGATGGATGGACAGATCCATGACATAGGTCGTGTAGCTGAGACCATTAAAGAAGTAAAAAGAAATCTTGAAAAACAGCTGGATGACACGACTCTTTCTGAAGTTTGTATTGCAGCTGCCGGACGTGTACTTAAGACTATTACCGTCAAAGCAGAAGAAGTTTTTCCTGAGGAAATGCTGATTAACGAGGAGACTATCAGAGCCCTGGAATTAAAGGGTGTTGAAAGTGCCTATGCGGAGATTAAAAAGCAGACCAAAGACGAGAAAATTAATTATTACTGTGTAGCATATACAGTTATTCACTATTATCTTAATGATTTTCAGATATCTAATCTGGCAGATCATAAGGCCTACAAAATATCAGCCGAAGTGCTGGCTACATTCCTTCCTGATGAAGTAATTGAAGGACTTTATACAGCAGTTGATAAAGCAGGATTAAAGGTAGCCAATCTTACACTTGAGCCTATTGCTGCCATAATGGTAGCCATCCCTGAGAACTACAGACTCCTTAATATTGCTCTGGTGGATGTAGGCGCAGGTACCAGCGATATTTGTATTACAAAGGACGGAAGTGTAATAGCCTATGGCATGATACCTATGGCAGGAGATTCGCTTACAGAGGTTATTTCAGGCAATCATTTAGTGGATTTTAAAACAGCTGAGGATATTAAGCTTCAGTCTGCCACAAAGAAAAAATCCATATCCTATAAGGATATTATGGGACTTAAGCAGTCCATTACCCCTGCTGATGTCAGAACAGAGCTGGAGCCCCAGGTGGCTACCATGACAAAGCTTGTGGCTGATAAGATTAAAGAGCTTAATGGCGGCAAGGCTGTCAGTGCCGTATTTGTTGTAGGTGGCGGTGGTAAAGTGGCAGGCTATACAGAAAGCCTGGCTAAGGCTCTCGGCATTGCGAAAGAGCGTGTGGCCCTTAGAGGCGAAGAAGTTATGGGCTCCATACACTTTAATGATCCCGGTATTAAAAAAGATCCTATGCTGGTTACACCTGTTGGTATCTGTCTCAACTATTATGAGAATAAAAACAGCTTTATATTTGTAAATCTTAACAAGGACTCTGTGAAGCTTTACGATAACAACAGACTTACTGTAATAGATGCTGCCATAGCAGCAGGCTACCCTAATGATAATCTTTTCCCAAGACGCGGCAAGGCTCTGAATTTTACACTGAATGGAGCTGCACGAATGGTAAGAGGTGAGCTGGGTGAGCCGGCTACCATTACAGTTAATGGTAAGCCTGCTTCAGCCAATACCCCTATTTCTCCCAATGATGAGATTAAGATTAAAAAATCCACTCAGGGAAAGGATGCTCAGTATGAAGTCAGCCGCTTACCTGAATTCAAAGCTGATATTAAGTTTATAGTAAATGGAAAAACAGTTACCTGCCCTAAGTTTATCAAGGCCAACAATCAGCTGGTATCAGGCTTTTATGGTATAAAAGAAGGAGACAGACTGGAGATACTGGACTATTATACTCTAAAGCAGGTTATGGAATTTCTGGACATGCCATATAAAGAAGGCATGCAGGTAAACAATGAAGAGGCTAATGAAGATACCAAGGTCTATGAGAATTTTAAAGTAGAGACTGAGCCTAAACACACTGTAAATGAGGAGCAGGAGGAGACTCTATATAATGAGCCTGAAAAGCCGGCAGCTTCCAATAACAGGATTACTTTAAGTGTTAATAAAGCTCCTGTAGTACTGGAAGGCAAGACAGAGTATCGTCTGGTTGATGTGCTGGATGTATATCCTTTTGATATGACTGTTTCTCACGGTCGTGACATTGTATTAAAAATTAACGGAAAGACTGCCCAGTTTATAGATATAGTAAAAGATACAGATCAGATAGATATGTATTGGGTAGATTAATTTAGGTATTTTATGAAAATTTGTAGTTTATCCTCCGGTAGTGATGGAAACTGCGTTCTTGTCCGTTCAGAATGCACCAATATTCTTATTGATGCGGGTATAAGCGGTAAAAAAATAATTGAACGCCTTTCCGATTTAGGTATTTCTCCGGATGACATTGATGCACTTTTAGTTACCCACGAGCACACGGATCATATAAAAAGTGTGGGAGTACTGGCCAGAAAGCCCGGTGTACAGATATTCGGGTCCCAGGGCACTATTGATGCCTGCCTTTATGGAAAAAATTCCATAGGCAAGGTAAATATGAGTCTTATTAATATAATTGAGTACGATAAGCCATTTATGGTAGGAGATATTTTGGTAACACCTTTCAGGATTACTCATGATGCCAAAGAGCCTACAGCCTATACTTTTACCAAAGGCAGTGAAAAAATCGGCTTTGCTACTGACCTGGGCTTTACCAATGATTATATAAAAAAGCATTTGCTGGGCTCACAGGTTTTATATATCGAAAGCAATCACGATGTACAGATGCTAGAGGTGGGCAGCTACCCCTTTGCACTGAAGGAAAGAATTAAAAGTGAATTCGGACATCTGTCCAATGAATCTTGCGCCAAATTTATTGTAGATATCTGTAAAAGCCAGGATGTTCATATAAAAGATGTTATTTTAGCCCATCTTAGTGAAGAAAATAATTTTCCTGAGCTGGCGTATGAGACTACCATGGCAGAGATGAAGATGCACCTTGATGTAAGCCTTCATCCCCGTATTCATGTAGCTCCCAGATATGAAGTGTCCTACATAGCAGACACAAAGGCATAAAAAAATAAAAGATTTACTATATGGAAAGGACTTAAACACATGAAAAGAGCAGTTATTACGGTAGTAGGTAAGGATTCAGTAGGTATTATAGCAAAGACTTGCACATACCTTGCAGAGAATAAAGTTAACATTCTTGATATTTCCCAGACTATTGTCCAGGAATTTTTCAACATGATGATGATTGTTGATATTTCTGCAATGGATAAAGACTTTATGTCTGTTGCTACCGACCTTGAGGAGCTGGGCACATCCATCGGCGTTTCCATTAAGATTCAGCGTGAAGATATTTTCGACATGATGCACAGAATATAATAAGGAGCGCATAATGATTAACAGACAAGAAGTAATTGAAACCAATAAAATGATTGAAGAAAGTCTTTTGGACGTTCGTACCATTACTCTCGGTATTAGTCTCTTAGACTGTATCGACGCAGACCTTAAGACCTGCTGCCGGAAGATTTATGATAAGATCACAACAGTAGCAAAGGACTTGGTAAAGACAGGACAGTTTATCGAAAAGGAATATCAGATCCCCATTGTCAACAAAAGAATTTCCGTTACCCCCATTGCTCTTGTTGGTGGAGCCTGCTGCAAGACTCCTTCTGACTTTGTAGAGATTGCGAAGACTCTTGATAAAGCTGCTAAAACAGTAGGAGTCAATTTCCTGGGTGGTTATTCAGCCCTTGTTTCCAAAGGAATGACTCCGGCAGAAAAGAATCTTATTCTTTCCATTCCTGAAGCTCTTTCCTGTACGGATTTAGTATGTTCTTCAGTAAATGTAGGCTCTACTAAGACCGGTATAAATATGGATGCAGTGCGTTTACTGGGTGAAATTGTATTAAAGACAGCCGAGTACACAAAGGATAAGGACTGCCTGGGCTGTGCCAAGCTTGTAATTTTCTGCAATGCTCCGGATGATAATCCATTTATGGCAGGTGCTTTTCACGGTGTTACTGAAGCTGATGCCATCATTAATGTAGGTGTTTCCGGCCCCGGCGTAGTAAAGACAGCTCTTGAAAAAGTTCGTGGCGAAAGCTTCGAAGTATTATGTGAGACTATTAAAAAGACAGCATTTAAGATAACAAGAGTAGGCCAGCTGGTAGCAAAGGAAGCTTCTGAGATGCTTCGCATTCCATTTGGTATTGTGGACCTTTCATTGGCTCCTACCCCTGCTATTGGTGACTCTGTAGCAGATATTCTTAAGGAAATTGGTTTAGAGCATCCGGGCGCACCTGGTACAACAGCTGCTCTGGCTCTTCTTAACGATCAGGTAAAGAAGGGTGGCGTTATGGCTTCTTCTTACGTGGGCGGTCTTTCAGGCGCATTTATCCCTGTATCTGAAGATCAGGGTATGATAGACGCAGTTGAAGCAGGTGCTCTTACTCTTGAAAAGCTGGAAGCCATGACATGTGTATGCTCTGTTGGCCTTGATATGATTGCTATTCCCGGAGATACATCTGCAGCTACCATTTCCGGTATTATTGCAGATGAGACAGCTATAGGCATGATTAATCAGAAAACCACAGCAGTAAGACTTATTCCTGTTATAGGAAAGACTGTAGGTGAGACCGTTGAATTTGGTGGTCTTTTGGGATATGCGCCTATTATGCCTGTCAATAGATTTGACTGCAGTGCCTTTGTTAATCGCACAGGCAGAATCCCTGCACCTATTCATTCCTTCAAGAACTAAAAAACAATAAAGAAGGCATTACTATGGATTTTTTAAAGAATATTGATTATAAAAACGTACTTAAAATTTTTACTGACCTTTGTGCTATACCTCACGGATCAGGAAATGTAAAGGAAATCTCTGATTATATTTTTGACTATGCCAAGAAACAGGGAGTAGAAGCAAGACAGGACGAAGCATTAAATGTAGTAGCATTTCTTCCTGCTACAAAAGGATATGAAGATAAGCCTGCTGTTATGTTACAGGGCCATATGGATATGGTATGTGAAAAAGACGCTGACTGTACTCATGATTTTACAAAAGATCCACTGGATCTCTTTGTAGAAGATGGCTGGCTGGGAGCTCACGGCACTACCCTTGGCGGCGATGATGGCGCAGCAGTAGCTATTATGATGGCGATGATGGCTGATAAAGATTTTTCACATCCTGCCCTGGAGCTTATTATTACTACTGATGAAGAGACAGGCATGGATGGTGCCAAAGCTCTTGACTGTTCAGATTTAAAGGCTAAGTATCTGGTAAATCTTGATTCTGAGCAGGAAGGTATTTACACCTGCGGATGTGCAGGCGGCGAAAGAGTATCTGTTTCCTTCCCTATGGAGTGTACTGATTTTACAGGCACCGTAATTAATCTTAAGGTTTGCGGCCTTCAGGGCGGTCATTCCGGCGTAGAGATAGATAAAAACAGATGTAATGCCAATAAGGCTATGGCACGTTTCCTTTTCACATTAAGAGAGGAAGTGGGATTTGCCCTGGCTGATATTCATGGTGGAAAGCTGGATAATGCTATTCCCCGTGAAAGCTTTGCTACAATTGTAGTACCGATGTTTGACGAAAAAGTATTTATGGATGCTTTCAATAAAGTTAAAGCAATCTATAAGTATGAGCTGTCAGCCACAGAGCCAAATGCAGATATTGAGCTTAGCATTGGTTCTGCAGAGGAAACCGCAGTATTTAATGATACTTCCACAGAGAAGCTTTTATATTTCCTTATTAATTGCCCTAACGGTGTTCAGAAAATGAGCGGTAAGATGGCAGGTCTTGTAGAAAGCAGTCTGAATCTTGGTATCCTGTATACCAGTGAATTTTTGGCAGTTATCAGATTCTCCTTAAGATCCTCTATTTACTCCTATAGAGAGTTCATGAGAAACAGAATCGCGTATCTTGCAGAAGTAATAGGCGGTGAGACAGAAGTAGAAGGAGGCTATCCGGGATGGGATTACCAGGTAGACACTCATTTACAGAAAACTTTTGCAGAGCTCTACAGAAAAGAGTACGAGAAGGAGCCTGTAATGGCTGTTATACATGCAGGACTTGAATGCGGCCTTATATCTGATAAGATGCCGGGACTTGACATAATATCCATTGGTCCTGACATGAAGGATATTCATAGCCCAAATGAAAGACTGAATCTTGAATCAGTAGTCAGAATATACAAATTCGTTGAAAAATTAGTAGTTGAGCTGTAAGTTGGAGGTAGAATGGATATTCTATTTAATGATTCCTGGAGATTTTTAAAAACGGATGCAGATTTTTCCCTTGAAGAAGCAGAAAAAGCCGCATCCGGCTTTTTTGACTTGGATAAAGAATTTAAGCCTGTGGAAATACCCCATGACTGGCTTATTTGGGATACACAAAATCTTTATGAAACAGGTACCGGATGGTATGTAAAAGATTTTCAGCTGTCAGAAATGACTGAGCATGCATTTTTCCGCTTTGATGGCGTATATATGGATTCTGAGGTCTTTATTAACGGTCAAAAGGCTTTTGAGTGGAAATACGGATATTCCACCTTTACTTTTGAAGCCACAAAATACCTGGTATATGGCATGAATCGTATTATTGTATGTGTACATCACGTATCCCCCAACACCCGCTGGTACAGTGGTGCAGGCATTTACAGAGATGTTCATTTTATTACGAAAAATCAGGCATATCTGGTATGTGATGGCAGTTATGTTCATACTACAGAGCTTTCTGATGGCGACTATAAGATTGAAATCGAAACTGAAGTTTTTAAAGGAAACACAGACTGCATGCCGGTTTATTCCCTGTGGAAGGAGGGCGCACTGGTAGCCAATCTTGGTGCAGGCATAGAGTATGGCAATGCCAGGGATATTTTTATTAAAAGACAAAAGAATAATATAGAAAAAATAGGCGAAAGCGGCCTTACTGAATTTAGTCTGCCTGACTTTAATGAATTCCGGGATATTACGTTATTTAAAGCGGAGGCTGTGGTGGAAGCACCACTGCGATGGGACACTGATTCCCCTAATCTTTATTCTCTACATGTGGCACTTGTGCCTAAAAAGCGTCTTTTTGATGACGAAAGAATCGACGGTGAGCATATTAAAATCGGCTTTAAGTCAGTAGTATTCGATACGGAAAAGGGCTTTTTCCTTAATGGTCGTAACATGAAGATTAAGGGGGTTTGCGAGCATCATGATCTGGGGCTTTTGGGAGCCGCATTTGATATTGATGCTCTTAGAAGAAAGTTTAATATCCTGAAAAAAATGGGAGTGAATTCCATAAGGACTTCTCATAATATGCCGGCACCCCAGCTTTTTGACCTCTGTGATGAAATGGGGCTTTTAGTGGATTGTGAAGCCTTTGATATGTGGGAGATGCCAAAAACTGAATTTGACTATGCCAGATTTTTCCCAAAGTGGTCCTATAAGGATGTGGCCAGCTGGGTAAGAAGAGATAGAAATAGGGCATCTATTATCATGTGGTCTCTGGGTAATGAGATACCTGATACCAACTGTGAGCATGGAGTACCTATTACCAAGCATCTGACTACTCAGGTACTTAATTATGACCCTTACAAGAATGCGCATGTTACCATTGGATCTAATTTTATGCCGTGGGACGGTGCTCAGGCTTGTGCTGAGATAGTAAAACTGGCTGGCTACAATTACACCGAAAAACTCTATGAAGAACATCATAAAAAACATCCGGATTATGTGATATACGGTAGTGAGACCTCGTCTATAGTAAGCAGCCGTGGTGTATATCATTTTCCTGCATCTGAGATTACCATGAGCGAGGACGATGAGCAGTGCTCAAGTCTTGGTAATTCAGCTGTGTCCTGGGGAGCCAAGTCCATTGAAGCTCTGGTATACGTAGACAGAGATATTTCATTTTCCATGGGGCAGTATCTATGGACCGGTACAGACTATATAGGTGAGCCCACACCTTATCAGACAAAGAATTCCTATTTTGGTCAGGTGGATACGGCGGGCTTTCCGAAAGATGATTATTACTGTCTGATGGCAGAGTGGACCAGGCAGGAAGATAATCCTTTTGTGCATCTGTATCCATACTGGAATTGGAATGAGGGACAGCTTATAGATATGCGCGCCTGCACAACAGGTGACATGGTAGAGCTTTTCCTTAATGGCAGAAGCCTGGGTAAAAAATATATAGATCACGAAAAGGGAAAGGAATTATTCCCTATATGGCAGGTGCCTTATGAGCCCGGTGAAATAAAGGCCGTAGCTTATGATATTCGTGGTAATGTAATAGCAAAACATATCCGTCATAGCTTTGGTGAGGCCAAATATCCGGTACTTACTGCTGAGGGGAATGTACGCTATATGGTATCTCAGCGTAAGCCTGATGGTACAAAGAGAAGTATCATTACTATTTATCCTGAAAAGAAAAATGAGCTGATATTTGTGGACATTACTGCTTGCGATGAAGAAGGATATACTGTTGAAAATGCCATGGATTATGTGGAGCTTACCGTTACAGGCGGCAAGCTTCTGGGAATGGATAATGGCGATTCTACTGATTATGATTCTTATAAAGGCAATATAAGAAAGCTTTTTAATGGTAAGCTTATGGCTATGGTAAGAGCTGAGAGCACAGGAGAGATTACTGTAGAAGCTAAGCTTACTAAAGGATTTGGAGGAAGGGTGCCTGTCAGAGCCATTAAACTTACTTCGGATAAGCCTCTGGTATTTAAGCCGGGATGTGAGAAGATAAGAGTTAATGCTACTGTTTTACCTGAAAATGCTACAGATAAAGAGATAAGGCTTACTGCAGTTAACAGCTCCGGAATAGAAGTGGATTTCCTTTCTGTAAGCGACCTGAAAAAGGAGGAGGACGGCAGCTGGACAGCAGAAATCACTGCTTTGGGTGATGGATGCGGGTATATAAGAGCAACGTCCAAATCAGGAACAGATAAAATTAAAATCATATCCTGTATCGAGTATACATCTGAAGGCTTTGGCTATCATTTTGTGAACCCTTATAAGTATGTGTCCTGCGGACTTTTTGACAGGGTAATAGGAGATGTGGGAGCCGGCAACGATAAAGGCGTTTCTACCGAAGAAAATGCATATTCAGGTGCTGTTTACAGGAACATAGATTTCGGAGAATTCGGCTCTGATGAAATGACGATTGACCTATTCACATTTTCAGACTCTGTATATCATATTGATATGTATCTGGGAGAGCCGGATAATGGTGGTGAGCTGTTTACTACCCTTGACTATAAAAAGCCATGTATCTGGAATCAGTACCAGCCTGAGACCTACAAGCTGCCAAAGAGACTTAAAGGACTTAAAACGGTAGCTTTTATGGCCAATTGTAAGCTTCACATAAAGGGCTTCCTGTTTACCAAGCAGGAAAAAGCTTTTTCAAGGATTAACGCTTCTGACTACGACTCTATCCTGGGAGATTCCTTCAAGGTAGGAGAGACTGCAGTTACCGATATCGGTAATAACGTTGTACTTGGCTTTGATAATATGGACTTTGGAGAGAAGGGTACAAAAAAGCTTGTGATTTTTGGCAAGACTCCGCTGGATACAATGACCATTCGTATGAAATTTACAGGAGATGGTGTGGATAATACACAGAATTATGCCATCAGTGGATGTAACGAAGTGCATGAAATTGCTCTTGAAAAGCTTTGCGGTAAAGGAAAAATCGAATTTATTTTTCTGCCCGGCACCAGATTCGACTTTTTCGGTTTTGAATTTAAGGCTTGATATATTTTGGAAATGTTATATAATGTTATGGATTGTTAAAAGGCAAAATTTAAAATTAAGGAGATTAGAAGATGAGTTTTAAGTCATTTTCAATGGAGCTTGCAGGCAGAACTCTGACCGTAGACGTTGGCAGAGTAGCAGCTCAGGCTAATGGTGCGGCATTTATGCACTATGGCGAAACAACAGTACTTTCAACAGCAACAGCTTCAGAAAAGCCAAGAGATGGTATTGATTTCTTCCCTCTTTCAGTTGAGTATGAAGAAAAGTTATACGCAGTAGGTAAGATTCCCGGCGGTTTCACACGTCGTGAAGGTAAGCCTACAGAGAACGCTATTTTGACATCCCGTGTTATCGATCGTCCTATGCGTCCTCTTTTCCCTAAGGATTACAGAAATGATGTTACACTGAACAATCTTGTTATGTCAGTTGATCCTGAGTGTTCACCTGAGCTTACAGCTATGCTTGGTTCTGCTATTGCTGTAGCTATTTCAGATATTCCATTTGATGGTCCTTGTGCTACCACACAGGTAGGTATGATTGACGGTCAGTTTGTTATTAACCCTAATGCTTCACAGCTTGCTGTTTCTGATCTTAAGCTTACTGTAGCTTCTACCAGAGATAAGGTTATCATGATTGAAGCAGGTGCCAATCAGATCCCTGAGGCCAAGATGATTGAGGCTATTTATACAGCTGACGAGGTAAATAAAAAGGTTATCGCATTTATTGATACTATCGTAGCTGAAGTTGGTAAAAAGAAGCATGAGTATACTTCCTGTGCTATTCCTGAAGAGCTCTTTGCAGCTATCAAGGAGATCGTTCCTCCTGCAGAGATGGAAGTAGTTATGTTTGCTCCTGAGAAGCAGGTACGTGAAGAGCGTATCCGCAATCTTAAAGATATGCTTACAGAGCGTCTCGCAGACAAGGAAGAGTGGCTGGCTCTTATTGATGAGGCAGTTTACCAGTACGAGAAGAAGACAGTTCGTAAGATGATCCTCAAGGATCAGAAGCGTCCTGATGGTCGTGCTATTACTCAGATCAGACCTCTTGCAGCAGAAGTTGATATCGTTCCTCGTGTTCATGGCTCTGCCATGTTCACCAGAGGCCAGACTCAGATCTGCGATATCGTTACTCTGGCACCTCTTTCAGAGGCTCAGAAGCTGGATGGTCTGGATGAGAACGAGACAAGCAAGCGTTATATGCATCACTACAACTTCCCTGCATACTCTGTAGGTGAGACAAAGGTTTCCCGTGGTCCGGGACGTCGTGAGATCGGTCACGGTGCTCTGGCTGAGCGTGCCCTTCTTCCTGTTCTTCCTTCAGAGGAAGAGTTCCCATATGCTATTCGTGCCGTATCCGAGACATTTGAGTCTAACGGCTCCACATCCATGGGCTCTACATGTGCATCCTGTATGTCTCTTATGGCTGCAGGTGTTCCTCTTAAGAAGATGGTTGCAGGTATTTCCTGTGGTCTTGTAACAGGCGAGACAGATGATGATTATATCCTTCTTACAGATATCCAGGGTCTTGAAGACTTCTTTGGTGATATGGACTTTAAGGTAACCGGTACAGACGAGGGTATCACAGCTATTCAGATGGATATTAAGATTCATGGCCTTACACGTCCTATCGTTGAGGGTGCTATTGCAAGATGCCGTGAGGCTCGTATGTTCATCATGGAGACCTGTATGAAGCCTGCTATTGCAGAGCCTCGTAAGGAAGTATCCAAGTACGCTCCTAAGATTATCCAGATTACTATTGATCCTGAGAAGATCGGTGATGTTATCGGTAAGCAGGGTAAGGTTATCAAGGCTATTCAGGAGTCTCTTGACGTTAAGATTGATATTACAGAAGAAGGTAATGTTTCTATCTGTGGTACAGATATGGCCAAGATGGAAGAGGCCAGATCTCAGGTTGAGATTATTGCTTCTGACTTTGTTGAGGGTCAGGTACTTGAGGGTAAGGTTGTTTCCATTAAGGAGTTCGGTGCTTTCCTTGAGTTCGCTCCAGGTAAGGAAGCTATGGTTCACATCTCCAAGATTGCCAAGGAAAGAATTGAGCATGTAGAAGATGTTCTTACTCTTGGTGATAAGGTTAAGGCTGTTTGTCTTGGCAAGGACAAGATGGGCAGAGTATCCTTCTCCATTAAGGATGTTAAGTAAATAAAGCTTTTACATTTAGGGTCAGACCATTTGGTCTGGCCTTTTTTTACCTGTAGTTACGTAATAATAATTTAAACTCCACATTGCTTTTTTCTCTATATATTGTATAATTAGTATATCTATATACCTATAGTTAGGTTTAGTGGGAGTTTTAATGGCAAATAATACAAACAATAAAAGAAAAAATACAGGTAAAAATACAGGAAAAGGAAAGCAGATAAACGGCAAAAAGACTGCAGGAAAGACTACATCCCCAAAGGCAGCTTCTAAAAAGACTACAGCTAAATCCTCTTCAAAGATGCAAAAAAGCCCAAGGGAGAGAGAGTATACTCCTGAAGAAAGAGCCAAAATGGCTGAACGTGAGGGCGTCAGGAGACAGATAAAGAGCGAGACTGCCCTTATTATTACTTTTGTTGTGGCTCTTTTATTATTTCTTTCCAATTTTTCCTTGTCAGGTCAAGTAGGAGCTGCAGTCAGAGGTGTTCTTTTTGGCACCTTCGGATTTATTGCATATTTGTTTCCGGTGCTTCTTATGCTTTCTGTTGCCTTTTATTTGGCTAACAGAGACACCTTTATTACCAGTCTCCATGCCAAGATTGTCTCGGCTGTTTTTGTTTTTATACTGCTTTGTGCCATGTTACAGCTGGGCACAGGAGATACCAGACCAGGGCTTACTCCTATAGACTACTATAAGGCATCCATGGCAAGTCCTCATCTTGGAGGCGGTCTGGTGGGTGGACTTTTGGTGTCATTTATGGTGCCTCTTTTCGGTATGATTGGTTCATACGTTATTTTGGCTGCTTTAGAGATAATTTGTCTGATGATTATTACAGGTAAAGCCTTTATTACTATTTTCAGACGTTATATGAAAGAAAAGAGCCGTGAATTTAAAGAGTATGAGGCTGAAAGAAGAGAGATCAGGCAGGAGCAGCGAAGAGCTTATGATGAGGAGATCCGTAAGGAAAATGAAAAATTCTTAAGAGATCCTGAGGCGCAGAATCCTGCCGGTGAAGCTAAGCCCAGTATTTTTGACATTCTTTTTAATAAGGACCTGGGTGACATAAATGCTGTGGAGGTAGAGACTCCTGTAAAAGCTGAAAAAAATTTCTTTGGAGGTACTACTCCTACCAAGCCTGTTTTCTTTAAAGATACAGACGCAGAGCAGTTTACAGCAGATCCACAGAGCCCTGACGGCATGTATGAGATAGATAAGGAAAAGTCAGAAGAGACTGCTCATAGTAATAAAAGGTCTATTAATATCGTTGACAGCAATATGACTGACACAGTAAAAGAAGAAACCGTTTATTCCGTCTATGAAGATGAAATCAGGAATAAATTTGATGGAAAAGAGGCTGTAAAGGCAGCTTCCGTTAATCCTGTGCCTGACTTTATTGCGAAAGATGTGAAAAAGACAGCAGGAAGAAAGGCTACAGAGGTTCTTATTGACTCTGATCCGGAGGAGCATAGCTTTAGTCGCTCTGAGACAGCATTACGTGACAGAAGGATGTCTGAAGATGCTGGCCCTATGACTGTATTTGAAACAGCACCTTACGCCGTCAGCAACAGAAAGAAAACTGAAAAAGTCATTACGCCTGATAATGTTTCTGTAGATAAGAATAATCAGATGACAATGGAGCCTGTGGAAGTGGTTAAGGAATATAAATTCCCGCCTATTGACCTGTTAAAAGCCCCCAAGCCTCTTAAGGCAGGTGGCGGACAGCATGAGATGGAAGAGACTGCGGCTATTCTTGAGTCTACTTTAAACAGCTTTGGCGTTAAGGTTCAGGTGACTGATGTTACCCGTGGACCTTCAGTTACCAGATATGAATTAAAGCCTGATGTGGGAGTTAAAGTATCCAGAGTTACAGGCCTTGCGGATGATATAAAGCTGGCCCTGGCAGCAGCAGATATTAGAATAGAAGCACCTATTCCGGGCAAGGCAGCCATTGGTATTGAAGTACCCAATCAGGAAAGTGTGGCTGTGCTTTTACGAGATCTTATTGAATCAAAGGAATTCTCTGAAAGTAAAGGAAAGCTGCCTTTTGCTGTAGGTAAGAGCATTGAAGGAGCCAATATTATTGGTGATATTGCAAAAATGCCTCATATGCTTATAGCAGGTCAGACAGGTTCAGGTAAGTCTGTATGTATTAATACTATAGTTATGAGTATTCTTTACAAGATGAAGCCTGAGGATGTTAAAATCATTATGATTGACCCTAAGGTGGTAGAGCTTTCTGTTTATAATGGTATTCCTCATCTTTTGATCCCTGTAGTGACTGATCCTAAAAAAGCAGCCGCTTCCCTAAACTGGGCTGTGCAGGAGATGGAAGAAAGATACAGTAAATTTGCAGATCTTTCCGTACGTGACCTGGCAGGATATAATCAGCGTATTAAAGAAGAAATGGACAAGGGACATGTGGAGGAAAAATTCCCACTTATGTCTCATATGGTTATTATTGTAGATGAGATGGCAGATCTTATGATGGTGGCTGCTAATGAAGTGGAAGAGTCCATATGCCGTCTGGCACAAAAAGCCAGAGCCTGTGGTATTCATCTTATACTTGCTACCCAGAGACCTTCCGTTAATGTTATTACAGGCCTTATTAAGGCCAATGTGCCGTCGAGAATTGCCTTTTCTGTAGCCTCCGGTATTGATTCCCGTACCATTCTGGACTCTGTGGGGGCGGAAAAGCTGTTGGGTAAGGGCGATATGCTTTATTTCCCTACAGGATATACAAAGCCTGTAAGAGTACAGGGAGCTTTTGTATCTGACAGTGAAGTAAATGCAGTAGTTGATTTCCTTAAAAAGGAAAATGAAGCGGTTACTTACAATGGTGAGATAAATAAGCGTATTGAAGAAGGCGCTGTTGTTTCCAAGAGCAGTAATAAAGAAGCCGGTGCTCCTGCTGCAGCTGATGACAAGGATGAGCTTTTTGCTCAGATGGGCAGACACATAATAGAAAGCCAGAAAGCCTCTATCGGTATGCTGCAGAGAGTATTTAAAGTAGGCTTCAACAGAGCCGCAAGGACCATGGACCAGCTGGCGGAGGCAGGCGTGGTTTCAAAGGAAGATGGTACAAAACCCAGAACAATTCTTATGACAATGGAAGAATTCGAGGCGTTTTTATCTAATAATAACAATTAGTATTCACATTTTGGAGGACACAATAATGAAGTCTGATATTCAGATCGCACAGGAAGCAAAGCTTTTTAAAATTACTGATGTAGCCGCTGCTTTGGACATCAAAGAGGATGATTTGGAGCTTTATGGTAAGTATAAGGCAAAATTATCTGAAGACTACCTGAATTCTATAAAAGACAGACCGGATGGTAAGCTGGTGTTAGTGACAGCTGTTAATCCTACTCCTGCCGGAGAAGGAAAAACTACAACTACTGTGGGACTGGGACAGGCTTTTGGCAAAATGGGCAAAAAAGCCATTATTGCCCTTCGTGAGCCATCTTTGGGACCATGTTTTGGTATGAAGGGTGGAGCGTCAGGCGGCGGTTTTGCTCAGGTTGTACCTATGGATGAGCTGAATCTTCATTTTACCGGAGATTTTCATGCTATTACATCAGCCAACAATCTTTTAAATGCGGTGCTGGATAATCATATTTATCAGGGAAATGAGCTTCAGATAGATCCAAAACAGATAGTGCTTAAACGCTGTATGGATATGAATGATCGTAATCTTCGTAATATTATTGTAGGTCTTGGTAAGAAAACTGATGGTCAGACCAGAGAAGCAGGCTTTGTTATTACTGTAGCTACAGAAATCATGGCTATTCTCTGCCTTGCGTCTGATATGGAGGATCTTAAAAAGAGACTTTCTGCTATCATTGTAGCATACAGATATGATGGGACTCCTGTTACTGCAGGAGAGCTTAAGTGTGTAGGTGCAATGGCAGCTTTACTTAAGGATGCCATGCAGCCCAATCTTATTCAGACATTGGAGCATACTCCTGCGCTGGTACATGGTGGTCCTTTTGCCAATATTGCTCATGGATGTAATTCAGTAAGAGCTACCAAGGCAGCTCTTAAAATGGCTGATATTACCATTACCGAGGCAGGCTTTGGTGCTGATCTGGGAGCTGAGAAATTCTTTGATATTAAATGTCGTATGGCAGGACTTAAGCCTGACTGTGTAGTACTTGTTGCTACTGTCAGAGCACTTAAGTACAATGGCGGCGTTGAAAAGGCAGATCTTGCCAATGAGAATCTTGATGCTCTTAAAAAGGGTATCGTAAATCTGGAAAAGCATATTGAGAATCTTCAGAAGTATGGTGTGCCTGTAGTGGTTACCCTTAACAGATTCGTATCTGATACTGATGCTGAGCTTAAATATGTAGAGGATTTCTGCAGAGAAAGAGACTGCGAATTTGCTCTTTCAGAAGTATGGGAAAAGGGCGGAGAAGGTGGCATAAGCCTTGCTGAATCCGTACTTAAGGCTTTTGATAAGGAGAGCCATTTCAAGCCTCTTTATGATGATTCTCTTACTCTTACTGAGAAAATTGAAAAAATATGTAAGGAAATTTACGGTGCAGCAAATGTTACATATGATCCCGCTGCCCTTAAAGAGATTAAACATATCGAAGCCCTGGGCTTTTCCGATGTGCCTGTATGTATGGCTAAAAATCAGTACAGCTTCTCAGATGATCCTAAGAAGCTGGGAAGACCTGAGGGCCACACTATCAATATCAGAGAGGCATATATAAATGCCGGTGCCGGCTTCCTGGTAGCTATTACAGGTACTATTATTCAGATGCCGGGCTTGCCTAAGAAGCCCGCTGCTGAGCTGGTAGATGTAGTAGACGGTAAGATTACAGGTCTTTTCTAAGAGGCTTGCAAAGGAGATTTATATGGATAATACGTTAAGATTTGGCGTCAGGGGCCATGATGTGCCCGGCGGCAGCATAGAAGAATGGGCTGAAAATATCAGAAAAGCCGGCTTTTGTTCCACACAGCTGGCTATTCCAAAAGTATTTAAAGAAAGATTTAATACCAGTCCTACTGCATTTACCTCAGGACTTGCCCTTTATATGAAAGAGTGCCTGGCTAAAAATGATGTTAATGTAGCTGTACTTGGCTGTTACTATAACCTGGCCACTCCTGATAAGGAGGCCCTTAAGAAGAATCAGAATCTTTATAAAAATCATATAAGATTTGCCAGTCTCCTGGGTTGTGGCATGGTAGGTACAGAGACCGGTGCTGTTAATGTCGACTATAAATATGAGCCTAAAAATCATACAGATGAAGCTTTAGCTGTATTTATAGAAGGCTTAAAGCCAGTTGTTGAGTATGCTGAAAAAATGGGAGTCTGTGTAGGTATAGAGCCCGTTTATAAGCATATTATGTGCGACCCTTTACGTACAAGAAAGGTGCTTGATGCTATTGATAGCCCCAATCTTAGGGTTATTCTTGACCCCATAAATATGCTGTCAGCTGAAAATGAAGCTCATCATAATGAGATTGTGGATCAGGCTTTTGAGCTTTTTGGTGAGGAAATCGATGTTATTCATCTTAAGGATTACATCGTAGAAAATGGGCAGATTATTTCACGTCCTATTACTCTTGGTACCGGCAGATTTGATATAGCTCATCTTTTTGCTCGTATTAAGAAGGATAAGCCTTATATTAATGTTCTTCTTGAAGACAGTATTCCTGAAAATGTTAATATTTCCAAGGCTTATGCAGAAAAAATTTACGCAGAGTGTTAAGTCCGGCAAGTAATACCCGATATACTAAATATAGTGGTTAGCGAATTGTTTTAATCAAAATATATTATTAAAGGGGATTAATTATGAGATGTCCGTTTTGCGGTAAGGAAAACACAAGAGTAATAGACTCACGTCCTGCAGAGGATGGACTGTCTATTCGCAGAAGAAGACAGTGCGACGAGTGTGAGAAAAGATTTACCACTTATGAAAAAGTAGAGACCATTCCACTTGTTGTTATTAAAAAGGATAATACCCGTGAGCCTTATGACAGAGAGAAGATTACATCAGGTGTATTTCGCTCCTGCCATAAGAGGCCTATTTCTGTGGCTCAGATTAATCAGGTAGTAGATGAAATAGAAAATGCTCTCTACAACATGGAAGAAAGAGAGATCCCTTCTTCTCTTATTGGCCAGATGCTGATGGAAAAGCTGCGTGACCTTGATCCTGTAGCATATGTAAGATTTGCTTCAGTTTACCGTGAATTTAAGGACGTTGACTCCTTTATGGATGAATTGAAAAGTATTCTTGAGAGTAAATAAAAGTAATTAGTAAATGAGTAAGAAATTAAAAGCAAAAAAAAGAACAAAAAAGAGGAGAGTCCTTAGGTGGATTCTCCTTTGCCTTTGTGTTTACATTTTATATTCCACACTGGGTGCTACCATATATCACCTGCAGCATAAGTCTGTAAATCCTGAAAAGTCAAAAGAAATTGATGGCACTGTATATACTGCTGATACTCCCGGCAGTGAAAGAGTTATCTGTATTGATGATAATGATGACGCACTGTATTGGAGGCTTCGACTTATTAATGAAGCAGAGACGGAGATTATATATTCCTGTTTTGAGGTACATGACGATCAGGCCACATTTGATGTTTTCTCGGCGCTTTATGACGCTGCTGAGCGTGGAGTAAAGGTAAAGCTTTTGTTTGATGGTATATTTACAGGAAAAAATCTGATTTTTTCTTCAGTATTTAAAAGCCTGGCCATCCATGAAAATGTTACCCTTAAATTATATAATATCCCCAATATATTTATACCATGGCAGTATTCTTTCAGAATGCACGATAAGTATATTATTTGTGATAAATCCACTTATATTTTAGGTGGTAGAAATACCTTTGATAAATTCCTTGGCTCTTATTCTGAAGAGAAAAATATAGACAGGGAAGTGCTGGTATATGATACTGGTTTAAACAGTAAGACATCATCTGTAAATCAGCTTTTAGACTATTTTGATCATATCTGGGACAGCTCAGAAGAAGTAAAGGTAGGCATTAACAGCTATTTTACGGGAAGGACCCGGGAAAAGCTGATAGCAAGGTCTAAAGAATTAAAGGATATTTATCCGCTGGCATATACAGAGGTAGATAAGGATCTGGTGTCCATCCCTACCAATAAAATAACCCTTATCAATAATCCTACAGACGTAAATAATAAAGAGCCACAGATAATGTATACTATCTACAAGCTTATGAAGGATGCTGATAAGGTGACTATCCAGACTCCTTACCTTATTATGGACGATTGGATGTATAATGAGCTTAAAAATAACGCTGAAGCCACAGACATTTCAATCATCACCAATTCTGTAGAGACCGGAGCCAATTATTTTGGCTGCGGAGATTATCTCTTTGAGAAAAAGAAGCTGGATAAATTAACCATTGACAGATATGAGCTAGTAGCAGATTCTTCCCATACAAAGGCTTACTTTTTTGACGAAAGATTATGCCTCATAGGATCATTTAATTATGATATGCGCTCTACTTATCTGGATACAGAGCTTATGTTAGCCATAGATTCAGAAGAGCTGTATGATTATCTTTCCCCTACCCTTAAACAGCAGATGGATAAAAGCAGACATATCGATAAGAATGGTGTGACATACGGCTCTGATTATAAAGACGTTAATATGAGCCCGTTACGCGCAGTTATCCTCTTTATATGCGGTGCAGTAGGCAGACTTATCAGACATCTTTTTTAAAAACAGAATATATATTACAAGGCCATCTGATTTTAAGCACAGAAGAGTTGACATATGCTCATTTCTGTGCTATTTTTAATTTGCTTCGTATTTACGTTCGGGAGACTTAAGGAGAAGCATGATTTCCAGGATTAATACTTGTTCTATTGTGGGTAAAGAAGCCCATCTTGTTTTAGTGGAAAGCGACGTCCATAATGGATTGCCTGATTTCAGGATAGTGGGCGCATCCTCCATGGAGGTAAAGGACGCCAGAGACAGGGTAAGAGTAGGAGTGGAGAATGCAGGTTTTATTCTGCCACCCAAGCGTATTACCGTAAGTCTGGTGCCGGCAGCCCTTAAAAAATCCGGTACTATCTTTGATGCTGCTATTGCAGTTTCTATTTTATCCTCTTTTGGATTTATCCTAAGTGAAGAATTAGAAGAATATCTGATATTGGGAGAAGTGGCTCTTGATGGCTCTTTACGTGAGACGGAAGGGGTTTTATTTTCTGTACTTTTTGGACAAAAGATGGGCATTAAAAAATTTATTATCCCTGTGGGCAATCTTAAAGAATGCTCTCTTATTGATGATGCTGTTATTTATGGTTTTCACAATCTCTATGATTTAGCAGTATTTTTTAATGGTGATGCTTCCGAGGTGCTCAAGCCACCTGCATACCAAAAGGCTGAGATTATTTTTCCTTCCTTTAATGAGATTTTTCATGAAAAACATACTAAAATCGCCATGATTGCTGCTTTATCCGGAGGGCATGGCTTGCTGTTTACAGGGGGCAGCAGTGACTATAGAAAGAAATTTTTCCTTTCTTTATCAGGAATACTTAAGCAGGAAAAAAGAGATATTTTGCTTAAAGCTGCCTATAAAAGCATTGTTACCCTTCCTGATATTACAAGCCGTGAGATCGCCGGTATCCCTGTGTATTTTTATAAAGATATTAAAGAATATAAATATAATCATATTCCGATATCCGGTAAAAATGGCATTATAGAAGTATATGAAGACTGGGTTAATGACATTGAAGAGCCGGCATTTATGAGCTTTTACAGATGTAAATGTAAAGCATTATATCAAAAAAACTGTATATGCAGTCCCAGACAGCAAAAAGACAGACAAAATATTATAAATAAGCTTATGCTGGAAAAGGCTGATATTTTTGCCACTACCGGTGATGACGAAGATATTGAGGAGACAAGGCTTAAGGAAATGTATGATAACGCCTGTGTTATGCAAAATATGCGTTTCACTGATAGGGATTTTAAAGAAAATGCGGCTATCCCCGATAAGCTTACGGAAAAATACTGTCATCTTAACCGGGAGGCTATAAACTATTTTGAGGATTTTACTAAGAGTTTCCTTTGTGATAAAAAAGAAATAAACAGGATACTCAGGCTTTCAAGGACCATAGCGGATATGGATAAAAATGACACTATAGCCTTAAAGCATCTAAAATATGCCATAAAGCTAAGGGGGGTATATGATTAATAAGTTTTATCATTATTTTTCCTATCTGGATGGCCTGTCGGTGGAAGTAAAGTCCCTGCTCCTTAATGAAACATTATTAGCTGAAAAATGTTATGAGCTTTCTGATAAACGCACGCTGGCATCGATATTAATAAGCAGGGGCATCAAAGAAAAGGAAGCTTTATATGCAGCATATAAGTTTTCTGATAATGAATTAAAGGATAGAGCCTGCAAGGAATACAAAGAGCTTAGGGATATTAGATTTTTGGATTATTATGGAGAAGAATATCCTGAAAAGCTTAAATGTATTTATAATCCACCACTTGGAATATACGTTTTGGGACATCTGCCACAGGAAAGCATGCCCTGTATGGCTGTTATTGGGGCCAGAGAATGCTCTCATTATGGCGCCAGATGGACAAAAGTCTTTACGGAAGAGCTTTGCCAAAATAATATTCAGATTATATCAGGTATGGCCAGGGGGATAGATGGTATAGCAGGCAGGATATCAGTTAAGTACAAAGGCCTTTCCTTTGCCGTTCTTGGCTCCGGCATATATAATCCTTACCCTGAATGTAACAGAGACCTTTATGAGGCTTTATTGAAAAATGGCAGCCTTATTTCCGAGTACCCTCCTTATACAAAAGCAGAGCCTTTTCGTTTTCCCTATAGAAACAGGATTATATCAGGTCTATGTGATGGAGTATTTGTAGCTGAAGCAGCTATAAGATCAGGCTCCCACATAACTGCCTATTTCGCTTTGGAGCAGGGGAAAGACGTATTTGCCTTACCCGGGCCTATAGACTCAAAGCTGTCGGAGGGGACCAATATTTTAATAAAAAATGGAGCCTATCCGGCACTGTCTTCGGCAGATATTTTACAATGTTTAAAAAATGTTTATTGACAAACCAGAGAAGATGCTATATTTTTGTGACTGTCGTTATAATTATACATAAAGGGGAATAAAAATGCCGAAGCATCTTGTTGTGGTGGAGTCACCCGCAAAAGCAAAGACAATTAAAAAATATTTAGGCAGCAGTTATGAGGTAGTAGCCTCTAACGGTCATGTACGTGATTTGCCTAAAAGCAGACTTGGTGTAGAAGTAGAAAAGGATTTTGATCCCACATATATTACCATTCGTGGTAAAGGTGACATACTTGCCAAGCTGAGACGTGAAGTGAAAAAAGCTGACAAAATATATCTGGCTACTGACCCTGACCGTGAAGGTGAGGCTATTTCCTGGCATCTTTCACAGATGTTGAAGCTTGATGATAAGGAATATGCCCGTATTTCTTTCAATGAGATTACAAAAAATGCGGTTAAGTCATCTATTAAGAATGCCAGAGACATAGATATGAATCTGGTAGATGCTCAGCAGGCCCGTCGTGTTCTGGACAGAGTCGTAGGATACCAGATTTCTCCTATTCTTTGGGATAAGATAAAGCGTGGACTGTCTGCAGGTCGTGTGCAGTCAGCTACACTTAGACTTATTTCTGACAGAGAAAAAGAGATTAATGCCTTTGTTCCTGAAGAATACTGGGATATTGAAGCTCAGATGCAGTCCAAGGACGTAAAAAAGACCTTTACTGCCGGCTTCTATGGTAAAAAAGATCAAAAGATCGACCTTACATCAGAAGCAGAGGTTAATGATGTATTAAAGGCTGTAAAAGGAAAGAAAATTAAAGTATCTGAGATAAAGAAGAGTAAGAGAAGCAGAAAGGCTCCGCTGCCGTTTACTACAAGTACTCTGCAGCAGGAGGCCAGCAAGCAGCTGAATTTCTCCACACAAAAGACCATGAAGTCTGCTCAGGAGCTTTATGAAGGCGTAGATATCAAAGGCGAAGGCACTATAGGTCTTATTACATACCTTCGTACAGATTCTACCCGTATTTCAGACGATGCAGAAGTAGCTGTAGAGGCATTCATTAAGTCCAATTACGGCGAGGCTGTTTACAGTGACGCTGCTAAAAAAGCAAAAGACAATAAAAAGATTCAGGATGCTCACGAAGCAATTCGTCCTACTTATGTGGAGCTGACTCCTTCTATGGTTAAGGATTCACTTCCCAGAGATTTATTCAGACTTTATCAGCTGGTATGGAAGCGTTTTGTTGCATCCCGTATGGCTGAAGCAGTATATGATACCATAAATGTTAAGCTGGATGCAGGTGACTATCGTTTTACATCATCTTCATCTACCCTGGTGACTCAGGGCTTTATGGCGGTATACAGTGAGAAGCAGGAAGATGATGAAAAGGAAAAGAGTGTTGATTTTTCCAAGCTTAATGAAAAGAGCGAGATAGAAGTAGCAGATATTATTCCTTCTCAGCATTTTACTCAGGCGCCTGCTCACTTTACAGAAGCTTCCCTGGTAAAAGCCATGGAAGAGCTGGGCATAGGCCGTCCTTCCACATATGCACCTACTATTACTACCATACTTGGTCGTCACTATGTGATAAAGGAACAGAAGAATCTTTATATTACAGAGCTGGGTGAGGCTGTTAATGATATGATGATGGAAGCCTTCCCTGAAATAGTTGATGTGAATTTTACAGCTACCATGGAGACTCTTCTTGACGGAGTAGCTGAGGGTACAGTAGAGTGGAAGACTATTCTTCGTAATTTCTATCCTGATTTTGAGAAGGCCCTTAAGGAAGCCAATGAAAAGCTTAAGGATGTGACTATTGAGGATGAGAAGACCGATGTTATCTGTGAGCTTTGTGGTCGTAACATGGTCATTAAGTATGGTCCTCACGGCAAGTTTTTAGCTTGTCCGGGATTTCCTGAGTGTAAAAATGCCAAGCCTTATTTGGAAAAGACAGGTGTGCCTTGTCCTAAATGCGGAAAAGAGCTTATTATCTGCAAGACTAAAAAAGGCAGAAGATACTATGGCTGCGAAGGATACCCTGACTGTGACTATATGTCCTGGCAGCTTCCTAAAATTGAACAATAAATTCAAAGAGAGCAGATACTACGTGTGGTATTTGCTCTCTATTTTTGTTATTGTGTGAAAATTTAAGGCAATTGTATTGATTTTAGGCTGAAATTAGTGTATAGTATTCGCAATACACACAATTGTACAAGGAGATTATATGGGAGTACAACTTTTAGATAAGACTAGAAAGATAGAAAAGCTTCTTCACAATAATAGTTCCAATAAAATTATTTTTAACGATATTTGTTCCGTTCTTTCTGAAATCATGGATAGTAATGTTCTTATTATCAGTAAAAAAGGTAAGATACTTGGAGCGAAGAGCCGTGCAGATATTGGAGTTATAGAAGAGCTTAGAGGCTATCAGGTCGGCTCTATTATTGAAAAAGAGCTGGATGAGCGTCTGTTAAATGTACTTTCCACCAAAGAAAATGTTAATCTTATGACGCTTGGCTTTGAGTCAAAGGGTATTGAAGAATTTCAGGCAATTATTGTTCCTGTTGTTATTTCAGATGAGAGACTTGGTACCACTTTTATTTATAAAGAAGGCAATACCTACTCCATTGATGATATTATTCTTTCAGAGTATGGTACTACAGTTATTGGTCTTGAGATGATGAGATCAGTAAATGAAGAGCAGGTAGAAGAGTTTAGAAAAGTACAGGTGGTTAAGAGTGCATTAAGTACACTTTCCTATTCAGAGCTGGAGGCTATCAACCACATTTTTGCTGAGCTTCATGGCAATGAGGGCACTCTGGTAGCATCCAAGATAGCGGACAGGGTAGGCATTACCAGATCGGTTATTGTTAATGCACTTAGAAAATTTGAATCTGCCGGTGTTATAGAGTCCAGATCATCAGGTATGAAAGGTACTTACATAAAAGTAGTTAACGATTATATTTATGATGAGCTGAACATTTTAAATCAAAATGCAGAAAACTTCAAATAAATATACAGGAAGCAGGATTAAAAGGATTTGTTAATAAATTTAACAAGTCCTTTTTTATATAAGTTATTTTATCGATAAGAGAAAAGCTGTATAAGCTTTTATGGAAAATTTATTTTATTTTCTAAAGTCTTGGACCTTACTTGCCGATAATACAATATTTAGTATTATTAAATTTTTTTCTAAAACATATTGTATTTAATTCTGAATTCGCTATAATGAGATATGAATAGGTGGAGAGCCACTAGATGTTGTGGTTTTTTATTGATATTCACAATGGGGAGGAAGTATAATGATATCCGGAGACGCATACAATTACATCAATATCTTGAATAAGGCAGCTTCTGCCAGCTGGAAGAAAAATGAGCTTATTTCCAACAACATTGCCAATGTTGATACACCGGACTATAAGAGAAAAGATTTGGATTTTGAGTCATTACTTACAGAGGCTATGACTCAGACCGGCACACAAAATATGGATCAGAAGGTAAAGAATATTAATCTTGCCATGCTGAATCCCAAGGCATTTACTGAGTTTTCCACTCTTGATTACAGATACGATGGCAATAATGTTGATATAGATACTGAGAATGCTTATCTTGCAGACAATCAGATTAAGTATTACGCATATATCAGTTCTATCAATAATGAATTTGAAAGACTTAAAATGGCCATGAACAGGAACTAGTAAAGAAAGGAGCAGCCTATGTCTATAATGTCTACACTTAATATTTCTGCCAGTGGTATGACAGCACAGCGTACCCGTATGGATATTATTGCGCAGAATATTTCAAATGTTAATACTACCCGCACTGAAGATGGTACTCCTTACAGAAGACAGACAGTTGTTTTTGCTGAAAGAAGCCAGGGAAATAAAAATTTCGAGAATTATTTAGCTGCTCAGGCTACAGGTGTTTCCATGAGGTCTACAGGAGGCACAGGAGTAAAGATTACTTCCATAGCTGAGGACCATGTTACAGCCATGAAGAAGGTATACGAGCCCAGCCATCCTGATGCAGATGAAGATGGCTATGTAACATATCCTAATGTGGATACTGTTACTGAAATGACCAATCTTATTGATGCCAATCGTTCATATGAGGCCAATGTAACTGCCTTCAATGCTACAAAAAATATGCTGATGAAGGCTATGGATATCGGAGGTTGAGTAAATGGCTATAGATATCGCAGCTATTAGTAAATTATCAGGGCTTTCTGCTACTACTAATGCACTTACAGGTAAGGAGGCAGGAAAAACAGAAGGTGTCAGCTCTTTCGAGTCTTTACTTAATTCTGCCATGGGCATGATTAAAGAGACGGAAGATCTCACCAATGCAGCTGAAGATGCAGAGCTTTCCTATATGATGGGACTGAATGACTCTATTGCAGACTTAATGGTAGCTCAGGCCAAGGCCAACGTTTCATTACAGTATACAGTTTCCATTAAAAATGCTGTACTTGATGCATATAAAGAGATTATGCAGCTTCAGTTTTAATTAATAGGTTTTTGGGGAAAGAAGGATTTTTATGCCGGATCAGATAAAAGAAATCTGGAAAAAAATATTGGAGTTTTGGAATAAATGGACTAAGAAGCAAAAGATTATCGTAGGCAGTATAGCCGGCGCTACTATTTTGCTTATTGTTGTACTTGTACTTGTTCTCAGTCGTACTAAGTATGTAGATCTTTATAAGTTCAATTCAACAGAGACTGCCAGCAAGGCTGTCAGTGCTCTTAAGGAGAATTCTATTCAGGCTAAGCTTGGCAGTGATAAGACCAGTGTACAGGTAGATGAGAAAAAATATGTTGATGCTATGGTGGTGGTAGGTAATGCCAGTCTTGGCGACGACAGCTTTTCCATTTCAGATCTTTTTAATACATCTCTTACTACTACAAATGGAGAAAGACTTTTACGTACTCATCTTTACTCCCAGGCTGAGGTGAAAAGAGTTATCGAAATGTTTACAGGCGTCAGAGAGGCTACAGTTACCTGGATGCCTAAGGATACTTCCAATTCCATTCTGGCAAAGAATCAGACCATACCTGTTTCCATTCTTCTTCTTATTGATGGTAATTTTAAAAAGAGTGAGTCTGAGGCTATAGCAAAGCTTGCTGCAGCTGCTGCAGGTAATGAGACTACTGATGATGTATCTATCGTAGATCAGTACGGAAATGTACTTTATGACGGCCCTGTTGAAGTGACTGAAGAGCAGGCTCTTATTACAGATAAAATTAAATTACAACAATTATTTGAAGAGTCATATAAGCAGAGAGTAGAGGCAGCTGTTCTCATGAATGGTTTTACCAAAGTAGAAGTAGGTGCCAATCTGTCTATTAATTTTGACAAGGTTGAGGAGTACTTCAAGCAGTACATTCCTATTGAAGGAGAAAACTTTGGTGTTATTACCCAGCAGCAGATTATTTCATCTACAGGCTCCGGTGGCAATGGCAATATACCGGGTACTGATTCCAATGATGACTCTACAGACTATTATCTGACCAATGCTAATGGTGGACAGTCTACATACGATATGACTCAGACCACCTATGTACCTTCAGAAAAAATCACCAACACTGTATATGATTACGGTGTTATATCCAAGCCTGATTCATCTATTTCTGTTGTTTGTGTAAGAGTAAGAAGACTTACCAAATCAGAGCTTAAGACCCTGGGGCTTTTGGATGATATTTCCTATGAAAAATATGTGCTTCTTCACAAGGATCCTGAGACTGTTGAAGTAAGCGAAAAGCTGGTAGAAACCATAGCAGCAGCTACAGGCATCAGTGAGACCAGTGTAGTAGTACTTGCTCAGGATGTTTATGAGTTTATAGATGATACACCTGTCAGCAATGTTGACTGGGAGCTTATAATTCAAATTGCTTTAGCAGTAGTTCTTTTAGGTATTCTTGCCTTTGTAATTCTTCGTGGTATGAAGCCTGTTGAGGTTACAGAAGCAGAGCCTGAGCTTTCCATAGAGCAGCTTCTGGCTACTACTAAGGAGAATCAGAGCCTTGAAGACGTTGAGTTCTCTGAAGAGTCTGAGACCAGAAGAATGATAGAGAAGTTCTTTGACGAGAATCCTGAAGCTGTGGCACAGCTCTTACGTAACTGGTTAAATGAAGATTGGATGTAAAAGGGGTTTTTAAATGGCGGCAAATAATAAGGCCAGTGAGCTTACCGGCCTGCAAAAAACAGCAGTTTTGCTCATAACACTTGGACCAGAAAAGGCATCCAAGATTTTTACCTTCCTGAAAGAGGAAGAAATAGAACAGATTACTCTGGAAATAGCCAGTACCAGAACTATTAATCAAGCCCTTAAAGAAGAGGTGCTGGATGAGTTTTACGAGGTGTGTCTGGCTCAGCAGTATATTTCCGAGGGTGGTATCAATTATGCCAGAGACCTTTTGGAAAAGGCTCTCGGCGGAGACAAGGCATCCGAGGTTATTTCCAAGCTTACAGCCAGCCTTCAGGTACGTCCTTTCGAATTTATCAGAAAGACAGATGCAGGTCAGCTGTTAAACTTCATACAGGACGAGAATCCTCAGACCATCGCCCTTATTTTGGCTTATCTTTCTACTTCTCAGGCAGCTGCCATAATTGGCTCTCTGCCACAGGATAAGCAGGCTGATGTTGCCAAGCGTATTGCTCAGATGGATAGAACATCACCTGATGTTATTAAGGATGTTGAAAGCGTACTGGAAAAGAAGCTGGCCAATCTGGTCAACCAGGACTTCACTATTGCCGGCGGCGTAGATGCAGTAGTAGAGATCCTGAATACTGTAGACCGTGGTACAGAAAAGCATATTATGGAGACTCTGGAGATCGACGAGCCGGAGCTGGCAGACGAGATCAGAAAGAAGATGTTCGTATTCGAAGATATTCTTTCACTGGACGACAGATCCATACAACGTGTGCTGCGTGAAGTGGATAATGGTGAGCTGGCTGTGGCACTTAAGTCTGCTACAGAGGATGTACAGGAAGCTATATTTAAGAATCTGTCCAGCCGTCTTGCTTCCATGATCAGGGAAGATATGGACTTCATGGGCCCTGTACGTATGAAGGATGTTGAAGAAGCACAGCAGAAGATTGTTAATATTATCAGAAAGCTTGAGGATTCAGGCGAGATAGTTATTTCCAGAGGTGGAGGTGACGAGCTGGTTGTCTAGTAATGTTATAAAGGGATATAAACAGAATTATGACCAGTCAGCCGCAAGAAAGCTGGATATGACTGTAAGAGAAGAAAAGCTGGCTGAAAAGATTGAAGATTTAAGAAGTGGACGCCCTGCATTCGTATCAGGCTTAATACCTGCAGAAGTGCTGGACGAAGGAGAATACGAAGGATTTTCAGAAGGGAATCCAGGAGATGAAGGGGATGCAGATTACGGTTATGGTGAAAATAACCTAAATTCTTCATCTTCTATAGATCTGGAAGCTTTTAGAGAGCAGATTAGAGAAGAGCTTTATGCAGAGGTCAGAGTCCGGGCGGAGGCTGACTTTAGAGAGAATCTTCAGGGCGAGGCAGACACTTTTATAAATAATGCCAAGGTAGAGGCAGCTCGTATTATAACTGAAGCTGAGAACCAGGCAAAAACAGAGGCTGAAGCCATAAAAACAGGTATTATTTCTGTTGCTTCTGCTGAAGGATATGAGGCTGGTCTTAAAAAAGCCAAAGAAGAACAGGCAGATGCCCTAAGAGCTTTGGAAAATGAAAAAAGGCGAGTGACTGAAGAATATGAAAGGCAGGTAGCTGTTTTAGAGCCTGCCTTTGTTGAAATACTAAAGGAGTATCTGAAAAAGATTACCGGTATTTCATATGACTATCATACTGAAATTATTACCTATCTTATTGATCAGGCTATAAGACGGGCTCCTGGCCAGACTGAATTTGTAGTAAAGCTTTCTCCTGGTGATATGGAAAGATATGCCATGGAGATACCTGCAATTAATGAAAAATACGCAGACAAGCTGACTCTTACTTTTTCATCATCTGCTGATGTGGAGCCTGGGGAAGTAAGACTGGAAAATGAAGGCAGAGTGCTTACATCTTCCATTGGCCTTAATTTAAACGGTCTTTTGGAATCACTTGATATGCTTTCTCAGTAATTTTTGATATTTAGGGGATTTATGGACATAAACAAGTATCTGTCCTTGACAGAAGAAAATTTCATACGAGTTTATGGCCGTGTAGTAAAGATAGTAGGTCTTACCATTGAAGTTACAGGTCTTACCGTAAGGATTAATGATGCCTGTACCATTGTTACTGCTGATGGTAAAAAGGTGGAATGCGAGGTCACCGGCTTTAGGGAAGATCGCCTTCTGCTTATGCCCTATAATGATACCGGCGGAGTAGCCATAGGAGATTTTGTTATGGCCAATGAAGCAGGTCAGGGTGTACCTGTTGGTAACAGCTTTCTGGGTATGGTGCTGGACGGCCTGGGCAGACCTATGGACGGCAGCCAGATAGAGCCCGACTGTTTTTACAATGCTGATGCCATGCCTCCCAATCCCATGGAGCGTGAAATGATAGACTCTGTGCTTACATTGGGAGTAAAAGCTGTAGATGGTATGCTTACCTTGGGAAAAGGTCAGAAGATTGGCATTTTCGCCGGATCAGGCGTAGGAAAAAGTACCCTCATGGGTATGTTTGCCCGGAATACCAAGGCTGATATAAATGTTATCGCTCTTATTGGTGAGCGAGGCAGGGAAGTAAAAGAATTTATTGAAAGAGACTTGGGACCGGAAGGTCTTAAAAGGTCTGTTATTGTATGTGCTACATCAGATCAGCCGGCACTGGTAAGAAAAAAGGCGGCCAAGACTGCCACAGCTATGGCTGAATACTTTAGAGATCAGGGAAAAGATGTACTTCTTATGATGGACTCAGTTACCCGTTTTTCCATGGCTCAGAGAGAGATAGGCTTGGCATCAGGTGAGCCTCCGGTTACCCGTGGATATCCACCATCAGTATATGGTGAGATGCCCAAGCTCCTTGAGAGATCAGGGCGTACTAAAAAAGGCTCTATCACCGGTATCTATACAGTACTGGTAGACGGCGATGACATGAATGAGCCTATAGCAGATACTGCCCGTGGTATACTGGACGGACATATTGTTTTATCCAGAAAAATTGCTCAGAAGAATCATTATCCTGCAATAGATGTGCTTCAGAGTATATCCAGAGTAATGTCCTCCATTGCAGATAACGAGCATAAAAAGCTGGCCAATACTCTTAAAAATGTACTGGCTACCTATAATGAATCTGAGGATCTTATAAATATTGGTGCTTACAAATCAGGGACCAATCCCAATATTGATTTTGCCATAAAGAAAATTGATGCAGCTAATGCTTTTCTTATGCAGGAAGTAAGCGAAAAGTTTACTTTTGAGGAGACTGTTTCCGAATTACAGAAGGTATTTGATGGCGAGATTTAATTTTAAGCTTCAGGGCATACTGAATATAAAGCTAAAAATGGAAGAGCAGGAAAAGCTTGCCTTTGCTGAGGCAAGGATGCGCCTTAATGAAGAACAGGACAGGCTTTCTGCTCTATACAACAGGAAAGAAGAAATTCTTCAGGAAAAAAAGCAGAATATGTCCGGCTCCATCAGATTTGTAGAGCTTCAGGTGGCTGAAAATGCCATTAATGGACTTGATTTAGCTATAGATGATCAGAAAAGGGCAGTCAGAAGGGCCGAAAAAGGTCTGGCTATTGCGGAAGAAAGACTGAACGAAGCCATGAAAGAACGTAAGACATATGAAAAGCTTAGGGAAAATGCTTTCGAAGAATTTATGGCGCTGGAAGCTCATAATGAGCAGATGGAAATAAATGAACTGGTGGCTTACAGGCACAGTGTAGCAGAGGAGTAACATGTAAGAGTTCTCCATTTTCTTCGAAACAGGAGGTTATATGGCAAAGAAAGATAAAGAAGATAAAAAGAGTGGCGGAGAAGGACTGGGCAGCAAGCTTCTCACATTAATTATTATACTTCTTATTGTTTTTATTTGGCTTGCTATTATTGCTTTGCTTATTAAATTTGATGTGGGAGGGCTGGGCAGCAACGAGACTGTTCAGAAGGTCTTTAAAGATGTACCGGTACTTAATATGATTTTACCGGATACAGATCCTACTGAAGATGAAAATATGAAGAAATATAACTATAAAAATCTGGAAGAAGCCATTGCAGCCATTAAGGAAATGGAACAAAATGTCGATAAACTTAAAGAGGAAAATGACGCTTACTCCAAGCGCATACAAGAGCTTCAGACTGAAAATGAGACTTTATCCCATTACGAGGCTGAATATCTGGAATTCCTTAAGATGAAGGCAGAATTCGACAGAGAAGTAGCATTAGGAGAGCACGCTCTTACCAGAGATGAGTACATCAAGTGGTACGAGAAGATGTATCCTGAAAATGCTGAAAAGATATACGCCGAGCTTAAAGGTGAGGAAATGGTAGACGAGGCTTATACAAGTGTTGCTACCTATCTTGCCAAAACATCAAGTAAAGCAGATGCGCAGATTCTTATGGAATATACCAGTGACATTGATTTTGTATGTAATGTACTTAAGTGTCTTAAGACTGCAAAGGTGGCAGAGATTTTAGAGGCTATGCAAAAAGATGGCGACGAAGGTACTCTTTTCGCCAGCCGTATCATTAATCGTATGCATGAGCTGGGATTATCTGCAAAATAAGGCTTCTTTTCCTCCAAAAATATTAAGAAAGGAGGAAAAAGTATGGTCATTAACAGTGCACAGATGCAAAATGCCGGAAAAGAATTTATGTTCTTCCAGGGCCTTTCTGCAAAGCAGGAAAGCCAGATGGGCAAGGATTCTTTTTCGGCTATTTTTAACAATGCAACAGGTAAAAACAGTATTTTTATAAGAGAGCCAATTAATAAACCGGTAGTCAATAACGATGGCAATAATAAAGATAGATTTACCAATCAGCCGGTAAATAAAGACAAAGCTGCGGTCAGAAATATTTTTTCGGAAAAAGCTGATCCTACCGCAAAGAAAACAAAGGCTATATCTGTTGCAGATGATGAGGAAGATACGGAAAGCTTTATTGAAAAAGCAGCATCCTTCCTGTTTCAGATCACAGTTACGGTTACAGTGGTACTTAAGGTATCCATGGATGAGCTTAAGGATACAATGCAGGAAATGGGACTTACCGGCGTTGATTTATTAAATCCTGACAAGCGCTATGATGTTTTTGTAAATCTTTTAGCCCAGGGAGATGCAGCCAATCTTCTTAAGGATAATTCTTTAGTAGATTTACTTAATACCATGGAGCGCCAGATAGCTGACATATTTACAGAGGATGCAGTTGATGCTGAAAGCTTTACAAAGAGCCTTACTCAGTCCATGGATAAAATCCTGGGGAAAACTGAAGAGCTTTTTGAAAAGATGATAGTATCTACACCTGTGGTAAGCGGAAATACTGCTGACAAGGAAGTAAAGACTTCTTTTGAATACGAAGAAGTGTCCGTAGCAGATGGTATTGAGAACAGGAAATTACCGGAAGTAACAGTGTCCACCTCGTCACAAAATGACAGCACCGGCAAAAATGATACAGAATCCTCAAAGAAAGAAAAAACAGAGCCCATTAAAGCAGAAGATTTATCCGGCAGATTTGTAAATCACCTGGTAGACTCTTTTGAAAGCAGATTTCAGCAGATTAAGGTGACAGAAGTCCAGGCAATGCCTGATTTACGTGAAATCGTAAATCAGATTATGGATCAGGTTAAGATTCATATAAATAATGCCAATACTTCCATTGAGATTCAGCTGACTCCTGAATCCTTAGGTAAGGTGCAGGTCAGCGTGGAAGATAATAATGGAGTCCTCACCGCAAAATTCCAGGCTGAAAACAGAGTGGCCAAGGAAGCTATTGAAAGCAGCCTGGTACAGTTTAAGGAGCATCTGGCAGAACAGGGTATCAAGGTAGATTCTGTAGAAGTATCCGTAGGTAATTTTGATCTTAATGGTCATCAGTTTGGTAAAGGACAGGGACAGGAAGCTGAAAGTCATGTTAAAAAGCATTTTTCCATGGAAGATGCAGGATATAACGCTTCTCAACCGGAAGATTTAAAAGAAGCCGCTTATATTGATAACGGCACAAGTACAGTCAGCTTTAAAGCTTAGGAGGCAGATATGGCAGATAACAATTTAGTACAAAACGTGACCAACGGTGTTTTGGAAAATACCGCTACCACTGTTTCCAAAAAGCAGAAAGATACAACAGGTACCACCAATCTGGGTAAAGATGCTTTCTTACAGCTATTGGTATGTGAGATGCAGAATCAGGATCCATTAGAGCCGTCATCCAATACAGAGTGGATATCACAGCTGGCTACATTCTCTCAGCTGGAGGAATTACAATCACTTACTTCAGCTACTGAAAACACTCAGCTTTTCTCGCTGGTAGGTAAGCAGGTAGTACTTACTACTACTGATGTAGACGGCAATCCTATCTATAAGTCAGGCGTGGTGGATTTTGTTAATATTTCCGGTGGAGAGTCCAAATTTTCCGTAAATGGCAATCTTTATTCCATGGAAAATCTCTATTCTGTTGTGGACGCTGACTTCTCCTACAATAATAATAAGCCCAGAGTGCTTAAGGAAGTGGAATTTACCTTTAACGGTGAGGAGCCGGAGGATCTGGTATTTGAAGTTTCCATGGGTATGGATGAAGCAAAGGCCGGCAATGTAGCACTTATGATAGGTGATACAGTACTTAACAATAATTATGTGCATCTTTATGATGGTAAGGTATCCGTAGATAAGGAGCTTTTATCCAATCTCTACGAAGGCAATTACAGTATTACAGTAGTATTTGATGATAAGAACTATACTACAGTAACTGATGCTGTAAAGCTTCATGTAGCCAATACACAAAAGCCTATTGAAGGCAATGAGGTAGAAGCGTGAATAATTTGAATATATATAACACTGCTTCTATACAACAGATGCAGGAAGTCCTTCGTAATAATCAGAAGGCTACAACGCATACAAGTACAGGAGTGGGACAGTCCTTTGAAGAAATCCTTGCCCGTCAGAAAGAGCTGACCGGAAAGGTAAGCACAGGAGCTGTCAAATTTTCAAAGCATGCCAATGAACGTCTTGATCAAAGGGACATTGACATGACACCAGAGCAGCTGGACCGCTTAAATGAAGGTGTTACTAAGGCTGCAGATAAGGGAATTAATGATTCACTCATTATGGTGGATAATATAGCCTTTATCGTTAATATTAAAAATAATACTGTTATTACGGCTGTTACCGAAGGAGACGATATGGTTTTCTCCAAAATTGATGGGGCAGTAATAGCATAAAATGTTAATCTGAACTAAAGAGACAGGGCATATCTGCCGATATTATGTTCAGATGAAACAAATCTATCGCCGGACCAGTGATAAAGTCCGATTGACTTTATCCCGCGCAAGCGGTCTGGAGGCGATTCTTCCCGGAACGACAGAAGGGAAGATTACAATCCAGGAGGTATTCCATTTATGATGAGATCACTTTATTCCGGTGTTTCCGGACTGAAGGTGCATCAGACCAGGATGGACGTTATTGGTAATAACATTTCCAATGTTAATACAATTGGCTTTAAGTCCTCATCTGTTACATTTTCTGACGTTTTATATCAGACCTCATCCCCTGCTACCGGTCCCAATCCTGAAGCCGGTACAGCGGGTCAGAACCCTATGCAGATTGGTCTTGGTTCCAATATATCTGCTATTTCAACAACAATCGACAATGCAGGCGGCTCTCAGAGAACCGATAATGCATTTGATATTATGATCGAAGGTAAGGGCTTCTTTATTGTTAATAACGGCAATGGTAATCTTTTTACCAGAGCAGGCTCTTTTACTGTAGATGCCAACGGTACTCTTTGTAATGCATCAGGCTATGCCGTAATGGGATGGCAGGTGGACCCTAATGATGAGACTCAGACAGTAGCTGACGTGGTATCACCACTTAAGATTATGTCCCCTGAGAACAGATATGCTCCACCTGAAGCCACTGAAGCCGTATATTTCTCCGGAAATATTGATAGTGCCGATACAGCCTTTGATTCAGATACAGGTAAGCTGTCAGCTTTCTCCTTCTTTGATAATCTTGGTAGAAGCTACACAGTAAATATTCGTCTGACACAGCCTCAGGATGCTGACAATAATCCTATTGAAAATCTCTACAACGTTAATGTTGTTGATATCGTAGACAATACAGGTAAGAGTATTCTTACCAATTACGATGAAGTTACCAAGAGATATTCATTAAATGATGGCATCCGCTTCGGCTTTGGTGCTCAGGCAGCTGAGTTTACTATTGATGAAGAGACCGGTAAGGTTACTTCATCCAGCAACCTTCTTTTAGGTTTTTCCGCTGCCAACGGTAAATTCAGATTTATCAATACTACTGATCAGGCTCAGGAGCCAAATGATATCGATACAGTAGATTATTCTTCAGTAGATTTCAGAATCACTACAACAGATACTACTCAGAATCCTTTTGCAGAAAAAATTGATGTGGATTTCTCATCCATGACAATGTATGCCACATCAGGAAATACTTCAATTGCTTACACAAAGGGTAATCTTGATGGTTTATATGCAGGACGTTCCGTTGGTAACATGACAGGATGCTCCATTGACAATCTGGGTATGATTTATGGTGTATATGATAATGGTACCACAAAGCTTTTGGGACAGATCGTAATAGCATCTTTTGCTAATGCATCAGGTCTTGAGTCCAAGGGCGGCAGCCTTTTCGCAGAAACACAGAACTCCGGTGAGTTTGATGGTATCGGTAAGGGCATTGCTACAGCAGGCGGTGCTTTCAAAACAGGTGTATTGGAAATGAGTAATGTAGATCTTTCTACAGAGTTCACCAATATGATTACTACTCAGCGTGGTTTCCAGGCCAACTCAAGAATTATCACTACATCTGATACATTACTTGAAGAGCTTATCAATCTTAAACGTTAATATCTGATTAGATAACAAAGGGGGCTTTGGTCTGTTTTGGCAGGCCAAATGCCCCAGTTAGTTATATTATGAATTATTGGAAATAGAAGTTCTAAATGGATAGAAATAGGATGTTAAGCCGCTAAAGGAGATAGCAATGATTGAGCTTACAAAACTTAATGACATGACGTTTACACTGAATTCCGATCTTATTGAGACAGTGGAAGAGGTACCTGATACTTCCATTACCCTAACCACCGGGAAGAAATTTATGGTTAAAGAATCAAGGATTCAGGTTAAGAATAAAATAATCGAATATAAGAGACAGATTTTAGAAGGAATTAAATAAGTTTATTTTTTCCAAACAACAATATATAGGATTTTTTAAAAATTTTTAGTATAAGTATTGTGGTTTTTATATGAAATGGCTATACTAATTATATGTATATTTCTATGCATTGATTTTTGGGACTTAATACATAAAAGTATAGTTTTTTCTTTATATCTGTTTAGGAAATATATTTGTAGAAAGGTTCGAAGGCTATGGATATAGCATCTCTTGGCGGTCTTGTACTGGCCATTGTACTGGTTGTTCTTTCAATTGCACAGGGTGATGCAGGTTTTGCTTCTATTATGGCATTCCTGGATGCACCATCAGCCATGATTACTTTTGGTGGTGCTTTTGCAGCTATTCTTGCTACATGTGATGATATTCCTAATTTCATAAAGAATTTAAGGTCCATTACTCTTATTTTGAAGCCTGTTAATGTTAAAGAAGAGGGCATCATTAAGCAGATTATAGACCTTTCCAATGTAGCCAGAAAAGAAGGACTTCTGGCACTGGAAGAAGCTGCCAATAACAGTATTGAAGACCCCTTTATTAAGAAGGGTATTCTTCTTATCGTAGACGGTACTGATCCTGAATTTGTAAGAAGTATATTGGAGACTGAGCTTGTATGTATTGAAGACAGACATAAGGGAGCCATCAGCTTCTGGGAAAACCTGGGTGCTGCAGGTCCTGCCTGGGGTATGATCGGTACCCTCGTTGGTCTTATCAACATGCTTGGTAATCTTTCCGATCTTGCTGCCGTAGGTCCTAACATGGCTATCGCCCTTATTACAACATTCTACGGATCACTTCTGGCCAACTGGATTTGTACTCCTGTTGCCACGAAGCTTAAAGCAAATAATGCAAAAGAAATTATGTCGAAGACTATAGTCGTTGAAGGACTCCTGTCCATACAGGCAGGTGAGAATCCCCGAGTAATCGAGGAGAAGCTTAAATCCTTCATTTCACCTGATCGTCGTGCTGCACTTAGCAACGAAGAGGGAGGAGGCGGCGAATAATGGCCAAGAAAAAAGAAGAAGAGGCTCCAAAAGGTTCACCCGCTTGGATGTCCACATTCTCAGACCTCATGAATCTTCTCATGTGCTTCTTCGTGTTGCTTTTCTCCATGTCGTCTGTTGATGAAAGTAAAGTAGAAGCATTGATTAAGTCACTGGCTGATACCTTCAGTATTTTTGATGGTGGTGGTTCTTCTTTTGAAGACGGAGTACTGATTTCCTCAGGCTCCACACAGCTTTCCTATCTGGACGAGTACTTTAATCAGAGTGGTCAGACAGATGATGGTGACAGTAATCAAAATGTAAATAATGGTTCCGGCAGCAATGGTAATCAGACCGGTCAGCCCGGCGATAATCAGGGCAGTACTGGCAATCCCGGCGATAATCAGGGAAATACCGGTCAGCCCGGTGATAATCAGGGCAACAACAGCAGTGGTTCCAATGATTCCCAGCTGGATAAGGACAAATATAACTCCGGTCTTATATATGAGGAGATAGTAGGAGAAGCCAATAAAAATAATATTGGTGACTTTATTGATGTAAAAGTGGAGTCCACATCTTACAAGTATGTTGAGATTAATATAAGCGGTTCCATTTTATTTGACAGTAATTCAGCGGATTTTAAGGATAATGCCATTAATGTACTGGATAAAGTAGGTGATATCCTTAAAAGTTATAAAGGTTTTAAGATAGAAATTATTGGTCATACCGATAATGTACCACTTAATGCCAATTCCAAATATGTTAATAATGATATTCTTTCTGCAGCAAGAGCTTTCAGTGTTGGTGAATTTTTAGCCAAGCAAAAGTATATGGGATGGGACAATATTTTCTGTATAGGAAGAGGAGATCATCAGCCTATAAAAGACAATTCCACAGCAGAGGGAAGAGCAGCCAATCGTAGAGTAGAAATCCGGCTTTATAATAATAAAGCTGAATAATGGGAGTGTATATGAAGAAAAATATTCTTGCTATTGCTATTCTTGCAGCCGTTATTGCGAATATTGCTTTAAATGCCATTTTGGTTTTGGTTATAGTGCCTGAGTCAAAGCAGAGTACAGCATTAATCCAGCGTATCGTAGCATGCCTGGATCTGGAGCTGGAGAATCCCAATGCTTCAGATTTCGCCAAGGTGCCCCTTTCTGACAGGGTACAGGCTAAGCTTTGTGAGAAAAAGACAGTTACACTTGCCAGCATTGAAGGTGAGACTAAGTCCAGATATGCTCAGGTAAGCTGCTATCTTATTCTCAATGTTAAGTCTTCTGATTATGATGCTATTAATAATACACTTACCAATCAGGGTGAGTATTTATCTACCAAGCTGGATAAGCTGGTATCCGTATATACAGCAGATACTATAAAGGGTGCTGAAGATCAGATTGCCAGCCAGATGCTGGAAGTGCTTAAGGGATATGTAGATTCACCTGACTGTATTCTTGATATTGTAGTAACAACATTAGTTCAGTAAAATAAGTATTTAGAGGGGCAAAGGAATGGGAGACGTCTTATCCCAAAAGGAAATAGATGATCTGCTTAAAGCGTTTTCGACAGGTGAATTGGATGCCGAAGAATTTAAGGAGACGAAGGATGTTGTAGTTAAAAACTACGACTTTTCACGTCCATCCAAATTCTCAAAAGAGCATCTTCGTACACTGGAGATTATTTTCGAACATTTTGGCAGATTGCTTTCTACACATTTTCCGGCATATATCCGTGTAAATGCGCAGATTGAAGTAGTAAACTCGGAGGCTATTGTATATGCCGAGTTTACCAATGCATTGTCCAATCCTGTGCTTCTTGGAATGGTGGATTTTGCTCCACTTGACGGTAATGTTATTATTGAGCTTTCTGATACTATAGGCTTTGCCATAGTAGACAGAATGCTGGGGGGACCTGGTCTTCCCATGGATAAGACCAGGAATTTCACAGAGATTGAGCTTGTTATTCTGGAAAGAATTTTTACTATGATTACCAATCAGCTGGCTGAGCCCTGGGCCAACGTAGTTGATCTGGAGCCCAGATTCTCCAGAATAGAGACCAACTCCCAGTTTGCTCAGGTTATTTCACCAAATGAAATGGTGGCCCTGATTACAATGAGTATTAAGATAGGCTCTGTTGAGGGTATGATGAATGTCTGTATCCCCTATGCAGTAGTAGAGCCTGTTATAGAAAGACTGAATACCAAGTACTGGTATTCCACTATGGAAGAGCATGGTGACGAGAGCTACAAGGCTTTTGTGGAAGCAGCCATTGCCAAGGCCAGAATACCGCTTAAGGTGCTTCTGGGTAAGAGTGTTATCTCCGTTAATGATTATATAAATCTTACTAAAGGAGATACAATTATATTAGACAAAAAGGTATCTGATGAGCTGGATGTATATGTAGGTAATATCTTCAAATTTACGGGAATGCCCGGTGAATCATCAGATGCTTATGCAGTTAAAATATCCTCAGTGATAAGAGAGGGGGAGTAGTATGGACGGTTTATTGTCGCAGGAAGAAATTAATGCATTATTCAGTTCGGCAGATGACGAAGAAGAAGTAACATCAGGTGCTTCCAGTGATCTTTCTGCAGAAGAAAAAGATGCCATTGGCGAGATTTCCAATATTTCAATGGGATCTTCAGCTACCACTTTGGCAGCGCTGGTTAATCAGAAGGTAGATATTTCCACACCTACAGTTACAGTACTTAACTGGGATGAGCTGGTATCTAAATATGACAAGCCCTGTATCTTTATACAGATTCTTTATAAAGAGGGTCTGGATGGTAACAATATTCTGATTCTTAAGGAAAATGATGTTAAGATTATCGCTGACCTTATGATGGGCGGTGACGGCTCCAACACAGCCGGAGATCTTTCAGATCTTCACCTCTCAGCTATTTCCGAGGCTATGAATCAGATGATGGGCTCCGCATCCACATCTATTTCGTCAATGATTGAAACAAAGGTTGATATTACGCCACCAAGTGCTACAATTATTGAGATGAATGCTGTTAAAGATGCCGGTGAGATCGCTGAGTTCCTTAAGCATGATTTCGTCAAAGTATCTTTCAAAATGACGGTAGGAGATCTGGTGGATTCAGAGCTTATGCAGCTCTATCCGGTTGAGTTTGCTCAGAGCCTTTATAAGAAGTTTGTAGGAGATTCTGCTCCGGCACCTGCTCCTGCAGCACCGGCACCCGCACCGGCACCTGCCCCTGCAGCACCGGCACCCGCTCCGGAGCCTGCAGCTGCACAGATGGCTATGTCACAGATGCCTATGGGGTCAGTACCTATGGGTATGGCCATGCCTCAAATGGCTATGCCTCAGATGCCTATGGGTGATATAAATGTAAGTCCTGCTCAGTTCCAGCCATTTATGCAGGTTCAGAGTCCGTTACTTTCTACAGAGAATATTGACCTTCTCTTAGATGTACCTCTGGAAGTATCAGTAGAGCTGGGACGTACCAGTCGTACCATTAAGGAGATTCTTGATTTTGCTCCGGGTACTGTAGTTGAGCTTAACAGACTGGCCGGCGAGCCTATTGATGTTCTGGTTAATGGTAAGTATGTAGCCAAGGGCGAAGTAGTAGTTATTGGTGAGTCCTTTGGTATCAGAATTACTGATGTTATAAAATGATAAATATACTTAAGCAATAGATTTTTATGAAATATAAACATTCAATTAAATCACTTGTTTACGTATAGACCAATTAAATAAATATGCTATAATCTATGCTGTATATAAGATTTGACAATTATTACAACTTTACCAAAGATAGGAGAAACCACTATGGCCAAAAGTATTTTGATTTGTGACGATGCAGCATTTATGAGAATGATGATTAAAGACATTCTGACAAAGAATGGCTACGACATCGCAGGCGAGGCAGAGAATGGTGCAGTCGCAGTTGATAAGTACGCAGAAACAAAACCCGATCTCGTTATGATGGATATTACAATGCCTGAAAAGGATGGTATCCAGGCACTTAAGGAGATCAGATCAAAGGATTCAGGCGCAAATATCATCATGTGTTCAGCAATGGGTCAGCAGGCAATGGTTATTGAATCAATTCAGGCCGGCGCTAAGGACTTCATCGTTAAGCCTTTCCAGGCAGACCGAGTATTAGAGGCCGTACGTAAAGTAATTGGCTAATATGAAAAATTATGATGTGACGATTCTGATTGCAACACCTTTAGAAAACTGGCTACAGCTTATGGGGCTTTTAGTAGTTTTCATAGTAGTAATAATAGCCTGTTGGGCAGTTACTAGATTTGTAGGTGGGCAGCAAATCAAGCAGAAGAACATGGGGAATTTCCAGGTCATAGAGACATACACTTTGGCCAAGGATAGGTATCTTCAGCTTGTAAAAATCGGACAGAAATATTATTGTATTTCTATCTCAAAGGATAGTATAAATACTATCTGCGAGGTACCTGAAGAGGATGTTATTAAGGATATTCCTAAGCAGAATTTTCAGGATATATTTAAATCAATTAATATTCAAAAAAAAGATTACAATAAAGATTTAGACAAAGATAAGGTTGACAGGGAATGAGGAACTCAATTAATAAATGCAAAAAGCTTTTGTTTTTTGTATTTATGAGTACAGTGCTTGTATTAACCTTTACTTTGTGTGTAAAAAATTCTGAAGTCTATGCGACTGAGGTTACCGACAATGAAGAAAGTGGAGACAAAGGTTTCCATATTGGCGGTAATATCGGTGACATAGACTTTTCTTTTGGTACTGATACACCTGATGGAGATAGGAATAACGGCCTTTCCTCCACACTTCGTATCCTTATAATTCTTACTGTTATATCTTTGGCGCCATCTATTCTCATAATGGTTACATCCTTCATGAGAATTCTAATCGTACTTCATTTTGTACGAGCGGCCATGGGTATGCAGACGACACCTCCCAATCAGGTACTTATAGGGCTTGCCTTATTTTTAACCTTCTTTGTTATGGAGCCTGTATTTGCACAGGTTAATACTGTAGCCATTCAGCCTCTTGAAAGAAATGAGATTACCTATCAGGAAGCCTTTGATTTGGGTATGGAGCCTATTCGTGAATTCATGTTTTCCCAGATAAGAAATGAGTCGGATCTTACACTTTTCTGTAATCTGGCCAAGATCGAGAGAGTGGACACACTTAAGGATATTCCGACCTATGTTCTTATTCCGTCCTTTATTATATCAGAGCTTAGAATAGCCTTTTACATCGGCTTTATTATATATATTCCGTTTATTGTAATTGATATGGTAGTCTCATCCACCCTTATGTCCATGGGTATGATGATGCTGCCGCCTACCACAATTTCCACACCTTTTAAGATTTTACTTTTTGTAGTGGCAGATGGCTGGACACTGGTTATTGAACAGCTGATTATGACCTTCTACTAGCGGGGCAGTCTTATGGGTGAAGGATTTACATTACAAAATCTGGAATTCCTTTTGGCTGTTATAGTTAGAATGGCCGGCTTTATCAATACGGCACCGGTTTTTTCTCTAAGGAATGTGCCACAAAGAGTGAAGGTGTTATTGTCTGTAGCTCTTGGTATTATTATCTACAATACAACAGAAATAAGGGATTTGCAGTATACAGGAGTAATAGGATATGCGATTCTGATGATATCAGAAGCCATTATGGGCATGATACTTGGACTTTTTGCCAATCTTGCCTTTTATATCATAGGACTTGCAGGACAGATAATTGATATGGAAGTAGGTCTTTCCAATACTCAGGAGCTGGATCCTAACAGTAATACTTCCGTGACTATTTCTTCTACATTTTTAAACTATGCGACTTTACTGACTTTAGTAGTAAGTAATATGCATATGTTTATACTGAAGGCTGTTATTGATTCAGTGGAAGCCGTGCCCATAGGCGGGGTATTTGTTCAGAGCGACATTTTCAGAGTTTATCTGTCATATATGCAAAATTACATGGTGATAGGTTTTCGTATAGTTTTACCTGAATTTGCTGCTATTTTGGTAGTTAATACAGTGCTGGCCATACTGGCCAAAACGTCGCCCCGCATGAATATGTTTGCTGTAGGTTTTCAGCTTAAGATATTTGTGGGGGTAGCAGTTCTTGCTATAATGATGCTTTTATTACCCGGCATTACCAATATGATTTTTGATAATATGATAGAAAATATGAGAGCGGCCATAGGCTATCTTGTGAAAGGAGGTTCGTAATGGATGAGGGAACAATACTGGATATTTTTTCCAGGTCATTGATAATAGCATTACAGGTGTCGGCGCCTATGCTTTTGGTATCTCTGGCAGTAGGTATCATAATAAGCCTTATTCAGACACTGACTTCCATTCAGGAGTCTACACTTACCTTTGTACCCAAGCTTATTGCCATCTTTGTGACATTGATGCTGGTGGGCAGCTGGATGCTTACAATGTTAAAAGAGTACATAGTGGAATTATTTAATTTTTCGAAATATCTGGGGTAGTAATGATTACAGGGGAAGATATTTTACAAATTGATATGGAAAAACTTCCCTTGAAGCTGAATCTCCAGTTCTTTGCGGAAGGCGGAGACGGTGGAGAAAAGACAGAGGAAGCTACTCAGAAAAAGCTGGATGATGCCAGAAAAGAGGGACAGGTAGCTAAAAGTCAGGAGCTTACCACTTCAGTAATGCTTTTTGCACTTTTTGTTTCACTCAGAGTTTTTTCAGGATACATAGCTAATAACTTTTTAAAGACCTTTAAAGAGTGCTATGATATTATTCATGTGTACTCTGTAGATGGCCCCAGTGCAGGATTTGCCGTAGCCTTTACCAATCAGGCGCTGGTAAGGATTCTTATTACCTTATTACCACTTATAGCCATAGCATTTTTCGTGGCATTTCTGGTAAATTATCTTCAGGTCAGGTGGAAGCCGGCGCCAAAAGCATTACAGCCAAAGCTGGATAAAATAAATCCCTTGAAGGGCTTTAAAAGAGTTTTTTCCAAAGATAAGCTTTTTGAACTGGCTAAAGATATAGCAAAGATTATTCTGATTTTCCTTATTGCCTATAGTACTATTATGGACGAGGTGGAAAAATTAAAAATAATGTATGATCTGGGCCTTATGGCTGCAGTTACTTACATAGGTGATTTTATCCTGAGTATGGGCATTAAAATATCAGCTTTTTACTTGGGAATAGGTCTTATAGACTACATATATCATTTCTTCAAGTTTAAAAAGGACATGAGAATGTCCAAACAGGAAGTTAAAGAAGAATTCAAGCAGATGGAAGGTAATCCGGAAGTCAAGAGCAAGATGAAACAGCGTATGAGACAGTCGTCTCAGGCTGCCATGAGAAAGGCTGTGCCGGATGCGGATGTGGTTATCACCAACCCTACGCATTTTGCCTGTGCCATTAAATACGATAAAGAAAAGGCGGCAGCACCTGTACTTACTGCCAAGGGAGCCGATTATATGGCTCAGAAAATAAAAGAAATTGCCAGAGAAAATAACGTACCAATCGTTGAAAATAAAGCCCTTGCCAGAATGCTTTACTACAATGTAGATGTTGATTCTCAAATACCTGAAGAATTATACCAGACTACTGCAGAAGTGCTTGCATATGTCTATGGACTAAAAGGGAAAACAGGTTGATAAGGCATTAGAAAAAGAGAGGAGGGGACAATATGAAGAGAAATGATGTCATGGTTGCAGTTTATATTCTTGCAGCTATTCTTTTCCTTATTATTCCGCTGCCTCCGGCGCTTTTAGATGTGCTTATGGCATTTAATATTGCCATAGCGCTGATTATCCTTTTTACAGCCATGTTCAGCCCTGATGTGCTTTCCATGTCGGCCTTCCCTACCATGCTGCTTTTTACTACGGTTTTCCGTATATCTCTTAACGTATCCTCTACCAGAAATATTCTGAGCCGGGGAGATGCTGGTAAGGTAGTACTTTCTTTCGGAAGATTTGTTGGTGGTAATGATCTTATTATCGGAGCCATCGTTTTCGTTATTCTTATTATCGTTCAGTTCATGGTCATTAACCGTGGTTCTGAGCGAGTAGCAGAAGTATCTGCAAGATTCACTCTGGATGCCATGCCCGGTAAACAGATGTCTATTGACTCTGAATTAAATGCAGGAGCTATTACAGACAAGGAAGCTCAGGCTAAGAGACAGGCTCTGCAGGATGAATCCACCTTCTTTGGCGCCATGGATGGTGCTACCAAGTACGTAAAAGGTGATGCTACAGCAGGTATCCTTATTACCATTATCAATCTGGTAGGCGGTATTGCCATGGGCATGCTGAGACAGGGGTTGGGAGCAGGAGATGCCTTTGAAAAATACGGTATCCTGACTATCGGTGATGGTCTGGTATCCCAGATTCCCTCCCTTTTAATATCACTTTCTACAGGTATTATAGTTACCAAGGTATCCAAGGAAAGCGATACCGGAGACCTTCTTATCGGCCAGCTTTTCTCTACTCCAAAAGTACTTATGGCAGTAGGCGGAGCCATGATTATACTGGGCTTCACACCTCTTCCTTTTATCTTTTCCATATATGGCGCTGTATTTGTAGCTGTGGGCATTGCCACCAACAGAAGACTGGCTGTGGAGAAGGTAGAGACAGAAGTATCAGAAGTAGAGCAGAGTGCTGAAGAAATAAGAAAGCCGGAAAATGTTGTTTCCCTCTTGAATGTAGACTCTATAGAGTTGGAATTCGGTTATGGTATCATTCCTCTTGCCGATGCCAATCAGGGCGGAGACCTTTTGGATCGAGTTATTCTTATTCGAAGACAGATAGCTTTGGAGTACGGCTGCGTAGTACCTACCATACGTATGAGAGATAATATTCAGCTGAATCCCAATCAGTATATTATAAAGATTAAAGGCATTCAGGTAAGTGATGGAGAGATTCTTTTTGACCATTATATGGCTATGAATCCCGGCTATGTGGAGGCTGAGATTACAGGTATCCCTACCTTTGAGCCTTCTTTCCATTTGCCGGCTATATGGATTACTGAGAGCCAGAGAGAAAGAGCAGAGTCGTTCGGCTATACTGTTGTAGACCCGCCTTCCATCATAGCTACTCATCTGACTGAGATTATTAAACGTCATCTGGACGAGCTACTTACCCGTCAGGATGTACAGAATCTGGTTACCAATCTGCAGGAGAACAATTCTACTGTAGTGAACGAGCTTATACCTAAGCTTATGGGCATTGGTGAAGTCCAGAAAGTACTTCAGAATATGCTGCGTGAGGGCATATCCATAAGAGACCTGGTAACAATTTTCGAGACACTGGCTGACTATTCTGCCTCTACCAGAGATACAGATGTACTTACAGAGTATGTACGACAGTCTCCAAGTATTAAGAGATTTATATCCAATAAATATTTTCCTGACAATCAGTCTACCAATGTGGTCACACTGGACCCGAAAGTAGAACAGGAGATAATGGGAGCAGTAAAGCAGACTGAACAGGGCTCATATATAGCTATGGACCCTGACAAAAATCAGAAGCTTATGCGCTCTGTAAAAACCGAAGCGGAGAAACTGGAAAATCTTGGGTCCAATCCCATTATCATTACTTCTCCAATAGTTAGAATGTATTTTAAGAGACTTACCAAGGACTATTTCCCTGACCTTGTAGTAATCTCTTATAATGAAATAGAATCAAATGTTGAACTACAATCAGTGGGGATGGTGACATACTGATATGCTAATAAAGAAATATACAGCCCAAACTGAACAGGAAGCTTTAGAAAAAGCTAAGGCAGAGCTGGGCAAAGACGTAATAATTACACATATAAGAACAGTAAAGCCCAATGGCATTTTTAAGCTTTTCAAAAAACCGCAGGTAGAAGTAACTGCATCTGTAGATGACAGCCAGACTTACGTTAAAAAGCCGGTATCTACAGAGACTCCCGGATCTGCTTTTGCAGCCAAGCTTTATTCCCAGGGGGCAGGAGACTTTGTAAGACAGAATAATTCTGCCATACGTGATGGCAATACTGCTTCTCAGGACAAGCCTTTTCCTATAGAGCAGGTACTGGATGGTATCCAGAATATGCTGGAAAAGCAGACCAAAGATACTGTGACAGCTGACGTCCACAAAGCAGGAAATAATGTAGAAAAAGAAGATAAGCTTATAGAAAGCCCGGCTATGGCATGCGTTAAGATGATTTATAATAAGCTTATTGCCAATGAAGTGGAAGAAGTCTATGCTAACAAGCTTATTTCCGAGATCGAGCAGTCATTAAGACCTGATTCTGACGTTAAGACAATTTTGTCCAATGTTTATCAGAAGCTGGTGCTGAAGATGGGTAGCACCAAAACAATTGAGCTGGAAGAAGGCAAGACAAAGTATATTTTCTTTATAGGGCCTACAGGTGTAGGTAAGACTACAACTATTGCCAAGCTGGCATCTTCCCTCAAATTTGCATTGAAGGCCAAGGTGGCATTATTTACTGCAGATACCTACAGACTGGCTGCAGTAGAACAGCTTAGCAATTACGCATCTATTTTAAATCTGCCATTAAAGGTAATTTACTCTGATGCAGATATGAAAACAGCCATAAATGATTTTACAGGCTATGATATTGTGCTGGTAGATACTGCCGGCCGTTCCCTTAAAAATCGTGATCAGAGGGATGATATTGAAAAGCTTTTAGCTGCAGTACCTAAGGAAAATCGTGATATTTACTTGGTACTTTCCACTACCACCAAGTACAAAGATCTGGTAGCTATCACTGAAGGCTATTCAGAAATATCTGATTACAATCTTATTTTTACCAAAGTGGATGAAACAGAATGCATAGGTAATATACTTAATGTAAAGCTTTTAACCAATGCACCTCTTTCATATATTGCCAACGGACAAAATGTTCCCAATGATATTCAGAAAATCAATCCTCAATCAATAGCTAAACAGCTGTTAGGAGGTGCAGAATAATGGATCAGGCTTCAGAGCTCAGACGAATGATGTCTCAGGCAGAAATTAAGCCTGAGGCCAGAGTTATTACTGTAACTTCCGGAAAAGGCGGCGTGGGTAAAAGCAGTATTTCCTTAAATCTGGCTATTCAGATGGCCAGAATGGGAAAAAGAATAGTAGTTCTTGATGCAGACTTTGGCCTGGCCAATATCGAAGTAATGCTGGGAGTAAGGCCCAAGGCCAATCTGGCAGACCTTATGTTCAGAGGCAGAGAACTGGCTGATATTATTACCGACGGACCGGAAGGAATTAAATTTATATCCGGCGGCTCAGGTATCCAGGAGCTGGCCAGCATGAATAAAAATCAGGTAATGTACCTGACTAAAAAGCTGGTAGAGCTGGACGCTTATGCTGACATAATAATAATAGATACAGGAGCAGGCATTTCAGACAGTGTGCTGGAGTTTGTGGCATCCGGTAACGAAGTGTTGCTGGTGGCTACTCCTGAGCCTACATCTATTACTGACGCTTATGCTTTATTAAAAGCATTAAATCAAAGCTCAGAATTTTCCAAGCAGAACACAAAGATTAAACTTATTGCCAACAGAGTAAAAAATGAGGAAGAGGGTACTCTTCTTTATGAAAATATTAAAAATGTAGTAGACAGATTTTTAAATCTGGAGCTTCTTTTCCTGGGCAGTATTCCTCAGGACGAGCAGATATCCAAGGCTGTCATTAAGCAGAAGCCTGTTTCTATTTCCAATCCCCAGGCCCCATCAGCAAAGGCTCTGGAAAAGCTGGCACATGATCTTTTACCGGATAATGCCACACAGGAGGAAAACAGTGCAGGTATTTCAAGGCTTTTCTCAAATCTTATAAGAAGCAGATTTAAGAAAAAATAACCGGAGTTATTTTATGGGTAAATACGTAATTGAAGATGGCAACAAAATATTGATGCAACTGGTTAAAAAAGCCAATTCCATTTCCGGTACACTGGATGTTACTTTTTATTCCAGTCAGCTGGTGCAGATGATTAATCAGTACGAGATGATTATTACAGTTCCTATTTTTCAGGGACATCTGATACCGCTGGGGCCGGGAGATATATATCTTACTCAGTTTTATACATCTTCAGGTTTTTACCAGGGGAAGTGTTCTGTAGTAGCCCTTATGAAGGACGGCAATGTTGCCCAGGCCAGGATTAAGATAATTACTGCTCTGGAAAAATATCAGAGGCGTCAGTACTTCAGAATGAATTGTCTGATACCTGTAGCCTATGCCAAGCTTACCGAAAGACAGCAGGAGCTTTATTCAGCCATTAAAATGTCAAAAAATGCTGAAAGAAAAAAAGAGCTTATGGAAACCATTAAAAAAACAGGTCTTAATTTTACCGATGGTACCATGCTGGATATTTCCGGTGGCGGACTCAGATTTAATTCCTTTGAAAAATTTGATAAGGATGATGTATTTATCGTCATTCCGGATATTCCAAAAATTACTGAACATGTTCCATTTTTCCTGGCGCAGATTGTTCTTGTAAGACAGGTGGGATTTGATAATACCCAGTATGAAAACAAGATGAAATTTATCGATATTACCAACGAAGAAAGAGAACAGGTCATTACTTACATTTTTGCTGAAGAGAGGGCAAAAAGGCGAGTAAATTAAAGGATTTTTAAGAGTTTTTATCTTTTAGAAAGGATGTTTACCAAAGCTTTAGAAGGTGTAGGTCATGGATAATAAAAATATAATGATTGTTGATGACTCTGCACTTATGAGAAGATTAGAGTCTGATATAATCTCATCAGATGGTCGGTTCATCATAGCAAAAGCATGTACAAACGGACTTGAAGCTTATGACGAGGTGACCAGAAATCCTTCAAAATACGATATCATTCTGATGGACATTTATATGCCCAAGATGACAGGCCTGGAATTTTTGGCAGCCATCCAAAAGCATAATTTGCGCGTCAAGGTAATTCTGATTTCCACAGCTGCCGTTCAGGATAGCAAGGAAACCATCAGAGCGCTTCAGTTGGGTGCCTTTGATTATCTGGAAAAGCCGGAAAGCTTTGCTCAGGTAATGGGACAGCCTTTCAAGCAGAAAGTATTGGAGAAGGTACTTCTGGCCGCAGGGTTACAGGAAGTTTCCCTCTTTGGTGATAAGCCGAAGCCTTCGCCAGTCGGGACAGTTACCGGTGCGATAAAGGTACCGGTCGAGAAGCCTGTTACTTCCGAAGATAAGCACATTGTTTCTCCTATGAATGCCAGAGAGATTCTGGCCAATATCAAAACACCGAGAAGACCTCATGTGAAGGTATCAGCCTCCAATAAGAGGCTAGTCTTAATAGCTTCTTCCACCGGAGGGCCTAAAGCTTTACATGAAGTCATACCACTTCTTCCACAAAATCTTAATGCTCCGGTGCTGATAGTTCAGCATATGGCTGCGGGATTTACAAATTCTTTGGCAGTGAGACTGAATCAGTCATCCAAGCTGAATGTGGTAGAAGCGAACGGTGGAGAAAAAATCGCAAAAGGTTTTGTCTATATCGCTCAGGGCGGTACACAGATGAGACTTAAAAAAGTAGGTAGCGATTATATTATTGATATCAATCCTGATGAACCTCCAAGAAACGCATTAAAGCCTTGTGCAGACATCTTATTTGAATCTATTGCCGGCATGGACTTTGATGACATTACCTGTTGTGTAATGACAGGTATGGGTGGTGACGGCACGATGGGCATAAAGGCCCTCACCGACAAAAATAATGTATATGTAATTGCCCAGGACGAAAGCACTTCAACAGTGTATGGTATGCCCAAGGTTGTTTACGAGGCAGGTCTTACTGATGTAGTAAAGCCTCTTTCACAGCTGGCGGACGAAATTACAAAGAATACGGGGGTATTACAAAATGGATGTTAGTCAGTATCTTGAAATCTCCATGCATGAGACAAGAGAGCATCTTCAGAGCCTGAATGAGCAGCTGCTTGTACTTGAGAAAGAACCGGACAACACCGAAACCATTAATGAGATTTTCCGTGCTGCCCATTCCCTTAAGGGTATGGCCGGAACAATGGGCTACAAGATTATGCAGGAGCTCACTCATAAAATGGAGGATGTTTTCTCAGAGGTTCGTAATGGAAAGATGACAGTCACCGCTGAGCTGGTGGATATTCTTTTCCGTGGTCTCGATCGTCTGGAGGGAATGCTTGACAATATTATTAATCAGGGTAATGAAGGCTCTGATGATTGTCAGGATCTTGTTGGTGAGCTTAAGAACGTTCTTGCTAAGGGCCTGGGTCAGGCACCTAGTGAAAGCCCGGCAGCTCCTGCTGCTACAGCAACTGCTACAAAGGCAGCTCCTGCAGCTAAGGCTTCAGGTAAAGAAAAGTTCAGAGATTTAAAGTATGCTGATTTTGAAGTACATGCCATTAATACGGCTATAGATGAAGGCAGCAAGGCTTATGGAATGACAGTTTATATCCAGGAGTCATGTCTGCTTAAGGCAGCTCGTTCTTTCATGGTTTTCCAGCATTTGGAAGGTCTGGGTACCATTCTTAAATCCGAGCCTGCAGTACAGGATATTGAAGACGAAAAGTTTGATCTTGATTTCTCCCTTACATTCCTTTCAAAAGAGGATCTGGAAAAGGTTAAGGCTGCTGTTATGGACGTATCCGAGATTGAGGATTGCGTTATCGCAGAGCTTACAAAAGAAGATGTCATGAAGTGTGCAGCTAAGGACGAGGAAACTGCAGCAGCTGATACACCTGTTGAAGAGAAGAAGGAAGCACCTGCAGCAGCAGCTACAGCAGCAAAGCCTCAGAATGCCAATGCCCCTCAGCAGGCACAGGCAAAGGCTCCTGTTGTCAATCGTTCTGTACGTGTAGATATCGAAAAACTGGATGACCTGATGAATCTGGTATCCGAGCTTATTATCGCAAAGAACGGTCTTGTATCTATTTCCGCAGCACAGGATGTGGTAAATAAGGGTACAGGCTTTAATGATCAGATAGAGTACCTTGAAAGAATCACCACCAATCTTCATCAGTCAGTAATGAAGGTTCGAATGGTACCATTGGAGTCCGTTGTTAACAGATTCCCACGTATGATCAGAGATGTCAGCAAAAAGCTCAATAAGAAGATGGAGCTTTATATCACCGGTGAAGAAACAGAGCTTGATCGTACCGTTATTGATGAAATCGGCGATCCTCTTACTCACCTCCTTCGTAATGCTGCTGACCATGGTCTTGAGACTACGGAAGAAAGAATCAAGCTGGGCAAGCCTGAGGTTGGTACTATCAACCTGAACGCTTTCCAGGAAGGTAATAACGTTGTCATCGAAGTTAAGGATGACGGTGCCGGTATCAATGTTGAAAAGGTTAGAAATAAGGCTATTGAGCGTGGCACTATTACAAAAGAGCAGGCTGAAATTATGTCTGATAAGGAAATTATCGACCTGCTGTTTAAGCCAAGCTTCTCCACAGCAGAGAAGGTATCCGATCTGTCAGGACGTGGCGTAGGTCTTGATGTAGTTAAGACCAACATCGAAAAGCTTGGTGGTGACGTTGAAGTTCGTACAGTACTTGGACAGGGTTCCAATTTCATAGTGCGTCTGCCTCTTACACTTGCTATTATCCAGTCCCTCATGGTAGAGATTGGTACAGAAAAGTACGCAGTACCTCTTGGCAGCATTCAGACTATCGAAGATATTCCTGTTTCTGAGATTAAGTACGTTCAGTCCAATGAAGTTATTCACCTTCGTGGATCTGTTATCCCTCTTGTTCGTCTTAACAAGGTGCTGGATATTGAATCAGTTAAGTCTGATGAAGAAAACCTTACTGTTGTTATCGTTACTAAGGGCGAAAAGATGGCCGGATTTGTTGTAGATAATCTTATCGGACAGCAGGAAATCGTTATTAAGTCTATTGGTAAATACATTAACAGCCCTAAGATGATTAGTGGTGCAACCATTCTTGGTGATGGTGAGGTCGCTCTCATTCTTGACGTTAATACATTGGTTTAATAGGAGGGAGAACAAATGGCTGAAGTAGTTACAACTGTTGATTCAAAACAGTATATTGTTATTGAGCTGGGTGCTGAGCATTACGGTATCGATATCAATTTCATTGATAATATTGTTCGTATGCAGTCTATCACCAGAGTGCCCAAAGCACAGGATTATTTCAAGGGAGTAATAAACTTACGTGGTGAAGTTATTCCTGTTATGGATCTTAGAATAAGATTTGGTCTTGAGCCTGCTGATGTTACTAACAAGACAAGAATTCTTATCCTTAAGCCTGAGACCCAGGCACCTATCGGAATCATCGTAGATGTGGTAAAAGAAGTACTTACACTTAGCGCCGATGATATCGAGAAGCCAAATACCAAGGATGCCAATGATGATAAGGCAGCATTTATCTCCGGTGTTGGTAAGAACGGAGACAATCTGGTAACTATCTTAAATATTATGGGAGTTATCACAGAAAAAGAAGAAGAAGAAAAATAGTTTTTGTTCCCACGGCCAGCCGTATTTATACGGCTGGCTATAGGAGTTTTATTAACAGTACACAAAAAGAAAGGCTAATGACAATGTCTGATACACTAAGTATTAATGAAATGGAATTCGACGTGCTCAGAGAGATAGGTAATATCGGCTCGGGACATGCTGCAACTGCATTGGCAAAAATGCTTAATCAAAAGATTGACATCAAGGTACCTCAAGCTGTCATGTGTGATTTTAATTACCTGGCAGAGATGGTGGGGGGTGAAGAAAGAGTAGTTATCAGTATTCTTCTTACCCTATCAGATGATATTGAAGGTATGATGATGTTCCTTTTGGACATGCCATCGGCATATAGTTTACTCAGAAAGCTTATGTTTTCAGATCTGAAGGATGACGATCAGCTTAATGATATGCATATGTCTGCATTGCAAGAGATAGGCAATATTATTACAGGAGCTTATCTTGGCTCTCTTTCGGATCTCACACATTTGAAAATAAATCAAAGTACACCTTACATGGCCATAGATATGGCGGGAGCTGTACTCGATGTACCTGCTATTGAATTTGGTAAACTGGGTGACAAGGCTGTTATGATTGAAGCTGAATTTGACGACGAAGATGGAAAGGGCATAAATGGGTATTTCTTACTGATTCCTACCATGGAGTCCTATACAAAGATTATGACATCATTAGGTATGTAAATTTGCTTCATTTAGAAAGCTTATGGGTGTGAATATGGCAACAATGATAAAAATCGGCATGGCTGATTTAAATATATGCAAGGCTCCTGACGCTATTACGACGTTGGGATTGGGGTCATGTATAGGATGCGTAATCTATGATCCGGTCACAAAAATATGTGGCATGGTACATGTTATGCTTCCTGACAGTACCCAGATAAAAAATAATGGAAATATTGCAAAGTTTGCAGATACCGGTGTTAGAGAGCTTTACAGAAGACTGATAGAAGCCGGTGCCAAGAAAACAGGACTTTGGGCAAAAATTGCCGGCGGAGCGCAGATGTTCTCCTTTAAACAGGATAATGATATGCTTAAAGTAGGTGAACGTAACGCTGAAGGCGTCAGAAAAGCCCTTAAGGAACTGAATATTCCAATAAAATCTCAAGATACTGGAGGAAATTCAGGAAGAACCATTGAGTTTTATCCGGAAAATGGTACACTATTAATAAAGTCAGTTGGTAAGGAGCCATATTCCATCTGATGAAGCTTAGGGGGGCATATGAAGGAAAAGCGATTAGCAATAATTATTATGCTTTTTGCAGGAACTATTATTGCATTTACCTGTTTATTAAATAGAATTAAGCTGGTACCTACATTTCTTTATGTTGCATGTACCTTACTTGTTTTCTATACTATAGGCAGGATAATCACAAGGGTTATTGACAGGATTAACAAAGATGCTGAGCGCAGAGCTGAGCAGCTTATTATGGAAGCCGCATTTGAAAAAAATGCTGCGGAAGTAGCAGCAGAAGAGGAAGCACTTAGGCATGAGCAGGAGGAATTCCTTTCTGCAATGGGTGTGGACACAGAGTCCACTGAGGAGAAATAATTATACCTGGATGGTAAGCTATGGGGACAGAAGAAAAAGAAAAGCTTTGGGCTGAATATGTAAAAAATCCGAATCAGGCTCTTCGAGAGAAGCTGATTCTTTCCTATGCCAATCTTGTTAAGATTGTAGCTGGAAAATTAAGCATTTATTTAGGTTACAATGTGGAATATGATGACCTGGTAAGCTATGGTACCTTTGGACTTATTGATGCCGTGGACAAATTTGACTATGGAAAAGGTGTTAAATTTGAGACATATGCATCACTTCGTATCAGAGGCGCTATTTTAGACCAGATAAGACGTATGGACTGGCTGCCACGTTCTGTCCGACAGAAACAGAAGCAGATTGATCAGGCCTACTCAAAAATAGAGCTGGAGATGGGAAGACCTGCTACCGATGAAGAAGTAGCAAGAGAGCTGCAGATATCTCAGGATGAGCTGGACAAGTGGGAGTCTCAGGTTAAGGCATCCGGTCTGGTATCTTTGGACGAATATATGGAAGAAGGCAATGAAGCCGGCATTTCCTCAGTAATTGGTAGCAATCAGGAGAATTATGAGCCTGGTCACAATATGGATAAAGAAGCTATTAAACAAGCCTTGATTGCTGCACTTGAAGCACTTACCGACAAGGAAAAACAGGTTATTCTTTTGTATTACTATGAAGAAATGACGTTAAAAGAAATCAGTCTGGTGCTTGAAGTATCTGAGTCAAGAGTATCTCAGCTTCATTCTAAGGCTATATCAAAGCTAAGAGTCAAGCTGGGCTCTGAGATTGAGTTGTTTTTCTAAATTTATTACATCTGGTATTGGGATTAATTAGGAGAATTTGGGGACATGGCAAAAAACGCATTTTTCAGACTTACTGTTAAAAACGCAGGTACTTTTATTACTACTTATCCTCCTGTAGAGGGTGGAAGTGCAGACATCAGGGCTATGGATGTTTTTGACTATCTTGATAAGGTTGTTAAATTTCCATATGACAAGCCTGCGGTTAATACATTTTTTTCAACACCTATAGAGGGAGTAAAAGAGCTTTTGCTCACACCTGAAAAAGTTAATACATTGGATGAAGTCGCCCTTGTTGACATATCAATGGATAGACTTAGTGCCAGCGTAAGATTTTATCCTCCTATGGATGGAGGACGTCCTCTCACCAAGGATCAGATAGTTCAGGAGATGGTAAAAACAGGCGTTAAATATGGCGTTGACAATACTGTTATTGAAGCATATATGAGCAATCGCCAGTACATAAAGAGCTATGTTATGGCCAAGGCTACTCCTCAGATTGAGGGCCATGATGCAGAGATAAAGTACTTTTTCAACACTGATCTTACCATGAAGCCCAAGCTTAATGAAGACGGATCTGTTGACTTCCATCAGCTGGATATGATAAGCCCTGTAACTCAGGGACAGCTTATAGCAGAGCTTACCCCTATGGATCCCGGACGCCCCGGTATCGATGTAATGGGCAAAATTATTAAGCAGGTTAAGACTCGTAATCGTACATTACGTGGCGGTAAAAATATTAAAATTTCTGATGACGGACTCAGAGCCTATTCTGAAATATCAGGTCATGCATCTCTTGAAGGTGAGATGATGTTTGTATCCAATACCTTTGAGGTCGCTGCCAATGTGGATACTTCTACCGGTGATATTGATTATGACGGCAATGTTACTGTCCACGGTAACGTAAATACCGGTTATTCCGTATCAGCCAAAGGTGATATTCTGGTACAGGGCGTTGTAGAAGGTGCCAATCTTACAGCAGGCGGCAATATCATTTTGCAGCGTGGTGTATCCGGCATGGAAAAAGCAGTTATTAAAGCCGGCGGTAATGTTATTAGTAAATTTATTGAAAGTGCTACTGTTTTTGCAGGTGGTTATGTTACAGCTGATTCCATTATGCACAGCGATATAACAGCCAAGGGCGATATTACAGCAGATGGTAAAAAGGGCTTTATTTCAGGTGGTGTTATCAGATCCACATCCCTTATTTCTGCCAGAAATATCGGTTCCAATCTGGGCGCTACCACAGTGCTTGAATGCGGTATTGATTCCGTTATCGTGGATGAATATCATGCTTTAGACAAAGAGCTGGCTGATAATTATGACGAGATGGAAAAGCTGGTACCTATTATTCAAAGCTTACTTAAGAGACTGAAGCTGGAAGGCAAGCTTCCTCCGGATAAACTGCTACAGCTTAAGAGAAGTAATGCTGACAGAGAAAAAATGCTTGCCAGAAATGAAGAAATTGAAGCCCGTATGAAGGAGCTTAAGGAGCAGATTGATGCTTACGAAGGTGGAGCAGTAAGAGCTGAAGGCACTATACATCCGGGCTGCAAGATAGTTATTTCCAATGCGGTATACTATGTAAAAACAGACACAACTTACTGTAGATTTTCAAAAGAAAAAGGCGACGTTAAACTGGATGCGTACTATTAAAATCTGGTGACATGGTATAGGAGGGGAAGAAATGGCTATATCGTACGAACCACTTGTAATGGCTACTAAGTCACAGGAAGTAGCCAATCTTCACGTTAACCAGAATCAAAAAATGAACAGTGCTCCTGAAACAATGTTAAATCATTTTCAGGAGACTAATGTTCAAAATATGACTCGTACTACTGAGACTGCCAATAAGGATGGCTCCTCACTGCATCAGGATGCTAAAGACAAGGGGGGCAACGAGTATTATCGTCAGCAGGAAGAAAAGAGACGGGAAGAAGAACAAAAAAAGAAAAATGATGAGATGAAAAAGCTTTTGGGCTGTTCCTTCAACATTACCATTTAGCTTTTTCCAGGGGATAATTCGTGTTAACTACTATTGAGATTATAATTATTATTGTGGGAGTAATACTTTTGCTTGCAAGTATTATTTTCACCGGGAATGATAAGAGGAAGGGGGACTCCAATTCCTCTTTTTCTGATGAGGAAATTGCAGAAAGAAAAGAAACAATAAATCGCATGGTGCAGGAAGCATTAAGTCGGACTCTGGATCAGGCTGTTACAAAGGCTGATGATACCATGGGAGAGATCTGCAACGAAAAAATCATTGCTATTGATGAGTATTCCAAGACTCTTTTTGAAAAAATGCAGGAAAATGACGATCATACCGTATTTATGTACAATATGCTGAATCAAAAAGAGGATGAATTGAAGCAGACTCTTACTGATATGGAAATGTCCAGACAGGAGAGTAAAAATGCTGTCACTACCATGACCAAGCTTACCAAGCAGCTTAATGCTGCCATTAAGAAAAATGAGAAGAAGCCGGAAACAACTGCTGCTGAGCCTAAAAAGGCCGTAAAGCCTGTCAAGGCAGAACCAAAATTTGTGATAAACGAGGCAGAGTCCATCCCCGGACAGCAGTCTTTACCTGAGATATGGCAGGCTGACAATAAAAATCAGGAAATTCTTAAGATGTATAAAGAGGGCAGATCAATCCTTGAGATTTCCAAGGCTTTGAATCTGGGCCAGGGCGAAGTTAAACTGGTAATCAATCTGTACGGAGCGTAAATATATGAGCGATAAGAAAAAATATTATTTGCGTGGCCTGGCTATGGGTATGATTTTTACCTGTGTTGTGCTGATGATCGTATTTAAACACAATCCTACGGAGCCCACAGACAAGGAATTTGCGGCTATGGCCGAAAAAAGAGGTTATGTCTTAAAGGGTGACAATCCCACACCCAGTACCTCCATCAATCTTAATGATCTTAAAAAGACTCCTGCACCTACAGACACACCCCTTCCTTCAGAGCCTGTAAAGCCATCGGAGCCCATAAAGCCTACGGATACACCTGTTCCTACAGATACACCTGCACCTACGGATACGCCGACGCCTACAGATATACCTGCACCTACGGATACACCTGTGCTTTTCCCTACACCGGGACCGGATACCACCGAGATGACAGTAGCCACCATAGTGGTGAAGCCCGGGGATACCAGTGAGACAGTAGCCAGACTTTTATATGAGACCAAGATCATAAAGGATATGAATGATTTTAACCGTTTTATCTGGTCCAACAAGCTAAGCGGCAATTTCTATCCCGGTACCTTTGAAGTCAATGACAAAATGAGTTACAAGGAACTTATTTACATTTTTTCCTGTAAGAGGGTATTACTCCCGTAGCATTATATCAATTGTTTAAAAAGGTCTATTGAAAAATATATTTGGTAATTAAGATGTTCCACTCTTGTAGAAGGGTGGAATATTTTTTTATAAACTTTGTAATCACAAAAGTTTTGACGCTTTTGCCCTTGCATTTCTTAGGCCTTATGTGCTACAGTGAAGTTTGCACAAGTATGGGCATGCAGGTGAGGGGGGACTTGCATGGGGTGTATAAAAATTATAATACGAGGGGAGTTAAATTATGCGTTATTTTATTAACTCAATTGCATTTACACGCAATTGCTTTTTTTCGTTGCAGAAAAAAATTAAATGTATTGCTTGCATATCCGGAAAGGTAATAAGCCTTCTGATAGTGGCAGCCTTATTAATTAACCTGGTACCACCGGAGCTTACAGCATACGGTGCAGATATAGCAGGCACCCGGGGGCACGATGTTGACTCTTTTGAGGATGCCATTATCCGGGATGATGGATTTACAGAGAAAATAACATCAAAAACAGCACAGATTGTTTCTGAGATAACTGAAAGCAGAACCGCATATTCAAAAGAATACCTGCTTACCAAC
>JAZLGU010000028.1:0-5901 GCA_045616485.1 Lachnospiraceae bacterium
ATTTTTTCCATATAAAGCCCGCTGCTAATTTGCTATTAAGATTGTCAATTTCTTTAGGATAATCACAGCCCACCCACACTGCTGTAGTGTAGTCCTCTGTAAAACCACAGAGCCAGCTGTCTTTACTGTCACTGCTGGTACCGGTCTTGGCAGAAGCTACAGTCGATGTCAACCTATACTTATATCCTGTAGCATATGTCTCCGTCAGGACCCCACGCAGGACATCCGTCATGGTCAGGCATGCGTCACGGGTATAGATTCTTGTTTCATCTGTAGCATTATCTACAATCACATTTCCGTCGCTGTCTGTAATGCTTTTAATACAGCTGGGAGTCCTATATATGCCTTCATTGGCTATAGTAGCGTATGCCGAGGCCATTTCCAGACTGCTAACACCTATAGTTAATCCACCTAAAGACGAAGCAAGATTTTCATCCTCCGGAACTATTTTTCTAAAATTCATTTTTCTCAAATAGTCAAGTCCTATCTTGGGAGTCACCTCTCTGAAGAGGTTCCAGGCTATGGTATTTTTGGATCTTTCTACAGCATATCTTACTGTAATTTCTCCCTGGTACTTCGCATCAAAATTAACCGGTCCGTTTTTATCGTATTCATCAGGCACCAGATCATCGGGTGTCAGACCTTTTTCAAACATAGGTGTGTATACTACCAGGGGCTTTATGGATGAGCCCGGCTGTCTGAAGGACTGATATGCACGGTTTAGGGTATAGCCACCCAATCCTTTCTGCTCACGTCCCCCGACGATTGCGACTACCAGTCCTGTGGAATTGTCTATACACGTAGCAGATGCCTGTAATTCGTATACACCATTTTTATCTGTAGCAGTCTGATCCGGAAAATTATCATTTACTGCTTCCTGCAGTATTTCCTGCATAGAAAGATCTATAGAAGTATAAATCCTATATCCTCCCGTATACATCTTCTGCTGCCAGTAGCTATAGGAAGCATCATATTTTTCTTCATATTCTGCCTGCTCTTCTTCGGTAGTAAAATATGTCTTGAATTGAAAACCGTCCTGTCGCATAAGAGCTCTCACGGCACAGTAGCGAGCATACGTCTCCGCGTAATTGTAGCGCACATCATAGCCATTACTGAATGTCATTTCCTCGGAAAGGGCTGCTTCATACTCTTCTTTTGACAGCTTTTTAAACTCGTACAGCTGCTTTAGCATTCTGTCACGTCTGGCCATGGTATAGTCATGATGCTTGTAGGGATCATAGAGAGAGGGATTGTTGGGGATGGCACATAGATAAACCGTCTCAGATACGGAAAGCTCTTTTACACTTTTCCCAAAATAGCCAAGGGACGCTGCCTGCAAGCCGTAGAAGCCATTACCAAAATAAATATTGTTCAGATAAAACTCCATAATGTCGTGCTTACTGTACTTCTTTTCCAGCTCCATAGCCAGAAACATTTCTGTGATTTTTCTATCCATATTGACTTCAAAGGACAGATACATATTTCTGGCCAGCTGTTGCGTAATGGTGCTGGCTCCCTGGGTAGCCTTGCCACGATTTTTTACGTATTCAGTGGCCGCACGCACCACTCCCAGCAAATCTACTCCCTTATGTTTATAAAATTTTCTGTCCTCTGTCACCACCATAACATCAATAGCCACTTTCGGCATCTCGTCATAGTCCATGTAGTAGGCTTCCTTTTCAGAACGCAGGGAGGCTATAAGTTCACCATTGGCATCATATATAACCGTAGTCTGGCCTCCGGTAAAATCAGACCGGGTAGAGTCATTAGCTATTTTCAGAGCTTTGGTCCTAAGAGCCTTCACATCATCGCCATAGTCTTTATATAATTTCACGCCAAAAATAATGCCTGCTATCAAAGCTATGATAATCAGGCATTTCAGAATATTTCCTATTATTTTAAAGAACTTTTTTACACCTTTTTTCATGGTTTAAGTATAGCGAATCCGGCCTGTTTTTACAAGTGTTGTAAGCATTCATTATTTCAATTATGAACATAGTAGAACACCACCTTGGAGCTGTCAGCCTCTTTCCTATCTATCCAAAATTTTGTAATAATTCTCACAATAAAAATTTATTTGACGAAGCAGTATCTCCTGCGTACCCACAACATTCTCCAACGTTTTTTCTTGTGCTGAAAAAAGTCCGTGCATGACATATTGATTACCATATACTCCCTCGTAATCCCGTCCTATATTGCTACTTCCAATATACATGAAGCCGGTCTCGTCTTCTGAAAATCCGACAGAAAAGCCATTCTGTTTAAATCGCTTCAGAGTATTGGTTCCAAGGTAGAACATGTCCATTCCCTTGTCCACACAACAGCTCTTAATGAAGGACAGATCCTCATCAGATATAAGCATCTCACCTTTCACATCAACCAGAATGAGTGCCTTATATGTATTGGCAAAATCCCCTATGCTTTCAGCTGAAAGATCCGATAGCTCTCTGTCGATAAAGCCATCTCTAAAGTCATACTCTTCGCCATACGTCAAAATTTCTGCTGACAGTTCTCTATTAAGATACCGTATTAAATAATCTAACTCTTCGTACTTTTCTTTCTCCTTATAGTTTTTATAGGCCAGTACTCCTATAAATCCTATTATAATAGCAAGAAATAACGAACCCATCACAATAATTATTTTTTTCATAATCTGATGTCCTGTTTCCATTTTCATCATTATCGTTAGTTTATCTCTCCGCAAATACCTCTTCAGTAGGTATGATCAGTGTCATAAAGCTGTACTTTGGAAGCTTTATCTTGCCATCCATACGGATAGGGAACATGTGTGTCTCTACGCGATGGGGCTCTTCAAAGGAGTTGAAAGCTGTTGGTTCATCGCCTGTCAGCAGGAAGCAACGTGCATGCTGAGGGTTATAGCCAAAATCAGTTATATCCAGGTCTGCCTCTGCATCGTCTGCTTTTGTGTTTACTACACGCAGGATGATGGCCTTGGTTTTTTCATCAAAGGATGCTGAGTAGAAAATACCGGCTGCGTCTGTATCTGTATCAGCGGATGCCTTGAGCGTATAGGAGCCCACGTTATTTGCGTACATTCTCTGCACGTAGTAGCTGGGGGATCCGTAGGCACGCATGCCATCAAACCAGATCATATCCGGTGCCCACTGAGTATAGCCTTCTCTGGCAAAAAGAGGGGCGTAGCTGGACATGATAACCACATCGCTGTTTCTCATAACGCCTGTAAGGAAAGCTGCCTCGGAGAGGGCTCCCATCAGGGTATTGCCGCTCTTTTCAGAGCCGGGGCGACGTGGATGGGCAGCATACTCACCGGAGAAAACCTTGACCTTTCTATCGTAGTCGTCGTAGAAGTGGGTATTTTCCAGGAACCATTCAGGGCTCATGTAGTAATGCTCATCTATTGCATACGCAAAGTTCTCTTTGTCCTCATTCTCATGATAGAAATGCCATGCTGCATCGTAGCGCTCGGTGTGAACATCAGGACCTGCAGAGCCTATAAGCTTCATGTCAGGGTATTTTTCATGTATCGCCTTTTCAAAGATTCTGTATCTTTCAAAGAAATCTACTTCTTCAGTCTGCCACTGCTCATTGCCGATACCTAAGTATTCCAGATTGAAGGGAAGGGGATGGCCCATCTCTGCGCGAAGGGCGCCCCACTTTGTAGTGATGTCACCATTGGCAAATTCGATAAGGTCCAGAGCATCATCTACATACTCTTTAAAAGCAGGGTCTGTAGTCTCTACCCATTCATGGCACTGATACTGACAGGCCAGGCCTACGTTACATACAGGCAGAGCCTTGGCGCCTATATACTCGCAGAGGAGAAAATACTCAAAGTATCCCAGGCCCAGTGTCTGATTGTAGTGAGAGTACTTGGTAGTGTAGTTGTTGGAATGATCTGTGCCATGTACGGCCCATCTGTTCCAGTTGGAACGTCTGCGCTTTGGATCTCCCACGCTCTTTTTCCACTGATATCTGTTTTCAAGGGAGTTGCCCTCAATGATACAGCCGCCAGGAAATCTTAAGAAACCGGGGTGGATGTCACGCAGCATATTGGCCAGGTCTGCACGGAAAACACCTGATACAGCATCACTTGGGAACATGGAAATAAAGTCAAAATCTGCCTGTCCCGGTGTGTCCAGTGTGATTACAAGTCTGGCCCCTCTCACATTATTTCGAGAGAAAAAGCTTCCCTTATACTCAGTCCAGTCCTTGTTTTCTGTCATATCTATTTTTTCTGACCAGAGGCAGTCCTTATCCTTGTAGACAGCTACGGTCAGCATGCCATCGTAGTTTTTCGCATTGCACCAAAAAGTGTAATTGTAGCTGACACCTGATCTGAGGCAAAGACCGTCATAAGACTTATTGGTAAAGCCTGAATTGGCACGAAGGGTGCGAACATGGAGGTAATGTGGATTTTCCTCTACCAGAGGGCTTTCTGTACGGGTCTCCATAGCCACAAAAGGACAGTCTTTAGGGAATTTGTACCAGCCGTATATGCCGTCATACTCTGGGCAGTAAGCATCGTTGGTGCCTGTAGTCTTGAAAAACTCGAAGGATCTGTTTTCGATCATCTCGGCAAAAATACCGCCATCACCTGCATAGTTGATATCCTCAAAAAAGAGACCAAACATGCGGGGATTAGTGTCGTGAAGTTTTTCTTTTGTGATGGTAAGATTCATATGTTCCACTTTTACTCCTTTTTGAAAAAAGGGGCGTGTTATACGCCCCATCTTATATTGGTGAATCATTGTCGACGAGCCTCTCGTCGACCTCAGAAAGTCTTACGACTTTCTTCTAAACCATCAGCAAGCTGATGGTTAGAGCTCGCAATTATTAACGGTTCTAGGGAATGGAAGGACGTCTCTGATATTGCCCATACCGGTCAGATACATAACGCATCTTTCAAATCCAAGACCGAAGCCTGCGTGACGTGCTGAGCCATACTTACGAAGATCAAGGTAGAACTGGTAGTCTTCTTTCTTGAGACCCAGCTCATCCATACGCTTGGTAAGGAGGTCGTAATCATCCTCACGCTGAGAGCCACCGATAATCTCACCGATACCAGGTACCAGACAGTCCATAGCTGCAACAGTCTTGCCATCCGGATTCAGCTTCATATAGAAAGCCTTGATTTCCTTTGGATAATCAGTAACAAATACAGGGCGCTTAAAAATCTGCTCTGTAAGGTATCTCTCATGCTCAGTCTGCAGGTCGCAGCCCCAGGATACCTTGTAGTCAAACTTGTCGTTATGCTCTTTAAGCATCTCGATAGCTTCTGTATATGTAACATGTCCAAATTCGGAATTTAAAACATGGTTCAGTCTCTCAAGAAGTCCTGTGTCCACACGCTGGTTAAAAAATGCCATTTCTTCAGGAGCATTTTCAAGCACATAACGGATAACGTACTTAATCATGGACTCTGCCAGTATCATATCATCCTTAAGATCTGCAAAAGCAATCTCGGGCTCGATCATCCAGAACTCTGCTGCATGACGGGTAGTATTGGAATTCTCTGCACGGAATGTAGGTCCAAATGTGTAAATATTCTTAAAAGCCATAGCAAAGGTCTCACCATTCAGCTGGCCTGAAACTGTAAGATTGGTAGGCTTATTGAAGAAATCCTGAGTGAAATCTACCGTACCATCAGGATTTTTAGGGATGTTGTTAAGATCAAGTGTAGTCACCTGGAACATCTCGCCTGCGCCTTCACAGTCAGAGCCTGTGATAAGTGGTGTGTGAACATATACAAAATTTCTCTCCTGGAAAAACTTATGAATAGCATATGCACAAAGAGAACGAACTCTGAACACTGCCTGGAATGTATTAGTACGTGCTCTTAAATGAGACTGTGTACGCAAATACTCCATTGTATGACGCTTTGGCTGAATTGGATAATCTGGAGTAGACATACCCTCAACC
>JAZLGU010000029.1:0-1522 GCA_045616485.1 Lachnospiraceae bacterium
ATACTGTTACTATCGCCCTGAAGCTCATCATCACGAGAGAGCCTGCAATACAGGGCTGTTATCTTTAAAGACTGTCCTATCATGTGTCCTCCTTCCATGACAGTCTTCAAGCGGTAACCTAATCATAGGCCCGCTATGAAGAGAAGTCAACCGAACAAATTGTGAAATTTATGATGCCTTTTTAGTGGTGGTATCTATGCCTGATAGAATCAGTCTTTTGACCTTATCCACAGCAGTTTCTGTTGCGGAAGCACTGATCTCTGATTCAATGATATAAAGTGTAACGCCAATATATTTTTTAGTGATATTATCCTGATCCATAGCTCCTCCTTTCAACAGAAACGGACTGCACAGCCAGTCTGTTCCGTAATGATTTCTCTTTTGACTCTGATACTTTGATTCTGTGTCGTAATATTACCTTTCAGGGGGTAGGGGGTATGCAAATCTCTATATAGGTATAAGCGTAGAACCGCCGCCCCCTTTCGCGTGTAAAGTCGCGAAATGAAAAGTGAAAAATGGTTAGGAAATCTGCAATACCTTTACGGCATCCCTGCGTACAAGTTTTCCGTCCAGGAATTCAAAGGCAAGATAACCAATCTGGTTATTCAGTACAAATTTCTCTGTAAGAGACCTTACGGATATTCTCTTTCTAAGAATTGTCCAGTAGTAGGAGAAATCGCCAAAGGCAATAGGCTTTGCTCCGGTATCTGCGTCCGGCATATACTCTGAAATAAATACCTGCTTTCCAAGAATGGTATCGTTATTGTTATTCCAGAGATAATTGCCGTCCTTGTCCTTAAGCTTGCGAAGTGCCATTGCGGTATTATCATTCATAAGCCATACTGCCTTTTTGCGATATTTAGGCTTAATACTAAAATAAAGACTGATTACATCATCATAGGTAAGAGCGGATGCACTAACGCCGACTTCAGCACCATTCCCATCGTTAAGGATACCTGTAGGCTCATCTACACCGGAACCACAGATAAATGCCTTATCCTCTGCATTTGCAAAATTGCCTGCAAATCTTTTGGTAAGATAATCCTCAATACCAAAGGCTGCATCTGAGACAAAATCCTCATCCAGCTTAACGAAAGCTGCAAGCTTATGTGAATCCACTGTGTTGATGGTGAAATCATTAATTCCGTCATAAATAGGAATCTGACCGCCATCCGGAATAAATTCTGCAAGATCCTCACAGTCCTTTGCAAAAATGCGATAGCTACTTCTGTAAGCCTTGAAAACGGTGGCAATATTTCTGAAAATGCTCTCAGCTTTTATAAGTGCTTCAAGCTTATTATTGGAGCTGTCCGGGAAACTATAGGTACTTGTGTAGTTGTCGTAGCCTCCGTGGAGCTTGTCATAATGCTCATTATGACCCCTCATTGCGTTCCAAAAGTGTCCTGAATATTCAGGCTGATTAGAAAATTCTGTATAACTCATAGTAAATTCCTCCATTTAATATCTGTTGCAGCTTGGGCAGGTATAAAGACCAAGCTCTGTATAGGTTTCCTGTCTGCCG
>JAZLGU010000030.1:0-9141 GCA_045616485.1 Lachnospiraceae bacterium
GGGCAGTCAACGTGAGCATAGTGTCTCTTATCTGTAGAGTACTCAACGTGAGCGGTATTGATTGTAATACCTCTTTCTCTCTCTTCTGGAGCCTTATCGATGTTCTCGAAGTCTACCTTTGTGTTACCAGCTACTCTATCAGCAAGTACCTTTGTGATAGCTGCTGTAAGAGTTGTCTTACCATGGTCAACGTGTCCGATGGTACCAATGTTACAATGGGTTTTGGTTCTGTCAAAATGTGCCTTTGCCATTTTACAAAAATCCTCCTTAAATTAATAAGATTTGATTTGATTGCTATATTTATCCGTATGCCCATCGGACAACGGTAAATTTTGCACTTATACGGGGTATTATAATCAATACCCCGTAATTTTTCAAGATAAATTTAAATTACTTACCTTTTCTCTCTGCAAGAATCTTCTCCTGAACAGACTTTGGAACTGCCTCATACTTCTCAAAGAACATTGAGTAAGCACCACGACCCTGTGTCTTGGAACGAAGTGTTGTAGAGTAACCGAACATCTCGGAAAGTGGAACGAAAGACTTAATAAGCTTTGTACCATTTACGTCTTCAGAACCCTCGATACGACCACGACGGGAAGAGATATCACCGATAACATCACCCATGTAGTCCTCAGGAACTGTAACTTCAACTCTCATGATAGGCTCGAGCAGCTGAGCGCCAGCCTTCTGCATAGCTTCCTTGAATGCCATAGAACCGGCAATCTTGAATGCCATTTCGTTGGAGTCTACTTCGTGGTAAGAACCGTCCCAGCAGTTAGCATGTACGCCGAGTACAGGATAGCCGCCAAGGATACCGCACTTCATAGCCTCTTCGATACCGGCCTGAACTGCAGGGATGTATTCCTTAGGAATAGCACCGCCGACAACAGTGTTCTCGAACTCGAAGAGCTTCTCGCCGTTAGCATCCATAGGTGTGAAGATAACCTTACAGTGACCATACTGACCACGACCACCGGACTGCTTAGCGTACTTGGAGTCGATATTAACTTCCTTAAGAAGAGACTCTTTATATGCTACCTGAGGAGCACCAACGTTAGCCTCTACCTTGAACTCTCTAAGGAGACGGTCAACGATGATCTCAAGGTGAAGCTCACCCATACCGGAGATAATAGTCTGACCTGTTTCCTCGTTTGTAGCAACGCGGAATGTAGGATCTTCTTCTGCAAGCTTTGCAAGAGCCTCACCCATCTTATCCTGGCCAGCCTTTGTCTTAGGCTCGATAGCAACGGAGATAACTGGCTCTGGGAATTCCATAGACTCAAGGATAACAGGAGCCTTTTCATCACAGATTGTATCACCAGTTGTTGTAAACTTGAAACCTACAGCTGCTGCAATATCACCGGAGTAAACCTTCTCAAGGTCTTCTCTCTTGTTTGCATGCATCTGAAGAATACGACCAACTCTTTCCTTCTTATCCTTTGTAGCGTTAAGAACGTAAGAGCCGGCATTACATGTACCTGAGTATACACGGAAGTAAGCAAGCTTACCTACGAATGGGTCAGATACGATCTTGAATGCAAGAGCTGCGAAAGGCTCTTCATCAGAAGACTTTCTGCTGGTCTCATTACCATCCATGTCTGTACCTGCAATATCAGGAACATCTGTAGGTGCAGGAAGGTACTCGATAACTGCATCGAGGAGCTTCTGAACACCCTTATTTCTATAAGCTGTACCGCAAAGTACAGGAATAGCTGTACCAGCGATTGTAGCCTTACGAAGAGCAGCCTTCAGGGCCTTCTCTTCAGGGATCTCACCCTCAAGGTACATCTCGATAAGATCATCGTCAAGCTCACAGATCTGCTCTACCAGCTTGTCTCTGTACTCCTGAGCCTGATCTGCCATATCTGCAGGGATATCTGTAATCTGGATGTTATCTCCCTTATCATCAAGGTACAGGTAAGCCTGCATCTCGAACAGATCGATAACGCCCTTAAATGTATCCTCAGCACCGATAGGAAGAGTGAGAACTACAGGGTTCTTACCAAGTCTTGTCTTGATCATATGTACTGCATTGAAGAAGTTTGCACCTGAAATGTCCATCTTGTTGATGAAAGCCATACGAGGTACATTGTACTTATCAGCCTGACGCCATACTGTCTCGGACTGAGGCTCAACGCCGCCCTTTGCACAGAAAACGCCTACTGCGCCGTCAAGTACACGAAGTGAACGCTCAACTTCTACTGTGAAGTCTACGTGTCCTGGTGTATCAATGATGTTGATACGGTACTCAGGAGCACCAGCGATCTTCTGGTGTCTGTACTCCTGTGTCCAGTGACATGTAGTTGCTGCAGATGTGATTGTGATACCTCTTTCCTGCTCCTGAACCATCCAGTGCATTGTTGCAGTACCTTCATGTGTATCACCGATTTTGTGGTTGATACCGGTATAATAAAGAATACGCTCAGTAAGAGTTGTCTTACCGGCATCGATATGAGCCATAATACCAATATTTCTGGTACGCTCAAGCGGATACTCTCTGCCTGCCATGGTATAATCCTCCTATATTGATTACCAACGATAATGTGCGAATGCCTTGTTGGATTCTGCCATCTTGTGCATATCTTCTTTTCTTCTTACTGCAGAACCTGTGTTGTTTGCTGCATCCATGATCTCTGCTGCAAGCTTGTCCTCCATGGTCTTCTCACCACGAGCACGTGAATATGTTGTTAACCAACGAAGAGCGAGAGCCTGACGTCTCTCTGGTCTAACCTCTACAGGTACCTGGTATGTAGCACCACCGAGACGGCGAGCCTTTACCTCAAGTACTGGCATAAGGTTGTTCATAGCCTGATCGAAAACTTCAAGTGCGTCCTTGCCTGTCTTCTCTGCTACTGTAGCGAATGCTCCGTAAACGATCTTCTGAGCTGTGCCCTTCTTGCCGTCGAGCATTACATTGTTGATGAGCTTTGTTACGATCTTAGAATTGTACATAGGATCTGCAAGCACATCTCTTTTCTGAATATGTCCTTTTCTTGGCACGTTACTTCCCTCCTTAATAGCGACCGGATAATCCGCCGGTCAATTAATTCATAGGTACTCACATTGCTATGTGTCCGCACAAGTAATTTATCTCTCCAAACCGACAGCCACACTAAAGTTTGAAAATGAAAATTAAGCCTGTGATAAATAGCTAATGCAAATAAAAATTGTTATTAGTTACTACTTGGTTTATTTTGCGTCCTTAGGTCTCTTTGCGCCGTACTTAGAACGAGCCTGACGTCTCTTTGCTACGCCTGCTGTATCTAATGTACCTCTTACGATGTGGTAACGAGTACCTGGAAGGTCCTTTACTCTTCCGCCACGGATAAGAACAACGCTATGCTCCTGAAGGTTATGACCCTCACCTGGGATGTAGCTTGTTACTTCGATGCCGTTGGAGAGACGAACTCTGGCAATCTTTCTAAGAGCTGAGTTAGGCTTTTTAGGTGTAGCAGTACGAACTGCTGTACATACACCACGCTTCTGAGGAGAAGATGTGTCTGTAGCCTTCTTGTTGAGGGAGTTGTAACCCTTTAACAGAGCAGGTGCTGTAGACTTTTTCTCCAATGTCTGTCTGCCTTTTCTTACTAACTGGTTAAATGTAGGCATTAATCTTTCACCTCCTGATGATATTAAAAACATTTAGTGGCTGCCTGTGTTTGTAATAAACACACAAAAATCCGTGCGCATAGCACACGCGGAGTGTATTATACGCACGGAGTCTCATTTTGTCAAGAGTTTTTTCAAATTTTACTTGTTTTCTACATCAATAGTAGCCATTTTCTTAACCTTTTTAGCGGAGCTGATCTGGTAAAGAATCTTGTTGCCATCGTCATCAACTACTGCTGCATAAACTTTTGCACCTGCAGGAACAAGAGTTATGCCGTATGCATCACCGATAGCCAGCTTCTGCTTTGACTTCTTGGAGGTCTTTGCAGTATACAGCTCTTTATCCTCATTTACATATACAATGCACTTAAGCTTCTTGTCGAAGCAAATCTGTGCTCCATAAGCTGTACCCAGGTAAGAAACCAGCTCTACATCATCAGCTATAAGCTCACCCTTGCCGTTGCTCTTTAAGTAACGAAGCTCCTTATCAGCTGTTGCATAATAGATTGTCTTTAAATTGTCGCTGGCACAGAGGAATCTTGCATCAACATCATCAGCAAGCTTCTTTGGCTCACCGGGCTTTTTAATATTGGCAACCTTGTAAACATTACCACCGCTTGCATAAATAAGGCTCTTACCGTCTGCAGACATTACGTAGTCAGAGTAACCACCGCATATCTTCTCCAGGCTTTCGCCCTTCTTTGACATGTAATAAATGGCGCCACCGATATTAATAGCAACACCGTTAAAGCTCTTAACGCCGTAGATTGTTGCGCTGCTGCCTATAGAAGCATCATATGCTGCAGTATTTCCCGGAACAACAACTCCATAGAAGGTGTCACCCTTTACTTTGACAGCTTCCTTTAACTTAGTTGAATAATAGTAAGTAGCACCGTTAGCACTAAACAAAACCTCTGTAGCAGTTAAGTTTACCGCAACGCGTGCAAGGCTTTCTCCACTGCCCAGCTTTTCATCATTTGCGTAGAACTTTTCATTCTTCACATAATATACAGTCTTACCATCATTGGAAATAGCAATAGGATTTGCATCAGAATACTCTTTCTTAGCTGTAGCACCCTTCTTTGAGATAAGCAGGTCTCCATCTGAATTACGAAGAGCAACCATCTTACCGTTTGGAGACATAACCATAGCCTTTACTTTTTCGTCATAAATCTTCTTGGACTTTTTCTTGGCTACATCGTATGCGTATATCGCATAGTCTTCTCCGTCTTTTACAGTATATACTACTGTATCGCCATAGAAGGAAACAGTATATCCGTAAACATCATCTGCGATTTTGGTAGCCTTCTTGGTATTAACAGCCCAAAGAACTTTCTCTCCATCAAGTACTGCTGCAAATGTATCGTTGTAATTGTACTTAACACCACCGCTGATACCTTCATCAAAGGTAATCTTTTTACCTGATAATGTTACTAACTCCTCAGAAGTAACCATTGCGAATGCTTCCTTGGCATCCACAGTCACAAAAGGGCTCTTGCCGCTGGCACAGGAAACAATGTTACAAATGATAATTATTGCAAGTACTGCTGCCGCAATAATACCCCATACCTTTGCAGGAACCTTGCGCAAAACATCAGCCACCTTCTTGCCGGTAGCCTTCATAGCTACGGAAGGATCAACTGTAGTAGGTACAGTCCCCTCTGCTGCAGCTGTCTCTGTAGCAGCTGTCTCTGTAGCAGGTGTCTCTGTAGCAGGTGTCTCTACGGTAGCTGTCTCTGTAGCAGCTGCCTCTGCGGTAACGGTCTCCTCTACCTTTGCTCCGCATACTGTGCAGAACTTGGTATTATCCGGGATTTCTGCTCCACATTTTTTACAAATCATGTTTTCAAACTCCTTCATCCGTGCAAATATATTTGCACCATTATCCGTTTCACTATACCATTTATGCCCGACTATTACAAGATATTTAAAGTAATTCCCGTAAAAAACGGGATTTGCTGCATTTATAGCCCTCTCTGGTATTATAGCTGCTTATGGTAAGCCTCATCTTAGCTCTGGTCATAGCCACATAAAACATTCGTCTTTCCTCTTCTATGGCGTCTTCCGTCTCTGCCTTAATGTAAGGAATATTACCCTCCACTGCTCCTATAATATAAACGCTGTCATACTCCAGCCCCTTGGAGCCATGCATAGTGGTAATTGTCACTCCTTCTTTTTTCTTTCCCGAGTCCACCTGTCTTTGACGATGTATTTCTTCCTGTACCCTTTTTATATGATCCTGCCACTCATCCTTGTCCGAAAAATGTCTGGCTTCATTTTGAAAAGCCTCCAGCAGGTCGAATACCTCTTCCTTTTTCTGATGCAGCTTTTCACACTGCTGAATTATATACTCATCGTAACGCACCGCCCTGCGAATATAAGTGATGGCTGCGATGGGGGATGATCTTCTTATCATCCCCAGGTCAAACTCCAGCTGGTCCAGCGCATTTAATGCCCATTGTTTGCCCTTGTAATTCGACCTGACGCTGTCAAAGCTTACACTCCCCGGCGGAAATTTGTCCCGGGCCAGATATCTGAGCGGCTTATTTACTATATACAGTAGCGAATCACGGCTCATATCCCCCGCTGCCACCTGAATGTAAGTCAAAATATCCCTGCAGGCCCAGTGAGAATACATGTCTCCGGTCCCTTCCTGCAGATTATACCTAACCCCTGCTTCCTGCAAAATCCCCGGCAAAAGCATGGCTGTGGCATTGGTTCTGGTTATAATGGCCATCTGAGAAAAAAGCAGCCCCCGCCTGTATTCTTCCATAATAAGGGACGCTACTTCTCTTATTTCCTCCTCCTGGTTTGTAAAAGACAGGAGTCTTACCTCCTCACCGCTTTCATGAAAAGCCCGAATGTCCTTTTGAAAACGGCTCTTATTGTGAGCTATCAGCCTGCCGGCAGCCTCCACTATTCGTCCCTTTGACCTGTAATTAACATTCAGAAAATATTCTTTTGCCTCAGGATAATCCTGCTTAAATCCCAGCATAATACCGGGCTCTGAGCCTCTGAACCCGTAAATGGACTGATCATCATCTCCTACAATGAAAAGATTATTAAGAGGTGCTGCCAGTTTCCTGACTATCTCATACTGCTGACGGTTCACATCCTGAAATTCATCAATCATGATATATCTGTACTTTTCCCGTAGCTGGTCCAGGATATCAGGCCTTTCACTAATCAGCCTGTCAGTCTCTATCATCATATCATCAAAATCCACCTGCCTGCGCCTTCTAAGTGCTTCAGAATATCCCTTAAAAACATAGCGAAAAGAAGCCGTATCCATGGATAGGGCAAAATACTCTTCTATGGGTATTCTGCCACCCTTGAAACGACTTATCTCATTTTTGACATCAGAAATAAAATCCGGCCTGTTTCTAGGCTCCAATGCCAGATCATCAATAAGATCAGATATTAATTTGTAAGCTTCATTCTCACGAATAATGGAAGATGCATCCAGGTGATATGCCTGCTTGAGAATTTTAAAGAAAAATGCGTGAAATGTACCGAAATTGACTGTGCCCGTGGCCTCGCATTCCCCGGCACCGTCGTACAGAAGCTTTTCGTAGCGGCTTTTCATCTCAGCCGCTGCCGCTTTAGTAAAAGTAATCACCAGAATACTGCCCGGCGGGATACCCTTGTCCCTGACCAGATGCAGCACACGCCTGGTAATTACGGCAGTCTTGCCACTGCCGGGGCCCGCAAGACAAATCCCCGGGCCCGACACATGGTGAACTGCGCTTAACTGCGCTTCATTTAAATTCAAATTTTACCTCCGGGCAAAGCCCGATTATTCCGACTGCTACTCAGTAACTACAGCTGACAAAAGCTCAATAGCCTTGTCGATACGGCGAAGTGACTCTTCTTTGCCCAGAATCTCCATAATCTCATAGGCACCACCGGGAGTCATCTGCTTACCGGAAACTGCAGTACGCACAGGCCATAAGCCCTGACCGTTCTTGATCTCCTTTTCTGCAATATATGCCATAAGTACGCCTTCAACACCTGCCATGGAATAGTCATTCAGTGCCTCCAGACGAGGACGGAGATCCTTAAGGACTGCCAGTGAGGACTCCTTGGTAGTCTTCATCTTTTTGTGACAGTACATCTCCAGATCGTACTCAGGAAGAGCATTGAAGAAATCCACCTTTTCAGCAATATCGCAGAAAGTCTCTATACGGGTCTTTACCAGCAGAGCTATTTTTTCCAAATCTACAGGTGCCTGTACTACAGCCTTAACATATGGCATAGCCAGCTCCAGATATCTGCTGTCGTCAAGAGCCTTCATGTACTCGGAATTCATCCACTTAAGCTTGGCCATATCGAACACTGAAGGGGACTTGTTAATATGATGATAATCAAAAGCCTCTACCAGCTCAGGAAGAGAATATATCTCACGCTCTGTACCTGATGACCAGCCCAGAAGAGCCATGAAATTTACTACTGTCTCAGGTAAGAAGCCCTGCTCTACCAGATCCTCAAAAGAAGAGTGTCCTGAACGCTTGGACAGCTTCTGATGCTCTTCATTAGTAATAAGAGGACAGTGAATATATACAGGCTCCTGCCAGCCAAAAGCATTGTAAAGTCTTGTATACTTTGGAGTAGAGGAAAGATACTCATTACCTCTGACAACATGAGTAATGCCCATAAGGTGATCATCAATAACATTGGCAAAATTGTAGGTAGGGAAACCATCAGACTTGATAAGTACCATGTCATCCAGCTCTTCGTTATTTACAGTGATATCTCCGTATACCACATCATGAAAAGTGGTAGTACCCTCTGTAGGATTATTCTGACGGATAACAAAAGGCATACCGGATGCCAGATTGGCCTGAATCTCCTCCTGGGACAAATGGAGGCAATGCTTGTCATAATGGCTGATCTCCTCACCGCCTTCAGCAACTGCAGTCTTCAGAGTCTCCAGACGCTCCTTGGTACAGAAGCAGTAGTAAGCCTCCCCCTTCTCTACCAGCTCTTTAGCGTACTTCATATAAAGACCCGCCTTAACACGCTCACTCTGCACATAAGGTCCGCATCCTTTATCCTTATCGGGACCCTCATCATAGATAAGTCCTGTCTTTTCCATGGTACGATATATGATATCAGTAGCACCTTCTACAAATCGTCCTTGATCTGTATCCTCGATACGGAAAATAAAATCGCCGCCTTCATGCTTTGCGATTAAGTATGCATAAAGTGCTGTACGAAGGTTGCCAACATGCATCTTGCCGGTAGGGCTTGGTGCGTAACGTGTACGTATTTTTGCAAAATCTGCCATATATATCCTCTTTTCGTGGGCTTTTCACCCTTTTTTATCTTTATTGCAAATTCTAATTATAAGTCAGGTCGACCTACTTTGTCAAACTGTCTTTATACTATGATAGCGTCAAGTTTTATTCGGAAAATGAAACGAAAATTGTCCCTTAAGAAAAAACAGATGGTAGATTTAATCGAACCAGCCATATCATACTATATTTGCTTTGCAGCGACAAGTTATAAATATCGCAAACAAACCATAGG
>JAZLGU010000031.1:0-71848 GCA_045616485.1 Lachnospiraceae bacterium
CTTACTTTTGGGCAGATGTAAATCTGTCTTTTTGTTGTACCTGAAATTTTTTCTGCAGGAAAATCATTGGCAAAGGATGGAATAAGAAAAGAGTTTGGGCAAATTTATTTGCTCAAACTCCTTAACTTAACGTTATTGGAAACGTCCCCGTGTCAATTTTTTATAAACTAATTAAATTTTACTCTGTCTTTATTGTAGTGAGTGTGTAAAAGCTCATGTGCCTTGTGAGAATTAGGCTCACCCAGGAAGTCTGTATAGAGCTTATTTACCTGAGGGTTCTTGTGGGACTGACGCAGTACCTGTCTCTCGTCCTCGGAGTAGAGGGCTGATGCACGCTTTGCTCTGAAGGTATCCAAAATATCTACATCCTCATTAGGAAGGAGATTTGGACGTACGAATGGCTGGCCACCGCCTGCGATACAGCCGCCGGGACAGCACATAACCTCAATGAAGGTATATGGTGATACGCCATTTCTTATATCCTCCAGAATAGGCTTTGCATTCTTCATGCCGCTGGCTACAGCTATTTTAAGCTCCTGTCCACCCAGAGTGAAGGTAGCTTCCTTAACTCCCTCCAGACCACGTACTTCGTTAAATACTACAGGGCCGTATTCCTTGCCTTCCAGTACGAAGTATGCAGTACGGAGAGCTGCCTCCATAACTCCTCCGGTAACACCAAAGATAACGCCTGCGCCGGTATATGTACCTACCAGATCCTGATCGAATTCTTCATCAGGAAGTCTAAGGAAATTAATACCTGAACGCTTAATCAGGTCTCCCAGCTCTCTGGTTGTAAGAACAGCGTCTACATCCTTAAGACCATTGGTCATAAGCTCAGGACGCTCTTTTTCAAACTTCTTGGCTGTACATGGCATGATAGATACTACAAAAATATCTGCAGGATCGATGCCGTTCTTCTCAGCATAATATGTCTTAAGGATAGCACCCTCCATCTCGTGAGGAGATTTACATGTGGAAAGGTGATCCAGACAGTCCGGATAATAGTATTCTGCGTAATTTACCCAGCCAGGTGAGCAGGAAGTAATCATAGGCAGTGTGCCCTTATTCTTGATACGGCTGAGAAGCTCTGTAGCCTCTTCCATAATGGTCAAATCTGCGCCAAAGTCTGTATCATATACCTTGGCAAAGCCCAGACGTCTTAATGCTGCTACCATTTTACCGGTAACAGGTGTACCGATCTTCATGCCGAATTCCTCGCCCAGTGCGGCGCGTACTGCTGGAGCAGTCTGCACTACCACATGCTTGCCGGCTTTCATGGCTGCATCTACTTTTGCTATCTCACTGACTTCCATAAGAGCGCCTGTCGGACATACAGATACGCACTGTCCGCAGAGCAGACAAGGAGAGTCGGAGAAATTTTTATTACCTGCAGGGCCTACTACTGTGGAGAAGCCTCTGTTTTCAAAGCCCAGAATACCATTACCATGTGCAGCCTGACAGCGTGATACGCATCTGCCGCAAAGGATACATTTTGATGTATCACGTACGATGGACGGATTCAGACGGTCGATAGTCACAGGAGTCTTTTCACCCTGGAAAACACCCTCTCTGGCGCCGGTCTGATGGGCTACATATAAAAGCTCACAATTGCCATTCTTAGCGCACTGCTGGCAATTCATATTGTGATTGGATAAAAGAAGCTCTACAGATGTACGACGTGCCTCTGCTGCCTTGGGAGAAGATATACGAATCTCCATGCCCTCTGCTACAGGGTACACACAGGATGCTACAAGACCTCTGGCTCCGGTAGCCTCTACGAGACATACACGGCAGGAGCCCTGAGAGCATTCGCCATGGTTAAAAGTACAAAGTGAAGGAATGTCATAGCCGCACTGTCTGGCAGCTTCCAAAATGGTCATGCCTGCTTCAACCTGATAGGGCTGACCTTCGATTTTTATATTTACAAGTGCCATATTTTTTCCTCTCTATCAGATCATTTCTTGGTGATTGCATTGAAGCGGCAGGATGCCATACACATACCGCACTTGATACACTTCTGTGCATCAATAGCCATAGCCGGCTTCTTCTTGCCTGGTGCTGTATAATCAGTTACTGTGATTGCGTTAACAGGGCACTGACGTGCGCAGAGACCGCAGCCAAAGCAGGAATCTGCCTGAATCTCATAGCGCATAAGATTCTTACATACGCCTGCAGGACACTTCTTATCAACGATATGAGCAATATACTCGTCCTTGAAATGAGTAAGAGTGGAAACAATAGGATTGGAAGAAGTCTGACCCAGAGCACAAAGAGAATTATTCTTTACTGCCTCAGACAGCTGCTCCAGCTCGTCCAGGTCTTCCATGGTACCCTTACCGTCTGTAATTCTTGTAAGGATTTCCAACATACGCTTGGTACCGATACGACAAGGAGAACACTTACCGCAGGACTCATCGCAGATGAATTCCATATAGAATTTGGCGATATTTACCATACAGTTGTCTTCATCCATAACGATAGCACCACCGGAGCCCATCATAGAGCCCTTAGCTACCAGATTGTCGAAGTCGATAGGCTCATCCAGGAATTCCTTGGTGAGACATCCGCCGGAAGGACCACCGGTCTGAATAGCCTTGAACTCTTTATTGCCCGGAATACCGCCACCAATATCATATACCAGCTCTCTTAGAGTAGTACCCATGGGTACCTCTACGAGACCAACGTTATTAACTTTTCCACCCAGAGCAAATACTTTTGTACCCTTGGACTTTTCTGTACCAACAGATGCGAAATCTGTAGCGCCCTCACGGAGAATGTAAGGTACACATGCCAGTGTCTCAACATTGTTTACTACAGTAGGCTTCTGCCAGAGACCCTTTACTGCAGGGAAAGGAGGACGTGGACGAGGCATACCTCTCTGTCCTTCTATAGAATTTAAGAGGGCTGTTTCCTCACCACAAACGAAAGCGCCTGCACCCAGACGGATGTTGGCCTCAAAGGAGAAATCAGAGCCCATTATATTTTTGCCCAGGATACCCATAGCCTTCATCTGTTGGATAGCGATACGAAGACGTCTTACTGCGATAGGGTATTCAGCACGCACATAGAAATAACCTTCAGATGCACCGATAGCATATCCTGCAATCATCATGCCTTCAATAACTGCAAATGGATTACCTTCCAGGATAGAACGATCCATGAATGCACCAGGGTCACCTTCATCACCATTACATACAACATACTTCTGATCAGCTGCATTGGCATAGGCAAAGGACCACTTTCTGCCTGTAGGGAAGCCTGCACCACCACGTCCGCGCAGACCGGAAGCCAACACTTCATCGATAACATCCTTGGGGTCCATTGAGAGAGCTCTCTTTAAACCCTGGAAAGCTCCGGCTCCCATGGCCTCATTAATATCCTCAGGATTGATAAGACCACAGCCATGCAGAGCTATTCTCTTCTGCTTCTTATAGAAATTGATTTCTTCCTGCTTCTGTACCTTTTCACCTGTAGCAGGATCTACGTACAGAAGACGCTCTACTACCTTGCCGCCTATAAGATCTGCCTCAACGATCTCAGCCACATCTTCCTCTTTAACCAGTCTGTAAAGAGTATCCTCGGGGAAAATCTTTACAAAAGGACCCTGTGAACAGAAACCGAAACAACCTACCTGATTAACTGTAACCTTGTCCTGCAGATTATTTTCTGCAATAAGCTTTTCAAATTCTGCCTTAATCTCATCAGAATGAGAAGAGAGACAGCCTGTACCACCACAAAGTACTACGGCTCTGCAACCATTAGAGCCATCTATTTTGCTCTTGAGGTTCTTGGTACATTCTTCTATGCGAGCATCCAGCTCAGCGTTACTTGAAATTGTTGCCATACTATGCCTCCAAAGCTCTATAATGCTCGACCACGCCATTTACCTGGTCTACTGTCATTTTAGGGTAAACTGTACCATTGATGGTAACTGCAGGTGCAATACCGCAGGCACCGATACAACGCAGTGCATCGATGGTAAAAAGACCATCCTCTGTAGTCTCACCGGGTCCGATCTTAAGGATCTCAGAAAACTTATCAATAATCTGCTGAGCACCCTTTACGTAGCATGCTGTTCCCAAGCAGCATCCGATGATGTACTTCCCCTTTGGCTTCAGAGAGAAGAATGAGTAGAAAGTAACTACTCCGTAAATCTCTGCTACAGAAATCCCTGTTCTGTCTGAAACGATCTCCTGGACTTCAATGGGAATATAGCCATACTCCTTCTGAATGTCGCTTAAGATCATCATTAGCGGTGTTTTTTCATCAATGTATCTGTCAATGATTTCATTGATCTGTTTAACCGCGGCTTCGTTAATCTTAGCCATAATAACCTCCTCCGAAAGTTCGTTAAAAAATAAACAATAACTGAAGTAGATTATACTACATGAGCAAAAATAAAAGTGTTGCATATGCAACACTTTCTTAAAAATCTGTGGATTTTATAAACTAATTCTGCTATATTTAGTCTGTATATTTCACTAAAGGAGCATTCTATGTCAGTCACCCTTGACCCCAAGCACGAAAGCTGTATATCACAAATGACCGTTCATTTCGAAAAAGGTCAGACCATCCTTACCATGGGTGACAACAACGGTCGCGTAGGCATACTTTTATCAGGGGAAGCCCATGTATCAGCCATAGACGAAAATGGTAATGAAACAGTCCTGGAGTTGCTTACACGTGACGACTGTTTCGGTGAATACCTTATGATGCCTTCAGTATCCCAGTTTTTCCTGGTCATTGCAGACAGCAATTGCACGGTAAATTTTATCAATTTTAAAAACGTGCTGTTCAACTGTCGTAACAACTGCGAAAATCATGCCAATCTGGTACGTGAACTGCTGCTTATGACTGCCCGTCGTGCCCAGACTCTGTCCCTGCATACCAGCATCCTCTCTCAGCACAGCATCAGGGAAAAGCTCACTATGTATCTGAAAGTCCAGGAGGACCTGATGGGCCCCGGCCCGTTTACCATCCCCATGCCTCTATCTAAGCTTTCCGATTATCTGTCTGTAGACCGTACCGCCATGATGAGAGAAATCAAGAAAATGAATGATGAAGGCCTCATTGCATCCTCCGGCAGAGAATTTGAATTTCTTTAGCCCAGTGTTACTGCTTTGATTCTCTGCTTTTCAAAGAAATCGTCCACAGTTTTAATAATGCTTTCGGAAGGCATAGTCTTTAGGAGGTAGCCTTCCGGCTTCAGTCCCTTTACTTCCATAACTGTATCTCTGTCTGCATGGCTGGTAAGAAAAATAATAGGAATATTGGAGAATTCAGGCTCTGCTTTTATCATCTCCATTACCTGCTTGCCATCTGCCACAGGCATCTCATAGTCCAAAAGTATCAAATCCGGCTTATTTACCGACAGACATTTGATAGCACTGGCTCCTGATGGCGCCAGAGCCACCTGGTACTTTCCTTCAAACCATTCCTTGGCTTTTCTCAGCATCATGCCTGAATCATCTACTACTAAAAGCTTCTTTTTCTGCATTCCCGTATCATCTTTAATAAATCCTGCAATACAAGTTACCACATCCTTAACATTGATTGGCCTTGCAAATTCTGCTTTTATCAGAGCTACAGGCATAGTCTTTTCCGCAGCACTTATATCATCTCTGTCTCCCATAATAAATACCGGGGCGTCACGCTCCACAATAAGATCTTTCAGATAGGTTAAAAGCTGCTTATCCTCTACTGCGTCGTCTGCTGTGTAAAAAAGTACTACCGTGCCCTCTTCATATCCTCGGCTTACCGCATTCACGTTCGCTTCACAGGACACTACATGAAGGCCTTCTGCTTCCAGTTTTTCTTTTATGGATATAAGAAAATAGCTGTTGGACTGGGTTATAATCAATACCTTCTTATTCATGGTCTTTTTCCTCAAATTTATTTAATATTTCATCTGCAACCGATGATATATTATCCATTTCCAGATTGGCTACGTAGGCCTCCAGTTTTTCCAGGACTGTTCCTGTATGCTTGGCCACTATAGTCCGGCGTAGCTTTTTGACGATATCATCCATGGAATCTATATCAAAACTGTCTGCAGCCTCTTTGATACCATGTAGCAGCATGCGTATATCGCCCACGTCTTCGGACAGTTCTTCTTCTGCCACTTCATAGCCGGGGATAGCCGCTCTTATAGCGTCACGCAGATTGGTATATGACGTCAATGCGTCCTTTAAGTGCAGCTGGATCTTCAGCATATCGCCTTCTCGCCCCAGCGTTTCCAGCTCTTTAAACTTGTCAGAAACATCGATGGCTCCGATTACTCTGGAAGTACCTTTTACGTCATGGACCTCCACTGTAAAGTCTTTGAAGCTCATAGTCCTTACATATTCCAGAATGCGTTCTTTTTTTAGCTCTACTATCTTGCACCAGTCTTCTACCAGCTCTTCCAGGAGTTTTTCTGAACCCGTATTAATTAAAGCTTCATCTACATTGATTCCCTCTACGCTACGCAGCGCCTTTACAAAATCGCTTTCCTCTACTGTTTCCTCTATCGGGCCGGCTTCTCCTTCCTCAAAATGAACGTACTCCGCAGGCAGCCATTTTGCCAGGACTTTTGTTATGTGCATCATGGAAATAGGCTTGGAAACATAGTCCGTCATCCCAGCTGCCTTAAGCTCTTCTTTCACACCATTTGTAGCGTTGGCTGTCAGTGCTACTATAGGCATTTTGGCATAGTAATCATCAATTGCCCTGATTTTTCCGGTAGTCTCCACACCATCCATTATAGGCATCATGTGGTCCATAAAAATCAAGTCAAATTTTTCCGCCTCCGCCTTTTCCAAGGCTTCAAATCCTGATCCTGCTGTGGTAATCTGCATGGAAAGTGGCGCCAGCAGACCCTTGGCCACCTTTAGATTAATGGCATTGTCATCTACTATAAGCACCTTGGCTTCCGGTGCCTTAAAATGAACGTAGTCTTCTTTGGGCTTGGCCAGTACCGTCTTCTTTACATCGCCTATTACTTCTTTACTTCTTACCTCCTGAATCAGGTCGAAGCTTACCTCTGTACCCTCTCCATAAACAGAGCTGATATGAATGCTGCCGCCCATAAGCTCTACTATCTGCTTACTGATAGCCAGACCCAGGCCGGTACCCTCTTTGCTGCGGTTTTTCTTTGTATCTACCTGCTCAAAGGAATTGAAGAGCTTGCCCATATCCTCTTCTTTAATTCCTATTCCGGTGTCCTTTACACTGAAATACAGATGTATCTTATCATTTTCCTGCATTTCACACTTCACTGATATGGTTACGCTGCCCTTATCAGTGAATTTTATTGCATTATTCACGATATTTATTACTACCTGACGAATACGATTGCCGTCACCATACAGCTTGGCGGGTATCTGCCAGTCAATATCATACACCAGGCCTACTTCCTTATTGCCTACTCTGTTGGCAAAAATCATGTTAAGGTCATTAATGGTGGAATAAACATCATATTCGTAGTCAATTATCTGCAGCTTACCGGATTCTATTTTAGAATAGTCCAGTATGTCATTAATGATGGAAAGCAGGCTTTGACCTGAATTCATGATAGTGGACAGGTACTCCCTGTCTTCGTCACTATGCTCGTCTCTTAGCATAATCTCCGTGATGCCCACAATAGCATTCATAGGTGTACGTATCTCATGGGACATATTGGATAGAAAAGCTGACTTGGCTTCCGTAGCCTGATTGGCCTTATCCATGGCCTCCTGCAGTTCAGTAATGTCGGTAAGCATCATACTGTATCCCAGAAGAATCTGATGCTCCCACAGTTCCTGCAAAGTAACCTTGTAACCACAATCATTTATCCAGACAGAATCATTTTTTTCCGTGAACAGCTTCTTTATTTCTTCCGATACAGCATGCCCACGATGTGCCTCACTTAGCTCCGGGAACAGGGACTTAGCCTTCTCATTGCATCCCAGAAGTCCATATTTGGGGTCTGTCATGATAAAGACATTATCCGTCTCATTAACAAATTTTTCCCGACCTATATCCGTCGCCTGGAATAAGTTACCTTTATTAATAGAAAGGGAAATAATTAATAAAACTACTGACGCAACAGCAGGAGTAGTATCGATATTAGGCCTATAGATCAGCATAAATCCTACACTGGCCCCCATAAGGCCAATAGCACTCATAAGTACGATAAGATTTCTACGCTCATACAAAACTTTTGTGCTGATAAATTTAAGTATGGTGAATACTAAGCTTATGGTAAGCACCATACAAATGATGGAATACCTGATTATAAATACCGGGCCCAGCTGCATATTCACTCCGGTATAAGTCTTAAAGTCCAGAAAGTCCCCGATTACATTTTCTATTTCCTCAGGATCCGGCAGATTCCAATGACCATTTTGACTCCACTTATAGTCCAACTGGGAAAAAACAAGATTTCTGTAGTTACCGGTCCACAAAAGAACTATGCCTACCATCTCCATGAGTAGCCATATGTGAGTCAGGGCCCTGTCCCATTTATGACGCTTTATATGAAGGAAGGACATGACAAAGAGCAGGAAAAAGAAATAAAACATAGAATTACCCAGATACTGGATATTAAGCGCCATTCCGGCAGCTCCGGGCACTCCTGCTTTTATTAAAAGCAAATAGCCTACGTTCATAAAAAAACAGGATATAAGACACAGTATCAACAAAGTAACCGGCTTGGACTGCCTGATATGCAAAAGCATCCAAATATTTACCAAACAAATAATGACCGATACAATCTGAAAAGCAAGAATCATAAGGAATCTCCCAAAAAATAATAACGATATAGCATTTTAGTATTGCTATACCGTTATAATATCATAATCGCAATGTTCATTTTCTAAAGATAATCTTACTTTATAATTAAAAGTGTGTTTATTGGTGAAACAGCTCCGGTCACCTCTACATGACGCTTATATTTCCCTTCTTATCATTTGAAAATCCTGGTTGTACCGTGGAACTGCCGGGGTGACACCTCAAAAGTTGTCATTTAAAACCGTCCCCGGTGACACTAAAAGTGCAGGAATTCCAGCTGTCCTGTGGTTTCGTCTATATTAATAATCCCGTAATGCAGGTCGTTTGCTGCCCCCGGATTAAAGAGATGCACCCCGTTCATCTCATCGTAAAACTGCTCATGAGTGTGTCCAAACAAAGCCACCTGTCGTTCATTTTTCATAGCTGTAGCATAAAGCATGTATACACCCTGTTTTACGCCTTCACGGTAGCCATGAGTGGACATAAATTTGATACCAGCCAGGGTGTCAAAAGAACATTCAGGCAGTGCAGACCCGAGGTCACAATTGCCTTTCACCCGAATTAGCTTTACATTGCCAAAAGCCGGCAGCTCACGAAGGCCCCTCATAATATCATCTTCACCATCTCCCAGATGAATAAGCACATCCGCATCCGTATTCTTTTGCATTATCTCATATACATATTTTTCTCTGTAGTGTGAATCAGACAGCACCAGAATTTTCATATTTTCTCCTTTGCCGTAGGCAATGGAGGCCTGTACGGCGAGTACTATAATTAGCTTTCGTTAGAAAGCGTGTCCTCTTTCTCTCCTTTTATGGAACGAAGTGGAATAAATGGAGAACTCCGTTAGGAGTTTTAAAGCCGCGCCTTCATGCGAAGCATGAATTATAATGGCTTAGCGTCCTTGTCTTCTCCTTGCCTTCTCTTTCTCTCCTTTTATGGAACGAAGTGGAAAATGAAGACAAAATGGAGTTATACTGACATAGGGGCGGTCCTTTATTCATGGACCACCCCTTTTGTCACGAAAAAATTTTATGCAATATTTGTAGATTACTTCATTAAGGATTTTCTTACAGGCTTGTAGATAAAGAAAGATACAATGCTGCAAGGTACACACTTAATCAGATTAAGTGGTGTTGTTGCGAAAAGAACAAAGGTAAGCATATTGCTAATGGCCTTGTTTTTATCTGTACCCATTCCAATAAGCTTCTCCATGGACATATGATAAAGTGTTGAATACATAGGAAGGAGCACAAATGCATTAAGTAAAACGCCTGCTACACAGCAAACAACTGTACCTACTCCAAGACCAATAGCAGCAGTTACCTTGCTACGCTTAAATGTGTAGATAGTAGCTGCAGGAACAACAAATGCGCAGCCGATAATAAAGTTGGCAAATTCACCAACGAAAGCTGTACTTGTACCATTAAGAATAATATTCAGCATAATCTTAATGAACTCGATTACAATACCTGCCAAAGGTCCCATTACAAATGCACCAAGTACTACAGGGAGCTCAGAAAAGTCTACCTTGTAAAAAGATGGAAGGAATGGAAGCGGGAAGCTTAAGAGATTCAGGATAATGGCTATAGCAGAAAGAACAGCAATGGTAACCATTTTTCTGGTGCCCTTCATACGTGGCTCGTCATTCTCGCGACCTGCTCTCTTGTCTGCAATCTTCTCAGCAATAATAGCAAATGCTACAAGCGCAATCACGCAGATAACTGCGATTACGATGGTCATGATAGTACCATCTTTTTTGAAGGCTTCAATATTGTCCTTGAATGCCTCGACCACATTAATCTTTTCCCAAACGCCTTTTAAATACTTTAACATATTACATCCTTTCCGGGGCTCTGCCCCAAGATGTCCCCTCGATGCCTGTGATATTTTGCCTAATATGTCGGGTATTTTCCCGTCATCATGTATAAAAACAGTGCCCTCAAAACAAAGCTTCGAGGGCACTTAAATACACGTGATAAAATATACGCATGCGTCTTCTTTCATCCGGACTATAACCGTCGGTCTCGGAATTACACCGAGTCAGTCAGGAAAAACCTGAGTCGTGGACTTTACCACCGATAGGGAATTGCACCCATCCTCGAAGAAACAATCTTAAATTATAATTTTTATTTATCTGAAAGGCTTACTCAACCTTTAAGATCTTGAATACTACAGTATCGCCGGAAGGTGTCTCTACCTTAACCTTTGCTCCTGCTTTTTTGCCCTTGAGAGCCATGCCCAGAGGGGATTCATTGGAGATAAGTCCCTTAAGAATATTAGCCTCAGTGGAACCTACCATTTTATACTCTACAGTCTCATCAAACTCTACATCAAGAACTGTAATCTTGGAACCGATACCAACTACACCGGCATCTACGTCCTTTTCATCTACTACTTCAACATTCTTAAGGATAGCCTCGAGCTCTTCAATACGTGTCTCGATCTCTCTCTGCTCATCCTTAGCTGCATCATACTCTGCATTCTCAGAAAGGTCGCCCTGCTCTCTGGCTTCCTTAATCTTCTGGGATATCTCTTTACGCTTAACTACTTTGAGATGCTCCAGCTCTTCTTCAATTTTTTTGAGACCATCAACGGTCAAAACGTTCTTTTTTACTTCTGCCATGTCAAACTCCTTTTAAATGAGTCTTTATTCCTACGTCAGAAACGCATCTGCTTACGCACTCTGAATGCACATTTTATATCACTGCCTGCATTTTGTCAAGATATTTTCCCCATTAAAACTTTAACGTGTCACACCACTGCCAAACCAATTGTCGTTCAGCCACTTGATACGCTTGTCATTTACGGTAATAAGATTTGTATAATCTCCCAGAGATGTGATCTTCTGATCTTTATTTTCCTTGGCTTTTGTATTAGCATAGTCACGATCCGCCTTGCCTGCAGCAGCTATGGCTTTCATATCTGAGACCATAGTATCATAGGCTCCACCATCATAAAATGCTGCCCATTTTTCACGGACCATATCACGGAACCACTTTTCCTTCATAAGAAGCACGAACCAGTAGTTGGCACGGTCTCCATATTTGCCATCAAAGAGATTATCAAAGGCACCGGCCATAAGGTCATATTTTTTACCAGGGAAACTGGACGCCCCAAAATATCCCCATTCAAAATCCCATGGACACAGAAAGGTAAGCTTTTTAAACTTTGATTTTTCAGAGAAATCCACAGCCATAAAGAAGCTTCCTTCTCCACGATCATAGTCCAGCGTAATTTCCTCAATCAGATAACTGCATACCGCAGAATCAAGATCCAATACAGCACCGATACAGTCTTTGGCATTATCATAGACTCCCTTTGCCTCTACCAGCTCCCATTTATCATTGAACATGTAATACTTTTTGTTTTCAACAGCCTCATAGATAATATTGAATACATTGTTCGTATAATTCTGTATAAACTTAGTCTGCTCATCAGAAGTAACATCTGTACGAATAGTAATATATCTGGATTTGAATGTCTTGGTCTGGCCCAACACATCTGTCACAGTTGCCTTGTCATGGTGAGTCAACTTAAAACAAGGTTTCACTTTAGAATTGGCATAATTATCTATTTCCAGAAAATATCCTATGTCAGTACCGGTATAATTCTCTTTTGGCTCATTGACATTAACTCTGTTTTTCTTAGCCTCGCTTTGCTCACATAGGGTATACATCCCCATATATGTGCCATTCAGGAAAACATGCACCATACAAGCATCTGATACATAGTACTTTCCGCCATGAAGAGCATTAGCCAGGCTAAATGCATAGATATTATCAAACGGACGCCCTGTAGATGTCTCAAGCAGTACCCAGTCCTTAAATGCATTTCCTGAATTCAGGCCAAAAAGATTCTGCTTCTCATCAAATTTAATCTTATAAGGGTAACTTTCATTAGGATATTTGGCCCTATTGGTATCTGAACCTGACCCGCTTTTAGGAGCTGCACTACTGTTTCCGCGTACACGTATCTGGGCTGTGGTTGTAAGGGCAAACGACTCAGGACAATTTAGTGTGTATATAACACATGGTACAGTCTCTGCCTCCAGATAAACAGACGCACTGTCTTTCGTAGTAATACTGATAACAGGAAAGCCATAGGTATCGCCTGCAAAAGTCTCCTGCATCTTTATATATTCGGCAGAAGTCAGCTTCTTCTCATGCTGATTGTATAAAGCCTGCGCCTCCGCACTAATAGGGGTAGGTGTGTTGGTAGGCTTAGGAGTATCAGTAGGAATGGCTGTAGGCTCTTTACTAGGCTCAGCTGTATTTTGAGGTGTCTCAGATGTAGATGCTGCAGGTGTATCTGATGGGATCAGGCTTGGCTCTGTCTTTTCCTGTCCGCAGGCTGCACCTATTACACATAAAAACGCAAGAGCCACAATGGCTCCTGCGTTTTTGAATTTTTTGTTTCCTAAAACTGTTTTTCTCATAATCCCTCTTACGTTTATTATAGCTTATTACATTAATGCTTCGAATTCATCCATCAGATTGCTAAATACCTGCAGAGCCTGCTCAATAGGCTCAGGACTGGTCATATCTACGCCTGCAACCTTAAGAAGGTCTGTAGGAGACATAGTACATCCGCCTGACAGGAACTTCTTGTAGTCTGCTACTGCACTCTCGCCCTCTGTAAGGATACGATTGGACAACGCCAGTGCTGCTGAGTAGCCTGTGGAGTACTGATATACGTAGAAATTGTAGAAGAAGTGAGGAATACGTGCCCACTCAAATGCAATTTCCGGATCACTCACAACTGCATCTCCATAGTACTTCTTGTTAAGATCATAGTACATCTGGCAAAGCTTGTCAGATGTAAGGCTCTCACCTCTTTCAGCTGCTTCATGGGTAGCCAGCTCAAATTCTGCAAACATAGCCTGACGATAAAGAGTAGTACGGAAATCATCCAGCATGTGATTGATAATATATGCTCTTTCCTTCTTGTCTGTAGTCTTTTTAAGAAGACTCTGTGCCAGAAGGGCTTCATTACAGGTAGATGCTACCTCTGCAACGAAGATGGTGTAATTGGCATCGGTACAGCTCTGTGCCTGTGCTGACAGGTAGGAGTGCATAGTATGACCCAGCTCATGGATCAGAGTAAATACAGAATCCAAACCTCCATCATAATTCATAAGGATGTATGGATGAACACCGTAAACGCCGGCAGAGTAAGCACCGCTTCTCTTACCTTCGTTCTCATACTTATCTATCCAACGTTCATTAAAGGCACGCTCGATAACGTCAGTATAATCTTTGCCCATAGGCTTAAGTGCTTCAAGTACCATGCCCTTAGCTTCCTCAAAAGGAATCTTCTTGTCTACATCATTAACAAGAGGAATGAAAAGGTCATACATATGCTGCTCAGAGAAGCCTAAAGCTTTCTTTCTGATAGCCATGTAACGATGGAGCTTGTCCATATTCTTATTAACTACATTTAACAGATTCTTATATACTGTTGTAGGTACATTGTTCGCATCGGTAGCGGCTTCAAGGCAGGAATCATACTTTCTGGCCTTAGCCTTGAAAATATGGCTCTTTACAAGATTCTGATAGTTGGCAGCCAGTGTATTCTTGTATGCCTCATACATGGAATAATAGCCTGTAAACATATTGCGACGTACATCTACATTGGGATTCTCCAGAAGCACTCTGTAACGACCGTGTGTAATACGGACCTTCTCGCCGTTCTCGTCCTCAATCTCCGGGAATACTACGTCTGCATTATCAAACATTGAGAATACGCTGGATGGTCCGGACAGAACCTCACCTGCTGATGCCAGCAGCTCTTCCATCTCAGGAGAAAGTGTATGCTTGGCAGAACGAAGTGTCTCCTTAATGGAAACGTCGAACTCGTGGAGCTTGTCACACTCTGCGTAAAGTGTATCAAGCTTGGTAGAAAGGCCTGTCAAAAGCTCAGGCTCTACAAATGAAAGCTTTTCAGAGATGCCTGTAGCGAAAGCAGCCATACGCATTCTGAAGGACTGATTTTCTGTATTTTTTGTATCTGCATCAGCCAGGCGCATAACATAGCCATAAGTCTTTTCAAAATACTCGCTAAGGCGCTGATCCAGTGTGTACAGCTCATAGAGTGAGGCGCCACTTTCGCATATTCTGCCCTTCATAGCTGCTATCTTATCAGAGATTTCTACAATCTTCTGACGATCTGCTTCGAATGCTTCCATGGAAGGATAGATGTCCTCCAGATTCCATGTGTCTTCTACAGGTACCTGACTTCTTTTCTTAAGTTCTTTTTCCATTTTACTAGTCTCCTTTTTTAATCTTTACCCCTGATTTACTTTTATATTTTTAAAAAAACACTCCCTTAATAAATATCTCCAGACCAATGCCTATAAGTATAATACCACCTACTATTTCAGCCTTGTTCAGCTTATCCCCTATCTTGCGTCCCAGTAAAAGTGCTACCAGACAAAGTCCTACAGTCACTACACCTATGATACCTGATGAAAGAAAAGCCTTGTCCATGGAGTAACTCTCAATAGTAAAGCCTACGGAAAGAGCGTCTATGGAAGTAGCCACTCCCTGTACCAATAAGGCACCCAAGGTAAGCTTTTTAATCTCCTCTTCCTGCTCCTCTTTTTCTTTGCCGTCCTTAATGCACTCTATAATCATCTTGCCACCTATATAGCAGAGAAGAATAAGTGCAATATACGGTATAAAAGGCTTGAATGTCTTAAAGTATTCCACTATATAATGGACACAGAACCAGCCGATAAGCGGCATTAAAAACTGAAAAACACCAAATGTACCGGCAATACCAATTACTTTCTTCTTTTTCATGCCGGGCTCTGCCAGACCGTCCGCTACAGATACCGAAAAAGCATCCATGGCAAGACCTATGCCTAATAAAATACTATTTAATATCAGTGACCAAAATTCCATTTATATCTCCAATTACACAAAACATGCGTATATTATATAACCCCTGCTTGCGATTTGCAAGCAGGGGTTATATCAAAATGTCTACACACGAGAGAAAAACTTACCAGATCTGTACTCTCTTAGTAGGCGCAAGATACATCTTGTCACTCTTCTTTACATTAAATGTATCGTACCATTCCTGGAAATTTCTAGGCTGCATATTGGCACGAAGGATAGCAGGAGCATGTACATCTACTGAAAGAAGCAGCTGTAAGTACTCAGGCTTAGCCTTTAAGCACCATACCTTAGCCCAGTTGGTGAAATACTCTTCGTAATTTGCACCCTCTGTATTTCTCATTACTTCAAGAGTAGCACCCATACCACCATTATCAGCAATATTTTCACTTACGATGAACTTACCGTTTACTTTACCCCAAGGAAGTTCTATACCGTCGAATTCCTTGATCATAGCCTTGGTACGAGCAACGAAAGCCTTGTTATCTTCCTTTGTCCACCAGTTGTTCATATTACCATTCTCATCGAACTTGGCACCATTGTTATCAAATGCGTGAGAAATCTCATGCGCTATAACTGCTCCGATACCACCCAGATTCTGGCTTCTTGTCTGCTTAATAGAATAGAAAGGAGCCTGAAGAATAGCAGCAGGGAATGTAATGTCGTTGAGAGATGGATTGTAGCAGGCATTTACCATATGGCCCGGCATTACCCACTTGGTACGGTCTACTGTAGTACCAAGCTTGGCAAATCTGTCAAGTCTTCTTACCTTACCCAGTGCTGAGCAGTTTGCATATAAGGACTTCTTTGTATCTACAACAAGCTCATCATAAACAGCATCTACCTTATCAGGATAAGCCAGCTTAAGACCCATGGTGCTAAGCTTAAGAATAGCCTTCTCCTTGGTAGCCTGGCTTAAGAAATCATTCTTTGCAATTCTGTTCTTGTATGTCTCAACGATCTGACGTACCATATCGTAAACGTCCTTCTTTGCAGCTTCGCCAAAGTACTTTTCACCATAGTACAGACCGATAGGCTGACTGAAATAGCTGGATGCCAGATTGTATGCATATGTATCAACAGGAGAGATAGCTGCAATACCGGAGATAGCTCTTCTATATGTAGAGCCCAGATCTCTCAGTTCTTCGCTGAGGGCTGAACATGCGTCCAGAAGTGTTCTAACATATGCCCAATGCTTGTAGAGCTCAAAAGTCTCCTCATTAAATACAGTCTTAAAGCCCTTAAAATAACGAGGCTCAGATACGATAACAGTCTGAACTTCCTGACCTGCAAATACCTTGGATACCATTCTCTTAAAAGCTACAGGCTTCATAAGAGAATTAACTCTGGAGAGCTTCATAGGATTATAGTTCTTAGCATAATCTGCCCACTCTTCGCTGGTCTTAACCAAAGCAGCTACCAGTTCATCAAATGCCAGTGTATCCTTAAGATACTGAGCCTGCTCCTCTTCTGTAAGGTCTGTATATGCCAGCACCTTGCTGGTCATATCTGACCAAAGTCCAATAAACATCTGCTTCTGCTCTGCTCTCTCAGGCTTATAGTAAGAAGCATCAGGAAGAAGCACATCAGGACCGGAAATGCTAAGTACATAATGGGATGTGTCCATCATATCCTCTTCAACACCTACAGAGAAAGGCAGATCGATACCGTCTCTTACAAAGTCAGCCAGCTTTCTGTTGAATTCCTTCACATCCTTAAGATTCTTAATCTTCTTAAGTACAGGAAGTACAGGCTTAAGGCCCTGTCTCTTTCTCTTCTTGGTATCCATCACAAGGTCAAAAAGAGCCACTGCATTTTCGATATGAGCATTAGGGAAATTTTTCTCCTTGCTCAGCTCTTTAAACTCTGCAGTAAAATTCTCTTCAACTTCCTTTGCAAGATTTGCAAAGCCGCCTGTGGTAGGCTTGTCATCGGGGATCACAGCCTTCTCTAACCACTCCTGATTTACATAATTATATAAATCATCCTGAATTCTAATTTTTTCCATCATAACCTCCAAGTTAAAATTTATAATTTCTTTAAAATTATAAAGCCAAATGCCTATTAAGTCAAACATTTCGTGAGGCTTGGCACCTGGCTTTCTATTTTTTTATTCTATCCAGTTTACGTCTTCGTCACTGGAAAATACGTTTCTGAGCCCCGGGCTCGAATATAGTTTCCCCTCAATTATATAAATGTACTCAAAAGTCGCTGCAGAGCCTGATTTTTCTCTCCAGTATTTTGCTGCTTCATCTGCTCCCAGCAGTACCAGCTCGGCTGCCACCCTATCAGATATGGTACAAGTATCACTTACCACTGTCACAGATACTTTTCTTTCCTTATCAGCCAGGGTAAAAACTGCCTTTTCAGCCAGCTCCAGTACGCCCAGAATCTTCTTATCGCCGCCGAGGTCCTTGACTCCTACCCGCCAGGCCTTTCCGTTGGGATTTTTACCTATACAAAGTACGTTTTCCCCTATGGAAACCAGGCTACTCTTTACTCCGGCATCCTTAATTATCTCATGAGCCTTGTCCAAGGCAGGCCCCTTATCTGTATTCTCTCTGCCGGTCAGCTCTTTCTTCACTTCCTTAATGGCTTCTTTTCCGTATTTGCCATAGCATGTTACGCTAACGTAAGAGCCCATAGCCGGAAAGCTTTGGGAATTTCTTTTGCCTTTCATGGCGCCATCGGAATTCCTGACTACCAGCACTGAAATAACTGCAATAATGAGGACGGCAACAATAACAATAATTTCACGTTTTCCAATTTTTATTTTTTTTATATCTGAAAGCTTCATATCTTATACCGCTTCCGCAGACTCCAGCTGCAGCTCATAAAGCTTTTTGTAAACACCGTCATCTATACCAATGAGCTCCTGATGTGTACCCGACTCCACCAGCTGTCCATGATCCATCACCATAATCTTGTCAGCATGCTGAATGGTAGACAGTCTGTGTGCTACTACTATAGATGTTCTTCCATTCATAAGCTTGCCTAAAGCGTCCTGTATAAGGCTTTCCGTCTCTGTATCAATATTGGCTGTGGCCTCATCCAGCACCAGAATCTTAGGATCATAGGCCAGAGTTCTGGCAAAGGAAATCAACTGACGCTCGCCTGCAGAGAAAGTAGAGCCACGCTCTGTGACAGCCTCATCATATTTTTTAGGAAGTTTACTGATAAATCGATCTGCATTTACATGTTTTGCAGCCTTTTCTATAGTCTCATCACTAATAGATGCTTCACGCAGACGTATATTGCTCTTTACATCGCCTGTAAAAAGGAAAACATCCTGCTGTACCTGACCTATGGCATGACGAAGGTCGGCCAGGGATACTTCCTTAATATCTACGCCATCAATGGTAATGGAACCCTTCTGAATATCATAATAACGCCCGATAAGGTTCAAAATAGAGGATTTGCCTGCACCGGTAGCCCCTACAAAGGCAGCAGATGAACCGGGCTCTATAACAAAGGATACATCTTTAAGTACCCAGTCCTCCTTATTGTAAGCAAACCACACGTGAGAAAACTCTATGCGCCCCTTAACATTGTCCAGCGCTACAGGCTGTGCCGGCTCAGGTATCTTGGTATCATCATCCAGAATTGTAAAAATCTTCTCTGCTGATGCAATGGACTGCTGTAAGGTACCAAACTGCTCTGCCAGTTCCTGAATAGGTTCGAAAAACTGTTTTACATAATCTACAAATTTGTAGAGAAGTCCGTAAGTAATGGCACCTGAAATAACCTCCAGTCCACCCACCTCCAAAATAGTACAGACAGCAATAATGGACAGGATGTACATGATAGGTCTGAAGATAGCAAACACCATCATTTCTCTAAAGGATGCATGATATAAATCTTCAGCTTTGTCGAAAAATTCGTGATTTTTTACATCTTCCTTGGCGAAAGCCTGTATAAGCTTCATACCCGACAGATGCTCTGAAAGATATGTATTTAATGCTGAAAGCTTGGTACGTACTACTCGGTACGTAGTCCTTGATATAGTCCTGAAAACCACTGTCATGACAGCTACTATAGGAATAAGGATAAAGCTGATTAGTGCCAGCCTTACATCCAGAATCAGCATATATACCATCAGACCGATAATTTTTACCACATTCTTAATAAGTCTTATCAGAACATTGGTAAACATCTCATTGAGTGACTCCACATCATTGGTAATACGTGTAACGATACGGCCAACAGGAGTAGTATCAAAAAATCTCAAAGCTAATGACTGCACATGCGCATATATTTCCTCACGCATGTTAAATATAATACCCTGACCTGTATACGCCAGCAGCCAGGTCTGCACCATATTACAAACAAAAATCAGCAATACGACTAATAAATATTTAATACTCAGCGACTTAATGAGTTCAAAACCGCCACCATTATCAAATGAGTCAATGGCATCACCAAAAATATCGGTCTTCATCAGCTCAAAAACCGTAAGGGCCAGTACCAGTACCAGACATAAGGTCAGATGTCCTATATAAGGAACAGCGTATTTTAACAGGCGTCCAAAAGTCTTGGCGCCACTTTTCTTCTCGTCTTCGTCCATTACTGTTTACCTCCTTCCGCGTCTAATTCCGCAGCCAGTCTCTGCTTTTCATAGAGGGCCGCATATTCGCCTCCGAGAGCTACAAGCTCATCGTGAGAGCCGTATTCTTTCACAGTACCCTCATCCAGCACCATAATATGATCGCAATTCTGAATAGTGGATATGCGGTGAGCTATAATAATTGTAGTCTTGCCTGCTCTCAACTCTTTAAGATTCTTAAGTATTTTTTCTTCAGTATCTGTATCTACCGCAGACAGCGAATCGTCCAGTATCAGGATAGCAGAATCTTTCATAAGAGCTCTTGCTATGGAGGAACGCTGTTTCTGACCACCGGATACTGTTACACCACGCTCACCCACCATGGTACCATAGCCCTTAGGGAAGCCCATAATGTTGTCATGAATGCAGGCTGCCTTGGCTGCCTCTTCTACTTCGTTCAAATCATCATGCACCTTATCTGCCAGACTTTCACGGGCAGAAAATTCTGCCTCCAGATAAGCTTCTATAGACTCTCTCCTATTCAGGATAATTTTGGTATCAATCCTCTTATTTTTTGGAAGCTCCTTGTATTCTCGTTTACCGAAAGCAATGTTGGTCTGCAGAGTATCTGAGAAAAGGAAATTGTCCTGAGGAACATAGGCAATCTTTTGACGCAGTACTTCCAGCGGGATAGTATTTATATCATGTCCATCAAAAGAAATCATGCCATCCGGCACATTCATCATATGAAGAAGCAGATTGGCCACAGTACTTTTACCACTGCCTGTACGTCCTACAATAGCCAGGCTTTCACCCTGTTTTACATCTACATTAACATCTGACAGTACTACCGGCAAATCATCTGCATACTTGAAGGAAAGACCTGTAAGGCTTATCTGGCCCTGAAGCTCCTTAATAGAGCTGTCTGTTTTTTCGGTATTAACTATCTCAGGCTCTGTATCAAGTACAGCTCCGATACGCTTCATGGAAGCCACACCCTGAGAGAAGGAATTTATGGAATCCCCCATAGCCAGCATAGGCCATACCAGCATACCGATGTACTGGGCAAAAGCTACAAACTGCTCTACTTCTATTTCATTATTGACTACAAGATAGCCACCATATATCAGAGAGAGCACACCGCTGACACCGATTAAAAGGTCCAAAAGAGGCATAACAATAGCTAAGAGAGAGACTACTCTCATATTCATCTTTCTATTGTATTTATTGACCTCTCGGAAATTAGCCTTTTCCTCTTTTTCCTGTACAAAAGCTTTAATAACTCGAATACCTGATATAGACTCCTGCACTTCATCACTCATTTTTGAGAAAGCAGCCTGCTTATCGCCAAATCGTTTTTCCACTTCCCTGCCATAGTATATGCCGCCCAGCATAATAACAACCAGGGGAATTAAGCAGAGGAGTGTAAGTCTTACATCTACATAAATTGCCATCTTGGCTATTACCATAATAAGCATGACAGTGCCGTCAAAGGCAGAAATAACCGACATACCTACCGCCTGCCTGATGGCACCCAAATCATTGGTAAAGTAGCTCATCAGATCACCGGTTTTATTAACATTGTAAAAACTGGGGGCCTGCTTGGACAGATGCTGGTAGAGATCCTTTCTTATCTCGTATTCAATCTTACGACAGGAGCCAAAAAGAGTATATCTCCACAAAAAACGTCCTATCATAAGAATGACACCGCAAATAAGGATCTTGATAACCAAAATCAAAATGCCCTGCTCATCAATGCCACGAAGACCGGTGCTCTCATCAGGCTTCAAGCCGCCTATAATCTCACCGGTAAACTGAGGAATATACAGATTGACAAAATCCACAACAAAAAGCGTCACGATGCCTACGAAATACGCAAACCCGTGCCGCCTTATATATCGCCAGATAAATCCGGCCCCCTTTTTATCTTTTTTCTTTGACTTTTCCATCTTCTACGACCAACACCCTATCACATATTTTAGCTATAACTTCAGGGTCGTGAGAGATAAAAATATATGAAAGACCATATTCCTTCTTTAATCTTTTTAAAAGATCCAAAATCTGGTCTGTTACTGCTGCATCGACTGCTGACACCGGCTCGTCCAAAACCACAATACGCGGCTTGGAGATTAGTGCACATGCGATAGCCACTCTTTGTCTCTGTCCACCCGATAGCTCATCTATCTTACGATACCCCATTTCCGTGATTAAGTCAACGGAATTCAACATTTCGATAACAGCTTTCTTTCTTTCAGATTTTTTTCTTCTTATTCCCGCTCTTCTGTCTCCCAATAAAAGTGCCTCATTTAAGATCCACCCTACTGTATGTGCAGGATTCAGACTGGTGTATGGATCCTGAAAAACCATTTGCGGATTTTCATAGCCCTTTAGAAAATTAATTTCCCCATAATTCGACTTTTGTAGACCTACCACCGTTTTAACAATGGTGGATTTACCAGATCCCGACTTGCCCACCAGGCCCAAAGTCTCCCCTTCATGGAGGTTGAAAGACACATTTTCCAATACCTTTTTCACAGTCTTCTTACCAAAAACCGAAGTCTCCGCATAAGAGAAAGCGAGATTTTTAACTTCTAAAACTGTTTTTTTGTAGTTTATATCACTATCGTTTCCCCCGCCGGTGCCATTGATTACTTTTTCATAATGAATCGCGTCAAACCCTTTATTATCAAGGGTTTCAATGATTTTTCCGTTCTTCATTACCAGAATCCTGTCAGCTATCCTTTTTACCAGCTTCAGGTCATGAGAAATAAAAATAATAGAAGTATTATATATCTTTTTATATTCCAGAAGAACATCGATTATTTTATCTCTGGTATCAACATCAAGTGCTGTCGTGATCTCATCTGCCACAAGTACTTGTGGTTTATTAATCATAGCCATGGCAATCATAGCCCTTTGTCTCTGCCCTCCTGACAGCTGATGAGGATAGCTTTTCAGCAGCTGGTCAGTGGGTGCCAGCCCGGCATCGGACAGGGCAGATTTTACCGCCATAAGCCTTTCTACTTCTGTAGACGCTCCATCTTCGTGTAGAACAAGGGGCTCCTCTACCTGATCACGTATTGTGAAAACCGGGTTCAGGCTGGTCATGGGCTCCTGGAAAACATATGATATATCTTTTCCTCTAATTTTACACAGCTCTTTTTCCGTAAGCTTATGAAGATTGATGCCATTTAGCAGGACGCCGTCACTGCTTACCTCATATTCCTCGTGCAGAAGCCTGGCAATAGACATAGACGTAATACTTTTTCCGGATCCGGACGCGCCTACCAGGCCCAGGATTTCACCTTTTTCCACATCAAAAGACACATGATCCACCAGCGTTTTTTTAATACCGCCCACATCGATTGCAATATTCATGTTTTTTACAGAAAGAATTGCCATATATGCCTCTATTTTTTAATGGAATGTGATACCAGCCCCAGCCCCAGAGTCAGTATAAATATTGTAAGTCCGGGCGCTATCGCATACCAGGGTGCAAAAAGCAGGTAGCTTTGTGCCTCCGACAGCATATGTCCCAGCGAAGGATCTGTCGGTGATACGCCAAGTCCCAAATAACTTAATCCTGCTTCTGAAAGCACAGCATTCTGAAATCCAATAAGCAGGGAAGCGATAATAGTAGTCTTTATATTGGGCAGTATATCAAGAAAAATAATGCGTAATTTGCTTGCTCCCATAAGAGTGGCATTCTTTACATAGTCCAGTTCCTTTTGGACTTTAACCTCTGCTCTGACTACCCTTACAAAGCTGGGTATAAAGACTATGCCAAGAGCAATAATAAGGTTTTTTCTACCGCCTCCCACTACTGCCACTATAACCATAGCTAAAAGCACTGTGGGAAAGCTGGAAAGTGAGTCGTTCAGTCTCATAAGTACTATATCAAGCCAGCCACCGTAGAATCCTGTTATCGCACCAATGGCAGTACCTATTCCTGCGCCTATTATGACAACGCATACCGCAATCATCACGCTGGTCGAGGTACCTTCCATGACTCTAGATAATACATCACGGCCGAAATTGTCACAGCCAAACCAGTGAGCCCAGGATGGACCTTGATTTTTCAAAGATATATTCAGCTCAGATGCATTGTAAGGAGTCCGTACCAGTCCCATGACCGCCATTACCACTACCAACAGAATCATTATTACTCCCACGTAGAAAGAGGGGCTATGTTTTTTTGTAAAAATCTTATTATTCAACTCTTCACCCTCGGATCAATAATTCTTGCCAGTATATCCGCCAAAGTATTCATAACCACTACTATAGTTGCTGTATACATAACTATAGCCGATACCACCGGATAATCCCTGTTAGATATAGATGCTACCAGTAAGCGGCCCACGCCCGGTATCTGGAAGACCTGCTCCACCACAATTGAACCGGCTAATACGTCCGCAACAATCATGGCATAAAATGTTATGGCAGGCATCATGGTATTTTTCAAAATATGTTTTACCAGTATTGCATTTTCGGAATTACCTTTTGCCCTGGCTGTACGTACATAATCCTGCTTTTTCTGTGCTACTATGTTGTCCCTTATGTATTTAGTCATCATAGAACATTTGGGAATAGCCACAGTTATTGCAGGTACCACCAAAAAGGATAAGAAACCAACGAAGCTTTCCGTAGGTGCCTTGTATTCACCTATAGGAAACCACTTTAGTATCATTCCAAAAACAAGGGTCATAATTATTCCTATAAAAAATTGTGGAAGTGCCATGCCGGCCTGAGTAATGATAGTAATAATATTATCTACTGCCCCTTCAGGCTTTTTTGATGATATGAGCGCCAGCGGAACAGATACCAAGGCTATCAGAATAAGCGCTTCCAGAGCCAGTCCAAAGGTAGCCGGTAATCTGCTGCCCAGAAGCTCATTTACCGTCATGTCATACTTGAACGAGCGGCCCAGATCACCCTTCAGGGCTCCCCCCAGCCAGCGTCCATAACGCACCACAAGATTATCATTTAATCCCATAGCCTCTCTCAGTGCATCTATTTCCTCCTGAGTAGCATCCATATCCAGAGTGCCTAAGGCTGCATCCCCGGGGATAATGGTAAACGCAAAAAAGGTCACAAATGAGATAATGAACAAAGTAACAACAAGAGCTGCTATTTTTCTAATAATTATCTTCATCTGCGACCTTCTTTCAAAGTCTCTATATGTAGAGACTGCCATAAATTATTTTGTATAATAGATTTTTGCCATATCTAATACATATATCGGATAAGGAGTGTATCCTCCTAACCCCTTCTTTACAGCAGTTAACTGTGCAGGGTCCTGAATAAATACGGAAGCTGCATTATCTGCCAGAATTTTCTGGCATTCATTATAATATTTTTTCTTGTCAGCTACAGAAACAGTAGCAAGTCCTGCAGCATATGCCTTATCATAATCCTCGGAAAGGAAATTGATAAAATTATTGGAAGCTGTAGTGCGGTAACGCTTAAGAATATCAGAAGGCGCCAGATTGGAGTCCAGTCCAATTATAGTAGCCTCGTATTTTCTGCCCTTATATACGTCGGTCAGCCAGCTGGCCCACTCTACCAGTTCAATTTTTGCAGTAATGCCTGCCTTTTTCAGCTGCTCGACAATAATCTCACCGGTAGCTACGTGCTGATCATAAGAAGATGGGATAGTAATGGTAAATGTAAATCCATCACCATAGCCAGCTTCCTTAAGAAGTGCTTTCGCTTTATTGACATCGTATGGATAAAGTGACTCCAGACTCTTGTCATAGTATTCAGATATACCAGGATACATACCGCTGCCAATAAGGTGACCCTGTCCCTCAGAAATAAACTGATTAATAGCATCACGATCAATAGCATAGCAAAGTGCCTGACGCACCTTTAACTCCTTAAATGGAGCAAAATCATTATTGAGGAAAAGAGCCTGTACCAGATTAAACGGACATGCTTCTATACTGTACTTGTCAGTAAGCTGGTTGGCATAATCTGAGCCCAGCTGAGACATCAGATCGATCTTGCCTGCTTTAAGCTCCAGGAATGCAGCCTCAATATTAGCAAAAATCTTAAATGTAACCTTGTCTAAATGAGCCTTTGTTCCATAGTACTGATCATTTCTTACGATTACAAAAGAATCCAGTGGCTTATAGCTCTCAAATTTAAATGGGCCAGTGCCTACAGGCGCAGTACTCTGCTGCTTGTAATCTTTAGGGATAATAGCTCCGGTCAGATAGTAAATCAGCTCTGAATTGGCCTTACTAAGCTTGAGCTCTACTGTCTTTGCATCAAGAGCATTAATCTCTGTAATAATAGAAAGTGCCGATTCGACAGAGACACTGGGATCAGCAGCCTCGGGGAAACCGGCACAACGTTTCAATGAATATACGACATCGTCGATTGTTACAACGTCTCCATTGTGGAAATATACATTGTCTCTAAGAGTAAATGTATAAACCATTGCATCATCAGAGATCTTATAGCTCTCTGCTACAGCGGGCTGCATAACGCCGAACTCATCGGCCTTTACCAGTCCCTCAAAGACGTTAAACAGAACTTCGTCGGTTCCTGCCGCAATTGCAACGTGTGGGTCAAGACTGTCTAAATCCTGTGTAATACCTACAATGACACTACCGCCATCTGTAGGAGTTCCTGTCACATCAGCTCCCGGAGTATTCTTTGTTGCGTTTGTGCCGCATGCGCACAATACACACATCAATACACCAACTGCGAAAATAGAAATTTTCTTCATTTTGGATACCTCTGTGAAATTAAATTATATTAAAAAGAATCAGTCCTTAATGGCCTTATCCTTTTTTCCGAAAAGCTTTTTGCTCTCCTTCTCCTCAACAACAGGAGAAGTAGATGCTCCCGAGCTGCCCTCAGGCTTCTCAACTTCAACGATAGCTGTCTTCTTCATAGGGATACGGCAATTCTTATTATTACCGAACTCAACGATAACCACGCTGTCATCTACCTTATCAATAACTACACCGTACATACCTGCTGTGGTAAGTACACTATCACCAATCTCAAGAGAAGACATAAGCTCATCCTGCTGCTTCTGCTGCTTTTTCTGAGGACGGATAATAAGAAAATAAATAACTACACCAAAAAATAAAACATAAATAAGTGTCATCCATATAGGACTAGGTCCTGCAGAAGTACTTGCATCAAGTAACGCCAAATAATTAGTCATAATAATAACCTTCCTGAAAATACATATAATATCTATGCCCAAAGGCACTTTAAGCCAATATACACGAAAATTGTGTAAAAATCAAGAATTATTCCTGTCCGCCAGCCTTCATGGCCTCAATCTTCGCTTTTTTATATTCAGAATATCTGTGCTGTTCTATAGCCTCTCTGCTTTCTTCCATAAGATGATTGTAAAAATAAAGATTGTGAGTAACCAGTAATCTCATTCCCAGCATCTCATTGGCTTTAATCAGATGGCGAACATATGCTCTTGAATAATTGCGACAGCATGGACATCCGCATGTACTGTCCAGAGGACGTTCATCCAGCTCATACTTCGCATTATTAAGATTCATTTTACCGAAATTGGTATAAGCATTGCCATGTCTGCCATTTCTGGATGGATACACACAATCAAAGAAATCCACTCCTCGCTCAACACCTTCCAGGATATTCTCAGGAGTACCCACGCCCATAAGATATGTAGGCTTCTCCAGTGGAAGATATGGAACTGTACTTTCCAAAATACGATACATTTCCTCGTGTGTCTCACCTACAGCCAAACCGCCTACAGCATAGCCATCCAAATCCATATCTGCAATACGCTTTGCATGTTCAATTCTGATATCGTCAAAAACACCACCCTGATTGATACCGAACAACATCTGATTTTTATTGATAGTATCCTCAAGAGAATTCAGTCTGGCCATCTCATTTTTACATCTCTGAAGCCATCTGGTGGTACGATCAACAGAATTCTGAATATACTGTCTGTCTGCCCGGGATGAAGGACATTCATCAAAGGCCATGGCTATGGTAGATGCAAGATTGGACTGTATCTGCATACTCTCTTCAGGTCCCATGAATATTTTTCTGCCGTCAATATGGGAATTAAAGGTAACGCCCTCTTCTTTTATTTTACGAAGGCCAGCCAGTGAGAATACCTGAAATCCGCCCGAATCAGTAAGAATAGGCTTGTCCCAATTCATAAACTTGTGCAAGCCGCCCATCTTCTTAATCACCTTATCTCCCGGACGAACATGAAGATGGTATGTGTTGGACAATTCCACCTGAGTGTCTATGGCACGCAGGTCCATCGTAGAGACAGCACCCTTAATAGCAGCCACAGTACCTACGTTCATGAAAACAGGCGTCTGGATGACGCCATGAACTGTATGGAATTCACCGCGTTTTGCGGCACCGTCTTTTGTAATAAGTTTGTACATTATAAACCTCTAAATCTTGTAAAACAGTAATCAATATACACTTTTTGTAACCGCTACTGCCAAAGCGCCTTTACCTATGTGGCATGAAACACTTAATGACAGCGGATTCATTACAATATCTGTATATTCAGGAAACGCGTCCTGAATTTCTTTAAGCCAGCCCTGTGCCTCTGTAGGATTGCCTGAATAAGCTATATCTACATGCATCTTCTCTTTACAGCCTGCAAAACGGGTCTCCAGGTCATGCTTAATTGCTTCTATCATTTTTTTACGGCCGGCATCCTTACCACGTACTTTGGAATATGCATCCAGCTTCTCTCCCTGTATCTGAAGTACAGGCTTAATATTCAGCACTGTGCCGATAGCAGCTGCTGCAGGAGTGATACGGCCGCCCTTTTTCAAATATTTTAGCGTCTCCAAAGTAATGTAGATGGAAGACTGAAGCTTTTCTTCCTCAAGTTTTTCTTTGATAGCCTCACCATCGAGGCCTTTTTTTGCCATTTCCATGGCATCCACTACAGAACGCCTCATGGTGATGGAAATACGCTGGTTATCTACAACGAATACCTTGCCGGCATAATCATCAGAAAGCATAATAGCTGTCTCGCAAGACTTACTAAGACCTGAAGACATGGGAATATAAACCAGCTGATCATAATCTGCCAGGACCTTATCCCAAAGATCCATAACCTCTCCCGGAGATGGCTGAGATGTCTTTATATCTGCATCTCCCTCCAGCTTCTCGTAGAATTCCCCCTGAGTCAAAGTAATATCTTCGAAAAATATCTCTTCGTTAATAAAGAATGGCATGGGCAGGACAAATAATCCCTCTGTTGCTTTTGCCTCTTCCTGTGTAATACCACTATTACTGTCTGTAACTACTGCTACTCTCATACACTGTCCCTCTTTCAAGTCAGGCTCACCATCCCGAAATCTCTTCCGTTTCCTTGAACCCCTTTATTTTCAACACTTATGCAAAAACAAGCGCATCTAAGTATTCTATCACATTAATGTTGAAAAATCAACTTCGACAAACCGGTAGTCATCCGTCTTAAATGCCCTTATATTTTTCCTGCTGGGCCTTGATAAGCTCTGCATCGTCAAAATAATTGATCCTCATGGCATCCTTAACCTCTGAAAGAGTAGCATTAGCCCTCTCATTGGCAGCCTCCGTACCCTTCTTAAGAATCTCATATACTGCAGGGATATCCTTTTCAAATTCTGCACGACGTGCGCGAAGTGGAGCCAGCTCCTCCTGGAGTACGTTGTTCAGGAACTTCTTAATCTTAACATCGCCAAGACCACCCCTTGTGTAATGGTCCTTAAGCTCCTGTAAACATGAATAGTCCGGCAGGTATTCTGCGAAATGACCCTCATTTGAAAAGGCATCCAGGTAGGTAAATACAGTATTACCCTCCAGATGGCCGGGATCAGACACCTGAATATGCAAAGGATCTGTATACATGCTCATAATTTTCTGTTTAACATCCTGCTCTGTATCAGCCAAATAAATGCAATTGCCAAGAGATTTACTCATCTTAGCCTTGCCATCTGTACCCGGAAGGCGTCCGCAGGCAGCATTTTTAGGAAGCATAACCTCAGGATCTACCAGTACGTCTTTATTGTATACTGAATTGAACTTATGTACGATTTCCTTGGTCTGCTCAATCATGGGCAGCTGATCCTCACCTACAGGCACATGGGTAGCCTTGAAAGCAGTAATATCTGCTGCCTGACTGATAGGATATGTAAAGAAACCAACAGGAATACTGGTCTCAAAATTACGAAGCTGAATCTCATTCTTTACAGTAGGATTTCTCTGCAAGCGGGATACTGTAACCAAGTTCTCATAGTAGAAGGTAAGCTCTGTAAGAGCAGGTACCTGAGACTGGATAAGAATATTGACTTTATTAGGGTCAAGACCTGCGGAAAGATAATCCAGAGTAACCTCAATAATATTCTGACGTACCTTCTCGGGATTGTCAAAATTGTCTGTAAGAGCCTGCGCATCCGCTACCATGATAAAAATTTTGTCAAACTCACCGGAATTCTGCAGTTCAACTCTTCTTCTTAATGAACCTACATAGTGACCCACATGAAGTCTGCCGGTAGGTCTGTCACCTGTAAGTATAACTTTTTCTTTCTTCTGATCCATAATGAAACTCCCAATTTATTATTTGATAATGTCTACACACTCAAATCCGCTGTACGAGCATAAAAAACGAGCATATATCGTGTATTTTACCACGAATACGCCCGTTAGTCAAAATTTTACTGACTTCAAGTACACATTTTTTCAAAATCAGCCTGTAAAATTATCTGTTGCCGGAAAAATGTAATTCCTTCATGCCTTCCACCTCATCACAGATAGGCTTCTGGGCACAGGTATGACAATCCATTTTTAAGTCCTTAAGTGCATGATCTATGGTCTTCGTAATATCTTCCTGCTTTTTTCCAAAGCTTATGATAGCCTTATAGTCTACTGAAGCATCTGTAATAAACAATAGTTTTACTGCCTTTACCCATGGAATTTTATGATATTCCCGGAGATAAAGCTGACCAATATCAGAAAAACTGATACCCTGCTTTACAGCAGTCTTTGACACACGCACAGGCTCCCTGCCTGCGCCTGAGGATACACGCACCATATAGCCTTCAGCATTGACATGGTAACGCACATACTCGATTTTTCTGATGCCGTTGTACATCCTGTCACCACTTCCCAGTAGCTCTTCATCCACCTCTACTACGGCTATTCTGGCAAAAGGACCATCTTTTTTTATTTCATAAAGGTCAGGACCATAAAGAATAATCTCATCTTTATTTACCAGCTCCTCATTATCAGTAACGCAGGTAACTCCCGCTGCAGGCAGAGTTCCACCACCCAGCTCGTACTCCATATCTGAACGCATTATAATACCGCGTTCATCCACGGCAGCCCAGACAGAGCCGGCCACAGCCAGCTCTTTTCCGGGTACCGTAATAAGTGAATCCAATTTTTTTATCTCGTTATCATAAAGTCGCATCAGATCTTGCGTTCCTTCTTCTTTCTGTTTTCGTAATGCTTCATGAAAAGCGGCTTAAGCTTGGTCATCATCTTCATATCAAGATTGAAGATGTATACCAGGAAGGTAAGTACAAAAAGCGCAACAATGACAATAGCAATAATAAGTAATACTCTGAGAAAAATATCCATTATGCCATTCCTTTCTGACGCGCATACTCAGCAGCCCCCAAAGCTCCCATAAGCTGAGGGTCTATCGGCAGATCAATAACCTTAAGCTTCAGCACCTGCTCAATAGCAGCCTTTAAGCCCGCATTCTTGGCACAGCCTCCTGTCAGGGTAATCTTGTCTACTGCACCTGCCTTTTTGCTCATTACGAAACATCTCTTTGCTACAGAAAGCTCGATACCTGCTGCTATCTCATCCATAGCCTTGCCTTCACCTACCAGTGAAATAACCTCTGACTCAGCGAAAACTGTGCACTGGGAAGTAATAGGAATTACATTTTTTGCCTTAAGTGAAAGCTTTGAAAAATCATCCAAGGACATCTCAAATGCTCTGGCCATGGCCTCAAAGAAACGACCTGTACCTGCTGCACACTTATCATTCATGGCAAAGTTAAGTACTGTGCCATCTGTATCTACAGCAATACCCTTAACATCCTGACCACCGATATCGATGATAGCCTTTACTGAAGGATCTGCTACGTGCACGCCCATAGCGTGACAGCTGATCTCTGAGATATTCTCATCTGCAAAAGGAACTTTGTTACGTCCATATCCGGTACCTACCAGATAAGCCAGGTCCTTGGGACTGTTAAGTGCGTCTACCTGCTTAATGGCCTCATTCAGGGCCTCCTCACAGGAAAGCACTGCATTGATTCTGGAACGGATGGTAACATCTGCTACCATCTTGCCGGTCTCATCAATAATAACACACTTTGTATATGTACTTCCACTATCGCAACCACCAAAAAATCTCATAATTATAAATATATCCTTTCAAACACTTTATGCTTTAATTTTCAAATAACTACCAGAGGCAGGTATCGTCAAAGTCCTCTAATGACGGATCCAGTGGCTCTTCTCTAAGAACGGATCTCATGTATCTGTTGACGTCCTGACGGAGGTTCTTTCTGGGAATTACCCGTGCATCGAAGAGGTCATGATTTACCCAGATGAGCTTGATACCATGCTCACGAGCCTGCTGCTCGAACATACCATGCATACCGTCAAGGGCTTTGCAGGAGATGTGCTCCCAAAGGATGACCATATCTGCTCTGTACTCTTCGCAATATCTCCAGAGGTCATCCAGCAGTACTTCATAGCCACCATGGGTACGATTTCTCATAATCATATTTTCGTACTGGTGAGCCATGTCATAGATGGCCTGCTCTTTGTCGTCCTCAGATACCGGCTCCAAAGATACCATAGTAAGCATATCGAAAAGTGGAAGAATCCCCCAGCAGTTTAACATCCATGCCAAAAGGTCCGTATAAAACTGTGACTGAACTCCCCAGATGACAGCTCTGTGACGATATTCCTTGGCCAGCATAGTCTTTTTCTCATAAGCCTCTCTGGCCAGCTTAGTTATCTTTAAATCAGTCTTGGCAAAAGCAGGCACTTTACCCGCAATAGCCATATATTCAGTCTCACGGTAAAGAAGAATGTTATTACCGATAACCTGAGGATAGTCGGTCTTGCTCATTTCCAGCCATTCCGAGCATTCACGGGCGCCTATATTAATACGCTTAGCACACTCAAAGTAGGCATCCCAGTCCCATTTTTCTCCGGTCTGCTCCTCGATAAACTTAATGGCATTTCTGATCTCCTGGGCTGCATAGTCCTGTACTCCGGCCTCAGTATGACGAAGAGGCGTAGCCAGCTGGAATACAGGGATACCGTTACGTTCCAAGGCTCTTGAGATAACACCGTTGCCCATAAGAGACCCATCACAGGTAGTATTACACTGCACTGCACACTTACCAAAAACAGGCATGTCGTCATCGATACACACTCCTGCTTCAGCAGCAGGCATAGGACATACATCACCCGGCAGGCCGCACTCCTGTACTACATCCAAATAGTGAGTGGTAGACTCTGCCATCAACAGTACACATACATAGCAGGATACCGTTTCCCAGCTTCGGCCTTTAAGATTGGGGAAACCACAAAGAATGTTGGTCATTTCGTTTTCGTCTACCAAAACAACATCCTTAGAGTCCTCAGGCTTGGCCCCCAGATTCTGATCTACCTTAAAGATAGCATCCAAAAGGGCTGCTACGTCCGCTGCCACCAGGTCATACTCTTCATGACAGATACGAAGAGCATTGCCGCGAAGGCCACGGGTATGTTTATCAATCATCATAGGTACTGCCAGATAGTTTACCATCCAGCGGTATCTGAAAAAGCCTTTAAGATTCTTAGGCTTTATTATGAAGGCAGCCAGCATTTTTAAAATGCCCAGCCATCTCCAATAGTCATAAAGCGTGTCCTTAAGACCACGCCACTCGCGGCGCTTAAAGACCTCCATTTTTCCATCATATAAATTTCCCAGCTTTGAACTGCCCACTGCTTTTCCCATTACTTTCTACCTCCCTGGATCTTCTTAATTTCCATACTTTCCACGAAGGCCTGTACACGGGTACGGATCTGGCCGGAATTACCTACTGCATAAGGTCTGTCAATAGTGAGTACCGGATAATGATACTCGTCACGAAGTACTGCCGAGCCCACCATACGCTCATATGCCCATGGATCACAGAACTTCATCTGCTCGTAGATAATACCGTCAGCCTTGTACTCAGCAGCAATCTCATTCACATATTCACGGCGTCTGTCCATCTTCTTTGTATCCATATGACGTGGACACATGGTGGCCATCATGTAATGACGGCAAATCTGGGTGAGGACGTCTTCTGTATCGTTAAGCTCGATGATCTCACGGCCCGGCAAGGACCCATAACAGAAGCGATCAGCACAGACGTATGCTCCCGAATCTTCGATAAGCTTAATCATGTCTACGTCATCAATCTCAGAGCCAACTACCGCTACACGGGCACGGTATTGGAACTTGGCATCCGGCTCACGATTTTTCAGCTCTTCCAGCGTCTCTTTCAGCTTGTCGATAATCTTATCCTGTGGCGCCACATAGCTGGCCATACACAGGATATGAAATTCGTAGCCTGTAATACGAGGGTTGTCCTCTTTTCTGAAATCTCCTATAGCTGTCATGATGCGACAAAGCTCATTGTGACGCTCTACAGCTTTTCTAAGTGCAGCATCACTTGTATCCAGGCCAAACACCTCGCGCAGCGGCTCCAGAATCTTGGTGCGGCACTGCCCCACATAAAGATTCAGCCCGTTATCATCTGCCTTCATAGGCACTTCCAGATACTTATAAAAAAACCTGTCTTTCTCTACAGTGTGTAGGAGCTCCATATTTTCTACACAACGATTCAGCATAGAGCAGCCATCAGGTGTAATAATACAGTCTGCGAACCTGTAGCCTCCCTCTATGGCGCGCTCCAGCAGTGCTCTGGTATACTCACACAAAAAGCTGGTCATATAATAGGTGCCCATGTCAATAGAGCCGGTACGAGGTGCACGAAGTCTCACCCCGAAGCAGCCATCCAGCTTGAGTAAAACTTCAGGAATCTGATAGCAGGTGGAAGCTACGCAGATCTGCCCCTCTGCCTGAGCTTCTCGCACCAATTCATTATCAGCGTCTTCCAGAAGTCGCTCGAAGTAATAAAGATGCTTTAAGTCTTTCATTTGATTATAACTCTCCCTAATATTTTTATAACTTAGATAACACCAAGCTTTGTAAGAGCTGATCTCGCCCCCACTACGATAGGTGCATCATCATTCAGATAAAATACTGACTCTCCCTTAAGGTCAAACTGTGTCAGATCCTTATCCGCAGGAATGCAGGAAAGTACAGGAATATCAGCGATATCCATATACTGAAGCACAGATTCGTCCGGAATACGATTGAAGATAACTCCCACCTCTTCAGCCATCACCAGCTCATCTGCCACCTTTTTTATAGTCTTGACCACATCACAGCCCTTTTTGCTGGAATCTGTCACCATGACCAGATGTGTAACCTTCTCCATAACGCGACGGTTGATCTGCTCGATACCAGCCTCACCGTCGATAACGATATAGTCAAAATTGTCAGCCAGTGTAGCAATAACAGCCTTCAGATACTGATTAATCTTGCAGTAGCAGCCGGCACCCTCAGGCCTGCCTACAGCGATAAAAGAGAAGCCATCCATCTCTACCAGTGCATCGAAAATGCGGTATCTGGCCTCGGCCAAAAGCTCCATAGCGCTTCTGGTATCGCCCTCCTCACAGCTGGCTACTACTTCACGTCTGATATCGTCGATAGTCAGCGTCACATTTACTCCCAGAGCTGTAGAAAGACCAACAGCCGGGTCAGCATCGATGGCAAGGATTTTTTTACCGGGATGTGCAGCTACTATGCATTTGACCATAGCTGATGAAAGAGAAGTCTTTCCAACACCGCCTTTTCCGGATAATGCGATGATTTTTGTCTTATTGTCCATACGTCCCCCCATTTTTATAAAAAATAAAAAAAAGTTTTAAAAAATTATAACATACTGACATGAAAATAACAATGTGAACTATTCTAAAAAGATGTGTGGCAGGCTTCTTTTTTACCTCTCACCCTCCATTTCTTACCTCTTAGCTCATAGCACTTTACAATTTCTTTCTTTTACTATAAACTCCAACTTGTAAGTAAGCGAAACATATAAACATTCAGAGGGACTATGAAAATCAAGCTTGAAATCAACGACAATCTGGCTGAAGATGAAATCGTTATTCACTGCAGGGAATTAAACGAGGAAATCTTAAAATTACAGCAGCAGATTAGTCACCTGGCTTCCCAGCGGAGCCAGCTGGAGGCCACTAAAAAAGACGTATCATATTACCTGGCAACGGAGGACATTCTGTTTTTTGAGACTGCTGAAAATTACACCAGCGTCCATACCACAACAGACATTTATAAAACCTCCTACAAGCTGTATGAGCTGGAAGAAATGCTTCCCATGTCTTTCATGCGAGTCTCCAAATCCACTATTTTGAATATAGGCCAGATCCTGGGTATCAGGAAAAATCTTACAGGTCCCAGCCAGATAGAATTTCGGGGTACGGATAAAAAAGCCTATGTTTCACGTAACTATTTAAAACTTTTAACAGAAAAATTATCACAAAAGAGGTAAGAGAAAATGAAAAATTCAAAAAACATTTTTTGGGGAGTAGCACTCATTCTTATTGCAGCCCTCATTGTACTGTCCAACGTAACATCACTTCCTGTTTTTAACACTTTTAGCTTATGGGATATCATACTTTTAGTAGTCTTGTCAGCTTTCTTTGTCAAAGGCCTTATAGACAAATCCTTCTTCGCTTCATTCGCCTCAATCGGCCTTATTTATTACATAGTAGTAAATAATTTGGATAAAGATGAATCCTTTACCCTTCCCGAGTTTCTTCCGGTTTTAAACCTCTGGACAGTTATCCTTATCATAGTGCTTCTATCCATTGGTTTCTCCATGATCTTCAAAAAAAAGCATCATGTCAAGGTTACCATCAATGAAAAAAACGGCAATTCCGTAGTAGTTGATAAAGATGGCGAATTTAAGCAGAGCATAAATGATGGTGTTGTTAACATCGATAACAATATGGGTAGTACCACCAAATATGTGGATTGTCCTGATTTTCGTGAATTAAATGCCGACAACAACTTTGGCGCTATTAATGTATATCTTAGCAACGTAACACTGGCTTCTGCTCAGTGCAACATAAATCTGGACAACAATTTTGGTAACATCAATCTCTACGTTCCTAAGGAGTGGTCGGTAGTACTGAATCCGGAGTCAACCTTCGGCAAAGTAGATTTCCGTAAGTCATCAGAAGCTCCTGCAGGTGCTCCTATTGCCTATATAAAAGCAGAGTCAACCTTTGGAAACATTGGCATCTTCCAGATCTGATAAAATACAAAGTAAGTGGTGAAAAATCTCCTTTTATTTGCGAATTGACAAAATTAACGCCTCAATGAGCAAAATTGATGCTTGCATCATCATAATAAGGCTATTATCATAGTATATAGAGAACGAATTCGTAACTCAATCTTAATACTATCACAAAAAAAGAGGCGTATTATTATGAACCGCCATCATAAAGCAGTTACGTTATTTGAATTATATGAAGGAGAGATAAAATAATTTTGTCATTTCGCATACAAATTTACAAGAAATCTCGTAGTAATCGCTCTACATTCACACAAAAAGGGACTGTGAATCTTTTCCACAATCCCTTTTTTACACTCATATATCTATTTGTTATAGTAATCTTTTAGTCTTGGATATGCCCTATCAAAACAGTCCCAGAGCTTCGGATCAAAGTGTGATCCCATAGACTCTTTGATGATTTTGTATGCTTCTTCACTGGAAACAGAATCCTTGTAACACCTTTCACTGACCAAAGCATCATATACATCAGCCAGTGCCATTATCCTGGCCTCCAAGGGTATGTCCTCTCCGGAAAGGCCGGCAGGATATCCGCTGCCATCCCAATGCTCATGATGGTACAGAGCCAGATTTTTAGCTATACCTACCAGCTCCTGATCAGCAATGCTGCCCATTACTCCCTCAATAATATCCTTACTCTTTTCAGGATGAATCTTTATTTTTTCAAATTCTTCCGGGGTAAGCTTTGAGGGCTTGGTAAGAATGGCATCCTCTACGGCAATTTTTCCTACGTCATGCATAGGTGCACTTTTTATAATATACTGACAATACTTGTGATCCAGCACGTCAGCAAATGTACCTTGTTTTTGCAGCTCATCTATGAATATTCTCACCACATCACTGGTACGCTTTACGTGACCGCCGGTATTCATGTCTCGATTTTCAATAACATCCGCCAATCCCAGAATAGTCTTATCCTGTGCCTTGTTCAGGTGCTTTATCTGATAGTTGTAATTCTTCTGCTTCTGCTTTACTGAATTAAAAATTACTATCATATAAAAGACTATCATACCCACCATGGGCATGGATACGAATGTCATAATGCTTCGATGTTTTGAACCTTCTGTATCTATAACAGTTTTTAGCAATTCTCTCACATACTCATTATCTTTAAGTACATTAAAGGGCGCTGTATCTGTTACCTGTACTAAAAAGATGAAATAACTAATATCCCAGGTACCGACAACATAGCCAAAAATGGGTGATACCAGGCAATTTATAAGAGATCCTATACCTGCAAATAAAACGAGCTTCTTCGAATGATACCCCATGGCCAATACCAGCGGTAATACAGTTATCAAAATGATACTGAAATTAAACAATATCAGGCAAACCATGGAAATTACAATGATTTGCGCCATAATAATGTATTTCACACATTTTTTTGAAGATATTTTTCGTACTCTTGCCAGCACCTGAATAACCGCTATCATAAACACAGAGGCCATGACAGCTATATTCATAATGACTTTATTTATATTGTATACTCCGAGCATGTTAAGGAACATGGAACTAACCAGAATAGCTCCAATAACAAGCATCATATTGGCTGTGTATCGATTGGATGATATTTCATCCTCGAAGGTTACTCTTTTGTCCGGCATAATTTCTCACTTTTCAAAAGTTAATTGTTACTTGTATAATCATAACCTTTTCTTTTTACAATATCAACGCATCCGTTTTCTTTGTAGGCCTTTTTATACAATAATTCCGGTCCTGCCGGGCTAAAGTAAAAGCTTCTGTCATTTTTCAAATGAAAATAATCTCTTTTCCCGGTCACCTCTCCGGTGGTAAACTCATCATATATTTTTATTCCGTCTAATTTGTACTTGGCACAGAGATACCTGATAGCCTCTTCCTCTCTGCCCTCGTACTCCTTTTTAAGCACTACCTGCCCTACGATATCATATCCTTCTGTAGTCTTAAATGCTGTAATTTCCCATTCGACTACCGGATCGTTCTCTTCAATAGCATACTCGATATCAAACAGATAGTGGATCACACCATCATCATCTACATAAGAATCTGATGACCTGCCCAGCATACTATATGACCCGTCCTCATTCTGTACGGTAATATCACCCAGATTGGCCCATCTGTAACCATCTTTGTAGTAATAAAAACTTTCATCTATTTTTCCATCTACAAGATATCCCTTGGCGGCAGCAACGCTACTGATATTCAATTGTCCACGCTGCCCTTTGGCCACCTCTTCACCGGTATTGGCATCCAAAAGCTTTACCAGAACTCCCGGAATAGGATATCCTGTTTCATTAGTCTTTGTTTCGGGATTCAGCTCATAGCTGGTAAGCGCACTGGAGCCTACTTCGCTGGAGCCACCGCCTATAGCTACTTTTTCAGGAGATCCCGCCCTCTTCAGCCAGTCATTAATCATCTTGGCATTACATTTGGATATAGGCTCTCCACCTGAACAAGGTCTGGCCAACTCCGCCAAATCTCCCGGCTTAAGATTGTTCTGCGCTACCGCTTCAAGGTAAAAGCTGGCTGCTGCTAAGGTATGATTAATCTTAAAATCTCTTAAGTCTCTGGCAAAGGTCTTTTTATCATATATAGGCTGAAGCACCATGGTCTTTCCCTTAGCCAGCTGCAAATACGCAGCAAAATACAGGCCTGTAGTATGTCCAGGCGGTATTACCACCAGACTTCTGTCTCCCACATAATCTCTAAGATTTAGGCCTTTATGCATCTCTATGATTGCATTGGCAGACTGTTCTGTATATACAACGCACTTTGGATTACCTGTAGTACCACTTGTATAAGAATACATACTAACTCTGTCAATATCAAATGCAGGATACTTTATTTCTTTTGAGCTGGAACGTCCCAGCTCAATTAAGTACTGTAATGTACAAATTCTGACGTCTTTTAAATTTCTTATAACGTTATTTCTTCTATCCAGCTCCTGCGGATCCAACAGTATATCTCTGACCTTCTTTGGCATCAGCGCAGGATCATTTAAAATATCCTTTTTTCCTTCGGGTAAATAATCACCATAGGAAACCAGAATAATATTTTTCAATTTTGCACCTTCCAGATAATCTGCTATTAATGGCAGAAATACATCCAGAATGATGATAGTATCAGAATCCTTTTCCAGAGTATACGTAGGCATATCATTTTTCAGGAAAAGAATACTGGGATTATTACTGATGGCGCCCATTTCACTTAACGCAAAAAGTGAAATATAGTATTCAATCATTACAGGCAGACTTATGGTAATCACGCTCTTTTCTTTTATTCCAAGAGCTCTGAATGCCCTAATGTATTCTTCTACCACTTTCGGCAGCTGTCCATAAGTAATAGTAGTGCCAAAATACTCAAAAGCAGGAATGTCAAGATTATGCTGGTTCCATGACATAATATTTTGGAAAATTGTCATGTTGTACAGATCAATACCATTCTCTGTCTTTACTACTTTAGCATCCTGTGGTAATTCTCTCACCATCTCGTGTGTAGGTATTTTTTGCATTATTTTTATTGTCCCCCTCATCACCTCCGGCCACGCTAACCCTTCCATGACCGGAGATGTATTTTTTGTAAATAATTTTAATATGTCTTATTTAAATGGATTCTCTGTCTTATAGAGCATGCCTGCAGGCTGATTGAAACCAATCTCATCTACTGATACGCCAATCATCTTCATTACTTCAAAAATTGCCTTGCCATAGTGTCCGAAAGCTACTGCACCGTGATGAGGATAATTCTTCTCGATAAGTACATGGCGATAGAATCTGCCCATTTCTTTAATAGCGAATACACCAATACCACCAAAGGACTGTGTAGCTACAGGAAGCACCTCACCCTCTGCAATATACGCACGAAGAATATTATCAGCTGTAGACTGAAGTCTGTAGAAAGTAATATCGCCAGGAGCAATATCGCCTTCAAGAGTACCATTAGTAACCTCTATAGGAAGATTTCTGGCCATAATCTTCTGATACTTCATTTCACATGCAGCCAGCTTCTTAGAGCATGTATTACCGCAGTGGAAGCCCATGAATGTATCAGTATGCTTATAATCAAACTTACCTTCAATAGACTGCTTGTACATATCCTTTGGAACGGAATTATTAATGTCAAGAAGTGTAACGATATCATCAGATACTGCAGTGCCGATAAACTCGGAGAGGCATCCGTAAATATCTACCTCACAGGATACCGGAATACCCATACCTGTCAAACGGCTGTTTACATAACATGGTACAAATCCGAACTGTGTCTGGAATGCAGGCCAGCACTTACCGGCTACAGCCACATACTTTCTGTAGCCCTTGTGTGCTTCGATCCAGTCAAGCAGTGTCAGCTCATACTGAGCCAGCTTTTCCAGTACTTCAGGCTTCTTGTTACCTGCGCCCAGCTCAGCTTCCATTTCTGCCACCTTGGCAGCTATACGGCTGTCACCTGCATGCTTGTTAAAGCTCTCAAAAAGATCCAGCTCAGAATTTTCTTCAATCTCTACACCAAGATTGTAAAGCTGCTGTATAGGAGCATTACAAGCCAGGAAATTAAGCGGTCTTGGACCAAAAGATATAATCTTAAGATCTGCAAGAGCGATGACGGCACGGGCAATAGGCACGAATTCATTAATCATCTTCGCACAGTCTTCAGCATCACCTACCGGATACTCAGGAATATATGTCTTTTTTACGGAGCGAAGCTTCAGATTGTAGCTGGCATTGAGCATACCGCAATATGCATCGCCTCTGCCATCCTGAAGATCGCCCTGAGACTCTTCTGCTGCAGCTATAAACATCTTAGGACCATCAAAGTGCTTAGCCAAAAGTGTCTCTGAAATTTCCGGGCCAAAATTGCCCAGATATACACAAAGAGCATTACATCCGGCTGCCTTAACGTCCTCTAATGCCTGTACCATATGGATCTCGCTCTCAACGATACAAACAGGACACTCATAGATGTCTGTCTCATCATAGCTTTTCTTATATGCCTCCACCAGTGCTTTACGTCTGTTGACGGAAAGGCTTTCAGGGAAGCAGTCGCGTGATACTGCTACGATACCAATTTTTACCTTTGGAATGTTGCTCATTCTCATTTTGTTCTTCTCCTCTCATGGGGTTACCCCTTAAAAATATTTTGTCCCTTTTGGACAATGCCCCTGCTTTACTGCAGCACGCAAATCGCAGTAGCAGCCGCATTTGTTACATGTACCGTGGAACTGACTGTCACAGGAACGGCAAATGGAAAGACGCCTTTCATATTCTTCATCACTTACTCTGTCCTCCGGTCTTATACGGGCCAGATATTCTGTGACTGAGCGAATGACTGCCTCTTCATTTCCTTCTAAAATAAGGCACTTCTTGCATACTCTCAGCTTTCCTGTGTCTGTTTTTTCTTCCTGATTCACTGTTCATTTCCTTTTTTTACGCCAATGGCATTAATCAGACGAATATTTTTTTCTACCTGCACACGGGGCAGCATCACCATATGCTCACATCCTGTGCATTTCAGTCTAAAGTCGGCACCGGTACGAAGCACCTCCCACTCCCTACTGCCACAAGGATGCTGTTTTTTCAAGGTCAAAATATCGCCTATTTTAATATCCATACTGTATCATGAAACCTTTTCTGAAAAAATGTAATTAATCTTACTATTTTACCTTAATTTTTGTAAGGTGCCAGATATCCTGAACATATTCTTCAATAGTACGATCGGAGGAAAACTTGCCTGCAGAAGCAATATTAATTAACGCTGATTTATTCCATGCACGACGGTCTCTGTATTTCTCGTCAATCTTTCTCTGAGCATCTGCATACGAAGCAAAGTCCTTCAAAATAAAATACTCATCTTTGCTCAGCAGCATATCATAAAGCTCTCTGAAAATATTAGGATCCTCCTGGGTATAAGTGCCATTTATAAGCTGGTCTACCACCCTTCTTACCCTTAAATCATTCTCATATATCTCACGTGGGCGATACTGCGAATTATGTTCAAAATCTATGACTTCCTCAGCTGAAAGACCGAAAATAACAGCATTATCCCCACCTGCTTCTTCGACGATTTCCACGTTTGCTCCATCCATGGTACCCAGAGTAATGGCTCCATTCAGCATGAATTTCATATTACCGGTACCTGATGCTTCTTTGGAAGCTGTAGATATCTGCTCTGATACATCAGACGCGGCAAAAATCATCTCTGCATTGGATACACGATAATTCTCGATGAAAACTACTTTTATTTTTCCCTGGATAGTCTGGTCATTGTTTACTACATCAGCCACATTATTGATAAGCTTTATAATAGCTTTTGCTCTACGATAGCCTGCTGATGCCTTGGCTCCAAATATAAATGTACGAGGCTGCATATCCATATATGGATTGGATTTAAGCTCATTGTAGAGATACATAACATGGAGAATATTTAAAAGCTGTCTCTTGTACTCGTGGAGACGCTTAACCTGCACGTCAAAAATGGAATCGGGATTGACCTCTATGCCATTATGCTGCTTAATATACTCAGCCAGTCGCAGCTTATTCTGATACTTGATATCAGCTAAAGTAATCAACTCTTCGTCATCATCCACATATTTCTTAAGCTGGGCCAGCTGGGAAAGATCCGTAATCCAGCCCTCACCAATTTTTTCTGTTACCCATGCTGCCAGCTCGGGATTGCCATGAAGCAGGAATCTTCTCTGAGTAATACCGTTAGTCTTGTTATTAAACTTTTCAGGCCACAGCTCGTAAAAATCCTTAAGCTGCTCTTTTTTAAGAATCTCAGTATGAAGTCTTGCTACTCCATTTACGGAAAAACCTGCCACAATAGCAAGATTAGCCATACGCACCTGTCCATCATAGAGGATAGCCATAGCACGCACTTTATTCTGATCGCCATGGTATTTCTCGTTAATGAGACCTACGAAGCGACGATTAATCTCTTCGATGATCATATACACACGAGGAAGCAGCTTGGAGAAAAGCTCAATAGGCCATTTTTCAAGAGCTTCACTCATAATGGTATGATTGGTATAGGCACAGCATCTGGTAGTAACATCCCATGCTTCATCCCAGGTAAGATTGTAATCATCCAGCAGTATGCGCATAAGCTCTGCTACAGTTACTGTCGGATGTGTATCATTCAGCTGGAAGCAGACCTTTTCGTAAAGCTTTCTTACATCGTCATGCCTTTCCATATACTTGGCCACAGCGCATTGAATGCTGGCAGATACAAAGAAATACTGCTGTTTTAATCTCAGCTCCTTGCCGGCATAGTGATTATCATTGGGATATAAAACTTCTGTAATGGTACGGGCAAGATTCTCCTGCTCTACCGCTCTCTGGTAGTCTCCCTTGTCAAAAGAATCAAGATTGAAGTCATTGATAGCCTCCGCATCCCAGATGCGAAGTGTATTAACGATGCCATTATCAAAGCCTACAATAGGCATATCATAAGGTACTGCTTTTACAGCAATATAGTTTTCCTGAGAAAAATGGTCTCTGCCGTCTGCTCCGGGAGTCATCTTGACATAACCGCCAAATTTGATTTCCTTGGTGTATTCGGCTCTTTTAATCTCAAATGGATAGCCATCCTTCAGCCAGTTGTCAGGCTTTTCCACCTGATATCCATCCTTGATGGCCTGCTTGAACATGCCATATTTATATCGGATACCGCAGCCGTATGCCGGATATCCCAAAGTGGAAAGGGAGTCCAGGAAACATGCTGCCAGTCTGCCAAGACCGCCATTACCAAGCGCCGGATCAGGCTCCTGATCTTCAATATCGGCCAGATCGAAGCCCAGCTCGTCCAATGTTTCCTTAACTACCTTCTCTGCACGTAAATTCAGGATATTATTACCCAAAGCTCTTCCCATCAAAAATTCCATGGACAGGTAATAAACTGTCTTGGCATCTTCTTTTTCATAAGTCTTGTGGGTATTCATCCACATGTCAACGATGTAATCTTTAAGCGCGTAAGAAAGTGCCTGATATGCCTGCTGAGGTGTAGCTTCTTCTACATCTTTACGGTAAAGCATACGCATATTGTATGCTATTGCTTTTTTTAGCTCTTCTTTTGTGATTTCCATCAGTTAACTCTTCCTTTCACAATCGTTTCTACTGCTTCTCAACTGCCAGCAGTACATCTTCTCCGTTAAGATTCCAGCTCTTTGCATCAGGTCCTTCCGTACCGGTAACTACTGCATCTGCCAGTACTACTCCGGCAATTTCAGATGAATTCTTTGCTGCCAGTGCTTCTACCTTGGCATTGCCGGACACATAAAGCTTAATTCTATCCATAACTTCAAAGCCGGATGATTTTCTCATCTGCTGTACTTTAGAGATAATCTCGCGGACAAAGCCCTCTTCGATGAGCTCTGCTGTAAGATTGGTATCAATAACTACTGTGATTCCACGATCAGAATTTGATACAAAACCTTCCTTCTGACTCATATCAATAAGAAGATCTGCTGTCTCCAGCTCTTCTGCCACGCCATCAACAGTAACTGTTACCTTGCCTGTAGCATTGAGGGAGTCCATAGCAGCATTGCCATCAAGAGTAGCCAGCACTTCCTTAAGTGCATTAAGTCTTGCGCCAAAACGACGGCCAAGAGTCTTAAGCTGTGGTTTAAATGTATAAGATGTGAAATTTCTTACGTCATCAGTAAACTCAACATTCTTTACGTTCAGCTCATCTGCTACTATCTCTTTAAAGAATTCAGGAAGCTCTTTCTCAGCCTTTACATACATAGTAGCTAACGGCTGACGCTGCTTCATATTGCCTGCATTACGACATGCACGTCCGAGTACAACGATCTGAAGCACCTCGTCCATATCGCTCTCAAGCTTTTTATCAATCCACTCCTCGTGCACCTCAGGGAAAGCACAGAGATGGATGGACTCAGGAGCTGTAGGATCAATGGAGCAAACAAGATTCCTGTAGATATTCTCTGTCATGAAAGGAATCATAGGTGCTGCGGCCTTTGATAAAGTAACAAGAGCTGTATACAGTGTCATGTATGCATTGATCTTGTCCTGAGGCATACCCTTTGCCCAGAATCTTTCACGACCACGACGAACATACCAGTTACTCATCTCATCCACTACGTCCTCAAGGGCTCTTGCAGCCTCAGGGATCGCGTATCTGGAAAGATTTTCGTCTACTGCCTTAACTGTAGATGCCACCTTGGAAAGCATCCATTTATCCATTACAGGAAGCTTGTCATACTCTAAGGTATATTTGGTTGCATCAAAATCGTCAATATTTGCATAAAGAACGAAGAAGGCATAGGTATTCCAAAGAGTACCTAAGAATTTGCTTTGACCTTCCTTAACTACAGCACCGTCAAAACGCTTTGGAATCCATGGTGCGCATGCTGTATAGAAGAACCATCTGATAGCATCTGCTCCGTAAGTATCAAGTGCATCAAAAGGATCTACTGCATTGCCCTTTGATTTACTCATCTTATTACCCTGAGCATCCAGAACATGGCCCAGTACAATAACATTTTCATAAGGAGCTTTGTTGAAAAGCAGGGTAGACTCTGCCAGCAAGGAATAGAACCATCCTCTGGTCTGATCTACAGCCTCTGAAATGAACTTCGCAGGGAACTGCTGCTCAAATACTTCTTTGTTTTCAAATGGATAATGATGCTGAGCGAAAGGCATGGCACCTGAGTCAAACCAGCAGTCAATAACTTCCGGTACTCTGTGCATTTCCTTGCCACAGTCCGGACATTTAATAGTCACTGCATCGATATATGGTCTGTGCAGCTCAACCTTTGCATTGGCAGGATTGCCGGACTTTTCTGCCAGCTCGGCACGGGAGCCGACAGACTCAAAGTGACCACACTCACACTCCCAGATATTTAATGGAGTACCCCAGTAACGATTACGGGAGATAGCCCAGTCCTGAACATTCTCCAGCCAGTTACCAAAACGGCCTGTACCAATATTCTGTGGGATCCAGTTGATAGTATTATTATTGCGGATGAGATCATCCTTAACAGCTGTCATCTTGATATACCAGGACTCACGAGCGTAGTAGATAAGTGGAGTATCACATCTCCAGCAGTGAGGATACTCATGCTCAAATTTGGGTGCTTCATAGAGAAGGCCCTTGGCATCCAGGTCCTTAAGTACTTCAGGATCAGCTTTCTTAACAAAAAGTCCTGCGTATGGAGTCTCTGGGGACATATTACCCTTACCATCTACCAGCTGTACAAACGGAAGATCGTACTTACGTCCTACCTTGGCATCATCTTCACCAAAAGCAGGAGCAATATGTACAACGCCTGTACCGTCTGTAAGTGTAACGTAGCTGTCACATACTACAAAATGGGCCTTTTTATTCTGCTTTTCAATAATTTCATGAGCACAGTCGAAAAGCGGCTCGTATTCCTTGTATTCCAGCTCCTTACCTACGTACTTTTCAAGCACCTCGTATGCAGGAACATTATTTTCCTTATCTGCCAGCTTCCCCAGAACTGTATCACAGAGAGCCTCTGCCATATAGTAAGTATAGCCGTCATTGGCTTTTACTTTTACATAACACTCATCAGGATTTACGCAGAGCGCTACGTTAGATGGAAGTGTCCATGGTGTTGTGGTCCATGCCAGGATATATGCGTCCTCACCCTTTACCTTGAATCTGGCAATAGCTGAACGCTCTTTTACTGTCTTGTAGCCCTGTGCTACTTCCTGTGCAGAAAGAGGTGTGCCACATCTTGGGCAGTAAGGAACAATCTTGAAGCCCTTGTATAAAAGCTTTTTATCCCAGATCTCTTTAAGAGCCCACCATTCAGACTCGATGAAATTATCATCATATGTAACATAAGGATTGTCCATATCAGCCCAGAAGCCTACAGTGCCGGAGAAATCCTCCCACATCCCCTTATATTTCCATACGCTTTCCTTACACTTTTTAATAAATGGCTCCAGACCGTATGCTTCAATCTGATCCTTTCCATCAATACCCAAAAGCTTCTCAACTTCTATCTCTACAGGCAGTCCGTGAGTATCCCAGCCGGCCTTACGTGGCACGTAATTGCCCTTCATTGTCTGGTAACGTGGAATCATATCCTTGATAGTACGAGTCTCTACGTGACCGATATGAGGCTTACCATTTGCTGTAGGAGGTCCATCATAGAATGTATAGGTAGGGCCTTTCTTGCTGGCTTCCAGAGACTTCTCAAATATCTTCTCTGACTTCCAGAACTCCAGCACCTCATGCTCTCTTTCCACAAAATTTAAATTCGCATCAACTTTCTTGTACATGTATAACTCCTTTTATATATCAATTAATCTTTATTTTTTCCAAAAATTTTCTCTTGGCCTTGACCATCCAACGATTTTCCAAGACCTCGTTAATCTTATCGGCAATTTTCCCTCTCACCATCTCAGCTATCTGCTGAGTATTCATATCTTTATATTCCCCGTAGGGAATCGGTGGAAGATAATGTACCTCTGTGGTGACCCAGCCCAGATTTAAACTATTGTAGCCTTTGTATGAGTCTATAAGTGCCACCGGTACAATAGGTGTCCCGGACTTTAATGAAGCCTTAAACGCTCCCGGCTTAAATGTCTGCAGGTTATTATGGTTGTTGCCATAGCCCCCTTCCGGGAAAATCAGGAATCTGCGTCCTTCTTTCGCTTCTTTGGCCATCTCATTTATAACCTTAAGTCCGGACCTGGGATCATTTAACACCAGCCCCTTCCCGTCGCAAAGCTCCATTACCTGCCTGGTCAGTATTTGATTTTTCTTTGCATCATCCATAACTACTGCAAATGGCAGATCGCAGGTCGCATATATCCCCAATGCGTCATACTTTCCCTGATGGTTGGAAAACATAATAAATCCACCCTCTTTGGGGAGATTTTCCTGCCCGTAAGACCTGGTCCTAATATGACTGCATTTACGTATTTTATGTATGGCTCTACGTATTGCCGCGTGCCTTTCTTCGACGCTGAGCTCCTCTTTATGAGCTACAGCCTGATTCAGTCCTTTTATGACTCCCGGAACTTCGTAGAGATGAGTAAGAATAGCCAAGTAGAATTTAATTTCCATAAAAGCTCCTAAATTTGAGGCAAAACCTATTCCCTCTAATAAAGTAAAAGTTTAGCACATTCAAGCCTCACTTTCAACCAAAAAGAATGGTTTTGGCATGTAAAAAGCCCCCGAATTTCTTCGGGAGCTCAAGCTTTACTTTTTCTTTTTTGTTGTAGTCTCTTTTTTGTTCTCATCTACTGTCTTCTGAGCTTTTTTCATAAGACGCTTCCAGAAGCCCTGTTTTTCCTGAGGAGCTTCTAAAGGACCATGAAGTCCCTTGACAGAGATAACATAGATGCCATTGATAACGGCCTTAACCTCCTTTTTAACAGGTACACTGTCAAAAATCTTGGCATCACACATAAGTGTACGTACCTGAGGTCCGATTTTGGCTTTGATTACAGGTACTTTTGATCTGCGCAGATACTTGGGCGTCTGATCCACAACCACTTGCGGAAATCCGGCCTCTTTTAACGGCATCTTCTTTTTATCAATAATAAGCATGGATATGGTCTGAGCGCCAACCATCATATTGGCTTCAGCCGCCTCCTGCTTTTTCTGCATCTTACTACCTACAATATAAAGAGCTACTATGGCAGCTACGAGAACAACTGCTATTACAATCAAAGCTATACCCCATCCAGGCAGCATAATCTTTACCTCCTAAACAATATCATGCTATTCATTCAAGCACTGCACAATTATATATAAGAACAGCATTTTTTTCAACTTATTTTTTCAAAGAACTTATTCCGCTTTATTTTCCTCTTCCGGATATACGACTCCTGTAAATACAGGGGTGCCGTTTTTCCTAGCTTCTACTCTGGAATGATTCTTTGCAATGTACTTCTCATGTCCTTCCAGCATCGCTGCTACCTTTGACTGAACATATGCACCCAGGTGCTTCTTCTCTTCATCGCTAAGCTTATCCAGATATATAGGATCACCGTACTCTACCACAGTAACAGATGGAGTAATGCCCCATGTGGAATTCTCAAAGAGCTCATCAGCTCCGGACATAGCCACCGGTACAATAGGACATCCTGTCTTCAATGCCATCTTGAAAGATGCGTCTTTAAAAGGATTCATGCCCATGTGGCGGCTTCTGGTACCTTCAGGACAAATAAACATGGATATGCCATTATTTATATTCTCAATGGATGTAAGAATCATCTTGAGACCGTCACGGGGATTGGAACGATCCATGAAGATGCAGTAAAGCACCATCATCCACCATGACAGGAAAGGTATTTTTTTAATCTCCTTTTTGGAAACAATTCCCGTCTGCACAGGCAGTGAACCATAGGCCAGTGCTGCATCCAAAAATCCTCTGTGATTGGCTGCAAACATAACTGCACGATCCTTTGGTACTTTGTCGACTCCCAGTCGTATAGTCCTGGTGCCTGTAAAAAACATAACAAAACGAAAAGCGTATTTAACAATAGGCTGGGCAACTTTGGAAACCTGTTTTGGAAACCACTTTTTCAGGATGAATAAAATCCCCAGCAAAGGCAAAAACAAAATGAAAAAAATAGAAATTGCAATAAATGGTAAAATAGTTGTGAAAAATCTCATTTACTTCCCTCACTTTTATCATCAAAATGTCATGCACCAATAAAATATATCACTTATTTACTTTTCTGTAAACTTAAAACGAGGTATCGGATAATCCGATACCTCGTGATGTGCCCTGCACTAATAATATTCGGCTATCAGCCAAACATAAGCTGAACTTCTTTGGTATAAACATCTGTATAGCTGTATGAACAAGTCTTAATAGTACCTGCTGCCTCATCAAGCTTGATAGTGAAAAGACAAGGATATGTCTCGGTAATAGTACCCTTGACTACATCATAGCGATTTCTACCCAAATTCTTTCTCACTGTAACATGCTTACCAACGTTGCCTCTGATGGTGCGAACTACTGCACCCATGTCTCCCTGCTGTTTCATATCCCACTCCTTCTTTGACACGTGTCTGTCAAAAATCTAGATTACCCCTCGTAATCAAACTGTATGACACGAATACACCCCGTGGAAAGCACTTGTGATATCTACCCTGAAACACAAGCGGTGGTTATTTACCTTTCCTAACACCACTATATCATGTGGAAGCAATTTTGTCAATAAAAAAATAGTGGTTGGTGCAACTTTCAGATACTAGATATTGTATTTGGCAATTTTTTCACAATTTACACTCAACACACAATTTGACGTAAATTTCCCGTCTATAAACAGCTGATATTTTAGCTCCAGTTCAAATAAAACCGGGTCACTGCAATCTATATGCACATACTCCGTCACCATATTCATCTCAAACCGGCCATACATCGTCTCGTACAGACAGGCGTTATTTTCGCCTTCTTTAAAATACATTTGGGTCACTATGCTCCCCTGACGGGTCATTTCCACGACTCCCGGCATCACCTTCATGCGGCAGTGGGATACCTTGCCATCCTCGTCAGCCTCATCATATGTCAGCCATATGGTATCATCCTTTCGCATATAGCTACCTAAAACCGTTACTGCTACCGGCTCATCACCCTGGGTCTCCGGATGCTGACCGGTTATGGTTATCATTACATTTTCCTTCATCTGCCTGTCACCTGTTGTTTCTTTTGTTCATTTTTACTGGTTATTTTAGCTTAAAAACAGCTTTTTTTCAAGACAGCTAAACCCTTGCCGCTTTTTATGAATATTTAACTGTTTTGTTATAGAAAAAGAATTAACAAATACTCTTTTTGAGGGATAATTTTCCTGTACGTTTTTACAACGTTAAAATATGTAACAGGAGTTATGAAACATGTCTGATACCAAGAAAAACAACGAATCCCAAGGAGGAATGATTAAAGTAGCCACTTTTATAGTGGATAAGCGAAATCTCTTTTTCCTTATTTACATTCTCCTTGGTATTTTCTGCCTATTTTCCAGAAATTGGGTTAAGGTAGAAAACTCCATGGCTGCCTACTTGCCGGAAACATCTGAGACCAGCATAGGACTGGATCTCATGGATGACCAGTTTATCACCTACGGCACCGCCAATATTATGGTGACAAATATTTCATATGAAGATGCCGAGGCTCTGGCAAATGAGCTGGAAGCCCTGGATTCTATAGTAATGCTTACTTTCGACAGTTCGCCTGAACACTATTCCAATTTTTCCGCCCTATTCGGCATCACCTTTAACTTTTCCGAAAAAGACGAGCGGTGCCTGTCTGCTCTGGATTATGTTAAAGAGCGCCTTTCCGACTATGATATCTATGTTTCTACCTCTCTCGGCGACCAGACTTCAGAACAGATTGCGGTGGAAATGAGCAAAATAGTAATATACGTAGCTATAGTTGTTGTTACCGTGCTTATCTTTACTTCCCAGACTTATGCGGAAGTACCTGTACTTATTATTACCTTCCTTTCTTCTGCACTGGTTGCCATGGGTACCAACTTCCTTCTGGGTACCATTTCCTTTGTATCCGACTCTGTTACTATAGTCCTTCAGCTGGCGCTTTCAGTGGACTACGCCGTAATTTTCTGTAATAGGTATAAGGAAGAACACCAGACCTTAAATATCCACGACGCTACAGTGGTAGCTCTAAGTAAAGCCATCCCGGAAATATGTTCCAGCTCCCTCACTACCATAGGCGGTCTGATAGCCATGATGTTCATGCAATTCGGTATAGGTTCAGATATGGCTATCTGCCTCATAAAGGCTATTTTACTCAGTCTTTGCAGCGTTTTCCTGCTGATGCCCGGTCTCCTGGTGGTATTCGGTCCTCTTATGGACAAGACCAAGCATAAGAGCTTTATACCAAAGATTCCTTTTGTAGGAAAATTTGCATATTTCACTCGTTTTGTGGTGCCTTTCCTTTTCGTTGGGATACTTGTAGTCGCATATATTATCCAGAAGAATTCTCTATTTGTATACGGATACAGTCAGCTAACCACCCCTCAGAAAAATGCCACTCAGATTGCCCAGGAAAAAATAGAGGAAACCTTTGGCGAATCGAATTTTGTTGCATTTAATGTACCGGCAGGCAACTATGAAGCTGAAGCTGCACTTATAAAAGAACTGGAAAGCAGACCGGAAGTAGACTACTGCCAGGGACTGGCAAATACTGAGGCCATGGACGGCTACATGCTGACGGACAAGCTTTCCGCCCGCCAATTTAGTGAGCTGCTGGATCTGGACTACAACATAGCCGAGCTGGTCTACACAGCTTACGCAGTAAATGATGAAGATTATGCCAAAGTGGTCAGCGGTATTTCCACCTACAGGGTTCCTCTTATCGATATGCTTATGTTCGTCTGGGAGGAGGTAAATGAAGGCTATGTGACTCTCGACGCCGAGACCCGGGAGACACTGGACGATGCTCATGTAAAGATGAGCATGGCCAAAGAACAGCTGCAGGGTGAAAAATATAGCAGAATCCTGGTATATTTAAACCTTCCACAGGAGGGCGAAAAAACCTTTGCATTCCTTGATGAAATGCACGATATAGCCAAGTCTTTCTATGAAGAGACTACTGTTGTGGCCGGCGAATCCACCAGTCAGTACGATTTATGTAAAACCTTTGACAGAGATAACATCGTAGTCTCCCTGGTATCCATGCTGGCAGTTCTTGTGGTACTTCTTTTCACCTTCAAATCAGCCGGTATGCCTGTCCTGCTGATTGCTGTTATTGAAGGCAGTATCTGGGCCAATTATGCTGTGCCCGCTGCCCGTTCACAAAATGTATTTTTCATGGGCTATCTTATTGTAAGCTCTATACAGATGGGCGCCAATATCGATTATGCCATCGTTATTTCCAGCCGTTTCCTGGAGCTCAAAAATCAGATGCCTAAAAAGCAGGCCATTATTGAGACTATGGACTTCGCCTTCCCTACCATCATCACCTCAGGCTCCATGCTGGCCCTGTCCGGTGTTCTTATTGGCCGGCTCACTTCAGATCCTTGTATTTCAGGAATCGGAGATGCCTTGGGACGTGGTACCTTTATCTCTATCTTTGTCGTAATGTTTATACTGCCACAGATCCTTCTTTTGGGAGAGCACATTATTGATAAAACAGCCTTCCAGGTATCCATGCCTATTCAGGGACATCATGAAATCGGTCTGGTACGAGTGGATGGCTATATGTCCGGCCAGATTAACGGCAATTTCATGGGTGAAATCCATGGTGTTATAAACGGCGAGGTAAATGCCAATGTCACTATTGCCTCCCATCGATCGGGGCCTGCCCGACTGGAAAAACTCGACAAAAAGAATGAGGAGGTAAATGGAAATGAAGCGTAAATATTTCAAAAAAATGACCACTCTTCTTGTCCTTTTTTCCCTGCTGCTATGCCTTATGCCCGCCGGACTCAGCCTGGTCTTTGGCGCCTCTGATGTCATAGAGATAAATACGGTAGATGACCTGATCAGCCTGGAAAAATCCTGTAAAAGCGACACCTGGTCCCTGGGAAAAACCGTAAATCTCAATGCTGACCTTAATGTAAAGGATACAGCCTTTACCGGAATCCCTATTTTTTCCGGTATATTTAACGGTAACGGACATACAATTAAAGGTGTAAGCCCCTCTGATGTTGGCCTGGCCACCGGTTTTTTCAGATACGTATCAAAAGAAGCCCGGATAAATAATCTGAATATAGAAGGCACAATAAGCACAAGAAAGGATGGCGAATGTGTAGGTGGTGTTGCAGGTGTTAATAAAGGCATCATCTCATTTTGCACATTTAGCGGCACCATCTCCGGCAATCAGTCTGTAGGCGGTATTGCAGGCGAAAATTTGTCATCCGGCATCATCGCCAACTGCTCCTGCCTGGGCACTGTCGATGCTCCTTACGAAGTAGGCGGTATTGCAGGTACCAATCACGGCATAATAAGAGACTGTGTCAACCGCTGCGTGGTCAATAACGACAAGGCTTTTATAGATGAAATGGATGAAGAAAGTGCCGGCTGGATTATATCTACCATCACTTCCAATTCAAATATTCGAATTACCACAGGTACTGATGTGGGAGGCATTGCAGGCTACTCAGACGGTACCATTATTGGCTGTGTCAATAACGCCATAATAGGCTATGAGCATATCGGCTACAATGTAGGTGGTATAGTAGGTCGACAGGCAGGTGTCGTATCCTACTGCACGAACAATGGTACTGTACTTGGTCGAAAAGATGTGGGCGGCATCGCAGGACAAATGGAGCCTTTTGTCAGTGTGGATGAGGCTGCATCCATTTCCGACGCAGTCAAGGATCTTCACGACCTTATCGAAAAGCTCTTGGACGATTTATCCGACTCTGAAAAAGGAATAAGTAACAATCTGAAAGATATAAAAAAGCATACAGATACTGCACTGAACCTGGGTCAGGATATATCTGACGAATTCATCGACTTTACCAATAGCAATATTGACGCTTTGAATCTTTTGGCAGATGAGTGTGCCTATGTCCTGGAAAAACTCCCTGACATCCTGAACAGTCTGGATTTATCTGCCGATGCAGCCCGAGCTTTCGGCGACGATTTAAAGAAACTTAATGACGACCTGGACATATTAAATAAACTGGACAAAAATGTTTATTCCGAGACCAAACACGGAAGGCTCACCATCACATCCGCTGTTGGCGGCTACATCACATCTGATAACATAAGTCCTGAGAAAGACATTACAGTCAAGCTTACAGTACACCCTGATGAAGGATATCTTCTTCAAAGTCTGGTAATCATTGATGCCAACGGAAAAAATGTTAAATTTACGGACAATAAAGACGGCAGCTACCAGTTTACCATGCCCGAGGAAAACGTTGTCGTCAGGTCTGTGTACAGCTACTCCGGCAGTTTTTTCCTTAGTACCAATCCCGGAGGTACAATAGCCAAAGCCTATAATAGCTCCGCTGAAAAACTGAAAATTACAGTAAAGCCCAACGCAGGCTATATTTTTTCCAATGTGTACATAGGCGATAAAGCTTTTAATATAGCCGAATTTAATTATGACGATGGCCAGAACACATATACTCTGGAAACTTCTCATAAATTACCTAAAGCCCCGGTACTTATCAGTACTGAATTTGCCCGAGAAGAAAGCAGCCACAGCATTACCCTGTCATCTTCTACCGGAGGTATTGTCACCGCCGACAAGCTTTTAGCTACTCAGGGTGAAGTCGTGAAAATCAAGGTATCTGAAGCCACCGATTATATTTTGACTTCCTTACATCTTATAGCAGGCAATAATACCACAGATCTCATAGCTGCACGTACCCCGGAAGAAGCCTTGGAAAATCCAAATGAATACGGTTTTTCCATGCCTGATACCGATGTCAAAATAGAGGCAGTTTTTTCCTACACTGATGCCGCAAAAAACAACGCAGATACTGTAATATATACCGAGTCTACCATTGGTGGATCTATGTATTTTGTAAAGAATCCTACCACTAATGACTATATTATTTACATTATTCCGGAGGCGGGATATGAAGTGTCCGGTCCCTCCGCTCTCTCTATTTTTTCCTCAGCCACAGCAGGCCAGGAAACAGGCACACCTGTAGGTATCCTGAAAACGGAACAGCTGACGAAATATGGTAATGGCTACTCATACACCATGAATCCTACTCAGTACACCAATCCGGTCCGCATCTTTGGAAGCTTTACTAAAGTCGATTCTTCCAACTCCATCACTACCACCAGTGGTACCGGTGGTACTGCCAGCACTGATTTGCTGTCAGCCAAAGCAGGAGATAGAGTAAAGCTTGCCATAGCACCTGCTAATGGCTATAGAATCAGTAAAATCACTATATTAAGCCAGGGGAACCACATTGATTACAATGCCCTGGAAGACAGCAGTAATGTTTACGAATTTGTAATGCCTGACAGCGATGTTGATACTTATGTGGAATTTGCTCCCATCATGTTTATTGCCACATCCAACTACGGCGGAAGTGTTAGCGTTACAGCTAACGGAGACATTCTCAAGTTTACAGTAAAGCCCGATGATGGTTATACACTGAATTCTGCCCCGATGGTAAAAGATGCCCAGGGCAAGATCATTACATTAACCAAGCGTACTTCCGGCGTTTTTGCCTATGAATTTAATATAAAGGATAAAAGCAGCCCCATCTCCTGCCTGATTACATTTGATGGTGCCACAGACTACGAGGTAGTAGAAAATTCCAAAGACACTATTAACGATCAGGCCGATACCCTGACCAATGCCATGAAAGATGCCAAGTCAACAGCAGATGACATTACTGAGCTTGTGACTGATGATTATGGCGAAATCATTGATTTTGAGACCTTCATTAATGATCGTGACCAGGTAAATGAGCTTATTAGGCTTATAATTCAGCTCGTACAGGAAATTACAGAGGCCGGTGAAGCTGCATCCACTCTTCTCAGCTCCATGAACACCCTGACCAATGTGCTGCTGCCTTATCTCACCGATGCTGCAAAAGCGGTAAGAGACGACGCGGATAAGGCCATAGACGATCTGGATGACTGCATAAATTATCTGCAGACAGCCGGTAAGCAGACCAAAGCCGTTGTTGATTACCTCAACACCCAGCCTTCTATTAAGTTCACTGAGTTGTCCGCAGATTTTTCCCATAATATCTCTTCACTTTTTGATGAAATGAAGGAAATATCTAAAGGCCTGGGCAAAACCAACGAAGACAGCAGTTTATATACCGATCTGATTTTAGATGATTTCAGAGCTATCAATGATAAAGTAAATGATATTTTTGAGTTGATTATTGATATAGCAAACAACGTAGAAAACGTATATAAAAACGACGGTGGTTTTTTCGAGGACGTATCTGACGAAGAGCTGGAAACCATAACTGATGGCAAGGTATCACTTTGTACCAATCTCGGCACCGTTAAAGCTGATCTTAACGTAGGCGGTATTATCGGCTCCATGTCTGTAGATACGGAAGATCCTGAGGATAATGCAGCCGGATCAGTAGAATGGAATATGCGTAACACCTATGTTACAAAATGTGTTCTCACCAGCTGTAATAACTATGGTGAAATAACAGCTAAAGGAGACGGCGCAGGCGCCATTGTTGGCTTCCAGGGCATTGGCCTTGTTACAGATTGTACTGCCTGCGGTGCGGCAGAAAGTACAGAAGGCGAATACGTTGGCGGTATTGCCGGCCGTTCTAACGCTATTATCCGCAACTGCAATTCCATATGTTCATTGAATGGCAGCTATCATGTGGGCGGTATTGCAGGACTTGGCAACAAGATATCCCATTGTTATTCATTGACTGTTATACCTGAGACCGGCAGCAATATTGGTGCTATAGCAGGTCTTGTCAAATTTGATGAATGTATTCACTCTGTTAACCCTGATAATATTCACGACAATATATTTGTAAGCACCACCCTCGGTGGTATTGATGGTATAAGCTATACCGGAATTGCTGAAGAGGTTAGCTACGAGGAATTAATAGCTATCCCCGGCATTTCACCGGCATTTTCCCATCTTGCTATTACATTTAAGGTAGATGGTACCACTCTTGACACCATTGAGGTCAAGTATGGAACCCTGCTTGGGGACATAGCTTTTCCGAGCATCCCCTCAGTAGATGGTTACTTCGGTCAATGGCCTGATTGTGCAGATGCAGTCTTCAATGGTAATATCATAATCGAAGCTGAATATATCCAAAACATTACAACCATTAAAAGTGATGAGATCTTCACCATAGAGAAAGAAGATGGAACTCAAATTCATAAAAATCTTGTTTTTATAGACGGTGTTTTCGATTCATCAGCCAAGCTACAGGTCCTGGTAGACAAAGAATCTCTGCCCGACAGTATCACAGGCGGCAATCCTTCTGTTGTATATCAGATAAAGCTTATGGATTCAAACCATACAGGCACTTCAAAAATCCGTCTGTATAATTCTCTGGGAAAAAATGTAAAAGTCTACGAAAAAAAGAACGGCCAGTGGATAGAAACAGACAGTAATGAATACGGTTCATATCAGCAGGCAGTAATGACAGGTGACGAAGGCTGTTTCGCACTGGTAGTCCGGAAGCCTTCTTATCTCAGATACATAATCATAGCAGGCTGCGCGGTCTGCGCTATAGTATTAATCGTAATAACCAGACTGATTATCGCCTCTGCCCAAAAACGTAAGTCCATAAAATAAGCCTACAAATACAGTTTTTTAAAATTTTATTTGAAAAGCTAAAGTTTTGGAATATAATGCCGATATAGTAGGTGGAGATAGTATTTTACAAGGATGTAGATTCAAGACTTATGTCGGAAAGGGAAAACATGGACGTTAATTTCACATCAAAAACAGAAGCAGCTTATACAAGCTCCGTTTCATACGAAAAAACAAATACAAAAAAAGATACAGCCAATCAGAGTGTAAAGGATAATTCCAAGTCCTCCTCTTTTGCAGAGCCTAAGGATACCGTTGAAATCTCTGCCAAGGGCATGGACCATGCTGCAGTCATCAAGAAGCTGAAAGCTGATGCCGATGCACGTACCCAGCAGATGCGCTCCTTAGTAGAGAAGCTCCTTATGAAGCAGACCGGTACCTTTAAAGGCATTCTTAATGACGAGGATATGATAGCAGCCCTCGAGGACAAGAATTTCAAAGTAGATCCGGAGACTGCTGCACAGGCTCAGAAGGAAATCGCCGACGACGGCTACTGGGGCTATGAAGAGACTTCATCCCGTATGGTAGAATTTGCCATCTCCATATCAGGTGACAATAAGGATATGGCCGACAAGCTTATGGATGCTATCAAGCAGGGCTTTAATCAGGCCAATAAAATGTGGGGTGGTAGTGAGACCAAAATGGCTCTCCCTGAGCTCAGCAAAAAGACTCTTGATAGAGCTATCCAGAAAATGGAAGCCTGGAAAAACGGTGAGGACTGGAAGAACCTTCCAAAAGATACCGATGAAAAGTCCGGCAACGGTAGTAATCTCAAGGTAAATTACACTCAGTCTTTTTCCTACAAGGCCGAGAGTAGCTACTCCTACTCCAACACATCAAAAATTGAAGGATAAAATAAAAACAACAGCTCAGGCCATATGAAGTGAACCCCTTTTGTTAGACAAAAACGAAGTCTAATGAAAGGGGTTCACTTCATATTGTATAGGATGTGCATTATTTTTTAAATGAAAATCCAATCAGTGCTTTTATCCGGCCGGTCTTACTCAGTCCATTAAATTGTAATTCCAGTCAGCTCCGCCCCAGATACTGACGTCAAGGTCATCTATAACAATAGCTCCGCTTTCCGTATGGATATTGTACAGCTTATTATTTTGTTTGATTTTCACAATGCCGTTGCTCTCAGCAAAGGCCATCTCAGCATATGTAGCATATGTATTCATATACTTGACAATCCCATCGGCATATGCAGTAATAACCCAAGTCATAATGCCTGATGTGGGTCCGGGCTTAATCGTGCATACTTCCATCACTCCGTCCCCGTCAATATCAAACCTTGCCGATGACACGGTAATTAACATGAGCCAGTCCATGATCTCTTCTCTTATTGTTCCTTTTTCATCATCGCCAATGGTGATTATTACCTTTGTTTTTTTATCGTCATATCTTAACGAAATATGGGATTCGTCTTTTCCCAGATGCAGCTGAGTGAGGATTGTTCCATTATATGACCTTACTTCGTTACCATACATATACACTGCTGTTGATATATCGTTGCTGTGCCAGATAAGCTGACTATAGCTTATTATATCTTTTTCAAAACAGCTTTCTGCCATATTGTAAATACAGTAAACAGACACATTTGGGCTCACGTGGCACTCTATCACCAGGTTATTGCCTGCCGGGGTGACCGACATAATGCCATTTATTTCCTGCTTACGCTGTCTCAGATCATAATCCTTGCCGGAAATATTTATAGTGGTACTGCCCTTTACGAAATAGTTCTCTCCCTTATTCGGTACAAATCCTGCGCCGTCTTCCATTATGCCGGGTGTAACAGTCACTTCCGGTGTTATGCTTGGTGTTGTAGTGTCATCGTGGTTCTTTTTTCCGGACTTATTGGTCAAAAAGCACACTGCCACCACGATGAGGACCACAACGCTTAATACAATCAACCAAAATGCAGGTTTTTTATAATTCATAACGTTGGTAATTCTTCTTTTCACATTAGTCTCGCCAAAGGCCACGGGACATGCCATGATACTGCTTCTGCGAACGCTGCAGTTAAGCAGGGCAACAGAGTAGTCCTTGCGATATTCCGGCCCCATTTCGTGGAGCACCTTTTCATCGCAGGCGGCCTCGATATCCCTGCAAAGCAGAATATAGGCCACCCACAGGATAGGATTGAACCAATATACAGAAAGCAACAGAAATCCCAGCGGCTTCCATACGTGATCACATCGCTTAATGTGAGCTTTTTCGTGCGCCAGTACTATTTTTACGGTATCTTCGTCCATGCCAAAGGGCAGATAAATCACCGGACGAAACAGCCCCAGCACAAAGGGTGACTGCACTCTTTCGCTCTGTCTGATCCTCTTTTCCATGGGGACAGACGTACGCAGGCGCAAATGCAGCACCAGATAACTTATACCAAAATATAAAAGCATGACAGCCATGCCGCTGAACCAGATAACAGCCGCCACAAATGTCGCGACCTGTGTGGGATTTACGCTGGCCCCCACCACAGGTTTAAAAGTGTCGGTAATAATGGAATTAACTACACTGTCCACAATGACCACACCACTCTGTATCTGCACGTTCTCTCCCTGTAAAATCTCCTGAGGCACCGTCTCGCGACTGGGCACAAGGCTCAGAGCACTTTCAATGGAAAAAGGCATCACCAGGCGAAGCGCCACAAGCCCCCACAGCAGGCAAAAAGTCCACTTGGGCGCTTTACGGAAAATGAGGCGTACCACCAGCACTGCCAGCACCAGCCATGTAGCTGTAATGCTTATATTCATCATATTTAAAAACAGACTTTCCATGGCTCCTCCTATTTTTCAATAATGCGCTTTATCTGCTCGATCTCGTCCTCGGATAATGCCTGGCGCTTGGCAAAAGCAGCGATAAATGCCGGAAGTGATCCCTCAAAGCGCTTTTCCATAAGCTCGTCCAACTCACTTATCTGCGCCTCCTCCTTGGTAATAAGAGAAGTGACGATAGTGTTTTCATTTTTTACCACACCTCGCTCGCTAAGCCTCTTGATAACAGTAAAGGTCGTAGTCTTGGACCAGCCCAGACGCTCCTTGCACAATCCGGCCAACTCTGTGCTCTTTATCGGCTCATTCTCCCACAGAATAAGGCAAAATCTGTATTCACTTTCAAATATCTTTTGCATTTTGTCTCCCCCGTATCGGTCTAATGTATTAGTACGATTTTATACTAACGCGTTAGACCACTTTTGTCAATATCCTTTTTTAAAACAATTTGATTTGAAAAGCTAAAGTTTTGAGATATAATGCCAATAATAGTGGCAGGAGCAGGTATATCCAGCCATATTACACTGACGTAATCACATGCAAATGCCGGAAAGGACACAACATGGACGTTAATTACACTCAGTCTTTTTCCTACAAAGCAGAATAACAAACAAACGAAGAAAAAAACAGCGATGGCAGGTGCACTCCTACCACCGCTGTTTTTAAGTTGTCAATGAGAAGGTCCTGTGACAATTTCATCTGCTTTACCGGTAACACGTGTTTCGCTTATGGTATTGGGGACAGTAACCTCTTTAGTTGCTTCCGGAGTATAAGGACATATTGTCCAGATTATCCTCATTTTTTTTGAAATATGTCTCTATATTATTGCTGTTCTTTATTTCGTTAATAAGGGTATCAGTATCTTTTCGCATTTCTTGTCCCTCATTTCTATTCTCTCGGTATAAATTGCTCAAATATAAATAAATCAAATTTATCCTTTACTTTATCCATAGCCTCCTGGCTCTTTATGGTCCAGGCAAACTGAAGTCCTCCGAATACCCTTCTCACCAGCCATCTGGATACAGTATTGGGATTTTTATCCGAAAAGGATATAAAATCCGGTTTACAGATATGGTTAAAAAGAAGGTGATGCACTGCCCATTTATCCAGCCCCTCTGACCTGCCCTCTTCTACGGAAAAATTAGCTGACAACTGGCCGCGAAGGATATCCGGGCGATTTTTTCTGTACCATCTTACTGCAAAAGGATGGAAGGATTCCATACAATAAATGCCCTTGTAATCCTTTAGTATCTCATTGGCCCTCTCACATACATGAGTATTTGAATTTATCATCTTTATTTCCATGCAGAGAGGCACTTTACCATCTATAATCTGCAACACATCGGAAAACAAAGGAATCTTGTTGTCTGAGCCCAGAATGTTCAACTCCCGGAGTTCCTCATAGGTCTTTGATATAACCGGAGCATCCACTCCACAAAGTCTTTTCAAGTCGTCATCATGAAAAACCACCACCTGGTCATCCCGTGTCAGCTGGACATCCAGCTCTATACCATAGCCGTGTTCTACAGCTTTTCTGAAAGCAGGGATGGTATTCTCCGGTGCCTCCGGAGTAGAATTATCATGAAGGCCGCGGTGTGCATAATGCACTTTCATAAAGGGAGTTCTCATCTCTTTTCTTCCCATAGCCGGAGCTATCAGGTAGAAATACGCAATAATAACCAATAAAACTATAATAACAACTACCATTTTCCTTATTCCTCCACATCCAGGCTTTCCAGCACTCCCTTGGCTGTAGGCTTGTTATCACCGTGACGTACCATCAGCATGGTGAAAAATGCCAATGCCACAAATATAGTAGCATATGGGAAAAGGGTGGTCATTTTAATATCCATTAACAAGCCTGAAAAAATAGGTGTGATAGTCTGGGCTGCCATGCTGGCTGTATAATAAAATCCGGTATATTTGCCAACGTTGCCTCCTGTAGCCAGCTCCACCACCATCGGATAGGAATTTACATTAATGGATGCCCATCCAATACCTGCTATGGAAAAAAGTACATTCATAAGAGCAGCAGGAGCACCGGCTCTCAAGAAAGAGGCGATACCAAATGCCGCTGCCAGCATAATAACACCCATAAGAATTGTCTTTTTTCTACCAATTTTTGATGACAGAATACCTACAGGGAAGTAGGATATAATAGCTGCTACCTGAGCTATCATTAATGTCAAATTATAGTCTACATTAAGTACTGTACCTGCATATACTGAATACTTTGATGTAACGGCATTATAACCGAAATACCAGAGAATAACCGAAGCCAGGATAAGCAGTAATGAATTACGCTCTTCCTTTGTCAGCTTTCTTTCACCGTTCACATCCTCTTTTTCATCAGTAAGACCGTATTTTTTCTCTTCTTTATGCATCTCCTCCACCATCTTAGGCTCACGCACATAGGACAAGAACAGGAGAAGAGATACAATCATGATACCGGATGTCACGCCCATGATAGTGGTGTATGACATAAGAGCATTGGAAGCTTTACCTGTACCAAAAACAGTACCAAGCACCAAAAGAGTCACACCGCCGAAAGTGCCCATGAGATTAATAACCGCATTTGCCTTGGATCTTAATGGCTTAATAGTAACATCCGGCATAAGCGCTACCGCAGGTGATCTGAAGATAGACATGGAAATCAGAACGAACACCAGGATAATCATGAATTTTATAAGAGAAGCAGGATGCTCCTTGGTCACCATAGCTGCATAGGTCTGGCGAGCAGGAACCACATAATTTATGTAGTCTGCTGAAGTCTTGGTAACACCATCTGTTTCTTCTTCCATACCTATAGACACAAACTGATCCTTGGTAAATTTCTCAGTTATCTTTATGCTTTCACCATCAGGCGTCCTGATGGTAAGATTTGCATCATATAAAGTCTCCTGAGCTGTAGGATTATCAATGGCTACAGATGACAGATTGTTTTTCTGCTCCAGATCTACCAGAGACAGAAGTACAAAAAGAACCGCTGCCAGCACTGTACCTACCACTATAAATGGTGTTCTTTTACCAAATTTGGACTTGCACTTATCAGAAATACCTCCGAAAAGAGGCAGCAGGAATAGTGCAAGGATATTGTCCAGAGCCATAATGAATCCGGACCAGGCCTGATTCATACCATACTTATCAGTAAGAATCTTAGGAATCAAAGAATCATAGGCCTGCCAAAATAAACAGATAAGGAAAAATGCAAATCCCACAAACAACGTTTTTTTGTAATTAAGCTTCATGTAACCCCCCATATAATATACTTCGCTTACAAATTATATTTTATTTTTTTAAACCATTTAAACTTTGGTGAATATTTGAAAAGCACCTTTGCTACCATTTTACTCTTCGGCAAATACTTGTTTTCCCATAGTCTGGCATCTGCTGAGTGATTTCTGTTATCTCCCATCATAAAATAACAGCCGTCAGGTATCACATAAGGCCCGTAGGATCCGGTCATTTCCTCTGCCAGATAATCCTCATCCAGTTTTTTATTGTTGATATACAGAACGCCATTCACTATCTCCAGCGTCTCCCCAGGGAGCCCAATCACCCTTTTTACCAGATACTTATTATCGCCCTCGTAATCATCAGGCTTGTCCGGATTGAGGAAAATAATAATATCTCCACGTTCAACCTTATTGAAAATACGCCATCCCACCAGCTTGTCATCAGTCATGATAGTATTTTCCATGGATGATGTAGGAACAATTGCTTTAAAAATAACATACTTCGTGATAACTAAAGATAAGGCAATAGCCACCACAATTACTATAGCCCAGCTCAGCGTCTCCTTTAATACTGCTTTAGCCTTATCCAGGCTGGTCTGTGGCGCCTTAGTCGTCTCAGTGCCAGTCACAGGTCTCAATGTGTCCATCTGTTCATCTTTATCTATATCCATCCAATTTTCTGCCATAACAGTCCTCTTTATATATTTCTTTTAATGGCCTTAGCCCATTACCCTATTTTAAAGCATTTTCGATTTTTTGCAAGGTTTCACTAAGTTTTTGTGGTAATTTGTATAAAGCTGTTGTATAATAGTTAAAGCATAAGCGTAATGTTTAAGTTTTCACTTAAACAGACGAAGGAGGTATGATTATGTTACTTACAAAGAACTATAAGTTCTGGTTCTGCACAGGCTCTCAGGACCTTTACGGAGACGAGTGTCTCTCTCATGTAGCTGCTCACTCTCAGGAGATTGTAGCCGCTCTTAACGCTTCAGGTGTTCTGCCTTATGAGGTAGTATGGAAGCCTACACTTATTACTAATGAGCTTATCAGAAAGACTTTCAACGAAGCCAACAACGACGAGACATGCGCCGGCGTTATCACCTGGATGCACACTTTCTCTCCTGCCAAGAGCTGGATCCTCGGCCTTCAGGAGTACAGAAAGCCTCTGATGCATCTTCACACACAGTACAATGAAGAAATCCCTTACGCTACTATGGACATGGATTTCATGAATGAGAATCAGGCAGCCCACGGCGACCGTGAGTATGCTCATATTCTTTCCCGTATGGGTATCGAGAGAAAGGTAGTCGTAGGCTACTGGAAGGATGCCCGTGTACAGAATGAGATTGCTACCTGGATGCGTACAGCTATCGGTATCGTTGAGTCCAGCCATATCAGAGTTATGCGTATTGCAGATAATATGAGAAATGTTGCTGTTACAGAAGGCGACAAGGTAGAAGCACAGCTTAAGTTTGGTTGGGAGATCGATGCTTATCCTGTTAATGAGATTGCAGAGGCTGTTGCCGCAGTATCTGCTTCCGATACAAATGCCCTGGTAGACGAGTACTACGATAAGTATGATATCTGCCTGGAGGGTAGAGATCCTGAGGAGTTCAAGAAGCATGTTGCTGTTCAGGCTCAGATTGAGCTGGGCTTTGAGAGATTCCTTACAGAGAAAAATTATCAGGCTATCGTTACACACTTTGGTGATCTGGGTGCTCTTAAGCAGCTTCCAGGCCTTGCTATTCAGCGTCTCATGGAGAAGGGCTACGGCTTCGGTGCAGAGGGCGACTGGAAGGTAGCTGCCATGGTTCGTCTTATGAAGATTATGACAGCAGGCATGAAGGATGCCAAGGGTACTTCCATGCTGGAGGACTACACATACAATCTTGTTAAGGGCAAGGAAGGCATCATCCAGGCTCACATGCTGGAGATTTGTCCTACCATAGCAGATGGCCCTATCCAGATTAAGTGCCAGCCACTTTCCATGGGTAAGCGTGAGGATCCTGCCCGTCTGGTATTCCAGTCCAAAGAAGGCAAGGGTATCGCTACATCCCTTATCGATCTGGGCAATCGTTTCCGTCTCATCATTCAAGATGTTGACTGTAAGAAGGTTGAGAAGCCTCTTCCAAAGCTTCCTACAGCTATCAACTTCTGGACACCACAGCCGGACTTCTACACAGGTACAGAGGCTTGGCTCCTGGCAGGCGGCGCTCATCATACAGCCTTCTCCTATGACCTTACAGCAGATCAGATGGCAGACTGGGCTGCAGCTATGGGCATCGAGGCAGTTATTATCGACAAGAACACCACCATCCGTGAGTTCAAGAAAGACCTTATGCTGGGTAATGTAGTATTCAGATAAATCTCTTACAAGTCAAAGGATTTCTGTTGACATATTTTCCAAAGCGGATAAAATGGTTTTTGCCATTTTATCCGTTTTTTTGCATAAATCAGGTAAAAAGCCCTGAAATTCACCAATTCTCGCATAGAGAGACAAATTTTCGCTGCTCTGGATAGACTTTTTTGTCTCGCAGGGCTACAATTCAACCGAGCTCAAACAAAAAACGCGTTAATTTGGACACATAAGAGGAAAATACGATGGAAAAGAAAACTTTTGGAAGCTTTCTCTTGGCATTAAGAAAAGCTAATGGAATGACGCAGCAGGATCTGGCGGACAAGTTGGGAGTAACCAACAAGGCTGTAAGCAGATGGGAAAGAGATGAAAATTATCCCGACCTCACACTTTTGCCTGTTATTGCAGAAATCTTTAATGTGACCACAGATGAACTTTTAGGCGGTGAAAAAAAGCCTTCCGGCGAGGGAGATTTAAGCAGTGAGCAGCTTCAGAACGAAGCGAAGGCTTATAAGAAAAAGTCTGAAAAACAGATTAAAAATCTCCTAAGAAAACAGGAATTAAGATGGTTTAAAAATGTCGGCATCTGTGCCGCCATCTTTGCGGCTTCTCTTTTATTATATACACTCGCCTATGGCAAATACGTATTCGATATAGCCACAGCCGGCCGCATAATGGAAACTGTTTTTGAATTTCTGGTGATTGTTTCTGCCCTCGTGTTTGCAATAAGCCCGATCATCGAAATCTTCAGATTCAAAAATTATATTTACTCCTTTGAGGATTGCGAGACCGAGTCCGGGAAAATCCTGAGAAAATTCATCATAATCACATGGATTATTGAAAGCGTGTTAGTATTTACAGCAATGACACTGATGACTACAACACTGATGGACTATGGTGATTTGAGCTACATTCTCGTATTTTTGGTGATTGAGGCAGCAGCCCTTCTGGTACTCCAGATAATTAAGAAGAATCTTCGAAGAATTATCACCATGGTAATCGAAATACTTCTTTTGGTAGGACTCGTCATTTTAAATGCCAACTTCATAATCGACCCTTCTGACATCTACAATGCAGCAAAAAAGCAGAAATTCGAGAAGCTTGAGGATTTTGTAGAATATGTAGAGCGCAATCCCAATTCCCATGCGCAGGACAGGGATTACGTAGAGCTGTATCTGGATAATAATTTCACAATTTATTACGAATACAGTTTAGAAAACGGTGATTCCGGTTATCTGGGCGATTTAGACGTTATGGAGTATCACTATGAGGCTAAATTTAACACTAACTACCTTATATTTAACTCTCACGATCAGAGCCTGGTCGCTACCTTCTCATTAAATAACAGCGATATTCGCATTATTTCCATCATCTATGACGGTGACAAATTAACCGCCACAGTATGTACACAAAGCGCATTTTTGACAGCACAGAGAACACTCTCCTTAACTCGTTCACTGTTAGCTGTTATATTAATCATTGCTTTGATAACCACTCCAATCATCGGATTTTTAAGAAAAAAGAAAATACAGTAGAAAAAAATCACGGGGTATCACTTTGATATGTACCCCTTTTACTGGACAACCAGTGAAAGGGGTACATATCAAAGTGATACCCCGTGATTTTATATTACGCTATGGCAGCATCTTACCGGTTTCCTGATACAGAGCATACCAGTCTTCTCTGGTCATCTTGACCTCATCTGCGTATATAGACTCCTTGAGATGCTCTACACTGGCGGAGCCTGTCACCACCTGCAGGTTTTTATCAATCATATACAGCCACTTGGTAGCGATAGCGCACTTGGTGGTATTATATTTCTCAGCATACTTTTTAAGTACTGCATTGATTTCAGGATACTTACCCTCGTCAAAGATGGAACCCTCGAAAAATCCCATCTGGAAGGGACTCCAGCACTGAATCTGAATCTTCTCCTTCTTCATGAAGAAAAGCAGGTCATCTGCTTCCTTGCTGACCATCTTGGCCGGTACATTGGTCATCATAATCTGGTCCACCATAGTGGTATTGCCCAGGCCCAGCTGTACCTGATTGCAGGCGATTTTGATATCACCCAGCTCACTCTGAAGGTACTCTATCTCACTTCTGGAAAAATTGGATACGCCAAATGATCTAATCAATCCCTTATCAAAAAGCTCCCTGATAGCACGGGCCACTTCCTCTGCATCCATCAGTACATCCGGTCTGTGTATAAGAAGTCTGTCCAGATACGTGGTCTTAAGTCTTGTTAGGCAGCGCTCTGTAGCTGCAATTATATACTCATAGCTTGAATTGTAGCCGGGGCCTATGGTAGATATACCCACCTTGGTCTGTATAAAAATACGGCTTCTGAGCTCTGGTCTTTTGGCCAGGACTTCACCCACCAGCTCTTCACAATGGCCACCGCCGTAGATATCTGCAAGGTCAAAGGCATTTACACCTTCATTTATGCATCCTTGCATAAAATTCTCTACCTGCTCAGCATTCATACCGGCGATTCTCATCATTCCAATCATTACATTTTCTTTCACGGCTATCTCCTTTTCTTTCCTTTATTCCTCTACCGCAAACTGTTTTTTCTTCCAAGGCCTGATTATAAGTCTCGGCGTCTTCTCCTTATAAGCCCTGTACGCAGGTCGGCGCTGCATCTGCCTTTTTTCCATAAGCGGTATGGATACCACGTTAAAAAGTACCGCAACTGACAGGGCGCCTACTCCGTAATACCAGTGCTCGGTGGAAAATGGAAGCAAAGTCACATATACTCCCAGCCAAAAGGTAATCTCTCCCAAGTAATTAGGGTGACGCGAATAACTCCAAAGCCCCAGATCACAGACCTGTCCCGGCTTAGCATTTTCCAAAAAAGCATGCATCTGACGATCAGCAAAATACTCAAGAAGAACGCCCATTATCATAAAAATAATCCCCGGAAAAACCCACATATTAAGTCTCATTTTTGCCAGGTCAAACATGGGCAGCATGCCCGCGAATACCACCAGCGTAGGCATCAAATGAATGCCAAAAAAGTTGACTATAGGCCAGGATATACGGGGAGTCTCGTCACGATATTTTTTGTATCTCCAATCCTCATAGGAGAAATCGGTAAACACCTCCACCCAATTCATTGTAAGTCTCAGGGACCATACCAGAAACACTGCCAAAAAGAGCATCTGGTAAAGGCTGAAAGCCTTCTCCACTACAAAGAGCCATACGGCCATAAGCATAGGAGTGAAAGACCAGTAAGCATCATATACGCTGGAGTTTCTGTATATTACTGAAAAAATAAAAGTCACTACAGTCGCTGCCAGATCAAATACAAAAAGCTTAAGCATAATACCTTCTACAAAAAAGCTGCTTACGATACCTACTGCAAAAGCCAAAAGATAAATTCCGAGTATAATTGTCAAGTCACGTGTTTTCTTCATTACATCAAATCCTTTTTATAACCAATTACTTTTACAAGATAAGATGCATTATAACACCACTTTGTAGAATTGCCAAGGGGACGGTTTTTTGACGATAGCGTCAAGTTTTATTCGGAAAATGAAACGAAAATTGTCCCTTAAGAAAAAACAGATGGTAGATTTAATCGAACCAGCCATATCATACTATATTTGCTTTGCAGCGACAAGTTATAAATATCGCAAACAAACCATA
>JAZLGU010000032.1:0-34213 GCA_045616485.1 Lachnospiraceae bacterium
TGCCGGCCTTTTCCATAAGTGCTATACGTCTGTCTATAGACCTTTTATCCAGCTTCATATTGGGTATGCCGTATCTAAGTAATCCACCCGGACGGTCATTTTTTTCAAAAACGGTAACACTGTGACCTCTGCGATTCAGTAGCTGGGCCGCTGCCAGTCCTGCCGGACCGCTGCCTATTATAGCTACGCTCTTTCCGGTGCGTACCTGTGGAGCCTCTTCACGTACCATGTCATGAGCAAAAGCATAATCTATGATGCTTCTCTCATTGGCTCTGGTGGATACTGCTCCGTCATAGATGCTGCAGGTACAGGCGGCTTCACACAAAGCAGGGCACACACGGCTGGTAAATTCCGGAAAAGAATGAGTCTTGGCCAGTCTTACATAAGCCTGTTCAAAATTGTCCAGATACACCAGCTCATTTGTTTCCGGTACCAGATTGTGCAAAGGACAGCCGGAAGCCATGCCGGATATCATGCTGCCCGACTGGCAAAATGGCACTCCGCAAGCCATACATCTGGCAGCCTGCTTTTTAGCCTCTTCTGCACTGTTGCCCTTGTGAAATTCCTTAAAATCCTTAATACGTATCTCCGGCTCTACCGATATTTCATTTTTTCTCTCATATTCCAAAAAGCCCGTTGGTTTTCCCATATCATATCTCCTTTGCCGCAGGCAATGGAGGCCTGTACGGCGAGTACTGTAATTAGCTTTCGTAAGAAAGCGTGTCCTTGTTATCTCCTTACGAAGTAAGAGCTATCCTCTGTTTTCTATTTCTGGCTGGCGTAAAAGGCCTCGATCTGGGCCTCGCCAATGCTCATGCCGCGCTCAATAAAATCCTCTGTAAGCTGCACGATTCTCTTATAATCCACAGGGATAATCTTCTTGAATTTTGGTAAATACTCATCAAAATTCTTAAGTATAGCCTCTGCCTTCTTGGAACCTGTAAGCTCACAATGTTTGCTAAGAAGGCTGCGCAGCTCTTCTCTGTCGGCCTTATGCTCCACCTTTTCCATAAGCACCATTTCTTTATTCATGTTACGGTAAAGAGAGCTGTCCTCATCCAGTACATAAGCCACGCCGCCGCTCATACCTGCCGCAAAGTTTTTGCCTGTTGGTCCAATGATAACCGCCGTACCTCCGGTCATATACTCGCAGCCATGCTCGCCTACACCTTCTACTACGGTCTTGGCGCCTGAATTACGAACACAGAATCTCTCACCGGCCTGACCTGCTATATAGGCCTCACCGGATGTAGCGCCATAAAGGGCAACATTACCAATAATGATATTGTTTTCCGCATCATATGCTGCATCCTCCGGAGCCTTTACAATAAGCTTACCGCCGGACAGACCTTTACCAAAGTAGTCATTGCTGTCTCCTGTAAGATTCAGCGTCATGCCCTTGGGGATAAAAGCACCAAAGCTCTGTCCGCCTGCTCCCTGGCAGTTGATAATAACAGTATCTTCCTCCAGTCCTTCATGATGATGTCTGGTGATCTCTGCTCCCATAAGGGTACCGAAGGTCCTGTCTATATTGGTAAGACTGGTGGAGAGCTCTATTTTCTCCCCCTTCTTAATGGCAGCCATAACCTTTTTATCGTTCATGAGCTGCTGATCCTTTCTGGACTCCAGCAGAAAATCATAGTTGTACTCAGGGCAGTAGGTATTATCACTGTCCGATTTGAAGCCTATGATGCGGCTAAGGTCAATCTTCGCATCATTTTCGGAAAGATTTACACGTTTCTTAAGCAGATCTGTACGTCCCACAAGCTCAGACACTGTACGTACTCCCAGAAGAGCCATGTACTCACGTAATTCCTCTGCCACAAATCTCATGAAATTTTCAACATATTCAGGCTTACCTATAAAACGCTTTCTGAGCTCAGGATTCTGGGTAGCCACGCCCATAGGACAGGTATCCAGATTACATACTCTCATCATTACGCAGCCCAGAGTAACCAGTGGTGCTGTAGCAAAGCCGAATTCCTCTGCTCCTAAAATAGCTGCTACGGCTACATCACGGCCTGACATGAGCTTACCGTCTGTCTCTATAACCACACGATTTCTAAGGCCATTCTGAATAAGGGTCTGATGAGCTTCAGCCAGACCCAGCTCCCAAGGAAGTCCCGCATTATGAATGGAGGAAAGAGGCGCTGCACCTGTACCTCCGTCATAGCCTGAAATAAGAATTACACCGGCACCTGCCTTGGCTACACCGGCAGCTACTGTACCTACGCCGGCTTCGGATACCAGCTTAACAGATATTCTTGCATCTTTATTGGCATTTTTAAGGTCGTAAATCAACTGAGCCAGATCCTCGATGGAATAAATATCATGATGAGGTGGCGGAGATATAAGACTTACACCGGGAGTAGAATGACGGGTCTTTGCTATCCATGGATATACCTTTTTCCCCGGCAGATGACCACCCTCACCGGGCTTTGCCCCCTGGGCCATTTTTATCTGAATTTCTTTTGCACTTACCAGATACCTGGAGGTAACGCCAAAACGTCCACTGGCAACCTGCTTTATGGCAGAGCTTCTGTCATTCTTTGTGCCTGCAGACTCCAGTCTCTCATCGCTCTCACCGCCTTCACCTGAATTGGACTTTCCATGAAGTCTGTTCATGGCTATTGCAAGAGCCTCGTGAGCCTCTTCGGATATAGAGCCGTAGGACATTGCACCGGTCTTAAAACGCTGTACTATGGACTCTACTGACTCCACTTCTTTTATATCAATAGGTGAAGTAGCATAATTAAAGTCCATAAGAGTACGAAGATAGCCTGTTTCCTCCCTGTCTACCATAGCTGTATACTGCTTAAATTTCTTATAATCCCCTTCTCGGGTAGACATCTGCAGCATATGAATAGTCTGAGGATTGTATCTGTGCTGTTCACCACTGCTTCTGGCCTTATGACGTCCCAGAGAGTCCAGAGATTTATCTGTAGACAGCCCCAGAGGGTCAAAAGCTTTACTGTGCTGAGCGTCTGTATTTCTGCCTATATCATTTATATCAATGCCACCAATACGGGATACCGTACCGGAAAAATACTTGTCTATAACTGAAGAGTCAATGCCCAGTGCCTCAAAAATACGGGAGCCCTGGTAGGACTGAATGGTAGAAATACCCATTTTGGAGGCTATCTTAACTATGCCGGAAATAATAGACTTGTCATAGTCGGTAGCTGCTGCATAGTAGTCCTTCTGAATCAGTCCGTCTTCAATAAGCTGGGCTATGGATGCATGGGCCAGATATGGATTTACTGCGCTGGCACCAAAGCCCAAAAGGGTAGCGAAATGGTGGACCAGTCTGGGCTCACCTGTTTCCATGATTACAGACATGGCTGTACATTTCTTGGTACGTACCAGGTGATTATGTACTGTAGCTACTGCCAAAAGCGAAGGAATAGCTACATGATTTTCATCTACCCCTCTGTCTGAAAGGATCAGGATAGTGGTGCCATCCTTGTAGGCCTTGTCTACATCCACGCAGAGATGCTCCAGTGCACGGTCTAAGGGGGTACTCTTGTAGTAGAGAGTGGAAACCTTTTCTACCTTGAAGCCGGGCTTATTGAGATTCTGGATTTTCAGCATATCCAGATCTGAAAGAATAGGATTCTTTATCTTAAGAACATTACAGTTTTCAGGTTTTTCTGAAAGAAGGTCTCCGCTTTTTCCCACATACACAGTGGTAGCAGTAACTATTTTCTCTCTTACCGCATCAATAGGAGGATTGGTAACCTGGGCAAAAAGCTGTTTGAAATAGTAGAAAAGAGGCTGATATTCCCTGGAAAGGGCAGCGATAGGCGTATCAATACCCATGGCACCGATATGCTCTGCCCCGGTAAGGGCCATGGAGCCTATCTCCTCCTTGTAATCCTCATACTCATAGCCAAAAGCCTTCTGCAGACGGGTGAGCTGCTCTCCCTTTATCATAGGAATGCGCTGATTCGGGATTTTAAGATCCGAAAGGCTGACCATGTTGGCATCCAGCCACTCACCATAAGGCTCTCTGGAAGCATATATATCTTTAAGATCAGAGTCGTTTACAATCTTCTTTTTCTTAAGGTCTACCAAAAGCATTTTCCCCGGATGGAGACGCTCTTTTTTAAGGATATGACTCTCCGGCAGATCCAGTACACCTACCTCGGAGGACAAAATCAGTCTTCCATCATCCATAATGTAATATCTGGAAGGTCTAAGGCCGTTTCTGTCAAGGATAGCTCCCATTACATCACCATCTGAAAAAAGAATGGATGCGGGACCATCCCATGGCTCCATCATAGTAGCATAATACTGGTAAAAATCCCTTTCCTTCTGGGAGATGGTATCATTATGCTCCCAAGGCTCGGGAATCAGCACCATGGCTGCAAGAGCAGGCTCCATACCGCCCATTATCATGAATTCCAGAGCATTATCCAGCATTGCAGAGTCTGAACCTTCTGTGGAAATAATAGGAAGGATTTTGGACAGGTCCTCATCAGTAAAGCAGACAGCCTGCATAGTCTCTTCACGGGCCAGCATTTTATCTACATTGCCATGAATGGTATTTATCTCACCGTTATGTACTATATACCTGTTAGGATGGGCTCTGAGCCAGCTGGGATTGGTATTGGTGGAAAATCTGGAGTGAACCAGAGCCAGGGCCGACTCATAGTCGCTGTCCTGAAGGTCTGCAAAAAAGGTACGGAGCTGCCCTACCAAAAACATTCCCTTATATACTATGGTCCTGCAGGAAAGAGAAGGAACATAGGTATTTTCATTACTGTGTTCAAATACACGGCGTACCACATAGAGCTTTCTGTCAAAGTCCAGGTCTGTTATGGCACTTTCAGGTCTCTTAATAAAGGCCTGCATAATAACAGGGCAGGAAGCCAGTGCTTTGGGCCCCAGTACTTCGGGTATTACGGGCACTCTTCTCCAGCCCAGCAGAGTAAGGCCTTCCTTCTGAAGAATGATTTCAAACATCTTTATGGCCTGACTGCGCTTAAGCTCATTTTCCGGGAAGAAAAACTGGCCTACAGCATATTCTCTGGTGCGACCTATCTCGAAGCCCAGTGCTTTACAGGCTTTCTTAAAAAACTTATGGGGAATCTGGGTCAGAATACCAACGCCATCGCCGGTCTTACCCTCACCGTCCTTACCGGCACGGTGCTCCAGATTTTCTACAATACTAAGAGCATCCGCTACCACAGCATGACTCTTTTTCCCCTCGATATTTACAATAGCTCCGATACCGCAGTTATCATGCTCGAAAGAAGCATCATATAATGAATTATTTATATTTTTTTGCATTTCCTATCCTCCTTACATAGTAAGAGGATGCCCGTCTGGCGAAGACTATCATTAGCTTCCGCCAGGAAGCGTGTCCTCTTCCTATCCTTCTTAGTCATTGTCCAGATGCACCGTAGTTACTAAGTACTCTGGCAGAAGGGTCGTTTACGTTGCATCCTTCCCAGGATTTATTTGGCATCCAGAAGTCCTTTACCATCTCAGCCTGTCCCTGATAGTACTCTTCAAATATTTCTCTGTACATAAGGGATTCCTTGGTAAATGGAGTGGCAAAGGCATATTTTTTACACTTTTCGGCAAACTCCATATCCGTGTATTTTGCTTCTGCTTCCGCCTTTAGGTAATCCACCATGGAATGCCCCACTGCATCTGAAAAAGCGGCCTTTTCACGCATCAGGATGCTTTCCGGCAGGTAGTCTCCCACAAAAGCTTTTCTAAGGAGATACTTACCTTTATTGTATTTATTCAGCTTCATCTCAGGATCAATACTCATAACATACTGAACAAAATCCAAGTCTCCGAATGGTACCCTGGCTTCCATGGAATTGACGCTGATACAGCGGTCAGCACGAAGCACGTCATACATATAAAGCTCACGTACACGCTTGGCTGCCTCCTGCTGAAAAGCTTCCGCGCTCGGCGCAAAATCCGTATACTTGTAGCCGAATATCTCATCTGATATCTCACCTGTCATGAGTACGCGTACATCTGTAGTCTCATGGATGGCTTTGCATATAAGGTACATGCCGATGGAAGCTCGGATTGTAGTAATATCGTAGGTGCCCAGAATGCTGATAACAGTGGGCAGGGCCTTAAGTACATCCTCTTTTGTAATGATAATCTCTCTATGCTCGCTACCTATATAGTCAGCTACTTCTTTAGCATACTTAAGGTCTATTGCATCTGTACTCATACCTATGGCAAAGGTACGGATAGGCTTCTTAAGGAGCTTGGCAGATACAGCACATACAAGAGATGAATCCAAGCCTCCTGACAGCAGGAAACCCACAGGAGTATCAGAATCCAGTCTTTTTTCGATACCGGCTACCAGCTTATCATGAATGTTTTTGCATACTTCATCCAAGGGTGCCTTTGTATATTCAGTCACTTCTGTAATATCTCTGTAGCAGATAAACTCACCATCTGCATAATAGTGTCCTGGAGGAAATGGAAATACCTTATCTACTATGCCCATAAGGTTTTTTGCCTCGCTGGCAAAAATAATTGTTTCCCCCTTATAGCCATAGAAAAGTGGTCTGATGCCGATAGGATCACGGGCTGCCACCAGCTGGTCCTTTTCACCGTCATAGATGATGCAGGCATACTCAGCATCCAGCATACGAAACATATTCACACCATACTTTTCATACAGAGGAAGCAGGACCTCGCAGTCCGATTCACTCATAAAAGTATAAGAAGATTTTAGCTCCTCTTTTATTTTTCTAAAACCGTATATCTCGCCGTTACATACTACTGCGTTTTTCTTATAGTTAAATGGCTGCATACCTCTTTCAGAAATCCCCATAATGCTAAGTCTCTGGAAACCCAGATATGCATCCTTATACTGTTCTACCCTCTCCATATCAGGGCCTCTGGAAATAGTTTTTTCCAGCCCCCTCATAAACTCTTCTCTGGCAATATCCTCACCCTTACATCCCATTATTGAACACATACGCTTTTATCTCCTTAATGCATAAAAAAAGGCGACAAAAGACATCCATCGACGTCTTTGTCGCTTTAACTTGCTAAACATTGTATACAAGTATACTGCTTTTGTCAACACTTTTTCTTTTATTTACGAATAAAAAAGATACTTAAAACCCTATTCTTCTCTTTACTGCCAGCTCCTCTGAAAATTCCTTATCAGAGCATGCACTATTAAAATCTGCCACGGTAATCACATACTCTCCGCTGCCATCTGCTGCCATACGCATAGCTGTTCTGGACCAGGTACGCTCATAAAGATTTCTCACAAAACGAGCATTGGCGAACTCTTTGGACTCCAGATAACTATCGGAAATATTGCTGAAATACTCTTTTACAGCTTCTTCCAGACCTTCTCCCACATCAAAATGCTTTTTTACATAATTCATGAAAATCAGTGCCAACTGCTCCCTGCTATAGCTCTTGAATTCAATAATATAAGGCATACGGCTTCTTAAGCCTGCATTTGCTTCCATAAGCGTCTTCATATCGTCAGTATAGCCTGCCATGATGATTACCATATCATCACGATGATTTTCCATCTCAGCAATAAGCGTGGTGATAGCTTCACGTCCATAATCATTCTGGCCGGCTTCACTATCTCCTGCATATAGAGAATATGCCTCATCCAGAAAGAGCACTGAGCCATAGGCATCCCTACAAATCTGAGCAGTCCTGGGGGCGGTCTGTCCTATATACTTACCGCAAAGGTCTCTGGCCCCATACTCAAAAAAACTGCCCTTTCTCAAAATACCTTCTTCCTTAAACACTTTTCCTATGATACGTGCCACAGTGGTCTTACCTGTACCCGGTGCTCCCGTAAACCTCATATGTAAACAAGGAGTGTCCAGCCTGTCATTGGCCTTGGCCAGCTTAACCTGAGCTACTATCTCACGAATTTTCTTTTCTATTTCTTCCATGCCGATCAGCTCATGAAGCTCATCATATCCATTCTTAGGCTTTTTATCAAAGTCCTCCAAGATCCCTTCTATATCATCTGCATTCATCAGCGCCGCATTATAAACATTGCCGCTTTTAGCTACCCTTGCGTCATGTCTGATCTTAAGTAACATAGCCTCTTCTGCAATCTTTCTTACTGTCTTAAGACCATAAAAACGTCCGTCCCTCTTTTCCATGCGCATACGCTCATAAAAAAGCTCGATGGTTTCGTCTGTAATATCAATTTTGTGCTTTATTATTATGTCATTAAAGCATTCTGCATATATGAGCTCACTGTAGGGCTCTATTACCAGCTGGTCAACACTTACTACATCCTCAATCAGGTCGTATATTTCCTTTCCGGCTTTATCCTCCAGGAAAGGAATACGAAAAAGGAAAATGTATCTCTGCTGCAGCTTGTACAGGCGTTTCAGAAAAGTTCTAAGCTCATCATGCTTTTCCTTAGGTAAAAAATAAGATATATCAAGGCCTATACACCTCTCTCGGGTAGCATCATCCCATAAAGTGTTGAACAGACTGCCTGTAGTGATATCATGACTATCGTCATTCTCACTTATCTTATATTCCAAAGTACCTGAATCACTGTACTCCAGATATCCCACCCTGTTCATAAAATCAGAAAAAGAAGACAGCATAGTAGAAAAGCCACAGCCCTCATCTATTGAAATCAGGTAATTGCGATTCATTACCAGCTCTGATGCTTTACTTGCCTGTACCAGTGGCAGCTCACAGGCCATCTCCGTTACCATTCTGATATAAGCCGCCCAGCCAAAATAGCCTGCATATATTTCCTTAAGCACCTTGGCCATCTCAGTACCATCTTCTATGAAAGAATTCACCTCAATGGCATTCTTCGCCTCCGGATATAAGGCTCGCCATATTCTCTTTACATTTTCTTCTACCGCGCTACCGTTATTGTCCATAACACTGAAAGTAGAAAAGCTGCGGCAACAGTCTATATTGACACTCTCAATATAGTCTCCCAGTCCTTCCATTAGCTTTTTTATCATGCTCTGGGAGCTCAAATATCGGGCGTCATTTTTATAAACAACATGAGGATTTATATCTACTCTCACATGGAAAAGCTTCTTCTCAGACTTTGGTCTGGGTGCTTCTTCCGTTACTTTTCCTTTTTCATCTATTTTCCTGTACCAAAAGGGCATGTTCTGCATATTTATCCTCCTGTATTTGGTGCTTTTACCCACTATTTTATTATGACCATTTTATTTATTTATTTCAATACTTCCAATAAAAAAAGCCATGCAGATAAAATCATGCATGGCTTAGCGTGTCTATTTATTCAACATCCTGAAGTGCTGCGAAGTCTTCTTCACCTGTTCTGATCTTAACAACCTTCTCAACAGGATATACAAAAATCTTGCCGTCTCCGATATGTCCTGTATAAAGTGCTCTCTTGGCAGCTGCAATAACATCGCTTACAGGAATCTTGGATACTACTACCTCTACTTTTACCTTTGGAAGGAGGGTAACATCCATCTCTACGCCTCTGTATCTCTCGCCTGCGCCCTTCTGTACACCGCATCCCATTACCTGAGTAACTGTCATACCGGTTACACCCAGGTCGTTCAGGGCCTTCTTCAGGCCATCATACATGGAGAGCTTGGCAATAATAACCACCTTGCTGATACCTGTTGCAGGCAGTGGATTAACCACAGGTACTGCATGCTCCTTAACTACTTCAGATGCCTTATCGTAATCTTCTGTACCAAGAGATGTATTATCATTAATATCCATAGTCATGGTATTACTGATATCCATGATAGAGAAGCCTGCATATGCGCTTGGAAGACCATGCTCTGTAGAGTCCAGACCAATGATTTCCTCTTCTTCTGTTACTCTGAGACCAAAGATAGCCTTGATTACCAAAAATGCAATAGTAATAGTAATAGCTGTCCATGCAAGTACTGCAACCATACCGAGAAGCTGAATACCCAGGAGCTTTGCGCCGCCGCCATAGAAAAGCCCCTTCATTACTTCGCCTTCGCTGTCAGCAATGCTATAGCCGGGAGCGCTTGTAGTAGCAAAAAGACCAACTGCAATAGTACCCCAGATACCGTTAAGGAAGTGAACAGCAACCGCACCTACAGGGTCATCAATATGAAGCACATTATCCAGGAACCATACACCGAAGCATACCAGAAGACCGGAAACAGCACCGATTATAATAGCGCCTGTAGCATCTGTAACATCACATGGAGCAGTGATAGCTACCAGACCAGCCAGTGAAGCATTGAGACACATGGAGATATCAGGCTTACCAAATTTAATCCAGGTAAATACCATACATACTACTGTAGCAATAGCAGGAGCAATTGTTGTAGTTACAAATACAGATGCCAGCTGATCAAGTGTAGTACAAGCTGCACCATTAAAGCCATACCAGCCCAGCCAGAGAATGAATACGCCGAGAGCACCAATAGGAAGATTGTGACCAGGGAAAGCGTTAACCTTCTTTACCTTGCCGTGCTCATCTCTTACGAATTTACCAATACGAGGTCCTAAAATAGCTGCACCAATAAGCGCTGCAGTACCACCTACCATATGAATAGCTGTGGAACCTGCAAAATCATGGAAGCCCAGGTCTGAAAGCCAGCCATCGCCCCAAATCCAGTGTGCTTCAATAGGATAAATAGCTGCTGAGATTACTGCTGAGTATACACAGTAGGAAAGGAATTTTGTACGCTCAGCCATAGCACCTGAAACGATAGTAGCTGTAGTCGCACAAAATACCAGGTTAAATACGAAATTGGACCAGTCAAACTCTGCATATTTTGTAAAAATATCAAAGCCGGGCCTTCCGATAATGCCTACCAGATCCTCTCCAAAAAGAAGACCAAAACCAATAAGAATAAAAGTAACTGTACCTATACAGAAATCCATGAGATTTTTCATCAGGATATTACCTGTATTTTTAGCTCTGGTGAAGCCTGCCTCTACCATGGCAAAGCCTGCCTGCATCCAGAAAACCAGTGCGGCGCCTATCAGAAACCACACTCCAAAAAGTTCTTCGTGTAATGATTCAAGTGTCATATTTTATCCTTTCTGCCGGAGGCAAAGGATGCCTGTCCGGCGAGGACTATCATAAGCTTTCGTCAGAAAGCGAGTCCTTTTTATCCTTTCTGCCCCCTCATATTCATGGAAAGCTAAAAGGCGCAACCACTCGATGAGTAATTGCGCCTTTGCATTTTGATTCAGTTTATATATTACTTTGTGTAGAAAAGCATATCTGCATAGCTTGGATATGGAAGTGCTCCTGCAGGCATCTCAGCTTCAGCTTCGTCTGCAATAGCTCTTACCTTGGCCATATCAGCAAGTACTGTAGCCTGGTAGAACTTAGCTGCCTTAAGAGTATCGCTCATACCCTCTGCCTTCTTTGTATCTCTCTTAAGCTTTTCAGAAGCCTCGTAAAGTGCATCATACCATGCGCTTTCCTTTTCAATCAGCTTCATTTCTGTCTTGACAGAAAGAGTACCGGAAATAACTTTCTTTCTGGATACCAGATCCACCTTCTTAGCTGTGGTCTCCATAAGAGCCGGCATGAACTGTGTATCAATCATATCAGCCATTGTGCATGCCTCAATATGGATAGTCTTTACGTAGTTCTCAAGGAGAATCTCGTAACGGCTTCTAATCTCGGTCTCTGTGAATACCTGATGCTTTTTAAAGAGCTCCATGTTTTTCTCAGCAATAAATACAGGAAGTACATCAGGAGTAGATCTATAGTTGTAAAGACCACGAGCCTCTGCTTCCTTTACCCACTCATCTGTATAGCCGTTACCGTTGAAGATTACTTTCTTGTGCTCAAGAAGAGTAGCCTTTAACCACTTGTGAACAGCCTTTTCAAGCTTCTCAGGAGCTACCTTTTCCATCTCCTCTGAGAACTCACGCAGAGTCTCAGCAACTGCTGTATTAAGAACAACGTTTGGACCGGATACGGATATGGAGGAGCCCAGAGATCTGAACTCGAACTTATTACCTGTAAAGGCAAAAGGTGAAGTTCTGTTTCTATCTGTTGTATCCTTGAAGAAATGAGGAAGTACTGTAGCGCCGGTATCCATTGCCACCTTTTCCTTTTTACCGAAGAGCTTGTCCTTCTCGATGGAGTCAAGAATAGCTGTAAGCTCGTCACCAAGGAAAATGGAAATGATAGCTGGAGGTGCCTCATTTGCGCCCAGTCTGTGGTCGTTACCTGCAGATGCAACAGACAGTCTCATAAGATCTGCATAGTTATCAACTGCCTTGATAACGCTCATCAAAAATACCAGGAACTGAACATTCTCAGCCGGAGTCTTACCGGGATCAAGAAGATTTACACCGGTATCTGTAGTCATGGACCAGTTATTGTGCTTACCTGAACCATTGATGCCAGCGAATGGCTTCTCATGAAGGAGACAAACAAATCCGTGTTTCTCAGCTACTTTTCTCATTACCTCCATAGTCAGCTGATTGTGGTCAACTGCTACGTTGGTTGTATCAAATACAGGTGCCAGCTCGTGCTGAGCAGGAGCAACCTCGTTATGCTTTGTCTTGGCAGGAATGCCCAGCTTCCACAGCTCTTCATCCAGGTCATGCATGTAGGCTGCTACTCTTGGCTTCAGTGTACCAAAGTAGTGATCTTCCATTTCCTGACCCTTTGGAGGCATAGCGCCCAGAAGGGTTCTGCCTGTGAAAATCAGGTCACGACGCTTTGCAAAATCCTCTTTGTCGATAAGGAAGTACTCCTGCTCAGGACCTACTGTAGTTGTTACAGAATTTACTTCTGTATTGCCAAGTAAGTGAAGGACCTTTGTTGCCTCACGATTCAGAGCTTCCATGGATCTAAGTAAAGGAGTCTTTTTATCCAGAGCTTCGCCTGAGTAAGAACAGAAAGCTGTAGGAATGTAAAGTGTGCCATCCTTAATGAATGCCGGTGATGTAGGATCCCATGCTGTATATCCTCTGGCCTCGAAAGTAGCACGAAGACCACCGGATGGGAAGGAGGATGCATCAGGCTCGCCCTTAATCAGTTCCTTACCGGAAAACTCCATGATAACTTCGCCATTACCAACAGGTGAGATAAAGGAATCGTGCTTCTCAGCTGTAAAGCCTGTCATAGGCTGGAACCAATGTGTAAAGTGTGTAGCACCATGCTCTACTGCCCACTCCTTCATGGCTATTGCAACAGCATTTGCCACATCCTTTTCCAAATGGGTGTTTTTATCAATCGTCTTTCTAAGTGCCTTGTAAATATCCTTTGGTAACTTGTCTCTCATTACCTTGTCATTAAATACCAGGCTGCCGTACATTTCAGGAACTGTCATATTCTTGTCCTCCTAGAAAATTTTCCTAAAAAAAAGGGCGCTTTGGATATACTCCAAAGCGCCTTTGCTTTTCGATGTGCTTAATATAGACTTTTGTCTTTTATTTGTCAATAGGGAATTTTATTTTTTCTTGCAACATTTAATTATCGTCGCCATCCATCATATCCATAAAAGTCATATCATCTGTCATAAGATTCCCCTTTATAACATTATTTAAAAATTTTTTCGCCACAGCAACGGCAATAATAATCTGTTCTTCTTCTGTATTTACCCAGTGTCGCATGGCAGAAAGGACAGGAATATACGCCTTTTTTAGCACTTATAAAAACGGCAATGATTGTTAAAATGAATGGACCAAGTGCAACTGCATCATTCCAGCCATTTGCCTCAGCATAAAACCCTAAGATAAGAGCGCCAAACAATGATACCATTATTGCTCCGGCAGTAATAAGTCCACATTTGATTTTAACTTCCTGCCACTTAGCCAGGGTAGCTTCTCTATCAATATCCTTTTTCATAATATTGTTATTTACATATTCGTTGTTCATGACTAACTCCCAAATTTATTTTATGGGTATATTATACAACGTTACTGCCCTACCTTAAATGCAAAAAATGGCGGGATAGATATACTTCCCCCGCCAAAAACGCGAAATATTCCATTTATTATGCGTGCGAGAATCAGTTTTCCTATCCCGTACCAAGAGTCATTTTTTAAAATATTGTCGCCACCTTAATGGTCTGCTCTTCCAGTACATCTAAAAGTACCTTTACGGTATCCAGGGATGTGAAGGTAGTTACATTGTTCTCGATAGCGCAGCGTCTGATAGCTACACCGTCCTCGTAGTGAACACCTGAAAGGATGGCTCTGGTATTGATAACGTAGCTTACATAGCCTGCTCTGATAGACTCTAATATCTCATTGGAGCCTTCGGAGAGCTTTCTCTTTATACGGGTACGTATACCGTGCTCCTTAAGGAAAACGGCTGTACCTACTGTAGCCTCGATGTTGAAGCCCATGTCGTAGAAGCGTTTTACTAAAGGTAATGCCTCTTCCTTATCTTCGTCTGCCAGAGTAACGATAACGGTACCGTAATTCTGGATCTTGATGCCGGAAGCTACCAGAGCCTTATACATGGCACGAGGCAGATTCTCATCATAGCCTATAGCCTCACCTGTAGACTTCATCTCAGGAGACAGGTAAGCATCCATACCTGACAGCTTGGCGAAGGAGAAGGTAGGCACCTTTACGCACCATCTGCTTCTTTCCTCAGGGTAAAGGACATCTATACCCTGCTCCTTCAGGCTGATACCTAAGATAACCTTGGTGGCAATATCTGCCAGTGAGTAGCCGGTAGCCTTGGACAGGAAAGGTACTGTACGGGAAGAACGAGGGTTTACCTCAATTATGAAAACATCTTCATTGGAATCTACGATAAACTGGATATTGTAAAGGCCCTTGATGCCGATACCCAGGCCCAGCTTTTTCGCATAGTCTAAGATAGTATCCTTTACCTTCTGTGATACGGAGAAAGGAGGATATACAGAGATGGAGTCACCGGAATGAACACCGGTACGCTCTACCAGCTCCATAATACCGGGCACAAATACATCTGTGCCGTCACATATAGCATCTACCTCTACTTCCTTACCGCGGATATACTTATCTACCAAAACAGGTCTGTCTTCGTCTACTTCAACGGCAGTCTTTAAGTAATGGCGCATGTCTGCTTCCTTGGATACAATCTGCATAGCACGACCGCCCAAAACAAAGGAAGGACGTACCAGTACAGGATAGCCGATAGCCTCCGCTGCCTTTACACCATCTTCGATATTGGTTACTGCTCTGCCCTTTGGCTGAGGGATATTAAGGTCTGTAAGCACCCTCTCAAAGGCGCCTCTGTCCTCTGCTCTGAAAATAGCATCGCAGTCAGTACCGATAATGGTAACACCATACTCCTTAAGAGGCTCTGCCAGATTGATGGCAGTCTGACCACCCAGGATGGCGATAACACCCAATGGCTGCTCCATCTCAATGATATTCATTACATCCTCTACGCAGAGCGGCTCAAAATAGAGCTTATCTGAAGTGGTGTAATCTGTTGAAACAGTCTCCGGATTGTTATTTATAATAATAGCCTCATAGCCTGACTCTTTAATAGTACGTACGGCATGTACTGTAGAGTAGTCAAACTCTACACCTTGACCTATTCTGATAGGACCGGAACCCAGTACTATTATCTTCTTGGCATCTGAAATAATGCTCTCGTTTTCCTCTTCATATGTGGAATAGAAGTAAGGAATATAGGATGCAAATTCTGATGCACAGGTATCTATCATCTTGTAGACAGGAAGGATGCCCTCCTGCTTTCTCATATCAAAAATCTCACGCTGAGTCTTGCCCAGCAGCCAGCCTATAGTACGGTCTGAAAAGCCCATCTTCTTGGCGGCAAGCAAGGTATCATGGGAAAGACCTTTTTTGATAGTCTCTTCCATGTCGGTGATATTCTTAAGCTTCTCTACAAACCAGCAGTCGATAGTGGTAGCCTTGGATATATCTGATACTTCGATGCCTCTTCTTAAAAGCTCTGCTATACCATAGATTCTGTCATCGGTAGCAGACTTTACGTACTCCATAATATCCTCTACCGGCATATCATTGAACTTCTGATGATACAGGTGGAAAACACCGGTCTCCAGGGATCTTACAGCCTTAAGTAAGCTCTCTTCCATGGTACGGCCTACGCTCATGACTTCACCTGTAGCCTTCATCTGAGTGCCCAAGTGATTATTGGCATCGTTGAACTTATCAAATGGAAAACGTGGCATCTTACATACTACGTAGTCCAGAGCAGGCTCAAAAGAAGCCGGAGTATTGGCAATTCTAATCTCATCTAAGCGCATACCTACAGCGATCTTGGCCGATACTCTGGCAATAGGATAGCCGGATGCCTTGGAAGCCAGGGCTGATGAACGGGATACTCTGGGATTGACTTCGATCAGATAATACTGGAAGCTCTTAGGATCCAGGGCAAACTGAACATTGCAGCCACCTTCTATTTTCAGCTCTCTGATAATACGAAGGGCTGAATCGCGCAGCATATGATACTCTTTATTAGTGAGAGTCTGGGATGGACAAAATACTATAGAGTCACCTGTATGTACTCCTACAGGGTCCAGATTTTCCATGTTACAGATAGTAATGGCTGTATCATTGGCATCACGGATTACTTCGTATTCTATCTCCTTATAGCCCTTTACACTCTTCTCTATCAGTACCTGATGTACCGGAGAAAGAGCCAGGGCGTTTTTCATAATAAACTTAAATTCTTCTTCATTATCGGCAAAACCACCACCGGTACCACCCAGAGTAAAGGCCGGGCGAAGTACCACAGGATAGCCGATTTTTTCAGCAGCAGCTAAGCCTGCCTCCATATCTTCTGCAATAATGGACGGAAGAACGGGCTCACCTAAGGACTCGCAAAGCTCTTTAAAAAGCTCTCTGTCCTCTGCTCTCTCAATAGAGTCGGAGCGGGTGCCTAAAAGCTCCACCTGACATTCCCTTAAGATTCCCTTTTTCTCCAGCTGCATAGCCAGATTCAGGCCGGTCTGTCCACCGATACCGGGAAGAATGGCATCCGGGCGCTCCATACGGATGATTTTTGCTATAAATTCAAGGGTAAGAGGCTCCATGTAGACCTTATCTGCTATAACCTGGTCAGTCATAATGGTAGCAGGATTGGAATTACAAAGGATAACCTCGTAGCCTTCTTCGCGAAGGGAGAGGCAGGCCTGAGTGCCGGCATAGTCAAACTCTGCAGCCTGGCCGATAACTATAGGGCCGGAGCCGATTACCAGTATTTTCTTTATATCAGTTCTCTTTGGCATCTTACTTCTCCTCCCTGAAATTCTTCATATTATCGATAAACTTGTCGAAAAGATAGGCGCTGTCCTGAGGTCCCGGCGCACTTTCCGGATGATACTGCACGGAAAATACATAATCCTCCGGGCACTCCACGCCTTCTATAGTATTATCAAGAATATTTATGTGTGTAGGAATAAGTCCAGTATTTCTAAGGGTCTCTTCCTTTACAGCATATGAATGATTCTGAGAAGTAATCTCTACTTTGTCAGTAAGAAGATTTTTAACAGGGTGATTGCCACCTCTATGACCAAACTTCAGCTTGTAGGTCTCGGCACCAAAAGCCAGGGATATAATCTGATGGCCCAGGCAGATACCGAAAATAGGCTTTTTACCTCTGAGTCTGCAGATAGTAAGGATGGTAGCCTTAACATCTGTAGGGTCTCCGGGGCCATTGGAAATGAAAATACCATCAGGATTAAGAGCTAAGATATCGTCAGCAGAAGTATCATAAGGTACTACTGTCACTCGTACATCTCTATCCTTAAGGGATCTTAATATATTTTCCTTCATGCCACAGTCGATAGCCACAACATGGAGGCTTCCTTCTGTGCAGTACTCATGCTTTTCCTTGGATGTGGCGCGGGATACCTGATCATGTCTGGGCTCCCAGTCTGTCAGCTCCTTAAGTGCCTTTTCCTTGTCCTTATCTGCGTCACATATAAGAGCCTTACAGCTACCGAAATCTCTGATATGGCGGGCTATTCTTCTGGTATCTACCCCGTAAACGCCTACAATATCATGTCTTTTCATAACGCTTTCCAGCTCTTCTGCGCATCTAAAATTGGAAGGATGATCGCAGTACTCTCTGACAATAAGCCCTGAAATGCCCAGCACCTGAGACTCATAGTCATCTGCAGCCATACCGTAATTACCGATAAGGGGATAAGTCATAACTACCGCCTGATCAGTGTAGGAGGGATCTGATAAAATCTCCTGATAGCCTACCATGGAAGTATTAAATACCAGCTCTACGAACTTTTCTGTGGGAGCTCCAAAGCCATAGCCTACGTACTCCGTTCCGTCCTCTAAGAGGATTTTCACCTGTCTTTTTTCTGCCATTCCGTTTTCTCCTGACTATTTCTCAAGGCTCTTTTCCAAGCTTGCTTTTACAAATGCTGCGAAAAGAGGATGTGGCTTGTTGGGTCTGCTCTTGAATTCAGGATGGAACTGCACGCCAACGTGGAAAAGATTGGTAGAAACTTCTACTGCTTCTACTATGGCATCATCGGGTGATGTACCGCTGACTGTAAGGCCGGCTGCAACAAGCTCTTCTCTATATGCATTGTTGAATTCATATCTGTGTCTGTGACGCTCAGATATATCTGCCCTATTATACGCTGAAAACAGTTTAGTTTCAAGTCTGATACTGCAAGGATATGCACCAAGTCTCATGGTACCTCCCTTACGTAAAACAGCCATCTGCTCTTCCATAAGGTCTATAACATTGTGCTTGCCCTCAGGTGTGAACTCACCGGAATTGGCATCTGCATAGCCTAAAACGCTTCTGGAATACTCAATAACTGCAATCTGCATACCAAGACAGATGCCAAAATATGGAATATTATTTTCTCTTGCATACTTACAAGCCAGGATCTTACCCTCGATACCACGGTCGCCAAAACCGCCTGGTACCAGAATACCGTCTAAGCCTGCCAGCCTTTTATCTACATTTTCAGCACAAATCTCTTCACTGTCAATCCACTCGATTTCTACCTTTGCATCATTGGCAAAGCCACCGTGAATAAGTGCTTCTTTAACGGAAAGATAAGCATCATGCAGAGCCACATACTTACCTACAATAGCTATATGTACAGTCCTGGTAAGGCTTAATGCCCCTTCTACCATCTTTTCCCACTTGGAAATATCCGGCTCGCCTCCGCCTAAGCCCAGTCTGCGCACTACTACATTGTCCAGACCATTTCTATGAAGCATAAGAGGTGCCTCATAGAGACAGGAAACTGTACTATTCTCTACCACACAGTCCTTGGGTACATTACAGAAAAGGGAAATCTTGGAAATAATGCTGGGCTCCAACGGTCTGTCAACACGACAAACTATAATATCCGGGAAAATACCGTGAGACTGAAGCTCCTTTACGGAGTGCTGAGTAGGCTTGGATTTGTGCTCATCTGAGCCGGAAAGCCAGGGCACAAGAGTCACATGAATAAAGCAGCAGTTCTCTCTGCCTTTTTCAATAGCCACCTGTCTGATAGCCTCCAAAAAAGGCTGGCTTTCGATATCACCGGTAGTACCGCCTATTTCGGTAATAAGCACGTCTGCTCCGGAAGTCTCTGCTCCCATGTAAATAAAACGCTTAATCTCTTCTGTAATATGAGGAATAACCTGTACTGTCTGGCCCAGATAGCCGCCCTGACGCTCTCTGTTCAGTACATTCCAGTAAACCTTACCACTGGTAAGATTGGAGTACTTATTAAGATTCTCGTTGATAAAACGCTCATAGTGGCCCAGGTCCAGGTCAGTCTCAGCGCCATCATCAGTAACGAATACCTCGCCGTGCTGGTAAGGGCTCATGGTACCCGGATCAACATTCATATAAGGATCCAGCTTCTGAGAAGCTACCTTGATGCCTCTTTCCTTGAGAAGTCTTCCCAAAGAAGCTGCCGTAATACCTTTTCCAAGTCCTGAGACTACACCACCTGTTACAAAAATGTGCTTTGTCATAATATGCCTCCATATATTTCCATGCTTTTTGTACTATTTAACTTTCTTTTTCACTTTTCCTTCAAAACGATCCTTACCGGAATCCTTGGGCACATTGGTAGGATATGCGCCATTAAAGCAGGCTGCACATATACCACTGTCACCATTGGTAAGCTTGGGCAGATCCTCTATTGGTAAAAATCCTAATGAATCTGCTCCCAGTATCTCAGCAATCTCAGGGATACTATGATGATTGGCAATTAAGTTTTCCTCTGAGTCAATATCTGTACCATAATAGCAGGGGTGCAGGAAAGGCGGCGCAGATATTCTCAAATGAATTTCTCTTGCCCCGGCGTCTCTAAGCAGCTTAATAAGGCGCTTACTGGTAGTACCACGTACTATGGAGTCGTCGATAATAACCACCTTTTTACCCGCTATAACGCTTTTCACAGGACTAAGCTTTATCTTTACCTGGTCAAATCTCTGATCTCCTCCCGGAGAAATAAAGGTACGACCAATATACTTATTCTTAATAAGGCCTATATCATAAGGAATACCTGACTTTTTGGAATAACCCAGGGCAGCGTCCAGTCCTGAATCCGGTACACCGATTACTACATCTGCATCTACCGGGTGCCTTTCTGCCAGTATTTCACCGGCCTTTACTCTGGCCTCATGTACTGATACCCTGTCAATCTCAGAATCAGGTCTTGCAAAATAAATATACTCAAAAATACAGGTAGTCTTTTTTTCCTTGTTACAATGCTCTGTCCGGGACTCCAGGCCTTTTTCCGAGAAAATCAGGATTTCGCCCGGCTCTATATCTCGCACAAACTCTGCTCCTACTGCTCTTAATGCGCAGCTCTCTGAAGCTACTACATAAGCTCCGTCCTCTGTCACACCATAGCAAAGAGGTCTGAAACCTCTGGGATCACGTACTGCAATCAGCTTGGTGGAAGACATAAGAACAAGTGAGTAGGCGCCCTCCAGCTCAGGAATGGCTTTGCTCACTGCTTCTTCAATGCTTCCGCATTCTATTCTTTTTCTTGTAATCACATATGCTATAGTCTCAGTATCGCTGGTCGTAGAGAAAATAGCACCTGACATCTCCAGGCTGTCACGAAGCTCTAAAGCATTGCTCAGATTACCATTATGAGCCAGTGCCATCTTACCCTTCATGTGATTGACTTCTATTGGCTGAACATTGTTTCTGGTAGTGGCACCTGTAGTACCATACCTTACATGCGCTACCGCTATCTGTCCCTTAGGATATTTGGCAAGGCGGTCTGCGGTAAATACATCACTAACCAGACCCAGATCCTTGTGACTATGAAAAACTCCTTCGTCATTAACCACAATGCCGCAGCTTTCCTGTCCTCTGTGCTGCAGGGCATAAAGGCCATAGTAGGAGAGCTTTGCCACATCCACAGTTTCCTTTGAATACACTCCAAAAACGCCACATTCCTCGTGAATAGCCATTCTTCGACTCCTTTGTCCTTCTATTTTTTCCAAAAAAAGGGGGCACTTATGGAAGACCCATAAGCGCCCTTGCTTTTTAACGTAAGAACTATATTCTTTTTTTCAAATTTTGTCAAGAATCTTTTTTTCATAAATGCCTGATCGATTAGTCAAATTTAAACTTGGGGTAATCTCCCTTGTCCTTAAGGTAGCCAAGAATGCCCTTAACTATGGCATCTGCCAGCTTATTCTGAAATTCTTCTGAAAGAAGGCTCTTTAATTCATCAGGATTGGACATATAGCCGCATTCAATTAGAATGGATGGCTTTTCTGTTCTTAATACGATAAGGCCTTTTCCATCCTGAACGCTTCTAGAGTATCCCAATGCAGACTTTATGGATGTAAGTACTTTATTGGCCAGCTTAACATTGTTTGTATTATATTCTTCTGCTCTCCAGACCTCTGCGCCCTTAATCTTCGGCATATCAGCATACTCATTCTGGTGAATGGCCAGATATAGATCAATATCTGATGCATCAGACAGAGCCTGTTTTGCGTAATTGTAATCCTTAGTAGTCTTAAAATTACCTATCTTATCGCCATCTCTTGTCATTACAACCTGAATACCACGGGCTTTAAGCTTGTCAGCAATCTTAAGAGCTATTTCCAGATTGATGGTCTTTTCCTTAACCTGATTTCCGTTTTCATCTGTAGCTACAGAGCCAGGATCAAAATCTCCGTGGCCCGGGTCGATCATGATGAAAGGAATGTCCGGGCTTTTTCTTTCTGTCACATTTATGGCAGAAGTAGGCTTGGGACTGGGTGTATTACTAGGTGTAGCGGTAGGAGCCTCAGTAGGTGCTACTGTCGGTGTATCGGTAGGATTTACCACAATAGTGGGCTGTACTCCCGGCATGGTCGGCTCTAATGTAGCTGAAGGACTTGCAGCAGGTGTCTGACTCACATAGGGTATTTCCTGTGTTTTCTTTCCACATCCCACAATGGCAGCCACCCCAATAAACAACAATGTAAATACTAGTCTCTTATTCATACTATTGATCTATCCCCTTATATATTTCAGGTCTTCTGTCCCGGAACAAACCCCAGCTGTCCCTCATTTGTCTGGACCTGACAGTATCAATATCGGCATAAAGAATCTCTTCTTTATCTCTGGAAGCTTCTACCAGTATCTCTCCGCATTCATCTGTAATAAAGGATGATCCGTAAAAGCTTAAGGCTGATTTCTGATTATTATTGACCTCCGAAGGCACTACTTCCTCTGTGCCTATTCTATTGGCAGCTACTACCGGCACTATATTGCAGGCAGCATGTCCCTGCATGCATCTGCGCCAATGTGGCATGGAATCTACCGACAAAATAGGCTCAGATCCGATGGCTGTCGGATACAGCAGCAATTCCGCCCCTTGTACAGCCATACCTCTGGCTGTCTCTGGGAACCACTGATCCCAGCAGATACCCACTCCTATACAGCCATATCTGGTATGCCATACTTTAAATCCTGTATCCCCCGGAGTAAAGTAGAATTTTTCCTGATAGAAATGGTCATCGGGTATATGAGTCTTTCTATATACTCCCATAACACTTCCATCTGCATCTATCATGGCAACAGTATTGTAAAAAGCATTGCCGCATCTTTCGTAAAAGCTTATGGGCAGCACTACTGCAAGCTCTTTTGCCACCTGCTTAAAATGGCTGACTGCCTTATTATCCTGAAGGCTCTCTGCCAATTCAAAATAGTCGTAATTTCTTTCCTGGCAAAAATACAGATTTTCAAAAAGCTCCGGTAAAAGGATAACATTAGCTCCATTGGCCGCTGCCTCTCTTACCATTCTGTCTGCAGTCTTTATATTTTCATTTCTGTCTGCTGTCATCTTCATCTGAATGGCAGCTACTTTAAATTTCGACATGATTTTCGCTCCAAGGTGGCACAGGCCACAGTCTTAATAAATTTGTTGTGTGATACAGTGAATATTACCCCCACCTACAATAATATCTCTGGCATATACAGGGATAATCTCGCGGCCCGGAAATGCTTCCTTTAAGATATTAACTGCCACGCTGTCGTTTTCATCACCAAACTGTGGAACAAGCACACAGCCGTTGGCTATATAGAAATTGGCATAAGAAGCGGCCAGTCGCTCGCCCTCTTCTCTTGTATCCTCGCCTTCCTCAAAAACGTAACCAGACAAATCTTCTTTGGTAACACAGACAGGCTTTTTAGGGATAGGCAGCTTTCTTATTCTGAAATGACGCCCTTTGGCATCAGTTTCTTTTTCCAAAAGCTGTAAATCCAAACGGCTCATATGATACTGCGGGTCATTTTCATCTTCTGCCACTGCCAGTAAAATCTCTCCCGGTGCTGAAAAGCAACAGACATTATCTACATGCTCATTGGTCTCGTCATTGTAAATGCCATAAGGCAGCCAAATGACTTTCTCTGCTCCAAGGTATTTTTTAAGCTTCTCCGTAATCTCCTGCTGAGTCATAAGAGGATTACGGCCTGCAGACAAAAGGCAGGTCTTGGTCACTATGACTGTGCCCTCTCCATCAGAATGGATGGAGCCGCCTTCCAGCACAAAGGGAGCTGCGTCATAGCAGCTTTTGCCCAGATAGTCAGCAAAGCTTTTGGCCACCCTGTCGTCCTTATCCCAGGATGAATAAAGGCCATCCACCCGTCCGCCCCAGGCATTGAAAGACCAGTTGATGCAGCGGCTTTCCTGACCTTTTGTCACAAAAGTAGGCCCGGTATCTCTGGCCCAAGCATCATCAGTCTCCATCTCTATAATCTCTGCTACCTCTCCCACACTTGCCCTGCACTCATCAAGGTGAGCATGATCACAAAGAATAAACATTTTCTCATGTTTTGCAATGTGGTGAATAATCTCGGAAAAAACTTTTTTTGCAGGCGCTCCGTCATGAGGCCAGGAGCCCGGACGCACAGGCCAGATCATAAGTGTGCCTAAGTGCTGCTCAAACTCTCCCGGCATTCTGAATCCGTCTTCTTTTGGCATAGAATGTAAAAAATCCATTATGAAAGCCTCTCTTTGAAATCTTCATAGCCAAAGCTTTTAACTACATGACACTCACCATCGACATCCTCTGCTACGATATCGGGGAGTCCGAAACCATTAAAGGTATTATTTTTAACCATTGAATAAATAGCCATGTCCTCGAAGTAAAGGATGTCACCTATTTTAATCTCATGATCAAAAGAATAGTCTCCTATCACGTCTCCTGACAGACATGTGGCAGATGACAGCCTGTATGTATAAGGCTTTTCACCCGGCAGGCCTGAATCCTTTAAAGGAGGTCTGTAGGGCATCTCCAGTACATCCGGCATATGACAGGCCGCAGATGTATCGGTAATCAAAACTGTTACATCGCCATTTTTCACTATATCTATTACCTGACTTTTTAAGAGGCCAGCATTTAGTGCCACAGCCTCTCCAGGCTCCAGATAGACTTCTACATTATACTTTTCTTTAATGTTTTTCACAAGCTTTATAAGCAGCTCTCTGTCGTAATCTTCTCGGGTGATATGATGACCACCGCCAAAATTAATCCATTTAAGCTGATAGAGATATTTTCCGAATTTTTCCTCTACAGCCTCAAGGGTAGCAGCCAGATCATCGGAATTCTGCTCACAAAGAGTATGAAAATGGAAGCCGTCACAGCCTGTCAGATCATATCCTTCCAGGTCGCAGGCCAGGACGCCAAAACGGGAGCCCGGAGCGCAGGGATCATAAATAGCGTGTCCTTCCTGAGTGGACTTTTCAGGATTGATGCGAAGGCCGTAAGAAACGCCTTTTTCACGGCACTTTGTCTTGTAAGTCTCCATCTGCCTCAGGGAATTAAATACTACGTGGTCGCAGTAAGAAAGGATCTCGTCAATTTCAGACGCCCTGTAACCCGCTGAAAAAACATGATTTTCCTTGCCCATACACTCAAATCCCAGCCTCGCTTCATATAGACCTGAAGCTGTACAGCCATCCAGATAACGGCTGATCAGGGGATACTCATAAAACATGGAAAAACACTTCTGCGCCAGCAGAATATGGCAGCCGGCCTTTTCCTTCACATCCTTCAATATATTCAGATTTTTAATTAAGGCTGACTCCTGCACTATATATGCAGGAGTCTTAATATCTTCTATTTTCATTTAAACCTGATACAAATATACAAAATTATGGTACAAGAACCGGATTCTCTTCTACTACCCATGGAAGGCCATACTTATTAAGAGCCTCCATATATGGATCCGGATCAAATTCTTCTGCAGTAAATACACCTTTTTTGTTCCAGATGCCCTTTACTACCATCATGGCTCCGATCATGGCAGGAACACCTGTAGTATAGCTGATGGCCTGTGAGCCTACTTCTTTATAGCACTCCTGGTGATCGCATACATTGTAGATGTAGATGCTCTTTTCCTTGCCATCCTTAACGCCTGTAAAGATACAGCCGATGTTGGTCTTACCTACGGTACGGGGACCTAAAGAAGCCGGATCAAGCAGCAGCGCCTTGAGGAACTGAATAGGAACGATTTCCTTACCCTCAAAATTAATAGGTGTAGTGCCTAAAAGGCCGATATTTTCAAAGCACTTCATATGAGTCAGATAGCTCTGACCAAAAGTCATAAAGAAACGAATCCTTTTTACGCCCGGTATATTCTGGGCCAGAGACTCGATTTCCTCATGGTGCAGAAGATACATATCCTTCATGCCAACGCCCTTAAAATCATACTCACGCTTGATGGACATGGCAGGTATCTCTACCCAGTGGCCATCCTCCCAGTAAGAGCCGGGAGCTGATACCTCTCTGAGATTAATCTCAGGATTGAAGTTGGTGGCAAAAGGATATCCATGGTCACCACCATTACAGTCAAGGATATCAATGGTATGAATCTCATCAAAGTAATGCTTCAATGCATATGCAGTATATACCTGGGTAACACCCGGATCAAAGCCTGTGCCAAGGAGACCTGTAATACCGGCCTTTTCAAATCTTTCCTTATAAGCCCACTGCCAGGAATAATCAAAGTATGCTGTAAATCCAAGACGTGCGCATCTTTCCTCATATACCTTTCTCCACTGTGGATCATCAGTATTTTCGCACTCGTAATTGGCTGTGTCTATATATGGCACCTTAGTCTCCAGACATGCATCCATAATAGTAAGATCCTGGTATGGAAGAGCCACATTAAGCACAGCATCCGGCTGGTAGTCACGTATAAGTGCTACTACTTCTTCTACCTTATCAGCATCTACATGAGCTGTGGTAATTTTGGTAGCTGATATTTTGCGAAGCTTCTCTGCCAGTGCATCGCATTTGCTCTGTGTACGGCTGGCTATGCAAAGCTCTGTGAAAACGTCAGAAACCTGACAACATTTACTGATGGCAACCTGGGCTACACCGCCACAACCAATAACTAAAAGTCTGCTCATTAATTTTCTTCCTCCTCAAGTAAATCCTCTACGTACTTAGGCAGCATAAATGCTCCCGCATGAAGATTGGTAGTATAGTATTCTGTAGGTATTTTTAAATCTTCCCACATATTTCTCTTAAAATCCTTTAATGGATGATACTTTTTTGATGCAAAGCCGAAAAGCCAATATCCGGATGGAGATGTAGGTATATGAGCCTGATATACTCGGCTGATAGGGAAGGTGTGATAAACCTTCTTATGCATGCTTCTGCACGCCTCTGCATCCTCATCGTAGAAAGGACTGCCATGCTGATATACCAGCACTCCGTCATCCTTCAGTGCCTTGTAGCATCCTCCATAGAACTCCCTGGTAAAAAAGCCTTCAGAAGCTCCAAAGGGATCAGTGGCATCATTTATAATAAGGTCGTACTCTGCAGTCTTTGATCTTAAAAATCTAAGGGCATCCGTATTATATATGTGAACTCTCTCGTCATCCAGACCCTCAGCTGTAGATGGAAAATATGCTCGGCAAACATCCATAAACATGCTGTCAAGCTCTACTATATCAATATGTTCCACATTCTCATATCTAAGCAGCTCCTTGGATACACCGCCGTCGCCACCACCAATGATAAGCACTTTTTTTACATTGGGATGCACTGCCATTGGCACATGCACCACCATTTCATTGTAGATAAAGCAATCCTGCTCGGAAAAAATAACTGAGCCATTGAGAGTAAGGAATTTACCAAATTCAGGTGACTGAAAAACATCAATATGCTGATACTCACTTTGTGCAGAATAAAGCTGACGATCTACTCTTATACCAAACTGCACATTCTGTGAGTGATATTCCTGAAACCAAAACTGCAATTCTTATACCTCCTTTACTTTTCTTCCAAAACATTAAGATATTCCAGCTTGGGATCTTCCATACCCTGCATGGAGCATCCTTTTTCAATGGAATACTGTATATAATCTATAAGCTCTTCGCTGATTTCCTCACCAGGAGCTAAAATGGGAATACCCGGCGGGTATGCCATAACAAATTCTCCGGATATTCTGCCGGCAGTCTCACGAATAGGCACCTTTTCTTTTTTACTGTAAAAGGCCTTTTTAGGGCTGGCCGCTACTCTGGGAAGCAGCATTTCCCTATCTACTTCAAAACGCTTTTCTTCTCTGCTGTAAAGACGACTGATCTCAGCCAGGGCTCCCATAAGTCTTTCCAGATCCTGTATGCGGTCGCCAATGGAAATATAAGCCAAAACATTACCGATATCACCAAATTCCAGCTGGATATCGTACTCATCTCGCAAAAGGTCGTACACTTCGATGCCATCAAGGCCGATGTCTCTGGTATAAACACATAGCTTGGTAACATCAAAGTCATACACTGATGAGCCGTTAATCAGCTCTTTGCCGTAAGCATAATAGCCATCTATCTGATTTATCTCTTCTCTGGCATACTCTGCCCACTCAGTCACCTTCTGGAAGGACTGTCGTCCACGAAGGGCAAGATTTCTTCTGCTGATGTCAAGACTGGCCATAAGCAGATATGATGCGGATGTAGTCTGAGTCAGATTGATGATGGTCTGTACATACTCTGCATTCATGCCATTATTAATAAGGAGAATGGAGGACTGTGTAAGAGACCCTCCTGACTTATGCATAGATACAGACGCCATATCTGCACCTGCCTTAATGCCGGAAATAGGCAGTCCGTCTCCAAAATAAAGATGGGTGCCGTGAGCTTCATCTGCCAGTACTTTAAGGCCATGCTTGTGAGCCACATCGCAAATACCCTTTATATCTGAACAGATGCCGTAATAAGTAGGATTATTAACCAGGACAGCCACTGCCTTTGGATGATTCAAAATAGCTTCTTCTACCTGGGCAGGAGTAATACCCAGCATAATACCTATGCGGGAATCTACTTCGGCATTAATATACACCGGACTGGCTCCTGTAAGAATAAGGGCATTAATTACACTTTTATGAACGTTTCTGGGAACAATAATCTCATCCCCTTCTTTACATACAGACAAAACCATAGCCTGTACTGAAGAGGTAGTACCTCCTACCATAAAGAAAGCGTGCTCTGCACCAAATGCATCTGCAGCCAGCTGCTCAGCCTCTTTTATAACTGATACAGGATGAGAGAGATTGTCCAGAGGCTTCATGGAATTAACATCAATCCCTACACATCTGTCTCCCAATAAATCCACCAGCTCCGGATTGCCACGGCCTCTCTTGTGACCGGGCACATCAAATGGTACTATTCTTTTTTTTCTAAAGCGTTCCAGCGCCTCGTAAAGGGGTGCATCCGACTGTTTTTTAAGATCCAATTATTCTACCTCTGTTTAGTCATTCCGTTTTTATATAAAAATGTAAGCGGGCAAAATTTCACCCGCTTATCATAAAGGAAAACTCCCAAAAAATCAATTAATATTTACTTATCAATCCTTAATAATTATCTCACCATCAATAACTTCGCCGCCGCCATTATTCATGGCATTTTTTACATTCTTGCCAATGCGCTTGGCGATAACAGAAATTCTAATGATGGATACCAGGTCGAAAACACCATCCAGTACAAGAGAAATGCCTACAAAAATCATTAATGCAACAGGTGTGGAGAAAGGATCAAAGAGGGCGATGGCACCCAAAACAAGCAGAGCAATAGCTACTACCAGCTCAATCCACCAGAATTCGCTGGTCATACGCCTAAGATCCACTGCATACTGAATCTTGATCACGCCACCGATAATAACCAGAATAGCAGTCATCACTGCAAATACTTCAGCCATTATACGTGGAGCAACAGCTATATATGTACCAAATGCTATAAGAGCCACACCCTGTACCAGACCAAAGGAGCCAAAAGCTTCCACTACTGCTACTCTGAAATAATTAATAATACGGATGACTCCCCATACCGCCAGGACAATTCCTATGGCTCTGCACACAAATTCCACTGCATCTTCCGGCTTGATAATCATCACGACGCCCAGCACAATATTTGCCACTGCTAAAAGAATCAGTTCCAATCTTGCCTGCTTTACTTTTTTCATAACAGTATTCATAAGTAATTTTCCTCCATTTTTTATTTATTTCATTATAACACTTTTTGCAAAAAGTAATACTAAAAATAATATAAGATTTTGGCAAAATGCTCTCTCTCTAAAGATTTTGCTTTCCCTGCAACTGCCCTGTTACACTTGACAAGTGTTTACGACTATATATAATGAGAAGCATGAAAAAAATATTACTTATCGCAACAGGCGGTACAATCGCTTCAAAAAACAAAAATAATGGTCTGACACCACAGATTACACCTGAGGAAATGCTTTCTTTCGTTCCCAGAGCCGCTGCCCTGCATGACATAAGTGCTGTGAATCTTTTCTCTCTTGACAGCACTAATATTACTTACGACAATTGGAGGAAAATTGCCGAATGCATTCAGGACAACTACAATGATTATGACGGTTTCATCGTGACACATGGCACAGACACTATGGCTTATACTGCTGCTGCCCTTTCCCAGATGATTAAGAATCCCCATAAGCCCATTGTCATTACCGGTTCTCAGCGTCCTATAGACCTGGATGTTACTGACGCCCGCACCAATCTTAATGATGCCATTACAGTGGCCGCTTCTGATTTTAAAGCTGTGCTTCTGGTGTTTGATGGTAAAATTATAGCCGGTACACGTGCTAAAAAGACCCGTTCCAAGAGCTACAATGCTTTTTCCAGCATGGACTATCCGGTACTGGGTATTGTAATGGACTTTAAAATAACCCGCTACATCCCCACCCCGTGTCCTGCTGAAGAGGTCAGCTTTGCTCTCGCCATGAACGACAATGTCTTTTTGCTCAAGCTTACTCCTGGTATGGATCAAAGGATACTTCCTTTCATCTTTTCCAATTATGATGCCATTATCGTAGAGTCCTTTGGTATGGGCGGTATCCCCGCTTCTATTCTGACTGAGTTCAGAGAGCAGGCCAAGGCGCATCCCCAGGTGCTGATCGTTATGGCTACTCAGGTGGCCCATGAGGGTAGTGACATGAGTATCTACGAAGTAGGCAAAGAGGTTCGTGACAATATAAACCTTTTAGAGTCCGGCGATATGCCACTGGAGTGCGCCATTACCAAAACCATGTGGATTTTGGCCAATTGCCCCCAGGATTTTTGTTCCCGTGCGAAAGCCTTCTACACGCCTGTAAATTTCGACCTGATTACTCCGGAGGACTAAGTTATGAGGAAACATCGCATCCAAGTTTTGACCACATTATTATTTACACTTTTCCTGGCAGTTACAGCCCTGGGCTGTGGCGGCAAAAAAGTACTTCCCAGCTGCTCTCATCCGGCAACAGACAGTACTGTTAAGAGAATTTTCACTCAAAAAGTCAGCACCGTAACCAGTGCCCCATTTACCGTAAATATTATAAATACTGAGACCTTGTCTGTTCCTACTGCAAGAGGCATCAGCGGTCCCAAGGACTACCGCGAAGTCACCGGCGGGCTTAAGTATACTGTAGAGATTACAATCAAAGCTCCTACCGGCAGCTATACTTTTTTAGAGTATTACGAGGATGAATATACATTTAAAGGCACTACCCATCCCGCAACTTCTACAGAAAATTTCATAGCCAGAGTAAATCTGAGAAATCTTATGGACACCTTTGGCTCTATACTTTCCAAGGAGGGCATAAAGGATTTTGTCTATACTGAGGACGTAAGTGCTCCGGATAAATCGGCTGCAGTTTTCCTGTACTGCGAAGACTATGACACCATCAACAAGGTCCTTACAGCTTTCAAGAACGAAGCAAATGATACTTATCGTGCCAACAACGAATATAATTCCTATGGTGTCTATATCATTACCGACAAAGCAGTCTATGATCATCTTGACACAAACAAGTTTATAAATGATTATGCTCCCACTTCCCACGGGCTCACCTATGGTGCTGATACCATATCTGTGATAAGCGGGAAAAAGCCTACCCGTATCGGCTCCTGCACCGGCTCCTTTGATAAGGATCTTTTCGAGACAAAAGGTGCGGCTTATGCAGATACCGACCAGGAATACCGCGACTACAACAGTTTTGACTATGTAGTATTCTGGGCCTCATCTGAGCCCAACAAGGATGGTATATGTGACGTACAGCTTTTTGGAGTTAAATAGCATTTTCTTATAAGTATATTACTAAACCTTATAAACGATATAAAAACAAACACTTTGAAAAACAGCCTTATTCTATGTTAGAATTCACACATAACAAGAATAAGGCTTTTATTTTCAAAGAAGCCTTTATCAGAAAAAAGGAGTATACCATGAAGACTATTTCCCTTTATGACGACTTAAGAAACACCTCCTATCCAGGCCGTGGCATTGTTATCGGTATGGATGAGACAGGTAAAAAAGCTGTTACCGCATATTTTATTATGGGTCGCAGTGTTAACTCCAGAAACCGCGTATTCGTGACCGAAGGCGAAGGCATCCGCACAGAAGCTTTTGATCCTTCTCTCCTTTCCGATCCCAGCCTTATCATTTATTCCCCTGTAAGAGTCCTGGGTAATAAGACCATCGTTACCAACGGTGACCAGACAGATACCATCTACGAGCTCATGGACAAGCAGATGACTTTTGAACAGGCTCTTCGCACCCGCGAGTTCGAGCCCGATGCTCCCAATTATACCCCTCGTATCTCCGGTATTATGCATATAGAAAACGGCAAGTTCAATTTTGCCATGTCTATCCTTAAGTCCAATGATGGCGACGGCAGTGCCTGCAACCGTTTCACTTTTGCTTACAATGCACCTAAGGCTTCTGAAGGTCGTTTCATCCATACCTACATGGGCGATGGCAACCCTCTTCCATCCTTTGAAGGCGAGCCTACCAAGGTAGAGCTTAAGGGCGACATCGACACTTTCACCGAGAATGTATGGAATGCATTAAATGAGGAAAATAAGGTATCCCTTTTCGTCAGATACATCGATATCGCTACAGGCGAGTACGAGACACGCATCATCAACAAGAACGTAAAATAATGTCACAGGGACGTTTCTCACTGACAACTTTTTGTCACAGGGACGTTTCTCACTGACAACTTTTATGGAGGAAAAATAATGAAAGAAATGGAATTAAAATACGGATGTAATCCCAATCAGAAGCCTTCCCGCGTATACATGAACGAGGGCGAGCTTCCTATCAAAGTATTAAACGGTCGTCCAGGCTATATCAATCTTCTGGATGCTTTCAACGGCTGGCAGCTGGTATCAGAACTAAAAAAAGCAACAGGCCTTCCTGCTGCTACTTCCTTTAAGCACGTATCTCCTGCAGGTGCTGCTGTAGGACTCCCTCTTAACGATGTGGAGAAGCAGATTTACTGGGTGCAGGAATACGCTGATCTCTCCGCTCTTGCATGTGCTTATGCCCGTGCCCGTGGCGCTGACAGAATGAGCTCCTTCGGAGATTTCATCTCCCTTTCAGACGTTTGTGACGTTGACACAGCAAATCTTATTAAGCGTGAGGTATCCGATGGTATTATCGCTCCCGGCTACAAGCCTGAAGCTCTTGAGATCCTTAAGAGCAAGAAAAAGGGTAACTATGCCATCATTGAGATCGATCCTTCCTATAAGCCTGCTCCCATCGAGCACAAGGAGGTATTCGGTATTACCTTCGAGCAGGGTAGAAACGAGCTGATTTGCGATGACGCTCTTCTTTCCAATATCGTAACTAACAATAAAAACCTTCCTGAGTCAGCAAAGATTGACCTTATTATCTCTCTTATTACCCTTAAGTATACTCAGTCCAATTCTGTATGCTATGCAAAAGGTGGACAGGCTATCGGTATCGGCGCAGGCCAGCAGTCTCGTATTCACTGCACACGTCTGGCAGGCCAGAAGGCTGACAACTGGTATCTCCGTCAGTGTCCAAAGGTACTGGGCCTCAAGTTCAAGGATTCCATTGGCCGTGCAGACCGTGATAATGCTATCGATCTCTACATCGGTGAGGACTTCATGGATGTTCTTGCAGATGGCAAGTGGGAAAATATCTTTACTGAGAAGCCAAGCGTTTTCACAGCTGAAGAGAAAAAAGCTTGGCTTGCCGGCAACACAGACGTGGCTCTCGGCTCCGACGCTTTCTTCCCATTCAGCGATAATATCGAGCGTGCCTTCAGATCCGGCGTTAAGTATATCGCCGAGCCCGGCGGATCTATCCGTGACGATCTCGTTATCGAAGCTGCCAATGACCACGATATGGTTATGGCTTTCACCGGCATCAGATTGTTCCATCACTAAGAGGGACACTAAGAGGGACGTTTCCCACGGGTTCTACTGTCCCAACAGGTTGCACAGTAAGCAACGTCGACAAAGTCGACACTTCAGAGCAGATGGCTACCGCCATCTGCTCTGTTCTATTTCAAAAGGAATAAATGGCGAAAA
>JAZLGU010000033.1:0-5324 GCA_045616485.1 Lachnospiraceae bacterium
TTGACACTGAGAAACGTCCCCTTGACATAATACCCGATTTTGCCGCTATCGGCAAGCCCCTGGCACTTGCTATGAATGATGCAAAATGGTATATTGAAGAAAAAGGGGGAGAGGAAAATGCTTGATATTATTATAGTTGAGGACAACAAGGAAATAAGCGGTCTGCTCTGCGATTTCCTGAGGAAGGAAAACTACACGGTAAGTGTGGCAGAAAGCGGAGAGAAGGCCATCAGCCTTTTTGAAAAATACGGAGCCAAGCTGATCATACTGGACATAAATCTGCCGGGAGTAGACGGATTTGCAGTATGTTCCAGGATAAGGGAAAGCTCCAATGCCCACATCATGATAGCCAGCGCCAGAGTAGACAAGGACGACAAGCTGAAAGGCCTGGGGCTGGGGGCAGACGACTACATAGAAAAGCCCTACGACATCGATATCCTGCTGGCCAAGGTAAATGGCGTGTTTGCCAGAAAATACGCCACCCGCGAGCTACGAATCGACGATATCACTCTGAATACTGTAACAGATTCCATTTATCTGGATGGTGAAAAAGTGACTGCCACCATCAAGGAATACGAGCTCCTGAAGCTCCTTATGGAAAACAAAGGCATGACCCTGAAAAAGGAGTATATATTTAGCACCATCTGGGGCAGTGACAGTGAGTCGGAGCTGCAGACTCTGACAGTACACATAAAGTGGCTGAGACAGAAGCTGGAAAAGGATCCGAAGAATCCAAAGCACATAATAACCGAGTGGGGAGTGGGGTACAGATTTGAGTAAATACAGACGATTGGCCGGTCTCTTTATACTGGCAGAGCTTCTGCTTCTGCTTATTATGAACATAGTACTGGTAAAACAGCAGCAGCAAACAGAAGCTTTTTACAAGGTGGACGTAGCCAGGGCCCATAGAGAGCTGTCTGCCGGCAAAACAATAGAGGAAATAAACCTTAAGGAATACAAATGCCTTACGGAGATCCGCCTTTTTTCGACCACCGAAGAAAAATATTATCAGAACTCATATATGGTCAAGGACATAGGGGGACAGCTCTATGCCTTTTTATATGAACAAAAGAACAATTACGCAGTCTATATCTGGCTGAACGCTTTTGCAGGTATCCTGCTGCTGACCCAGCTTTTCCTGATCCTCTATATAGACCGCAAGCTCATAAGCCCTTTTTCCAGGATGAACAGGATGACTGCAGAGCTGGCAAAGGGCAATCTGGCCATGCCGGTGAAGCAGGAAAAAAGCAAGTATTTTGGCCGCTTTATCTGGGGCATGGATATGCTACGAGAGACCCTGGAGGACAATAAAAAAAGGGAGCTTTCCCTGCTAAAAGAGAAAAAAACCATGATCCTCTCCCTTTCCCACGACATAAAGACACCCCTTTCTGCCATAGACCTCTACAACAAGGCCCTGCAAAAGGGGCTGTATACCACAGATGAGGAAAGGGCCGCGGCCCATAACGGCATCGACAAAAATATAGCTGAAATAAAAGCATACGTGAGCCAGATAGCAGAAGCTTCCCGGGAGGATTTCCTGTCATTAAACGTAGATATGGGAGAGGTATATCTGTCAAAGGTCATGGATACGGTCAAAAATTACTACAGGGAAAAAATGGCCGGGCTCCACACTGCTTTTTTTGTGGGAGCCATAGAGGACTGCCTGCTGCGTGCAGATTTTGACCGTCTGGTGGAAGTCATGCAGAACATCCTGGAAAATGCCATAAAGTACGGTGATGGCAAAAGTATCACCATAGACTTCGATGAGGAAGAGGACTGCAGACTGATTGTTGTAAAAAACACCGGCTGCAGCCTGAAGCCTGAGGAACTCCCCAATATCTTTGATTCTTTTTACAGGGGCAGCAACAGCGAGCATAGAGATGGCAGCGGTCTGGGGCTCTATATATGTAAGCAGCTTATGCGAAAAATGGATGGAGACATCTTTGCAAATATTAAAGAAAACTGCTTTTTTGTAACAGTGGTAATAAGAAAAGTATAAGGTGGCGCGGCATTTAAGGATTATTTAATAATTGCCGTGTTACAATGTTCCCACAAACACAGAAAGCAGGTAAGGGAAAATGTTTTTAAGAATACTTAAAAGGGATATTAAAAGAAAGAGGACAATGAATTTTATCATTATCCTCTTTGTTATCCTGTCTACCATGTTTGTTGCCAGCGGACTCAACAATGTCATTACTGTGACCGGAGGCACGGACTATTATTTAAAGCAGGCAGGAGTGGGGGACTGGGTCATTATCACATCAGGTGAAGGCTCTGTAGGCGCCCTGGATCAGATGCTTACAGGCACTGAAGCCATAAAGAGCTACCGACTGGAGGACGTAGTCTATGGCGGTGCAGACAATCTGTCCGGAGAAAAAGGGGAAAAGATTGTCTGTAAAAATGTGCTGATAATGCAGACTCTGTCAGGCTCAGGCATAACATTTTTTGACAAAAATAATGAGCCGGCCAAAGAGCCGGAAAAGGGCCATATCTACGCCACCGGCGGTTTTTTGAAAAAGAACAATCTAAAGCCCGGTGACAAGATAAATTTTAAAATGTCAGGGGTAGAGCTTACTCTTATAGTAGATGGCCCTTTGAAAGATGCACTTTTAGGCTCCGACTTTATGGGTAACACCAGATTCATAATGAATCCCGCAGATATGGAGACACTGCTGGAAAATGAAACTATTAACAGATACTCCAGAGGGCAGATCTGCTATATCGATTCAGATGACATAAAAGCTGTGGAAGCAGCCACATCAAAGCTTACTGTAAATCCCATGTTCAACAAGTCCAGTGCCATAATAAAAACAGCCTACGTTATGGACATGGTAGTAGCTTTTATCACACTGATATTAAGCCTCTGCCTCATCATCGTAGCCTTTGTGGTGCTGAAATTCACCATCACCTTCACTATTACCGAAGAGTACAGAGAAATAGGCGTTATGAAGGCCATAGGCATAGGCAATTTCAAGATAAGATGCCTCTATCTCATCAAGTACCTGATGATAGCTCTGGCAGGAGCACTGATAGGCTTTGCACTAAGCTTCCCTTTTGGCGGACTGCTGATAAAGAGCGTGTCCGACAACATGGTGCTGGGTAATGCCATGGGCATTTTACCCAACGTACTGGGCTTCGTCATCGTAGTAGTATCCATTCTGTTTTTCGCCTACATATCCACAGGGAAGGTGAAAAAAGCCACACCGGTAGACGCCATCAGAAGTGGTCAGACCGGGGAAAGATACAAGAAAAAGTCTACTCTCAGACTGTCTGCGGGAAAAAGCAAGGTGCCTGTCTTTATGGCAGCCAATGACATCTTAAGCAGCCCTAAAAGATATACCACCATCATGATAGCCTTTGCTGTCTGCACCCTTTTTGTACTGGTGCTGGTAAATACGGTTTCTACCATGAAGAGCGAAGCTTTAATTACCACCTTTGCAGCCAGAAGCGACCTTTATTACGGCAGCACCAACGAGCTCATGAGCTTTATGAAGGAGGATGGCGACCAGGCCCTTTCTGATTACATAAAGGACACAGAGGACAAGCTTAAAGACCTGGGAATCCCGGGCCACGTATTTATCGACATTCAGTATGCATATCCTGTATATGCAGGTGGCAAGGAGTACTCCATCAATCTCCAGCAGGGTAAAAACACCAAGGCCTCTATGTATGATTACATGCAAGGCACTGCACCACAGAATAAAAATGAGATAGCAATCACTCCGCAGATAGCTGAAAAGCTGGGGGTAAAAATAGGTGATACCATTACCATAGATTTTTCCACGGAAAAGCTGGAATGCATGGTGGTAGCTTATTTCCAGACCATGAATCAGCTGGGAGAAATAATAAGAATACATGAAGATGCACCTACCAATATGACTTCAGCCTCTTCACTTTTCGATTTCCAAATAGAATTTGACGATCATCCAAGCACCAAGGTAGCCGCATCCAGAAAGGACATAATAAGTAAAGAGCTGGGCGCCAAGGATATTTTCACGGCAATAGAGTATCAGATTGACTGCCTTTCAGTAGTGCCTACCATGGAGCTGGTGCAGTACCTTTTACTGGCTATTACCCTGGTGGTAGTAGTACTGGTAACAATCCTTATGGAGCGTTCCTTCATATCTGACGAAAGAAATGAGATAGCTATTCTTAAGGCTATAGGCTTTAGAAGCAGCAAGGTGATTCTCTGGCAGGTATGCAGATTTGGTCTGGTGGCCCTTATGGCGGTGATTTTGGCAGGCTTACTGTCCATCCCTATGACCAAGCTTTGCATCAGCCCTATTTTTGGCATGATGGGAGCAGGCCGAGTAGCCTTTGTTATAAATCCTCTTAAGGTATTTATAATATACCCGGCCATAGTACTGGCACTGACCATAGCGATAGCCTTTTTAACAGCTCTTTATACCAGACACATTAAGAGCTCAGATACGGCAAGCATTGAATAAGTGGAGGAAAATGAAATGACAATTATAGAAGCAAAGAATCTTTGTAAAACATATGTAGCAGATAAAAGACAGGTAAATGTATTGAAAAATGTATCCCTCAAGGTGGAGGAAGGAGAAATGGTAGGCATTATGGGGCCATCAGGCTCAGGTAAATCCACCCTTTTGTACTCTATTTCAGGTATGGATAAAGCCACCTCCGGCGAAGTGTTTTTCGACGGACAGGATATAGTAAAGCTTAACGAGAATCAGCTGTCCCAGGTAAGACTGGATAAAATGGGCTTTATCTTTCAGCAGATGTTTATGATGAAAAATCTGACCATCCTGGACAATATTCTTCTGCCTGCAGTAGAGAGTAAGAAGGAAAACATAAGCCGTAAGGAAAAGACGGAAAAAGCAGAAGAACTTATGAGAAAGCTGGGTATCATCGACATAGCCGACAACGATATCAACGAGGTATCCGGTGGCCAGCTGCAGAGAGCCTGCATAGCCCGCTCCATGATGAACTCCCCGAAAATCCTTTTTGCAGACGAGCCTACAGGCGCCCTGAACCGCCAGTCTTCCACAGAAGTGATGGAGGAAATCTGTAAGCTGAATCGTGAGGGCACCACCGTCATGATGGTGACCCATGATGCCAAAATCGCAGCCAAGTGCTCCAGAGTCCTTTACATCGTGGACGGCCACATCGAAGGCGAATACCTGCCTCCTCACGGCCTCACAGAGGACAAGGACAGAGAAAGAGCCCTAAACAACTGGCTTATGGATATGGGCTGGTAACAAGGTACGCTCCGCATAGCGTCACTGTTTTTTGTGACAAAGAGAAACGTTGCCTGGGTCAAAAAATTGACACAGGGAGGTTCTCCTTTGTCCCAAAAAACA
>JAZLGU010000034.1:0-1221 GCA_045616485.1 Lachnospiraceae bacterium
GTGATATTATCCTGATCCATAGCTCCTCCTTTCAACAGAAACGGACTGCACAGCCAGTCTGTTCCGTAATGATTTCTCTTTTGACTCTGATACTTTGATTCTGTGTCGTAATATTACCTTTCAGGAGGTAGGGGGTATGCAAATCTCTATATAGGTATAAGCGTAGAACCGCCGCCCCCTTTCGCGTGTAAAGTCGCGAAATGAAAAGTGAAAAATGGTTAGGAAATCTGCAATACCTTTACGGCATCCCTGCGTACAAGCTTTCCGTCCAGGAACTCAAAGGCAAGATAACCAATCTGGTTATTCAGTACAAATTTCTCTGTAAGAGACCTTACGGATATTCTCTTTCTAAGGATTGTCCAGTAGTAAGAGAAATCACCAAAGGCAATAGGCTTTGCTCCGGCATCTGCGTCCGGCATATACTCTGAAATAAATACCTGCTTTCCAAGAATGGTATCGTTATTGTTATTCCAGAGATAATTGCCGTCCTTGTCCTTAAGCTTGCGGAGAGCCATAGCAGTATTATCATTCATAAGCCATACTGCCTTTTTGCGATATTTAGGCTTAATACTGAAATAAAGACTGATTACATCATCGTATGTAAGAACTGATGCAGTCGCACCGACTTCAGCGCCATTTCCATCATTGAGAATACCTGTAGGCTCATCTACACCGGAACCACAGATAAATGCCTTATCCTCTGCATTTGCAAAATTGACTGCAAATCTCTTGGTGAGATAGTCCTCAATGCTAAAGGCTGCATCGGAGACAAAATCCTCATCCAGCTTAACGAAAGCTGCAAGCTTATGTGAATCTACTGTATTGATGGTAAAATCGTTGATTCCGTCATAAATCGGAATCTGACCACCATCAGGGATAAACATAGCAAGATCCTCACAGTCCTTTGCAAAAATGCGATAGCTACTTCTGTAAGCCTTGAAAACTGTGGCAATATTTCTGAAAATGCTCTCAGCTTTTATAAGTGCTTCAAGCTTATTATTGGAGCTGTCCGGAAAACTATAGGTACTTGTGTAATTGTCATAGCCTCCGTGGAGCTTGTCATAATGCTCATTATGACCTCTCATTGCGTTCCAAAAGTGTCCTGAATATTCAGGCTGATTAGAAAATTCTGTATAACTCATAGTAAATTCCTCCATTTAATATCTGTTGCAGCTTGGGCAGGTATAAAGACCAAGCTCTGTATAGGTTTCCTGTCTGCCG
>JAZLGU010000035.1:0-84292 GCA_045616485.1 Lachnospiraceae bacterium
CCGTTTGGCGCGGACCGAGCATAGCGATTCGAAGCTGAAGGCGCGCGAATCGCGGTGATGCGAGACCGAGCCCCTGGTGACGCACACATGAGCATCGGTTCTGACGATAGTCGGGGTCGGTGCTTTTTCTTATGTATAAGAAAGTGAATGGACACGCTTCAGGGTGTCCAGGGGCGCCGGATGCCGGTGGGGGTCTGTGCTTTTTCTTAATTTATAACAATTCGATTAAATCTTTTCATTTCTATTTGTTTCTCCCCTTTTCTGTTGTATGATAAATGGATAAAAATATTCGGGGGAATTCTATGCACAATATCCTATCCTATGTAAAATTCAGAAAAGATATAAGCTTCCTGCAAATGCCTATTAACGACGCAGATATGCTGGCCTTTTCCTGCCTGTCCTATCTGGACTACACCGGTCTGGTGGATGGAAAAACGCCCATAGCAGAGGTGGCAAAAAAGTATAAGGCCCGCAAGCTTAAGGATGATCCTGACTACAAGTTTGATACAAAAGAGCTGCTTCTCCTGGAGATGTCTGACAGTAAGCGCTATGGCAAGGTATGCGTCGCTGACTATGAAAAAGAAATAAGTGAAGAGCTGGAGATGACCTACTATGCATGTACCTTCTATCTGAACAGATTTGAAGCCATAGTAGCTTTCCCAGGCACAGATGACAGCCTGTTGTCCTGGAAAGAGAATTTTGTGTATTTGTATAAAATACCTGCTCCGGGGCAGGAAAAATGCAGAGAGTATCTGGATAAGGTCCTGAGGCAGCCTTTTATTAAAGTGAGGCTTATAGGCCATTCCAAAGGCGGAACACTGGCAGCATATGCCGCAATGAATACGGAACAGAAGCTTCAGAAAAAAATAAAAGATATTTACCTGCTGGATGCCCCTGGCTTTTCCTATGATGCTAATAAAAAGGCGGGATTTGTGGCTATCAAAGACAGGATAAGAAGCTATGTGCCGGAAGACTGCGTGGTGGGAAAGCTTTTTAAAATACCTTATGGAAAGCCGATAGTCGTAAAAAGCTTCAAGGAGAAATTCGACCAGCATGAGCTTACCCACTGGAATACCACTGCCAGCGGTATAGAGAAAACAGAAGCTACTTCGGAATTCAGCGATAAGAACGCCGGAGTAATAAATAATCTGGTAGAGTCGGTGCATCCGGATAAACGACAAATAGCGGTGGATGAACTCTTTAACATGCTTTTTAAAAACAAAATAACCCGAATCGAGGAGCTGAATAATATAACTTTTGTTAATGGAGTAAAGCTTGTGCTGTCCTATCCCAAGCTGTCGGCGGATACAAAAAATTTACTGACTACTCTTCTTAAAGAAATGAAACAGTGATAAAAATTCGTGACACTGTCCCCTAATTATGGTATGCTAGAGAGTAGCAATTACTAAGAAGGGATACTTCTATGGGGATTATTTATACAGTTATGGGAAAAAGTGCCACCGGCAAAGATACGGTCTACAAAAATCTGGTGGCGGACAATAGATTTTTACAGGTGGTTCTCTACACTACAAGGCCTATAAGGGCAGGTGAGCAGGACGGCGTCGAGTATCATTTTGTTACTATCCCTGAGATGGAAAAAATGAGGGATGAGGGCAAGATTATAGAGATACGTGTGTATCATACTGTGTATGGACCCTGGTACTACTTTACTGCAGATGACGGTCAGATCGACCTTTCCAAAGGCGATTATATGATGATTACTACCCTGAAAGGCTACGAGCAGATCAGGGATTACTTTGGTGAGGACAAGGTACGCCCTATCTATATTGAGATAGATGACTATACCAGGCTCAAGCGAGCTGTGGATAGGGAGGGGAAACAGGAAAAGCCCAATTTTTCCGAGGTGTGCAGGAGATATCTGGCAGATGAAGCTGATTTCTCTGTGGGCGAGCTGATGAGACTGGGTGTGGATACCCGTTTTATAAATGGCGACCTGAACAGGTGCCTGGAGGAAATAAACCAGTGGATATCAAAGTAGACCAGCTGCAACAGTTGAATAACATCGAATTTAAGCCCCAGGCCCCGGAGCGTTCAGAGGACTTTAAATTTGTGCTGGCTTCCAAGATAGAGGACACAGCCCTGGCAGAAAAGCTGGGAGCGCTGGTCGACGATATTACTAAAGAGGGCAAAAAGATCTCCAAGCACATGGATGTGCGTGATATGAAGAGATATCGGGCCCTGATTCGTGAGTTTATGAATGAGGCGGTATCTCGTACCCATGAGTTTAAGAGAGAAAACTTCTTAGACAGGCGTGGGCGCCACAGAGTATACGGCATGATAAAACTTATCGATGAGAATCTGGATGAGCTGACTGCAGAGCTTTTGAAGGAAGAAAAGGATCACCTTCTGATTCTTAGCAAAATAGACGAAATCCGAGGACTGCTTTTAGATATTTTGACATGACATATAAAGAGATATTTGGACAAGATAATATAGTATCTCACCTGAAAGAGGCAGTAGCCCAAAAAAAGACCAGCCATGCATACATTTTTTGCGGTGAGGACGGCAGTGGAAAAAGAATGATGGCAGAGTGTTTTTCCCAGGCACTGGTATGCGAGAGCGGCAGCGGAGTAGCCTGTGGTGAATGTAAGGCCTGCAGAGAAAGTATGTCCGGTAATCATCCTGATATTAAGTATGTGACTCATGCCAAGCCACGTATTATAAGTGTTGATGAGATACGTGAACAGCTCAACAATGATATGGTCATAAAGCCTTACAATGGCGGTAAAAAAATATATATCATCGACGAAGCAGAGAAGCTGAATGAGCAAGCACAGAATGCCATGTTAAAAACTATAGAGGAGCCACCGGAGTATGGAGTCGTGGTGCTCTTGGTAAATAATGCAGGGGCGCTTTTACCTACTATCAGATCCCGCTGTATTCAGCTGAATTTTAAGCCTGTATCCAGACGGATTGTAAAAGAAATGCTGGTGAAAGATCATGGTATTTCCGATTATATGGCAGACGTGGCCGCGTCTTTTGCCGACGGTATACCGGGCAGAGCCATAGATTTTGCGGAGTCTCAGGCTTTTTCAGAGATGAAGAGTGAAGTAGTATCTGTACTTAGACGTGTAGATAAGATGGATGCAGGAGATATATACCTGGCAGCCAAGTCCTGGAATGAAGTAAAGGCCAAAGATGAGCTAAAAGAAAGACTGCAGCTTATTACTCTATGGTATAGAGATGTGCTGGTAGCCAAGTCTACAGGAGATGGTGGCAGGCTTACTTTTTCCGATGAACAAAATGAGATAATGGCACAGGCAGAAAGGTACTCCTATCAGAGCCTGATGACCAAAATAGAAGAGGCACAGAAAGCCAGAGACAGGCTGATGGTATCAGTAAATGCAGATGCCACATTGATGGTGCTTTTCTTCAAATTAAGAGAAAAATAAAGGGTGTATCCCGAAGAAAGATTGAGGTAAATAGATGACAAAGGTAGTTGGAGTAAGATTTAGACAGGCTGGTAAGGTTTATTATTTTGACCCCCTGGATTTTGATATTAAAGCAGGTGGCAGCGTTATTGTTGAGACTGCAAGAGGCGTGGAGTATGGCCATGTCGTTATGGATGTGAGAGAGGTGGAGGATGACAAAGTAGTTCAGCCACTGAAGGCAGTTATGCGTGTTGCTACTGCAGAAGACGCAGAAAAAGAAAAGGAAAATCGCCAGAAGGAAAAAGAAGCCATGGTTATCTGCCAGGAAAAGGTACGTAATCGTGAGCTGGAGATGAAGCTTATCGGATGCGAATATACTTTTGACAGAAATAAACTTCTTTTCTATTTTACCGCAGACGGCAGAGTAGACTTTAGAGAGCTGGTAAAGGACCTGGCTGCTGTTTTCCGCACCCGTATCGAGCTGCGTCAGGTAGGTGTACGTGATGAAGCCAAGATTCTTGGCGGTATTGGTGTGTGCGGCAGACCTCTTTGCTGCCATTCATATCTGGCAGACTTTGTGCCTGTTTCCATAAAAATGGCAAAAGAACAGAATCTCTCCCTGAATCCTACCAAGATATCAGGTGTATGTGGCAGACTTATGTGCTGTCTGAAAAACGAAGAGGCAGCTTATGAGGATTTAAATGCTCATCTGCCCGGAGTAGGCGATTGGGTGACTACGCCGGACGGATTGAAGGGTACAGTTCAGTCTCTGTATGTATTGAAGCAGAAAGTAAGAGTGCTGGTAGATAACGGCAATGATGAGCGTGAGCTCAAGGAGTACGAGGCAAAGGACCTTCAGTTCAAGCCACGTCGCAGAAAAGATAATAAGCACGAGGATGATGCTGAGCTCAAAGCTTTGGAAGCAGCTGAGCGTAGAGAGGGTAAGTCAAAGCTGGATGGAGAATAATAATTACCTCAAAGAAGGCGAAAGGATAGACGACCTTCAGAGAAACAATCTTCAGATAATACAGGATCCCGGCAGATTCTGTTTTGGTATGGATGCTGTACTTTTATCCGGTTTTGCCAGGGCGAAAAAAGGTGAAAGAGTCCTGGACATGGGTACCGGTACAGGTATCATACCTATACTTCTTACTGCAAAAACAGACGCCGCGCATATCACAGCCCTGGAGATTCAGGAAGAGTCGGCTGATATGGCCAGACGTAGCGTTGCATTAAATGCACTGCAGGAAAGGATAAATGTGGTGACCGGTGATATCAAAGAAGCGTCTTCCATTTTTGGAAAAAGCTCATTTGATGTTGTTACCAGCAATCCACCATATATGATATCGGGGCATGGCGAGGATAATCCCGCAGATGCCAAGGCCATAGCCAGACATGAAGTGCTGTGTGACCTTAATGATGTAGTAAGAGAAGCGGCAGCGGTGTTAAAGCCCAATGGCCGCTTTTATATGGTCCATAGGCCATTTCGCCTGGCAGAGATCATTCGCACCATGGAAAAATATAAGCTGGAGCCGAAAGAAATGCGCATGGTCCATCCTTTTATAGACAAAGAGCCCAATATGGTGCTAATTGCAGCCACTAAAGGCGGTAATTCAGGCATAAAAATAGCACCTCCGCTTATAGTTTATAAAGAGCAGGGCGTTTATACTGATGAAATATATGATGTTTACGGCTATTAAATAAAAAAATCATAAAAGATAAAAGCTCCTGCCGAAAGGGGGTTAGGGCAGAAGCTTTTGGGGTTATGAGGGGTTAAATTATTTACAACACGAAGTATAACACAATTAGTACAACAAAAGTACAACAAAAATATAAACATTTAAGTTATAATTATAAATTTTCCATATATTTTTTATTTGCTATTTGAAAAGGAAGTAAACATGCTTTATTTATGTGCAACCCCCATAGGGAATCTTGAGGATATGACCTATCGAGCCATAAAAACCCTTCAGGAAGTGGATCTGATAGCGGCAGAGGATACCAGAAACAGCATAAAGCTCCTAAATCACTTTGATATACATACTCCTATGACCAGCTATCATGAGTATAATAAAATAGAGAAAGCTGATGAGCTGGTAGCTGAGCTGATAGCCGGCAAAAATATAGCGGTAATAACAGATGCAGGTATGCCTGGGATTTCAGACCCTGGAGAAGAGCTGGTAAAAAGAGCCAGAGCTGCAGGCGTTCCGGTGACCATAGTGCCCGGTGCCTGTGCCTGTGTATCTGCCCTTGTTATTTCAGGGCTTCCCACCAGGAGGTTTTGCTTTGAAGCTTTTCTTCCTACCGATAAAAAGGAGCTGCGCCGCGTACTTGATGATATGAAGCGTGAGACACGTACCATTGTAATGTATGAAGCACCTCACAGGCTTATACGTACTTTGGAGCTCTTACTGGATGAGCTGGGAGACCGGCAGATGACAGCTGCAAAAGAGCTGACCAAGCTTCACGAGAATTCCTACAGTGGCACCATATCGGAGCTTCTGTCATATTTTACGGTCAACGAGCCCAAGGGGGAATTTGTTCTGGTTATTCATGGCCTTGATCACGAAGAGATAGAAGAGGCCGAGAAAAAAAGCTGGAATGAAATGGATCTGAATGAGCATATGCAGCTTTATCTGGATCAGGGCATCGATAAAAAGGAAGCTATGAAGCTGGTGGCGAAGGATCGTGGCATCTCTAAAAGAGATGTGTATAATGCATTATTATAAAGAAAAAAGGTTATTTGAGGGACGGCCCACGGGCTGTCCCTTTCTATTTCATTGTTAATTATGTATCATTCTTTCGATATGGAAACGGTTGCGCAACAAGATAAATTGTGCAATATGCACAAAAATAGCACATCTCTTTGTGAATGCTGTCCATTGAAATGTTTAGAAGCAATTGATAAAATATTTTAACAGGACACTTGTCGGCGGAAATGCCGTATTTTTGCGGCTTTCGGATAACGTATCGAAAGATTTCGAAAAAAATGTGGAAACGTTACCAAAAAAGTGTAGACAAAATTCCCAACTTGTGTTAGTATTGTGGAGGAGAAATTGTTAAATATGAACAAAATAAAGCTTACATTTATCTTAATTATGGTTACTATGTTGGTTTCTATGACTGCATGTGGCTCCAAAAAGGCAGTATATAAGCCTGAGACCGATAAGGTAGCATCAGACAGCATTTATGTACAAAAGGTAGACGGCCTGGCTGAGGATTTTATCCTGGGCATGGATGCTTCCTGCGTACCCGCTTTGGAAAAGGGCGGAGTTCAGTACTATGATTTCGACGGTCAGGCTTCTGACGTTTACAAAGTGCTTGCAGACAACGGTATCAATTACATTCGTATCAGAGTATGGAATGATCCTTACGATAAGGATGGCAACGGATACGGCGGCGGCAACTGCGATATAGACAATGCAGTTGAGATCGGTAAAAGAGCTACCAAGTACGGCATGAAGGTTTTGATTAATTTTCATTATTCCGATTTCTGGGCTGATCCTGCCAAGCAGATGTGTCCCAAGGCATGGGAAGGGATGAACATAGAGGAAAAGACCGAAGCCTGCTACAAGTACACAAAAGAGTGTCTGCAGAAGCTTAAAAAAGCCGGTGTTGACGTAGGTATGGTGCAGGTGGGCAATGAGACCAATGGTGCCATGGCCGGAGAGAAGTCCTGGATGAATATGTATTATCTTATGGATGCCGGCAGTCGTGCTACCAGAGAAGTCTTCCCGGATGCTTTAGTAGCAGTTCATTTTGCCAATCCCGAAAAGGTTACCAATTACGCTGACTATTCCAGAAAGCTTGATTACTACAAGCTGGATTATGATATATTTGCATCATCCTATTATCCATACTGGCACGGCTCTTTGGACAATCTTGCCACTGTTCTTTCTACAGTAGCTGATACCTACGGAAAGAAAGTTATGGTCATGGAGACATCCTACGCATTTACTCCTGACGACAGTGATTTTAATGGTAATACTATCTCTGACGGTTCAGCAGTTACCAAGAATTATCCTTATACTATACAGGGACAGGTAAACTGCATCAGAGATATTATTGATACAGTAGCCAACAAGACTAAAAATGGCATTGGAGTTTTCTACTGGGAAGGCACCTGGATATCAGCAGGTGGTAGCTCCTGGGAAGAGAATTCAGCACTCTGGGAAAAGAATGGCTCCGGCTGGGCTTCCAGCTATGCCGGAGAGTACGATCCTAATGATGCCGGCAAGTACTACGGCGGTTCTGCTGTAGATAATCAGGCGTTCTTTGATGCCACGGGACATCCTCTGGAGAGTCTTAAGATGTGGGCCCTTGTTAAAAAAGGCAATTCCATTGCAGTGAAGCCTGATGCTATTCAGGACACCAATCTTATTGTTGACCTGAATGGTACCATAGTACTTCCTGACAAGGTAAATGCCGTTATGACGGACAATTCCAAAAAGGAAATATCCGTAAAATGGCTGGATGCTGACTTTGACAAGATGTATAAAGGTGGTGTTGCCAAGTATGTTATTACCGGCGAAGCAGATGGCATGAAAGCCGTATGCAATGTCAGCATGGTTGAGTACAACTTCCTTAACAATTACAGCTTTGAAGACGGCGATACAAGCTGGAAAGTAGCCAAGTATAAGACTATGGACGAGCTTTATGTAGAGGATAAGACAACAGATTCCCTTACAGGCACCAAGCATTATCACTTCTGGAGTGCCAAGTCCGATTCAGTTGATTTTGATCTCTGGCAGGATGTAGAGAATATACCTGCGGGGACATATAAATATTCGATTTCCATCATGGGAGGAGACGGCGGCGATTGCAACATCTACTCCTACGTAAAGATAAACGGAGAGGTAGCAGCTACAGCAGCTACCGAGATTACTTCTTACGGCAACTGGGCTACAGCAATTATCTCTGATATTACAGTAAAAGAAGGGGATACAGTAGCGGTGGGCATCCATGTAGAGTGTTCCGGTTCAGGAGCCGGCGCATGGGGTAAGATAGACGACGCTCTTCTCAATTCAGTAGCAAAATAATCATAGGAGGCCTGCAGATGAATAGAAGATTTTTGAAATTAAGTTCATTTGTTTTGGCTTTGACCCTGGTGGTTGCACCCCTTACGGGATGTGGCCAAAAAAAAGAAAAGGAAGATGACTTTAACGGCATTCCTGAAGCAGTTTACGTAGACGACCAGTATAGAGTTTTCTATGAGATATTTACCGGTTCCTTTTCTGATGCAAATGGTGATGGCACAGGTGACATAAGAGGCATTATCAATCGTCTTGATTATCTTAACGACGGTGATCCTGCCACACATGATGACCTGGGTATCACCGGTATCTGGCTGACTCCTATCTTTGAGAGTCCCAGCTACCACAAGTATGACGTTAAGAATTACTACAAGATAGATCCTGAATTTGGCACAGAGGATGACCTGAAAGAGCTGGCAGAAGAGTGCCATAAGCGTGGTATAAAGCTTATTATCGACCTGGTACTGAATCATACATCCAACAAAAATGATTGGTTCAAAAAGTTCGAAAAGGCCCATCTCATTGAGGACACAGAGAGTGAGTACTATGATTTTTACACCTGTGTGACCCGCGATACAAAAGTGCCGGGATCCAGCTATCAGTTCCTTTCAGGCAGTACTACAGAGATGTACGAGTGCAATTTTGCACTGGATATGCCGGAGCTGAATTTTGACAATGATTTCGTTCGCGAGACCTGTCTGGATATAGCCAAGTACTGGCTGGATTTGGGCGTAGACGGCTTTAGATTTGACGCCATCAAGTATGTTTACAATCTTAACACTGAGAAAAACGTCAGCTTCTGGACTTGGTACATGGACGAGCTTAAAAAAATTAAGCCGGACATCTGGACAGTAGGTGAATGCTGGTCAGCCAATATGGAGACCGTAAAGTATGCCGCTGCTCTTAATACCTTTGATTTTGGTATGGCTTCCTCTGACGGCAGAGTAGCCAGTGCAGTCAGAGGCCAGAAAATAGCAGATTTTACTCAGTATATTGCCGATACACAAAAAGAATTATTAACAGCAAATTCGAATGCAATGCCTATTAATTTCATTGCAAATCATGATATGGACAGAGCTGCAGGCAGCATGACGGTAGATGGTAAGAAAGCCTATATGGCAGCCAATCTTTATCTCCTGGCGCCCGGGACACCTTTTATCTATTATGGTGAAGAGATAGGGCTTAAAGGATCCAGAGGATCAGCCAGCACAGATGCCAACAGACGTCTGGCTATGCTTTGGGGAGATGGAGACAAAGTCAGCAATCCTGTGGGTAGTACCTATAGTTCTGATAATCAGAAAAATGGTACAGTCGCATCCCAGCAGAGCGACGAAAACAGTCTGATTAATTATTATAAAAAGGTATTGGATTTACGAGAAGCTTTTCCTGAGATTGCCAGAGGAGTATACAGTTCACTTTCCTTTGACGCCAAGGTCTTCGGTGGCTTTGAGATAGAGTATAAAGGTGAAAAGACATATCTTTTCCACAATACAGGCACAGAAGCGATTACGATAGATCTTAAGACTGTGCTTGAGAGCGATAAAGCCGCAGATCTTGCTGCATTAAGTAAAGTAGCGGGATTTGTAGGTCAGGGCAGAGCCGAGCTTAAAGGGGCACAGCTTACACTGGACCCACAGACAAGCGTTGTGCTCAAATAATCAGTTCATAACCGCATAGCGGTATGAAATCATATTTGCATAGTGCAAATATGAGGTATATATTATTATTCATGAAGGAGAAAATTTATGAAGAAGAAGTTATTAAGCCTTCTTGTTGCATCTGCAATGGTTCTTAGCCTTGCAGCTTGTGGCGGCAAGAAAGAAAACACAACACCATCACCTGAACCGGAGAAAACAGTAGAGTTTTCCGGTGAGATCAAGGTATGGGTTGCAGACGCTGTAGTTGATTTCACAAAGGAAAAGGCAGAAGCTTGGAAGAATGCAAATGAAGCATACAAGAACTGTACAATTACTGTTGAGCCTGTAGGCGAGGGAGACGCAGCAGGTAAGGTAACAACAGACGTTGAAGCAGCTGGCGATATCTTTGGTTTCGCACAGGATCAGCTTGGTAAGCTGGTAGCAGCTAGCGGTCTTGCACCTGTAGTAGGCGCAAACGCTGAGTTCGTTAAGACAAACAACGATGGTGGTGCTGTTGGTGCAGCTACACTTGGTGAGCTTACATATGCTTACCCTATGACATCTGATAATGGTTACTTCCTTTACTACGATAAGAGCATCGTAAAGGATCCTACAAAGCTTGATGCAATCGTTGCTGATTGTAAGGCAGCTGGTAAGAATTTCTATTTCCAGATCAACTCCGGTTGGTATTCAGTAGCTATGTACTTCGCAGCTGGCTGTGAGATCACATATGACTACAATTCAGATGGTTCCGTAAAGCAGGCTAACGTTTCTATCGCAAATGATAAGGGTGTTGCTGCTACAAAGGCTCTTATTGAGCTTGCTAAGAACAATGGTGCAGGTTTCGCTAACGGTTCATCCATAGGTGCAGCAGCTAACTGCGGCGCTATTATTGATGGTACATGGGATTCAGATGCTGCTAAGGATCTCTTTGGTGACAACTACGCTTGTGCAAAGTGTCCTACATTCACACTTGATGGTAAGCAGGTACAGATGGGCGGCTTCGGTGGCTTCAAGCTTCTTGGTGTAAAGCCTCAGACAGATGCTGCTAAGCTTGCAGCTTGCCATAGCCTTGCTAAGTACCTCACATCCGAGGAAGTACAGCTTGACAGATTCAATAAGCATGGCTGGGGTCCTTCTAACCTTAATGCTCAGAAGTCTGACGCAGTTAAGGCTAACCCTGCTCTTGCAGCACTTGCTGAGCAGCTCAACTACACAATTCCTCAGGGTCAGTACCCTTCAGATGCTGCTGCAGGTTACTGGGTAACAATGGAAGCTTTCGGTGATTCCATCATCGCAGGTGACTACAAGGATGCTACAGATGCACAGATTCTCGAGGCTCTTAAGTCTCTCGAGGCTAAGCTTAAGGCAGCAAAGTAATTATTGATTTGATTGAAATTACAGCGACAGGAGGATACACTCCTTCTGTCGCTCTTTTTACTAAAATCATCTGCCACATGGCAGACGGAGGAACATCATGAAAAAAATCACAAAGTTCTTCAAATGGCTGGGAAGTGACCTGGCAGAAATAGGCAAGACTTTTGTACATGGAAATATAGCTACAAAAATATCTTTCCTTATAATGGGATTTGGTTCGATTGTTAGAAAACAGTTTTTAAGAGGTTTTGCGCTCCTCGCAGTTGAAGTACTGTATATTTGGTATATGGCTTCTTTTGGCGCAGAATATGTGGCTAAGATAACAACACTGGGTACTGTGGAAAGTGGCTGGAATGCAGATTATACTGCTATGGTTCAGGGTGAAAATTCATTCCTGATTCTTTTGTTTGGCCTCTTAGGTATACTCTTTACCCTGGTGTTAATATATATGTGGAGAGTAAATATCCGACAGCAGTACAGAGCAGAGCAGCTCCTTAAGGCCGGTAAGAAATTAAAGACCAATAAGCAGGATTTTGCTTCCATTTTTGACGAATATTTTGATAAAACATTGCTTGCGCTTCCTATGCTGGGAATTGCAGTTTTTACAGCTTTACCTATCATTTTCATGATATGTATTGCATTTACCAACTACGATGTTACCCATCAGTCACCACAAAAGCTTTTCACATGGGTAGGATTTGAGAATTTTAAAGAGCTTCTTTCCTTCTCATCAGGCCTGGGATCTACTTTTGGTAAAGTATTGGGCTGGACACTGATTTGGGCCTTCTTTGCTACCTTCCTTAACTACTTTTTAGGTATGGGACTGGCAATGCTTATCAATAAAAAGGGCATTATCCTTAAGAAAATGTGGAGAACAATTTTTGTTGTTACTATTGCAGTTCCACAGTTTGTATCCCTTCTCTACGTAGGTAAGCTTTTTGCAGTAGACGGATATATCAATCTTTTCCTGATAAAACATCACATAATAGAAACAGCTCTTCCTTTCTGGACCAACGGTACCTGGGCAAAGTTCACTATTCTGGGTATCAATCTCTGGATAGGTATTCCTTATCTTATGCTGATTGCCACAGGTCTTCTGATGAACATTCCTGAGGATTTGTATGAGAGTGCGCGTATTGATGGTGCCAATAAGTTCCAGATGTTTAGAAAAATCACATTACCATATATGCTTTTTGTAACAGGTCCATATCTGCTTACCAGCTTTATCGGCAATCTCAACAACTTCAACGTAATATTCCTTCTTTCCAAGGGTGGTCCAAAGTCAGACAAGCTTACAGGCGGTGCAGGAAAAACAGACCTTTTGATTACATGGCTTTACAAGATGACTGTAGAGGGATCAAATTACAAGCTGGCAGCCACTATCGGTATTATGGTATTCATGGTGACCGCTATTATTTCCCTGGTAGTTTATCGTATGCTGCCATCCATTAAAGATGAGGAGGGCTTCCAATAATGAGTACATCAAAAGAAAAAAAGTATGCTTCTCAGAAGAGACACAAGGCAGTAGACCTTACCGTAAGCTATATTGTCCTTATCCTTTTAAGTATTCTTTGGTTACTGCCTTTCGTAGGTATCGTACTGCAGAGCTTTAGATCCTTTGAGACTGAGTATGGCGGTATGACAGACTACATTATCCCTAAAAATTTCTCTTTGGATAACTATGTAAGTCTGATTAAGGGCGCTGACAGTATTTTCATGAAATGGTATGCAAATACCCTTATTATTTCTTCAGCTTGTGCATTTATTCAGACTCTGGTAGTACTGGCAGTAAGCTATGCTCTTTCCAGATTCCGCTTTAATGGCAGAAAAGCATTGATGAATATAATCCTGGTACTGGGCATGTTCCCGGGCTTCCTTACCATGATTTGTCTCTATTTCCTTTTAAAGACAATGCATTTGACACAGGCAGGTGCTATACCCGGTCTTATTCTTATCGGAGTTGCATCTTCAGGTATGGGATATTATGTATGTAAGGGCTTCTTTGATACACTGCCAAAGTCATTGGATGAGGCTGCCCGTATCGATGGTGCATCCCGTGCCAAGGTATTCTTTACCATTACCATGCCATTGTCCAAGCCTATTATTATCTACACAGCGCTTATGGGCTTTATGGGACCTTGGTGTGATTACGTATTTGCCAGCTATGTAGCATTTGGTCACCAGGACTCCTATAACGTAGCAGTAGCTATGCAGGCCTGGGTATGGACTAATGACTACCAGGGCTACTTCACCAGATTCTGTGCAGGTGGCGTACTGATAGCTGTACCGGTTACACTGCTGTTCATGGCCCTTCAGAAGTATTATGTAGAGGGCGTTACAGGCGGTGCTGTTAAAGGTTGATATAAGAAAACCCTTTCTTCAGTGGGGAGAGCCGATTTTGAGGTTCTCCCCATTTTATATTTTTTTTATAAGCAGCAAGTACTGTTTTAAAGAAAAAGGTTAATATTTTGAAAAAAAAGCCGATATGAAAATTGTAAGGAAAAGGTTTTCTCCGAATCCTAGGTCGGTGCAGCCTTTTCAAAGTATAAAGAAAAGTGGTTCCGAAAGGATTCAGAACTAATATAAGAGGGGGGTTCTCTCTTATGACACAACCAAGGAGGAAAATATTATGGCAATGGTAGTACAGCACAACATGACAGCTTCCAACACAAACAGAATGTTGGGTGTTTCAACAAAGGCATTGGCTAAGAGCACAGAGAAGCTTTCATCCGGTTACAGAATTAATCGTGCAGCAGATGATGCAGCAGGACTCGCTATTTCAGAGAAGATGAGATCTCAGATCAGAGGTCTTAATCAGGCTTCCAGCAACGCACAGGACGGTATCTCACTCATTCAGACAGCAGAAGGCGCACTTTCGGAATCTCACAGCATCCTTCAGCGTATGAGAGAGCTGGCTGTTCAGGCAGCTAACGGCACTGAGACAGACGACGATAGAGGCAACATCCAGGACGAGATTGTACAGCTTCAGTCCGAGCTTACACGTATCTCTACAGATACAGAGTTCAACACAATGAAGCTGCTTGACGGCTCTCTTGACGGCTCTTCAGAGGTTACTTCTGCAGGCCCTAAGTTTGGTGCATTTGATACCAATATGCAGGCTTTTATTTCATCTGATATCGGCGATGTAAAGATTAAGACTACTATCGGTGCTACAGACGGCGGTGAGTCAGCTATCTGGGATGTAACAGGTAAGACCCTTACATTGAACCTTGCTGAAAACAAGACATATTCCCAGTCAGAGCTTGATAATCTCATTGCTAGTGCAAAGCAGGAGGATTCTACTGCTACTCACACACCTGCCAAGATCACTGTAAATCTTAAGAATGGCTCTTATATGGCATCAGGTGCTATTACAGCTACAGCAGCTACAGTAGCCGGTGTTAAGTCCAGCAAGGCAAATGTTGTTGTTACGTCAGCAGCAGGTGATTATGTAGGCGCAAATAAGATTTCTATAACCGCCAACAAGTATGGTGCAGATAACAATGTTACTATCACCATCAAGTTCACAGCTAAGCCTGGTGAGGAAAAGGCAGAGGTTACTAAAGCTGCTACATACGACAAGGGAAACATCAATGGTAAAGAGACTATTGAGCTCACCCTTACAACAGGTAAAGAGTACACCGAGCAGGATATCGAAAAGATCCTGGCAAGAGCAGGCTTCAGTGCTGATGTAGCGCTTAGCGGTGCAGATCCTGATGAGCCAAATACACTGTTTGTAACCAATAAGGCTACAACAACAACATTTGCTCTTACTAGTGGTGCAGGTCTTGGTGATACAGATGCTTTCCTCGGAGAGACTAAGTATGATGTTTCTGCAGGTGGTACAGGCGTTAAGCTTCAGGTAGGTGCCAACGAAGGTCAGACGATCAGCTTTGGTATAGGCAATATGTCCGCAGCAGCTCTTGGCGTTGACGGCACAAAGGTTAACGTAGCAGCTCAGGATCGTGCTTCTTCATCCATTCAGTACATTGATGATGCTATCGGAACAGTATCTAAGCAGAGATCTCTGCTGGGTGCTATTCAGAACAGACTTGAGCACACAATCTCCAATCTGGATAATACAGCTGAGAATCTGCAGTCTGCAGAGTCTGCTATCCGTGATGTAGATATGGCTGATGAGATGGTAACATACTCAAAGAATAACATCATCCAGCAGGCAGCTCAGTCAATGCTCGCACAGGCTAACCAGTCCAACCAGGGTGTTCTTTCACTTCTGGGCTAATAATAGGAATATTCGCTAGGACGCTTATTCTTATTCCATTGAATAAATGGGGAAATCCCCTCGCTTCGGCGAGGGGATTTTTGCGTGTCGGAAAATTTTTCGTGTCTACTTTTCTTAACTAGAACAATCTTATTACTCTGGAAGACGTAGTGCAGAAATTCTAAACTATTTATGACTGGTACTTTAGTCCTGTTTATAAAAAATTTATTAGAAAAGGTTAAGGTTTGGGAGTATAATTCCGATATACGTAGTAGAGGGAAGTACAACCCTCGAGTAAACGATAATGAGTCATCTGAAGCCTAGGTCAGTTGACACGTTATAATTACAACGTGGCCCCGAAAGGATTTGGGGCAATCAGATTCTCCAATAAAGGAGACTGAACACATTCCAAGGAGGAAAAAATTATGGCAATGATCGTACAGCACAACATGACAGCAATGAACACCAACAGACAGCTTGGTGTATCAACAAGCGCTCTTTCCAAGTCAACAGAAAAGCTCTCTTCCGGTTACAGAATCAACCGTGCAGCAGATGATGCAGCAGGCCTCGCTATTTCCGAGAAGATGAGATCACAGATCAGAGGTCTTAACAAGGCTTCATCTAATGCCCAGGACGGTATCTCCCTTATTCAGACAGCAGAAGGTGCTCTTCAGGAGTCTCATTCTATCCTTCAGCGTATGAGAGAGCTGGCAGTACAGGCAGCCAACGGCACAGAGACAGACGAAGATAGAGGTAACATCCAGGATGAGATTACTCAGCTTCAGTCCGAGCTTACACGTATCTCTACAGATACAGAGTTCAATACTATGAAGCTCCTCGATGGTTCCCTTGATGGTTCTTCAGAGGTTACAGCTGCTGGTCCTAAGTTTGGTGCATTTGATACCAATATGCAGGCTTTCATTTCATCTGATATCGCTGGCGTACAGATTAAGACCACTATCGGTGCTACAGACGGCGGCGAGTCTGCAGTTTGGGATGTAAATGGTAAGACTCTTACTATGAACCTGGCTGCAAATAAGACTTATTCACAGTCTGAATTGGACAACCTCATTTCAAATGCAAAGCAGGAGGATTCTACAGCTAACAATACACCTGCTAAGATTACTGTAAATCTTAAGAACGGTTCTTATATGGCTTCTGGTGCTATTACAGGTACCACAGTTACAGCAGCAGGTGTTAAGTCAAGCAAGGCTAATGTAGAGATTACTACAACAGCAGGCGACTTTATCGGTGCGAATAAGATCTCCGTTACAGCTAATAAGTATGGTGCAGATAACAATGTTACTATCACCATCAACTTCACAGCTAAGCCTGGTGAGGAAAAGGCAGAGGTTACTAACGCTGCTACATACGACAAGGGTAACATCAATGGTAAAGAGACTATTACTCTTACACTGGCAACAGGTAAGGAGTACACAGATCAGGATATCGAGAAGCTTCTCGGTAAGGCTGGCTTTAGTGCAAATGTAACACTTAGTGGCTCAGATCCTGATCAGCCTAATACTCTGTATGTAACAAATAAGAATGCTACAAAGACATTCGCTCTTACAAGTGGTGCAGGTCTTGGTGATACAGATGCATTCCTTGGCGAGTCCAAGTATGATGTATCTGCAAGCGGCAATGGCGTTAAGCTCCAGGTAGGTGCAAATGAAGGTCAGACCATCAGCTTTGGTATCGGCAATATGTCCGCTGCAGCTCTTGGCGTAGACAGCACAAAGGTTAACGTAGCAGCTCAGGATAAGGCAGCTAGTTCTATTGGTGCTATTGATAGCGCTATCGGAACAGTATCTAAGCAGAGATCTCTGCTCGGTGCTATTCAGAACAGACTTGAGCATACAATCTCCAACCTGGACAACACAGCAGAGAACCTGCAGTCTGCAGAGTCAGCTATCCGTGATGTTGATATGGCTAGTGAGATGGTTAACTACTCAAAGAACAACATCATTCAGCAGGCTGCTCAGTCTATGCTCGCACAGGCTAACCAGTCCAACCAGGGTGTTCTTTCACTGTTAGGTTAATAACTAAAATTCGCTTGGTTCCGGTAAATGCCAAACTAGGCGTGGCATAGAATTAAGCATATTTTACCCCCTTCAGAAATGAAGGGGGTTTTTATTTGATAAGGCAAATCAAGGGATAAATCAAAAAGTCAATAAAAAAATTCTAAATTGTTGTTAAGTTTGCCAATATTACTCCGATATAGACATTAGATACCTGTTGAACGTTTGTGGAAAGAGCGTAAAAAAGGATGTAGTTACCTACAGGGAGGTAAAGAATAATATGGCAATGATCGTACAGCACAATTTAACAGCAATGAATACCAACAGACAGCTTGGTATTTCCACATCAGCACTGGCAAAGAGCACAGAGAAGCTTTCTTCCGGTTACAGAATAAACAGAGCAGCAGATGACGCAGCTGGTCTTGCAATCTCTGAGAAAATGAGATCTCAGATCAGAGGCCTTAATAAGGCTTCAGATAATGCGGCAGATGGTATTTCCTTACTGCAGACAGCAGAAGGTGCTCTTAACGAGTCACATTCTATTTTACAGAGAATGAGAGAATTGGCTGTACAGGCTGCCAACGGTACTGAGACAGATTCCGACCGTGACAATCTTCAGGATGAGATCGAGCAGCTTCAGGAAGAGCTGGATCGTATCGCTACAGATACTGAATTTAATACAATGAACCTTCTGGATGGCTCTCTTTCAGCAGCTACCAGCAATGTTTCTTCCGCAGGTCCTAAGTTTGGCGCATATGATACAAATCTTAAGGGCTTCGTAACATCTGATGTTGCAGGTGTATCCATTAATGTAGAGACATCAGCTTCAAAGGGTGGTGAGTCTGCTATTTGGTCAACAGATGGTAAGACACTGACACTGAATCTGGTACACAATCAGACCTATACACAGTCTGAGATAGACAGCCTTATTGCCAAGGCTAAGCAGGAGGACTCTTCAGCTACAGCTACTCCTGCCAAGGTAGATCTCCAGCTCTACTTCAATGCATTTACAGCAACCACCGGAGTAGATGGTATGGAAACAGTAGCAGGTGTAAGAGCGCATGATGATAATGTAGCTATTACCCCAGGTGCCGGAGTTACAGAGTACTTCGTAGGTGCCAATGCGATGTCCATTAGCTCTCTTAAGTATGGTGAAGATTATAATATAGCCATTGGCCTTGATTTCAGGGCTGCAGAAGGCAAGGAAGTATGTGATTTAGTAACACCTGCATCATATGGTCCGGATGGTAGCTTGCTTGCTCCCGGTCAGTATATGCTCCACCTTCAGTCAGGTAAAGAGTATACAGAAAAAGAAATCGAGCAGATTTTTTCAAGAGCAGGACTTAATCTGGATGTTACATTCTCAGGACCAAATCCTGATGAGCCAAATACCTTGTTCATTACAGATGGTACAGCCACAGCCAATTTCACACTGGTAAGCGGTGCTGGTCTTGGCGATACAGATGCTTTCCTGGGTCAGGCTAAGTACAATGCAACAGCAGGCGGTAACGGCCTTACACTTCAGATCGGTGCCAATGAAGGCCAGACACTTTCCTTCTCTATCGACGATATGTCAGCTTCAGCACTGGGTGTTGCAGGCTCCGTAGTTAACTGTAAGACACAAGATGGCGCTTCTCAGTCCATTGGCTACATTGATGAAGCTATCAATAAGGTATCCAAGCAGAGAGCTCTTATCGGTGCTGTTCAGAACAGACTTGAGCATACAATCTCCAATCTGGATAATACAGCTGAGAATCTGCAGTCCGCTGAGTCTACAGTACGTGACGTTGATATGGCTGAAGAGATGGTTACATTCTCCAAGTACAATATCCTTCAGCAGGCTGGTCAGTCTATGCTGGCTCAGGCAAATCAGTCCACTCAGGGTGTCCTTTCCCTTATCCAGGGTTAATAAAAGCTATAAAAATTGGGATTATAGAGATAAATTCAAAGCCATATCAGTGCATAGCTGGTATGGCTTTTATAAAATGAAGAGGTCAATCTATGAAGTTATCCATAGGTGTTTTGATTTCCAACAGAATAGAGACTGTAAAAAAGTGTCTGGATTCCTTAAAACCGCTTTTGGACGCAGGCATTGCTGAGCTTATATGTGTAGACACAGTGTCAGCCACGGAGGGGCTTATAAGCGATGGCTCTGCGGAGCTGGCAAGGCAATATGCCACCAAAGTCATAGAATTTCCATGGATTCGTGATTTTTCCAGAGCCCGTAATATTACCCTGGAAAATGCCACAGGAGAGTGGTATCTCTATGTGGATGACGACGAGTGGTTTGAGGATGCGGGTGACCTGGTGAAGTTTTTCTCGGATGGAGAATATAAGAAATACTGGTCAGCTTCATATATCGTAAGGAATTATAAAAATAAACAGGGAAGCGAATGGGCTGATACCAGGCTGGTAAGACTGGTAAAACGCACTGAAAGCCTGCATTTTGAGGGTAAAGTACATGAAGGCCTGTCAGAGATTCACCTGCCCTGTAAGGAGCTTCAGATATTTGCTCATCACTATGGCTATGCCTTTGACACTGAAGAGGAAAAAGCGAAACACAGGGAGAGGAATCTGTCTCTTTTGCAAGATGAGATAAAAGAGCGTCCACAGGACCTCCGATTAAAGGCTCAGTTGGCCCTAGAGTATGCGAATTTTGATAATGAAAAAGCCCTGGACTATGTGTCGAATACTCTTAATGAATGCCCGGACCAGTGGAAGGCGCCTTATTATCAGTGGATGATAGCATTGCAGTTCCCCTTGTATGAAGCCATGGAAAAGGGCCTGGTAAAGCTTATGGAATTATATAATCGTGTTCATAATAGCTATACCTTATGTGAATTTGCTGAGCTTTCCATAGCATACAATACAGCGAGACAATTCTTAATCGCAGATGACCCCATAGCTGCAGGACCATATTTGGAAGACTATTTCAAATACTATGACATTCTGATAAATGACGGTAAAAAGCGCCAGCTGCAGGATACAGCTGACTTTGCTAAGTATATAAGTGACAGTATTCATGAAGAGGCTGTGACCTGGCTGGAGTATTCCAAAAGAGTTTATGAAAACAGGAAGAAAAAGCCTCTGCTTACCATAGGTATCCTGGTATCCAATAGAAAAGAATATATAAGAAAATGCATGGAGTCCATAAAGCCTATGCTGGACAGCATCCCTGCAGAATTAATCGCAGTAGATACTGTAGGTCGTGAGCATAGCGATGGCTCTATCGATATAGTGAGAGAATACACTGATAAAGTATACCGATTTGAATGGTGTAATGACTTTGCCGCAGCCAGAAATGTGACTATTGAGCACGCAAAAGGAAGCTGGTACCTGTTTTTAGATGACGACGAGTGGTTTGAAGATCCAAAGGAAATAATTGAGTTTTTTGCCAGCGGAGAGTATCAAAATTATAAAAGCGGTGTCTACAAAATAAAAGATCATATGGCAGATGGCAGCTTTTCCTTTTCTGCCGTAGCCAGAATGATAGAACTAAAAGAAGACAGCTGTTTTGTTGGAAAAATACATGAGAGCTTTAATTCGATGTATTTGCCTTGCAAATACTTTTCCTGTTATGCCCATCACATGGGATACTACTTCATGGATGAAGCAGCCAGAGAGAGGCATTTTGAACGTAATATGAGCTTATTAAGAGCTGAGTTTGAAGAAGAAGGATATAAGCCCGGCCTTTGCGCCCAGATAGTGCAGGAATGCCTGGGAACCACTGCCCACGTAGAATATGGGATAGAGTTCTGCATAGACAGCATAAATCATTTGGCTGAAGTTGAGGGAAATGCTTTAAAGCCCGAATTTCAGTGGATGCTGACTACTCTGGTCAGATATGAGGCCAATCAGGACAATTATGAGGGGATGCTGGGCAGAAGGGATGAGCTCTTAGATAACTTCGAATTATCAAACGTTGCCAAAGCTGCTATATATTCAGTAGTGGCAGGTCAGGCAGCTAAAAAGCAGGACCTGGATACATTCTTTGACAGCCTTATGGCCTATCTGGACTGTTATGACGCTATTCTGGCTGACATGGACAAAGCTCTTTTAGATACAGCCTTTGATTTCCCCAAGTTTTATGACAGATCCATGTACTATGAGCTACTCTGGTATGGTGCAGCCTTTGCCAATAAAATAGGGGAATACAGCGTGGCCAATATGTTCTGGAAACGCTTTGATTTTGCCTCTATGGAGCCTCAAGAAAAGGCTAAGTATGCTGCTGATATGCAGGATACCCTGGAGGGAATACAAGGGAGGTTAACATGAGCTATTATAAACTGGGACTCGTCTGAGGACCAGGATTACAGCGGTTCAAATACCTGCTTATCTTCTTCACATATATCTTCTCCCAGCTGTACTTCGATGATTCTTAAGTCGGAGTAGGCAAATATGGTATGCTTGCAACCTCTGGGAAGCTTGATGATATCTCCTGCTTTTACCGGACTTGTTTCGTCGTTGATGCGAACAAGTCCGTGACCCATAATGACATTCCAGATTTCGTCACGTCTTTCATGGCTGTGATATCTCATTCTATGACCCATATTTAAAGTTACTTCAATGGTTGTGCTTTCTTTTTCTACACAAATTACTTTGTAGCTGCCCCATGATTTTTCTGCGAAGCGTATTTTCTGTTTAAGCTCATCCACATAGGGCTTTATATAGCTGGACTGTTCCTTGTCGGATACAATAATGCCATCGGGACTGGCGGATATTATCATATTTTTTAGGCCCATGGCGAGGATAGGGATATCGAGCTCGTTAATGATATTTACATTATTGCAGGTATCACTTTCTATGACGTCACCAATGGCAGGCTCTGACATGGCTTCGGCAAAAGTGTTCCAGGTACCTACATCCTTCCACTCGCCGATGTACGATAATACTTGTATGTTCTTCTTTTTTTCAAGTATGGCATAGTCAAAACTGATTTTGGGCAAGGAAGAGTAGGTCTGGTACAAATCGTCATAATCTGTAAAATCAATCAGTTTATGAGCTTCTTCTAAAAGGTAAGATAATTTGAAAGCAAAGACGCCGGCATTCCACAGAGCCCCTTCAGCTATATACTGTACTGCTGTGGCAGTATCAGGCTTTTCCTTGAAAGATTTTACATGACTTACGGTATCTTTGGTGGCTGGAAGAATATAGCCATACTTTTCGCTGGGATATGTAGGTGCTATACCGAGTAAGGCAATAGACGCGCTTTCAGTATTTACCATTTGGCATAGATGTGCAAACTGCTCAAAATAAGAATTATCAACGTAAGGATCAACCGGACACACTATAATAACCTCGTCCATAGGGATCCTTTTTTTATCGGCTAAATATGAGCATGCTAAAGTGATTGCGGGAAAAGTATCTTTTCTGTCCGGCTCCACAGAGATATCTGCATTATCAGATATTTGATTTCTGATGGTTGACAGCTGTTTCTCCGATGTAGCAATGGTGATTTCTGCATCCGGGATAACAGTTTTTATTTGACGATATACCCTTTGGATCATTGATTCGTATGAACCATCTTCGGATTTGTATATTTTAAGGAATTGCTTTGATCTGACGTCGTTGGACAGGGGCCATAGTCTTCTCCCTGATCCTCCGGATAGCAGCACAATGTTCATTTATTTTCTCCTGGGAAGCGTTGCCGTGCGTAAACGACTTAATTACCTTCTGATTTATCTTTCAGTACGATTGGTGTTATTGAGAAAATCTTCATAGGCCAGACGAATGCCTTCCTTAAGCTCTGTCTTGTATGTCCAGCCTAATGCGGCAGCCTTTGACACATCAAGGAGCTTTCTGGGAGTACCATTTGGCTTTGTAGTGTCCCACTTTATAGCGCCTTTGTATCCTACGGCTTGGGCTACCAGCTCTGTGAGCTCTTTAATTGAAAGCTCTTTGCCTGTTCCGGCATTCACTGTTTCATCACCATCGTAATGGTTCATAAGGAAGACGCACAGATTGGCTAAATCGTCCACGTAAAGAAATTCTCTGAGCGGGGAGCCGTCGCCCCAGCATATTACTTCGCTGCTACCGGCTTCTTTTGCCTCGTGAAAACGTCGAATCAGGGCAGGTAAAACGTGTGAATGTGTAGGGTGGTAGTTGTCGTTTGGACCATACAGATTGGTAGGCATTACAGAAATATAGTTTGTTCCATACTGCTTATTTAGGTATTCACAGTATTTTAATCCTGATATTTTGGCTAAAGCATAGGCTTCATTGCTTTTTTCCAGCTCGGAGGTTAGTAAACAGGCTTCAGTCATAGGCTGGGGTGCCATTCTGGGATATATGCATGAAGAGCCCAGAAATTCCAGCTTTTTACAGCCATTTTGCCAGGCTGCATGAATAACATTCATTTCGATTAGCATATTATTATACATAAAATCAGCAGGAGCGTTTTGATTGGCAATGATACCTCCTACTTTGGCAGCGGCTAAAAATACATAATCAGGACGAATAGTGGAAAAGAATTTTTCGACTTCAGACTGCCTGGTTAAGTCCAGCTCATTGTGGCTGCGAGTGATTATATTAGTATATCCTTGTCTTGAGAGCTCCCTTACTATTGCAGAGCCCACCATGCCATTATGGCCTGCGACATATATTTTTGAATCCAATTCCATAATAATGTCTCCGCGTTTAGTGGTCTTTGTAAGAGACTAATGCTTACAATAAGTAGCTAAATCATGTTCGGTCATTAGTCTTACCAAATCATTGAAGCTTGTTTTTTCGGGATCCCAGCCAAGAGTCTCACGGGCTTTTGTTGGATCACCCAATAAATTTACTACGTCTGTGGGTCTGTAGAAATCCGGGGAAACTTCTACCAATACAGCACCTGTGGCACAATCAATACCTTTTTCGTTAAGGCCTTCTCCCTCCCAGCGCAGCTCTATGCCTGCATAGTGAAAGGAAAGAGTCGTAAATTCACGAACACTGTGCTGCTTACCTGTGGCAATAACAAAATCATCAGGTGCGTCCTGCTGGAGTATCAGCCACATACATTCTACGTAGTCCTTGGCGTAGCCCCAGTCTCTTAAACTGGACAGATTTCCCAGGTATAGTTTTTCCTGAAGGCCGGCTTTTATTTTTGCTACTGCAAGAGTGATTTTTCTGGTGACAAAGCTTTCGCCCCTACGTTCGGATTCGTGATTAAACAGAATGCCTGAACAGCAAAACATATTGTAAGCTTCCCGGTATTCTTTAACTATCCAATATCCATACTGTTTGGCTACAGCGTAAGGAGAGTAAGGATGGAAAGGGGTCGTTTCCTTTTGCGGGACTTCTTCAACTTTTCCGAACAGCTCGGAGGTAGAGGCCTGATATATTCTGCATGTCTTTTCTAAACCACATATTCGAACGGCCTCCAGTATGCGAAGAACACCAACGGCAACGACATCTGCAGTATACTCCGGCACATCAAAAGATACACCCACATGAGATTGGGCTGCTAAGTTGTATATTTCATCGGGTCTGATTTTTGAGATGATTTTAACAAGACTTATGGAATCGCATAAATCGCCATAATGCAGATGGAAGTCTTTATTATCTTCTAAATGGGCTATTCGTTCTTTGTACTCTGTGGATGAACGCCTTACCAGACCATGGACTTCATAGCCCTTATCCAAGAGAAATTCCGCCAGATATGAGCCGTCCTGACCTGTAACGCCGGTTATGAGTGCACTTTTTTTAACCATAATATCACCTGCTTTATTGTATTTTGCTAACCATTTGACCAGAGTCTGCTATGATTGCTTCGACATCCTGGTTGACATTTAATAAAAAGGCCCAGATGCCAAAAGAACTATTGGATATTATCTGCTTATTGCACATGCTCATAAGCTGCATATCCATGTAATTATAGCCGTTGCCTGTAGTCCCTTCAACAAAGTATACCTTTCCTGAAACATCGTTTAGTCCCAGTTCCTGTCTGCATTCTTTGCACCAGTTGATATCGTCGGAAAAAACAAAAAAGTCGTATCCGGGATATTTTGCATCCATTGTTCGGACAGCTGCATAATATTTGTCAGCTGTTAAGGATCTGTTGCATGCTATAAAGTCACCACGCCTTATGTGCAAGGCAATAGAGTGGGTACTGCTTATCAGTGCCAGATTTCTTTTGGCTTCGTCGGGTGCCCCGGGCATAGAAGCGATGCTTGGAAAAGTCAGCTCTTTTCTTAAGGTATCAGATATATATACGAATGGCTTCAATGCACACCAGTATCCGTTATAATAGACATTGCCGCTTGTGTTGACATAGCGTTTGAAAATGTCATTGCTGGGGGAATTTACGGGCATTTTGATAATCGGGCCATCGTATTTATAGTCGTTAGTTTCTGCATAAATAACAAACTTTAATCCGTTATCTTTTAACTGCTGAGGTATACTTACACCTTTGTTTCTTTTCTGAATCATTTCCGCCCATACTTCTTTATCAAACAAAGCACTAAGCATATTCAGCTTTACATTGAAGATTTTTTCCAGCTCGTAGCCATTGTGATCAATTTTTCCTTCGCTATTGGCATAAAAAGGAGAATCGTCGTAGATGCATGGCTCGCCGGTGGCAATTTCGATAAATCTGCCAAAAGCATACTGATACAACTGGTTGCCCAGACCACCATTTATTCGAACGATTCGGAAGCCTTGGCTGTCATGTGGCGGCAGATAAAATTGTTCTATACTGTTATTGCTTATTTTTGATGAGGCCTGAGGGAGATTGTTATCGTTTACAGGCTGATCATCCAAAGCATTGGATAGATACGGCAGTTTCTCCTGGTTGGCTTTATCTATTATTAGCCAGATTTCACCTGAGTTCAAATCATTGGCCTTATAAAATCTCTCATAGTGGAAATCTATGATAGGGGCCGTCGCTGTTTCCAACAAATCAATTCTTACTGCGAGCAGGATAGTGCCATCATCTTTGGTGCATTTGTTGGCGATATCAATTATTCTTTTAAGTTCATCTATGGAGTTTGCTTCTGTTTGAATTACTGTATAGTCGTGTTTTTCGTTATCGTTACAAAGGCTGTCAATATTTTCTATAAGCCTTGCACTATCAGCTATTCCCTTTATATCATCAAAGTAATTTGGATCTAAGGTGCATGCAGTTAAAAAGACAGAGGTGTTTTCTGCCTTTTCCTTGTAAAGTTCCTTGAGCTTTAGCCCGTTTGCACATAGCCCATCCTCAAGAGATAAGATGGATACGGCATTATTATTGTTTAATTCCAGTTTTTGAAATAGATCAAAAGAATAATTTTTTCGACAAAATGGACTGATGCCAAAGGAATTCATAAAAGCTTCAGTTTCGGCCTGGGTAACACTGTACAAAGCAGCATTGTCATCTTCTGATGAACTGTTGAGATTGTAATAGTGGCAGTAGGCATCTTTAACCAGCATCATTTTGTAACCATTTCTTCGACATGTCAGGGACATTCTGGCGTCAGATAATGAAGCATTGCTGCTGTAGTATAAATACTGGGGCTTATAATTCCACAGCAGATCGCTACGGATAATACTGATGGGAGATGTAAGCTCAGTTTTTTGCTCCCAGTGATAAGGGTGAGATACGTTTATTTTCCTGCATATCTCGTCCAGTTCATCAAGATTGTCATAGGAGATGTTTTGGGGAGCTTGAAAAACGGAAAGGTTGGGAATGGCCGGTGCGGCCCAGCCAATGGTTTCATCGGAATCAATACATTTAAATAAATTGTCAATGGCATTATGAGTGATGAGGACGTCATCGTTTATAAAGAGGGTGTATTTTCCTTCAACTACTCTTGTAACTGCAGACAGACCGATATTTTTGACCTGAATATTCAGTTCTTTATCGTGAAAAAGCTGTTCAAAATATTCGGTAGTTTCTTTGGCTTCTCCGTTGCTGACTAAAATAAGCTCACTTCTAAGCTCTTTCGGACATAAGTGTCTTATTCTTGAAATGCATTGCTTGGTGTAAGAAAGCTCGTTATTGGCTATTACACATATACTTAAATCATATTTATAAGAATCTGATTGTGCACTTGCCTCAATATATCTATTATTAGCCAGGCTGAATATATCGTCAGAATAAAAGGCATCGAGTCTGGTTTGATCAGGATATACCATTCCCCAATAGTAATAATCAATAAGCAATTCCTCTACCAGAGGTAAGAGCTCGAATTCTGTTCTTTTGAGGGCATATTCAAAATCGTACTTAAGGCAATCCAGAATTTTTGCAGCGGAGAACAGACAGGATTTTGCTAAGTCCATGCTATGAAGGCTGGGAAGCTCTGATTGAGAGGCACTTAGTAAGGGCTCCAGTGATTTTTCACCTGCAATAAATCCTGCTATCAGCTCTATGGAATTGGGCATATCATAATTCTTCATATAGTCCAGAGCAGCTTCTACTGTCTCTAAAAGACCTTCCATAAACGAATAAATATTACGAGCTTTTTCCTGATCCTGTAACATAGTTGACCCCTTGATAAATCAGTAATTATGATAGACATTCTTCATTTATAATTTCGGCAATTAAGGTGAAAAAATCAAGGGAGTGACAGAGGCTTGGAAGAAAAGAAATATAGACAATGGACCTGTTCTATTGTAAAATAAGCTTGCGAACGTATGTTTGTAAACTTTTTTGATACAATAAAGCATTGGCAACATATGTGGCAGAAAGGACTAGTTATGTTAGAGCTTAGAAATGTGTCCTATGAAGTGGACGCAGACAATGCAACAAAAGAGATTCTAAAGAATATTAATCTCACCATTGATGACCATTTTGTGGCTATTACAGGCCCCAATGGCGGTGGCAAAAGTACTCTGGCCAAGATGATAGCAGGCATTATTAAGCCTACTTCCGGACAGATTCTTTTGGATGGTGTGGATATTACAGACTTATCCATAACAGAGCGTGCCAATAGCGGTATCAGCTTTGCTTTTCAGGCTCCCGTTAAGTTCAAGGGCATTACTGTAAAGGACCTGATTCAGCTGGCTTCAGGTGACAAGAATAAGAGCGTGGCTGACATATGCGAGATCCTTTCTGAAGTGGGACTTTGTGCCAGAGATTACGTGAATCGTGAGGTCAACGCCTCCCTTTCCGGCGGTGAGCTTAAGAGAATAGAAATAGCCATGATACTGGCCCGCGGTACCAAATTTTCCATATTTGACGAGCCTGAAGCAGGTATAGATCTCTGGAGCTTCCAGAGCCTTATTAAAGTATTTGAGAATATGCGTGAAAAAATCAATGGCACCATTCTGATTATTTCTCATCAGGAACGTATCCTGGATATAGCAGATAAAATAGTGGTAATTTCCGGTGGTGAAGTGAAGTCCGTGGGCACCAAAGAAGAGATTCTTCCTGAGCTTCTGGCAGCTTCTTCTGCATCAGCAGCTTGTGCCACCCTTACTTCAAAGATGTGATAAGGCAGGAGGTAGACAGACATGTTAGATAAAATTCAAATGACCCTGCTGGAGGAGATTTCCGATCTTCACGAAGTGCCCCAGGGAGCTTATAATATCAGAGTAGACGGCCAGCTGGACTCCAGAAATACTACAGAAAACATCGATATCGTATCCAAGACAGATGTATCCGGTATCGACATCTATATTAAGCCCGGCACCAAGCACGAGAGCCTTCATATCCCGGTGCTTTTGTCCAAGTCCGGCTTCAAGGATCTGGTATACAACGATTTCCATATAGGAGAGGACGCAGACGTTACTATAGTGGCAGGCTGCGGCATCCATAATAGCGGCGATCAGGCGTCTCAGCATGATGGTATCCATACCTTCTATGTAGGTAAAAATGCCAAGGTTAAGTACGTGGAAAAGCACTATGGCAAGGGCGACGGCAAGGGTGAGCGTATCCTGAATCCTACTACTATTGTTCACCTGGAAGAGGGCGCATATCTGGAAATGGAGACTGTTCAGATAAAGGGTGTAGACTCTACCATCCGTAATACCGAGGGTGACGTGGATGCAGGTGCCAGCCTGGTCATCAAGGAAAAAATTATGACTCACGGCAATCAGTATGCAGAGACCAATTTTAAGGTGGATATGAAGGGAGAAAATTCCCATGTTAACCTTATTTCACGTTCTGTAGCCAAGGAAAATTCCAGACAGGTATTCAATTCCGAAATAGTGGGAAATGCAGCCTGCACAGGCCATTCTGAATGCGATGCCATTATTATGGACGCAGGTTCAGTTACAGCCCGTCCTTCCCTTACTGCCAATAATATTGACGCAGAGCTGATCCATGAGGCGGCTATCGGTAAGATCGCAGGTGAGCAGCTGATAAAACTGATGACACTGGGACTTACAGAGGCTGAAGCTGAAGAGCAGATTATCAACGGATTTTTGAAATAAATAGAGATACATGAATATTTCCATTGAAACAGACAGATTGATACTTAGGATACCGGATATGGCTGATACGGAAGCTATTTTGAGATTCATCTCAGATAATGCAGAGCGTTTTGCCAGATATGAGTATGCCTATCCTGACAAATATTTTACTGCAGACTTCCAGCAGATGCTCATAGCTGCTGCACGTCAGCAGTTTTTGCGCCTGCAGGGATTCAGGTACTATGTATACGAAAAAGGCAATCCTGAGTACATTATAGGCTGCGTGGGACTGGCCAATGTGCGGGCCGGGGACGATAAGACCGCATCCCTTTACTACAAGCTGGATGACCATCACACCGGATACGGCTATGCCACAGAGGCTTGTAAGGCCCTGATCTCAGAGGCCGCAAAGACCCTGGGACTCCACAGACTGGAGTGTGACATCCATCCTGACAATGAGCTCTCCATTAACCTGGTGAAGAGGCTGGGCTTTTCCTATGAGGGCAGAGCTGTAAAAGCCCATAAGATACAGGACAAATGGGAAGATCATCTTAGGTATGCATTGATATTGGAATAAATGACATGAAGATACTTGTTGGAAGTAAAGAAAATAAAGACAAATATGATTATTGCGTAAGTACGGTAAAAGAGGCAGCGGCTCTCATATCAGAGAGAACATCCTGTGAGGAGGCTCTTATTGATATAGTGCCCGGCAGCTATTACGAAAAAATAGACCTGATAGGTGATAATATCACTGTCAGAGGCCTGGGAAGCAGCCCCTGCGATACAGTCCTTACCTATGACGACTACGCCCTTTTTATCATAGAGTCAGAATGCGTAAAAAGAGGCACTTTCAGGAGCTATACCCTCTTTGCAGATGGTGACCACATCAAAATGGAGAATCTCACCATCGCCAATACTGCAGGCTACGGCCCTCGTGTAGGTCAGGCTGTGGCTCTTTATATGGACGGTGACGATGCCCACTTTATCAACTGCAGGTTTTTAGGCCGACAGGACACTTTGTTTACAGCTCCTTTGCCACCCTCTGTCATAGAGCCGGGGGGCTTTAGAGGGCCCAAGGAGAATGCCCCCAGGAAAAATCAGAAGCATCTTTATGAACATTGTTATATCGAGGGAGATGTAGACTTTATTTTTGGCGGAGCCATGGCTACTTTTACGGAATGTGAAATCAAGTCCCTGAGCCGTGAAAAAGTAAAGGATGGAGAGGCTCATGGCTATGCTACGGCGGCATCTACTCCAGAAGGCCTGCCTACCGGCTATATCTTTAAAAAGTGTCGATTTACCTGTGATGAGGCTATGCCGAATGCAGCAGTTTTTCTGGGACGTCCCTGGAGGATATATGCAAAGGTGACCATAGAAGACAGCTTCCTGGACAGACATATAAATCCTTTAGGTTGGCATAACTGGGGAAAAGAAGAGGCTGAGGCCACCACAGACTATAGAGAAAGCGGCAATTACGGTCCTGGAGCGGATCTCGCGGGACGTGTAAGCTGGATGAATAAACAGCATAATTTACAATAATGAATTAACGAACTAAAGTATCATGGCCATATGTTGTATAATCTTTTAAAAGATAAATACAATATATGGCTTTTTGAAAGAAGTATAAATTTTTTGTTTGTGCAAAATTCACAAAAAAAACATAATTATAAACTGCTTTATTGACAAAGTGCATAAATAGAGTTAAGATAAACGTGGTTGATACGGAGAAGGTATTATCCATAGGAGAGGCTCATGCTCTTGGGACGAGGGGTCCTGATTGCAAGGCGGAGGGAATATAAAAAATAGAGTATCTTGAAAGCACCGGTGGACGCCGGAGGCTGAGAGATACTCTATTTTTGTATTGCGTTCTTATTTACTTAAAAAATTCAGTCATGAGCTTATTTAAGTGATCCTGATCTTCACGGCCCATCAGCTCGCAGGCGGAATGCATAGCCAGAATAGGAACGCCTATATCAACGGTCTGCATAGGCAGCCAGCTGGAGATAATAGGACCCAGTGTGCCGCCGCCTACCATATCGGAATGGTTGGCAAATTTCTGGCACTTGGCACCGGCTTTTTCACATAAAGCCACGCAGGTAGCCACTGCTGAAGTATCAAAGGTGTAACGCTGATTGGAATTAACCTTGATGGTCAGACCTTCGTTAAATTTGGCATTGTTGATAGCGTCATACTTTTCTGCATGAGCGGGATGGGTAGCATGAGCTACGTCTACAGAGAAAAGGAAGCCCTTTAATATAGCATCATTAAGGTCTGCGGTAGACAGGCCCAGGGCAGTATATATTTTTTCCAGAACCAGTTTCAGTACGGCTGAATCGGCGCCCTGCTTGGTGTGGCTGCCTATTTCCTCATGGTCAAAAAGAACTGCTACATTGACACCGTCTTTTCTGACACCGTCCTTTATGCCCTGCAGGAGAGCATAGCAGCTGGTGAGATTGTCAAGACGAGGAGAGGAGAGCATTTCCTCGTTGAGTCCCACATAATTGGGCTTATCCAGGCAATATACATAAAGATCAAAGTCTGCAATGTTTTTCTTATCGGTGTCAAGCTCCTTGGCAATGGCATCCAGCAGGAAAGAATCCTTATTCATGGACTCATTTAAAAGTCCCAGAACTGGCAGCATATCGTTCTGCTTTTTCAGCTCAACGCCTTTATTTACTTCACGATTCATGTGGATAGCCAGATTGGGGATGTAGGCTACGGGCTTTTTAAAATCGATGTATCGGATGTCGGGCTGATATGGATCCTTGCTCTTAAGAGCCACGATGCCGGCGATGGAAAGAGGTCTGTCCAGCCAGGTGTTAAGGATAGGTCCGCCATATACTTCTGTGTCTACTTTCATGTAGGAATTGGAGGTCATCTCAGCCTTGGGCTTAATATGCAGACATGGATGGTCAGTATGGGCAGCTGCGATATGAAGGCCGGCTGCGGGAGTTACTTTTTTACCAACGGTAAAAGAAATAAGTGTGGTGGAAAAGGTCTTTATAAAGTATTTGCCACCTTTTTTCAGAGTGAATGGCTCGGACAGCTTGAGCTCAGTAAATCCATTGTCCTTAAGGAATTCTGCTGAGGCAGCTACTGTTTGATGAGGGGTTACGCCTTTAGAGAGATATTCGAACAGGTTCATAAAAGTCTCCTTTTGTTGTTTTTCGTATAAAATACTATTCACATTAAATCACAAAATATAGCCGGTGTAAAGAATTCTGAATATGCTTATAATAAAATGCCTGTAATGTCCCTAAACAAAGTAGAAAAAATGCCTAAAAATCTGAATAAACGATTGACAATTGCTTAACAAAAAAATATAATTACACTCGGCAGTATTTCGGATGAACTGATAGCATTATTCCGCCGCCTCTCCAATGGTTGTGATAGTTGCTTAGATCGGTTCAATTCAATTATAAGGAGGACATTTCTATGTCAACAAAAGCTTTTTACAAGCCATCAGAAATCGGTGCGGGTAAAGTTGGTTTCTCCAAGACTCGTTCCATCATTGAAGCTGCTTTTTATGGCAACAACGTAGTTAAAGTTAACACACTTAAGGAAGCTTACAAGCTTGCTCTTCAGTCCCCAGGTACAGTAGTTACTGATATGCCTGTTAAGGATGGCGAGCTTTTCGGCCTTGAGAAGGACGCTAAGGTTCTTCTTTTCAACGATGGTGCCGTAACAGGTCGTTACGCAGCAGCTCGTCGTATCAAGGGTCAGCCTGGTGTAGACGATACAAAGCTTGATAAGGTAGTTATGGACGCAGTTTATGAGTCAAGATGGAAGACTCTGTATCATGCAGAGTGCGTTATCGGTCTTGATCCTGAGTTCATGGTAAAGGCTCACCTTCTCATTCCTGAAGGAGAAGAGAATCTCCTTTACAACTGGATGCTGAATTTCCAGTATTTTTCAGACACATATGCAAAGATGTACAAAGAGTCCCAGCCTGTAGGCAAGGGTAAGGAGCCTGATATCTATATCTTCTCCGATCCTCAGTGGGAGCCACATGAGGCACCTGATGTAGATTACTCATGCCTCTCCGATCCTCGTACACTCTGCTACTTCGATACAGATCAGAACTGTGCTTGTATCCTTGGTATGAAGTACTTCGGCGAGCACAAGAAGGGTACTCTTACTATCGCTTGGGCTATTGCTAACCGTAATGGTTATGCTTCCTGCCATGGTGGTCAGAAGGAATACTCTCTTCCAAAGGGAAAGAAGTTCGTTGCTTCCGTATACGGTCTGTCAGGTTCAGGTAAGTCCACACTTACACATGCTAAGCACAGCGGTAAGTATGACAAGGATGGCGGTATCAAGGTTCTTCATGATGACGCTTTCATCATCAATTCCGACACATGTGCTTCTATCGCACTTGAGCCTACATACTTCGATAAGACAGCTGACTATCCTACAGGATGTTCTGATAATGAGTATCTCCTTACAGTTCAGAACTGCTCTTGCACAATGGACGAGGACGGCAAGATTCAGCTTGTTACAGAGGATATCCGTAACGGTAACGGACGTGCTATTAAGTCCAAGCTTTGGAGCCCTAACCGTGTAGATAAGATTGACTCCCCTGTTAATGCTATCTTCTGGATCATGAAGGATCCTACCATTCCTCCGGTAGTTAAGCTTAAGGGTGCAGCTCTTGCTTCCGTAATGGGTGCTACACTTGCTACTAAGACATCTTCTGCAGAGCGTGTTGCAGCTGGTACAGATATGAATGCTATTCGTATCGTTCCTTATGCAAATCCTTTCAGAACATATCCTCTTAAGAATGACTATGTTAAGTTCAAGAAGCTGGTTGAGGAGAAGAATGTAGCTTGCTACATCGTTAACACAGGCGACTTCATGGGCAAGAAGGTTAAGAAGGAAGATACTCTTGGTATCCTTGAGACTATCGTTGAAGGTAAGGCTAAGTTCCAGAAGTGGGGCGATTTCGAGGACATCGAGATCATGAACGACTGGTCCGGTAAGACAGGCGACTTCACACCTGATATGAACGATGCTGCTTACATCGAGGCTCTTGCAGCAGCTATGCAGACACGTGTAGATGCAGTTGAAGGCTTCGCTAAGAAGAACGAGGGCTATGATAAGCTTCCTGCAGAGGCTCTTGAGGCTCTTAAGAAGGTTGTAGCTCAGATGCCTACAGCTAAGGCTGCAAAGAAGGCAGCTCCTGCAAAGAAGGCTCCTGCAAAGAAGACTACAAAGAAATAATCATCATTTAAATATCCTTAAATGTGTGCTGACAGAAGTCGGCACTACGGAGGGAATGGCAGCGCCATTCCCTCCGTTTTTTATGGGAAGTGAATCCCGAATTATGATTATACTTTATTGTATTTTTTGAAGATATGATATATAATAAGATTTTATCAGTATTTTTTTGAAAATGTGTCATAGGTACAAAGATAAACCGTGACAGAAGGAGGTCAATATGGATAGAAAATCGAAGTTTTCGCAGAAAACTGAGCCAAAGAACTGCGAAGCAGTTCCTGAAAAAAAGTACTACATTACAACTGCCATCGCTTACACGTCCGGTAAGCCTCACATCGGCAACACTTACGAAGCTATCCTGGCAGATTCCATTGCCAGATGCAAGCGTCTTCAGGGGTACGATGTATTCATGCAGACCGGTACAGATGAGCACGGCCAGAAAATAGAAGAAAAAGCAGCTAAAAAGGGTATGGCACCCAAGGCTTTTGTTGATGAGGTATCCGGTGAGATTCGTCGTATCTGGGATACAGTAGGTTGTTCTTACGATAAGTTTATTCGTACTACAGATGCAGATCATGAGCGTCAGGTACAGAAGATCTTTAAAAAGCTTTATGAACAGGGTGACATCTACAAGAGTGAGTATCAGGGTATGTATTGTACTCCTTGTGAGTCCTTCTGGACAGAGAGTCAGCTGGTAGACGGTAAGTGCCCTGACTGTGGCAGAGAAGTAAAGCCTGCCAAGGAAGAGGCTTACTTCTTCAAAATGAGCAAATATGCTGATCGTCTTATTGAGCATATTAATACTCATCCTGAGTTTATTCAGCCTGTATCCCGTAAAAATGAGATGATGAACAATTTCCTTCTTCCGGGACTTCAGGATCTTTGTGTATCCCGTACTACATTTAAGTGGGGCGTGCCTGTTGATTTTGATGACAAGCATGTAGTTTATGTATGGCTGGATGCACTTACCAATTATATAACAGGTATTGGCTATGACTGCGATGGCCATTCCACTGAGCAGTTCGGCAAGCTCTGGCCTGCTGACCTGCATCTTATCGGTAAGGATATTATTCGTTTCCATACTATCTACTGGCCTATTTTCCTGATGGCTCTGGATATTCCTCTGCCCAAGCAGGTATTTGGTCATCCATGGCTCTTACAGGGCGGTGAGAAGATGAGTAAGTCCAGAGGCAACGTGCTTTATGCAGATGATCTGGCTGACGTATTTGGTGTGGATGCAGTGAGATACTATGTTCTTCATGAGATGCCTTTTGAAAATGATGGCACTATCACCTGGGAGCTGATGACTGAGAGAGTCAATTCCGAGCTGGCCAATACTCTGGGCAATCTGGTCAATCGTACCATCTCCATGTCCAATAAGTACTTTGGCGGTGTAGTGACCAATGCCAAGGTAGCAGAGGCAGTAGACGAGGAGCTTAAGAGCGTTACTCTTGAAGCTGTAAGCAAGGTGAATGCAAAGATGGAAGACCTTCGTGTAGCAGATGCTATTACAGAGGTGTTTAATGTATATAAGAGATGTAATAAGTATATTGATGAGACTATGCCTTGGGCATTAGCCAAGGACGAGACCAAGCAGGGCAGACTTCAGACTGTTCTCTACAATCTCCTTGAGTCCATCACTATCGCTACTACTCTTTTACAGCCATTTATGCCTACTACCTGTGAAAAGATTTTTGCTCAGATCGGTGTAAAGGCTCGTTCATGGGATGAGCTGACACAGTATGGCCTTATTGCAGACGGTACACATGTTACAGAGACTCCTGAGATTCTTTTTGCAAGACTTGACGTAAAGGATATTCTGGTAAAAGCTGAAGAGATTCAGAAAAAGCAGGCTGAGGAGTATGCCCGTGAAGAGGGACTTCCTGTGCCCGGCGAGGAAAAGGCTGCAGAGCCTGAGATAGAGCTTACGGTAAAGCCTGAGATAGAATATGAGGACTTTGCTAAGATGCAGTTTGCTATGGGCGAGATTATTGCCTGCGAAGAAGTACCAAAGTCCAAAAAGCTTCTTTGCTCACAGGTAAAGATCGGTAATCAGACCAAGCAGATAGTATCCGGTATCAAGCAGCATTATACAGCTGCTGAGATGGTAGGCAAAAAGGTTATGGTACTGGTAAATCTTAAGCCGGCCAAGCTGGCAGGCGTACTGTCTGAGGGTATGCTGCTTTGTGCAGAGGATGCAGAGGGCAATCTTGCTCTTATGACCGCTGAAAAAGATATGCCTTCCGGTGCTGAAATTTGCTAATGATATGAAATAAAAAAGTAGCGGATTATTCACAATCCGCTACTTTTTTTGTGCTATCTCTTTCTATTAATTTGGCGCGCAGTAACATTTTTGACATGGGGACTTCTCTTATCAGTCCATCCAGCATGAACATAGCGCTTTTTCCCAGGTTGTTTCTGTCCTGACGGATAGTGGTCAGGGCGGGGTTCAGGGATGCTGCTATAGGCAGGTCATCGTAGCCTACGACAGATATATCTTCGGGTACTTTTTTGCCCAGGCGATTCAGCTCATTCAGAACACCTGAAGCGATAAGGTCTGAAGCACACACAATGGCGGTGGCTCCATTATCCAGGAAGCCCTGTACAAAATTCTTGGCACAGTCCGGTACATAATAGCCATAAGCTACCAGCGGCTCGTAGACTGTGAGACCGCACTCTTTGATGGCGTCTCTAAAAGCGATATTTCTTTCTTCGGACACCATGGAATTTTTAGATCCGTTAAGAAAGGCTATTTTTTTATGTCCCAGGGCAGCCAGATGTTTTACCGCCATGCCTACACCCTCATGGGAGTCAGTGCCTACATAGCCTACCTTCTCATTGCCCTCCAGATAGTTATCCAAAAGGACTGTAGGTACAGTGGTTTTCTGCAGCTGCTTTATCCAGTCGTCGTGGAGGGTAAAGCCTAGGAGAAAAGCGCCGGCATAGCCGTGACGCAGCATGTAGCTGTCGTATTTTTCCAGTGTACGGAAGGAAAGCTTACTGGGCTCAATAACGGCCTCCCAGTTGCGGTCGGCAGCAGCCTGTTTAAAGCCATTTACTATATCATATCCGAATTTCTCAATGGTCTCAAATTCCATGTTGGAATCTTCAACGAAGATGCAGACCTTTCTGGCAGGCATCCTGCGGATTTTTTTAAGATTGTAGCCCATTTCCACGGCAGTATCCAGCACCAGCTGACGAGTCTCTGCTGATATATCATCTGCTCCATTAAGACCCTTGGATACTGTACTCATGGCCAAGCCAAGACGATCTGCAATATCTTTGATTGTTACCATACATACCCCTAAATCACGAAATAAAACTAAAGTTTATATTATCTTACCTTTAAAGCTGTTATTTTGCAAGGTTTCAGTGAAAAATGGTAGGTAAAAAAGGATATATTGCCATTTTCCCGTAAAAGAAGGTTGACCACCCGCCGGCGTCCAGGGATAACGCCATTAGGTGGTCTGGGGAATAAACATTTTAAGCGGCATATTTCCTATGCCATAAAACCTCTGTTGTAATCTCTGGGATCCACAAAGGTCTCATTTAAATAGCCTTTGCCATATGTAAGGCCTGCATAAACAGACTGGGTATTTTTCATAAGTGGACCATTGGGGTCCAGGGCAGATATCCGGGCGAAGCTCTGGCGCAGGGGCGTAATAACTTGTTTTACACCCTCCAGGTGCTCTGCATTATTAGCTGCTGCAGCCTGGGAAAGCAGGCGGGCACAGTAAGAATAAAGCGCTGCCAGATTCATGGAGAGCTGGATGCTGAAGTCCAGGCAGTCAGTAAGCTCATGGATAAATAATGTGGCATGGTGAATGCTCTTTCGATACTCTTCAAAGTCGCCGTTAGCATGAGCCTGTTCTGCATTTTTAATATCGGTAAGAATCACGTCGTAAAGTATTACCACCAGATCTACGGAATTGGCAGAAGAGACTCTTAGAGTGAAATCCTTAATTTCTTCATTGGTCATAATTTAGAAGTCCTTATCTCTGCAGCAGATTGAGCACATTCTGAGGCTGCTCGTTGGCCTGGGACAGCATGGAAGTAGCTGCCTGCACCAGTACCTGCATCTGAGTGTAATTAGTCATTTCGCTGGCCATATCAGTATCAATTACTCGGGAAAGTGCCTCGGTCAGATTCTCGGCAGAGGTGTCCAGATTCTTGATAGAGTGATCCAGTCTGTTTTCGTAAGCACCGAGCTTGGCACGGATAGAGGATATCTCTATAACAGCCTTGTTAAACATGGTGATAGCCTCGGAAGCTCCGGACTGGGTGCTGATGTCGGCATTGTTGATCATAAGGGTAGTGGTATCTACACGAGGTATACGCACTTCCATGGTCTGGCCTTCGTTGGCACCTATCTGAAGAGTCATGGGGCCTGCAGACAGTACAGTTACCGTAACATCTCCTGTGAAGCCCTCGTCTACTTTAAATATCATGGAAAAACCGTTTCTGTCGTTTACTGTAATGTAATCGCCATCAACAGTGGCTGTAGCGGTCTTTGTAAAGCCTGAGCCTACAGATGTATCCAGAGTGACTACAGAGTCGGAGCCGTAGCTGGTGGTGCCTGCAGTGGAAATACCAAGCGCAGCAGCCAGCTGAGGGTCGGAGCAGCTGATCTTAAGCTCAGAGTCATCGCCGTAGTCAAGATTTACTATGGTGAGATATGAATCGGCAAGATTGGCCAAAGCATCGGAAGTAGATATAGTCTCATACTTACCGGGAGCTGAATTGTCAGCGGTAGTATTGGATAAACCTATGTAAATATTGGAGCCTGCGCCGGTAGTAAGCTTGGATATCATAGTGTCCAGATCGTCGCCGGCTTCAATTTTAATGGCCTGATCATTAATATACACATAGCCCTCTGCAGGAGCAGTAGTGGCAGTCAGCTTGGAGCGGTAGGATGCCTGTGAAGGAGAGCCGGCTACAGTAAGAGAATAGCTGCGTACCTCTACTGTATCTGATAAAGATACAAGGCTGACCTGAGACTCACTGGAGTAGGAACGGCGATCCACTGTACCATCCAAAAGAGTCTTTGTGTTGAATTCAGTAGTAGTGGATATTCTATCGATCTCTACCATCAGCTGGTCTACTTCATCCTGAAGTGTGCTGCGGTCTTCATCGGTCATGGTACCGTTGGCTGCCTGTACCGCCAGCTGTCTCATACGCTGTACCATTTCCTCTACTTCAATCAGTGCGCCTTCAGCTGTCTGAATAACAGAAATACCGTCGGAGGCATTTCTGGAAGCCTGGTTGAGGCCTGCGATCTGAGTTTTCATTTTTTCTGAAATAGCAAGGCCTGCAGCGTCATCAGCGGCACGATTTATTCTATAGCCTGTAGAAAGTCGCTGAATGGCATTCTGCAGAGCGTCATTGTTCTGAGCTAAAATGTTATTTACCTTGAGGGCGGGAATGTTGTGATTAATACGCATTTAAAAACCTCCTGCGTTAATTTTGCCTGTCTGCCTGACTTACGTGTAAAACAAAGGTTTTCGCTACTCTGTATAGTGTGGCAGACGAGCTTGTAGTAGTGGCACTTCCCTGTGAGTCTTTGTAGATTCCTTCTGTCTGATAGCTGTATTTTTCAGCAGCTACCTCTTCGGCACCATAGTAAATGGAGCCTATTTCTATGCCTCGACCTGCAAAATCTGCAAAAAGATTCAGCTGGCGATCTTTTAGAAGAGTCATACCTTCTTTGGTAGTACTCTTTATAAAGCATTTAAGTTTATTATCTTCCAAAGAGGCGTCCAAAGAAACGGTTCCCAGGTGGGCGGTAGGGATATTAACCATTACCTTGCTTAATGCGGCCTCTTCATTGCTAAGGACGGTGACAGACATATTGACGATGTCTTCTCCCGTGTCCACGGGAATCTGATAAAATTCGCGTTTTGACAGTCTGTTCATAAAGCGGACGCTGCTATCCATCCTTTTAAGAGCCTTTATGTCCAGCCTGCTCACTGCGCTGTCACGCTGGAGAGTGCTTTTAAGTGCTTTTGTGGTATCTGCAAAATCACCATATGCCTTCTCCATGGATTCTTTTGATTCCAGGGCCTCGGTGAAATCGGGAAGCTCTGCCTCCTCGCCCGTATCCATCCGCATAAATCTCTTCCAGTCCTTAAAAATATCGGTGTTTCCTGCCAAAAGATCCTTAGCGGCTGCGATATTTTCCATGGTAGTAATGATATTAAAATCCTCCAGAAAACGGGTGGCATTTTCACCGTTTGCAGCTATATCCTGCAGATCTCTTACCCATTCTTCGGCAGTGCGATGATAATCTGTAGACATAGCCTTTACTTCTTTATCGGCAGATTCGGTCAGATTATTTAGAAGCTCTGCGTCAGGTCCCTGACTGCTGCCAAGGCCTGCCTTAATCTTATTTTCGATTCGGTCCACATCTGTGGATAATTTTGCCAGATTACTGAAGGTATCGTTGATAAAATTGTCGCTTCCAATAGCTTTTCCGGTACGTACAGCTGTTAAAAGCCCCTTTAATGTGGGCTCTTCGCCACGTTTAAAGATGCCGCCTACTGCCATTTCTTCCTTGTCTTCTATCTGATGCAGGGCTTTGTAGATGGCTACATAGGCCTCGCGCTCATCTTTTGAAAGATTTTTGCGGCTTTCCAGATTGACCAGGAAATTGGAATAGCTGTCATCATTTTTGATGCCTTCCTGCTCCTTTAGGTCGGTTATTTTATCCAGCAGCTCATCCAAATTTTTTTCCAGAGGATTGATGCCATCTCTGATCATTCTGACGGTCACGGCAGGATGCAGCTCCTTAAGTACTGACTGGAGTTTTTCGTCATAAGCAGCCACCTTGCCCAGATTTTCTCTGTTAATCTCAGCTTCAGCATAGCCCAGAATACGGGCTGCTCTGCGGGTGGCTTCATTGACTTCGATGTCGTTCTGCTTTATAAGGGAGTCGACATTTTGTACTGCCTTTGTAAAAGAATCGCCATACTTTTTATCGGGACTGGTCATTACAGTCTCAAAGGTATGGGAAAAACGGTTGAAATTGCTATTCTTAAACTCCTGACCCTGAGTGTTCAGCTGATTCATGGTAATGCTGTCAGCCTTGTCTACTGTGGTGTAGATAAGGGTGGCAGGCATTTCCTTTATTCCTTCCAGGATGTCTGTCGTCTGCTTAAGTAAAGACAGATCCTCTTCTGTATACTGCCCCTTGGCAATACCCGCCTGAGTAAAGAAGTCTGAGAAAAAGCGATTTTCCAGCACTTTCAGGCTGTCGATAAGGCGGTTCATGGAGACTGTATCTATGCGAATACCCTCTTTTTCCAGTCGGAAAGCGGCTTCGAAGGTCATTTTTGCCTTGATTTCTTCCAACTGTCTGCGGGCTCTTATGGAGGCAGCCTGTCCGACACCGCTGCCACTAAAGTCCTCCAGAAGTCTGGACGCTTCAGGGCTATGGTTATCTACTTCATCCTGGGCCTTGTGGAGGTCTGACAATGACAGATTGACATCGTTGGCAGTCTTTGCTCCTGTGCGCTCCATATTTTGAGCGACGGCAACATTGACAGCAGTATCGCTGACTTTACCGGTGTTTTGTACTATGGATCTTACCTGCTGAGCGCTGGCGGACAGAAGATTCATCTGCTTTGGATCCTGGCCTACGCTTATGGCATCGCAGGCTTTGGTAAGGATATCCTCATCTCCCAGCTTTATTTTTGTAATCTGAGCATAAGCCTTAAGATTCTCGGCAGTTAAGGGAATATCTTTTTTAATGAAATCCTGGGCCGCAGCGTTCATTTCGCGATTATTTTTAAGACCTGCTTGGAAAAGGAGGTGAGTCACTGTAGGCTCCAGCTGCTTCCAGGCGTCTTCAGATAAAGGACGTTCCTTTTTATTAAGGCTGCTATACGCCGTGCGGGCCTCTGCTATATTTTCAAGAGTAGGAGCCAGCCTGTTTCTTATTAAGTATTCAGCTTCATCCTTGGATACGCGGGTGTCGGGACCGGAGAGCTGGATGGCCTCGGCTACTCTTTCCATGTTGGCCTTGGTCAGGGGAAGATTGGCTTTAATAAGCTTTTCTGCAATGCGTTCTGCATTGGGATTATTAGGAAGGGCGGCCACAGCCTGAGCTATTATGGCAGCCTGTCTGTTTTCCATATCTTCTATCTGCCCCGCCTGAGCTTCAGCGAACATTTCTTTTTGCATCTTTATGCGATCCAAAGCAGCCTGCATGGCTTCGGCAGTCATGGAAAAAATGTCAAAGCCTTCATTTATCAGCATTTCCATGTCGTCAGCTGTCATGCGGTCGGAAGTGTCTTCCAGGCGCTCCTGATTTTTTTCTGCGTCGGTACGGTTGTCGGCCTTTTCAAGGATGCTTTCTTCATTGCCAACATTTTTTGTGTAAAGCTCTGATTGGAGGGCGGAGTCACCTACCTCCTGATTTTCAAAAGCTGCTTCCAGTGAGCCTTTGAATGCGGTCTCTTTTGCGCCTTTTACAGGAGCTCCGATTTTCTTTAAAGCTTCCTCAAGAGCAGCACCGTTGCTGGTCTTTGGACCGCCGTTTCCATATGCATTTATGGCATTTTGTATATTCATAAGCACCTCGAAAAAACATGCCTTTTCACTTGATTTAGGGTGCAGGATATAAACCCTGCGTTTTCTATATCGACCAAAAAGTCCATTTTCTTAAGTAGAGGCTGTTGGAAAGGGCTGATCCATCTTTCTTAAAATTAATAGGGGAAACACATTGATAATTTATTTGAAAGTGTTATAATTAAAATTGGTAATGAGGTATTTTGGGTGCTTTTAGAGGGTTATGTTGTTTATGCAGAAAATATATAGACATCAGGAGGACGCGGCGTGATAAAAAAAGAAATGATAGCAATGCTGCTGGCCGGCGGCCAAGGCTCCAGATTGGGAGTTTTAACGTCGTCCATAGCTAAGCCGGCAGTTTCTTTCGGTGGAAAGTACCGTATTATTGACTTTCCTTTGAGCAACTGCATCAATTCCGGAATAGATACTGTTGGTGTTCTGACTCAGTATCAGCCATTGCGATTAAACACACATATCGGTATCGGTATTCCTTGGGACCTGGACAGAAATGTAGGCGGTGTTTCCATTCTTCCACCATATGAGAAGAGCGTAAATACTGAGTGGTATACCGGTACAGCCAATGCCATTTATCAGAATCTTAAGTATATGGAGTATTATAATCCCGAGTACGTGCTTATATTGGGTGGAGACCATATATATAAGATGGATTACGAGATGGTATTGGATTACCATAAGGCACACAATGCAGATATAACTTTAGCTACCATCCCTGTTCCTATTGAGGAGGCCAGCAGGTTTGGAGTTGTGATTACGGACCAAGAGGGCCGTATAGAGGAGTTTGAAGAAAAGCCGGCTCACCCCAGATCCAATCTGGCATCTATGGGTATTTACATATTTAACTGGAGCGTTTTAAGGGAGTCCTTACTTGCCCTTAAAGATCAGCCCGGATGCGATTTCGGCAAGCATATTATTCCTTACTGCCACAGTAATGGCAAAAGGATTTTCGCATATACATTTACAGGCTACTGGAAGGATGTAGGTACACTGCAGTCCTACTGGGAGTCCAACATGGAGCTTATCGACCTGATTCCTGTATTTAATCTTTATGAGGAGTTTTGGAAGATATACACCAAGACAGATATTATTACACCTTCCTACATCGGTGACAATGCAGTAATAGAGCGGGCGCTGGTGAGCGAGGGCGCTGAGGTCTACGGTGAGGTATACAATTCCATTCTGGGGCCCGGCGTCGTCATAGGAAAAGGTACTGTGGTCCGTGACTCCATCATTATGGCGGGTACAGTCATAGGAGATGACTGCCGCGTGACCAAGGCCATTATCGCTGAGAGCTGCACTGTCGGAGACAGGGTAGTGATAGGTGAAGGTGAAGAAAAAGAGAATAAGTGGAAGCCTTCCGTATATACAGACGGTATCGTGACTATAGGTGAGCCGTCGGTTATTCCTTCAGATGTTTCCATTGGCAAAAATACTGCTATTTCAGGTCCTACTACTATAGAGGATTATCCGGATGGCAGGCTGGAGTCAGGTGAAAACATTATCAAGGGAGGTGACATGTAATGAGAGCAATAGGTATTATTCTTGCTGGTGGTAACAGTACTAAAATGAGAGAGCTTTCCAATAAGCGTGCCATCTCAGCCATGCCTATAGGCGGCAGCTACAGAGCCATCGACTTTACACTTTCCAATATGAGCAATTCTCATGTTCAGAAAGTAGCAGTACTTACACAGTACAATTCCAGATCTTTAAATGAACATCTTTCATCTTCCAAGTGGTGGGATTTCGGTCGTAAACAGGGTGGACTTTTTGTTTTCACTCCTACCATCACACCGGAGAACAGCTACTGGTATCAGGGTACAGCTGATGCCATAGCCCAGAATTTATCATTCCTTAAAAACAGCCATGAGCCTTATGTTGTTATCGCTTCCGGCGATTGCATCTACAAGATGGATTACAATAAGGTGCTGGAGTATCATATAGCTAAGAGAGCGGATCTTACTGTTGTTACACGTAAGATGCCGGAGTCAGAGGACGTATCCCGTTTCGGACTTGTAAGTGTAGATGAAAACATGCGTATCATCGACATGGAAGAGAAGCCTCTGGTGACTAAGTCTCATCGTATTTCCACCGGCGTTTATATCATTCGCCGCAGACAGCTTATTGATCTTTTAGAAAAGGCCATGGAAGAGGACAGAAATGATCTGGTCTCTGACATTATTATTCGTTATAAAGATGTAAAGCATATTTATGCTTATGACATGGAAGGCTACTGGGCCAACATAGCCACAGTAGACGCATACTTCCAGGCCAACAAGGATTTCCTTAAAAAGGAGATCCACGATTACTTCTTCAAGGAGTATCCTGATGTTTACTCCAAGATAGACGATAATCCTCCTGCGAAATACAATCCCGGAGCCAAGGTGAGTCATTCCCTTGTATCCAGTGGATGTATAATAAATGGCGTTATAGACGACTCCGTACTTTTTAAAAAGGTTTACGTAGGTAATAATTGTACCATCAAGAATTCAATTATTCTTAATGATGTACATATTGGCGATAATACCTACATTGAGAATTGTATCGTAGAGAGCAGAGATACAATTAAGCCGAACTCCACTTATATAGGTGAAAATGGTGAAGTCAAGGTAGTTGTTGTTAAGGGAGACCGACTAAAGATTGGAAGCGTTTAGAAACCAGTAATTTTTAAAGGAGAGTTATTTTTATGAACATCACAGACGTAAGAATCAGAAAAGTTGAGAAGGAGGGGAAGATGAAAGCCGTTGCTTCCATCACACTGGATGACGAATTCGTAGTACACGATATCAAAATCATCGATGGTGATAAGGGCTTATTCATCGCAATGCCTAGCCGTAAGACCGGCGAAGGCGAGTACAAAGACATCGCACATCCTATCAACTGCTCTACCAGAGAGGCTATGCAGAAGCTCATTTTAGAGCATTATGAAAAGTCTCTTACTGAGGATTCTATTTCTGAAAACTAATCAAAAAAAGTAAAAAGTAAATTAGGGAGATAACCGCAGCTTATGAAATATTCAGGCTGCGGTTTTTTCTTGTCTACTTGGGGGAAATAGGTTACAATAATAAGTTAGAATTGCAAAGGAAAGAAACAAAAACAGGAAAAAGGACAAAGAAATGAAGATTATAGTAGGCTTGGGTAATCCCACAGATGAATATACAGGTACCAGACACAATATAGGCTTTTCAGCCCTTGACTACATAGCAGACAGGGCCGGGATAAAAGTGCATGATAAAAAATTCAAGGCTCTTTGCGGCAGCGGCGTTATTGCAGGTCAGAAGGTGATACTGGTAAAGCCGCAGACCTATATGAATCTGTCAGGTGAGGCTGTGATAGAAGTAGTTAATTACTATAAGTGCAGTGTTGACGATGTTTTGATTATCTATGATGATATATGCCTGGAGCCGGGCTTTATACGTATCAGGGAAAAAGGCTCAGCAGGTGGACATAATGGTATAAAAAATATTATTAAACATCTGGGAACAGAAAATTTCAGCAGAATCCGTATCGGGGTAGGCGAAAAGCCCAAGGATTGGGATCTGGCAGACTATGTACTGGGCCACTTTTCTACTGAAGAGACAAAAATCATCAGGAATACATTTGATGAAGTATTTGAAGCAGTAGAGCTCTATTTACAGGGCAATCTGCAGGCGGCCATGAATCTTTTCAACAAGAAGAAGCTGTAATAGAACACAAAAGCTGGCCAAGTCATAAAGGGAAAATAATGAATAATCTGATTAGGTTAATTGAACATATGCCCGAAAGGGCAGAGGTAGCTGCGGCACTTTCCAAATTTCGCACGCCTGTAAGTGTTACAGGCTGTTCGGATTCTCAGAAGTGTCATCTGGCAGCCTCTCTTTTTGCGCCCTATAAGACTGCACTTTATGTAGCAGGTAACGAGCTGCATGCGCGTGAGGTCTATGAGGACCTGCGACTTTACGATAGAAAGGTATATTTTTATCCTGCCAAGGACCTGATTTTCTACAGCGCCGATGTAAAGGGCACTGCAGTAGTTAAAGAGCGAATGGCGGTAATAAGAAAGCTTTTATCCGGCGAGGAAGCTATTATTGTTACATCTGTGGATGCCCTGCTGGACAAAATATTGCCACCGGAACGCATTAAAAAGAATGTAATCGAGATTAGCGATACTGATATTATAGATATTAAAAAGCTGTCAGCCCAGTTGACTGCTATAGGATATGAGCGCCAGGATCAGGTGTCAGGCCCCGGAGACTTTGCTATACGCGGAGGTATTATTGATATTTTCCCTCTGAATGAGGACCTGCCTACCCGTATAGAGCTTTTTGACGATGAGGTGGACTCTATGCGCACATTTGATGCAGAGTCCCAGAGATCCGGAGAAAATGCTGTGATTCACGGACTGTCGGTATATCCGGCCACAGAGTTTGTGCTTACGGATCAGGAGATGGCAGAAGGATTTGAGCGCATCAATGATGAGGAAATAAATCAGGAACAGAAGCTGCGCTCCATGATGAAAAATGAAGAAGCCAGCAGATTGAAGCATAGTGTCCATGGGGCTGTGGAAAACATTGAGCTTACAAGGGGCAGAGCAGCGGTAGACTCCTTTGCTGTTTCTTTTTATGACAGCCTGGTATCCTTTATAGACTATTTTGATAAGGATTCCATAATCCTTTTTGACGAGCCTGTTCGTATGGAGGAAAAGGCAGAGGCGGTGACCAAGGAATTCCAGGAAGGCATGATGGGGCGCCTGGAGAATGGCTACATTTTACCCTCACAGGCAGATATTATCTGGGGCTACAAGGATATTTTTGCCAGGGCTTCCAGAAAAAGACTGGGTATTTTATCTACCCTTGAGTATGGTTTTGCAGGGATTAAAGTAAAAGAGTCCTACAATATCTATACAAGAAATATAAATAATTACATATCTTCTTTTGACCTGCTGGTAAGAGATGTGCAAAATTACAAGCAGAAGAAGTACAAAACTGTAATTGTAACCGGTTCACAGGCCAGAGCCAGAAGACTTACTGATGAGCTGAGAGAAGCGGAAGTAAACGCGGTGTACGTGGACGACCCGGAGCGTGAGATACTGCAGGGGGAGATAGTAGTCATAAATGGTCCTCTTCATAAGGGCTTTGAGTATATTTCTGCCCACGTGGCTGTGCTGGCTGAGGGGGATTCCTTTGGCGCAGACAGAAAAAAGAATAAAAAGAAGAGAGCATCATCAGGGCGTGAAGTGCTGTCGCTGCATGAGCTTTCTTTTGGTGACTACGTAGTGCATGAGCGTAATGGCCTGGGTATTTATCGAGGCATCGAAAAGCTGGAGCAGGACAAGACTGCTCAGGACTATGTGAAGATTGAGTATGGCGACGGAGTTTTATATATACCGGCTACAGGTCTTGAGACTATCCAGAAGTATGCCAGCGGAGACGCGGATAAAAAGCCTAAAGTAAATAAGCTGAATTCCATGGAGTGGCACAAGACTCATGACAGGGTAAAGCATGCTGTAGCAGACATAGCAGATCAGCTGGTAAAGCTTTATGCCATCAGAAGCACCCAGCCCGGATATGCTTTTGCACCGGACAATACCTGGGTCACTGAATTTGAGGAAATGTTCCCTTATCAGGAGACTGAGGACCAGCTCAGAGCCATAGAAGATACCAAGCGTGATATGGAGTCCAATCGTATCATGGACCGCCTTATCTGCGGTGACGTAGGCTTTGGCAAAACAGAAATCGCGCTCCGGGCTGCTTTTAAGGCTGTTCAGGACAATAAGCAGGTGGTAGTGCTGGTGCCCACCACTATTCTGGCCCAGCAGCACTATAATACTTTTAAAAGCAGGGTGATGAAGTATCCTGTTAATGTGGAGCTTTTATCCCGATTTAGAACGCCTGCCCAGCAGAGGGAGACATTAAAAGGTGTGGCTGCCGGTACGGTAGATATTCTTATTGGCACTCACAGAGTCTTGTCTCAGGATGTAAAATTCAAGAATCTGGGCCTTCTGGTCATCGATGAAGAGCAGCGTTTTGGCGTTACACATAAGGAAAAAATCAAGGAAATGAAGAAGGATGTGGACGTGCTGACACTTACAGCTACGCCTATTCCACGTACACTTCACATGAGTCTTTCCGGCATTCGTGACATGTCAGTCCTGGAGGAGGCACCGGTAGACCGCCTGCCCATTCAGACCTTTGTCATGGAACACAACGACGAGCTTATACGTGAGGCTATATCCAGAGAGGTAGCCCGTGGAGGACAGGTTTACTTTGTTTACAACAGAGTAAACGGCATAGAGGAAAGAGCGGCCCGCCTGCAGGAGCTTTTACCGGACCTGAATATTGTTTTTGCCCATGGTCAGATGTCTGAGCGTGAGCTGGAACGTATCATGTACGACTTCATAAGTGGCGAGATTGACGTTCTGGTAGCCACTACCATTATTGAGACCGGACTTGATATATCCAATGTTAATACGATTATTATTGATAATGCTGATAAAATGGGACTTTCTCAGCTGTACCAGCTGCGAGGCCGTGTGGGCAGATCTGATAGAACGGCCTATGCGTTCCTTATGTACAGCCGTGGTCAGATGCTGACGGAAGTGGCGGAAAAGCGACTTAAGGCCATTCGTGATTTTACGGAGCTGGGCTCAGGATTCAGGATAGCCATGCGTGACCTGGAGATACGAGGGGCCGGAAATGTGCTGGGAGCAGAGCAGAGCGGTCACATGGCAGAAGTGGGCTACGATCTCTATTGCAAGATGCTGGATACAGCCGTGAAAAAGGCAAAAGGTGAGGCAGTAGAGCTGGAAGAATTTGATACCGTGATCAAGATGTCTATCGATGCATATATCCCTGACAGCTACATAAAAAATGAGACGCAGAAGCTGGATATGTATAAGCGCATAGCTATGGTAGAGACAGAGGAAGAGCGCATGGATGTGCTGGATGAGCTGACAGACCGCTATGGTGAGCCCCCTGCGGTGGTAGACAATCTGCTTCGTGTAGCCAGAATTAAGGCTATGTGCCACAGCCTCTATATTACCCAGCTGGTATCTGCAGGAGATGTAATAAAATTCTGGCTTTTCCCCAGAGCTGTTTTCAAAAATGAGCTTATTGACGGCTTTCTTACAGCTCATTCGCCTATGGTAAAGCTTACCTGGGGGGATAATCCATGTCTTACCTACATCTTACCGAAAGAAAAGAAAAAGCTTACCCAAAAGGAGACTGAAAAGCGACTGGTAGACAGTATTACCGGCTTCCTGGAGGATATGAAGGTACTTATATGAAAAAAAGAAACATAGTGATATTGTGTCTGCTGTTTTGCCTACTTCTTTCAGGCTGCAGCATTCCCAATCCTTTTTCGAAAAAAGAAACAAAATGGAATAAAGATGCTTTTATGAGAGTGGGTACGGAGCAGATAGACTACCATGAGGCACTGGTATATCTGGACGCTACCCGGACAGACTATGAAAAGTACTACGGTCAGGCTATATGGGACTTTCAGGTGGGAGCAGGCGGTGAGACGCTTCAGGAAAAAATAAAAGCCGAGGCTTTACAGGATATCGTCTATATAAAGCTGGTATGCAGTAAAGCGGCAGAGCTGAATGTCACGCTTACCAATGATGAAATGCTTCAGGTAGATCAGCAGACAGCTGCATACATGGCCGGTATCAATGAGGCTGAGGCTGCCGAAAAAGGCATCACAAAGGATACGATTCGCAGGGTATACAGTGATAATGCCCTGGCTAAAAAAGTCTTTGAACAGGCTACGTTAAATATTGATACCAATATTCCTACAGAGGAGGCTCAGCGCCACCATTTTTATTCTATAGCTATCAGGAAGTTCAAAGTGGCTTCTGATGGCGTAAGAACAGAGTATAACGATAATGAAAAGCTGGAGATATTAAAAAGAATGCAGACTCTGCTTAAAGATGCAAAGGCTGCCAAAGACTTTTTGAAATATGCAGTTTCTGTTACGGAAGAAGCAGAGTATCTGGACTTCTATGCAGGGCACGATGATGTCCCTGCGGGAGCGGAGTCGGCCCTTCTTATGGAGGATAAGACTATAAGTGAGATAATTGATGCCAAAGATTACTATTTCATTTTTTACTGTGTGGCACAGCTGGATATAGATGCCACTCTGGCCAAAAAAGAAGAAATAATTCTGGCCCGCCAAAAGGCTGCTTTTGAACAGCTGTCTGCTACCTGGCGACAGAGCGCAGATATTGAAATTAATGAGAAAGTCTGGAATGAACTTACCTTGAGTCACTGATAAAATATGACAGGGGGCGTTTTTTACTGACAACACTTTAAATTGTTGTCAATAAGAAACGCCCCCTGTTAATTTTAAGCTGCTATTTATTTTTTCTGTATTAATATCCGCTTCTCGATAGGCCAGTATACAAAATGTAAAAGGACTACGGAAAGAATGATGCCCAGTAAGCTTGCTGTAAGTACATCTGATGGCCAGTGCATAAAGAGGTATACTCTGGAAAAGATAATGGTAACAGCTATAAGGGTGGCGATGATGCCCATCTTATGGCGTTTCCATACCTGCTTTTTGGCTACGTCGCCGGTCAGGTAGTGTACCTCACCCTGCCAAATAGAGGCTGCGGCTACTGCAGATACCATAGAATGCCCTGATGGGAAGCTCCAGGAGTTAAGCTTTGGCAGATATGGCTCAAAGCCGTTTTGCAGTGCAAAGTCACTGTTGTAAGGGCGAACGCGTTGGAAAATGTTCTTCATAACACCGTCACAGAGGGCAAATTCGATTAGCATGGTGAAAGCAAGAGCAAAACCAAACTTTCTGGTCTTTGGGATGATGGCCAGGATAAGAGCTACGGCAATCCAGATCTCACCATGATTACAGATGACAGAGAAGAATCTCATAATCTGATCAATAGCGTCCACGTGCCAGCCTGATTGAATGGCATAATGGATTGCTTCATCAATGTTTTGAATGAAAGATGGCATTGTTAATTGTGTGCCATTGCGAAAATGGCTCTCCTTGTTTGTGTTTTTAACAATTATAACCTTTTTGTAAGCCGCTTACAAGGTGGTAGGGAGTGATTTATGTAAACATATACAAAAAGATGTAAACGTTTTCTTAAAACGTTATTAAAAGAGTATAGGTCACTGAAAAAAATGCCCTTATTTGTTAACTTTTTTTAGACAATTTTTATATTTTAAATTAATAAACATTTATTAACACAGCTTATTTTATGCAACACTTACAATTATTTCTATGTTTTTCCTATAAAACATTGTTATTTTTTATTGACTAATGAGAAAAGGGGGTGTATAATAGCCAAGCAATTATGTGATAGGTGAATTTTGTAAAAGATATGAAAGCGCTTACATTTAATCAGTACAGAATAATAAATATGGCTATGCTGACAGTGGCTTTTGGACTTATGGAGTCATTGATTTGCAAGGGAGCCTATGTTTGGTTCCCGGAGCTTCCTTATACATTATCCCTGGCTGTAGTATTTATAGCACTTGAGATGATGAGGTGGGGGGCATTTGCTGCTGTTTCGGCTCTTGTTTCCGGATTGGTATTCTGTATAGCCTCCGGAGCTTCAGCAGATCAGTTTTTAATTTACTGCATAGGCAATCTTCTGTCTCTCGTGGCACTGCTCTTACTCAGGTTTGTCGGGTACGAGAGAGTACGAAAGAGCGCAGGACTTACTATTATGTATGTTGTTCTTGTTTACCTGCTCTTAGAGCTTGGCAGATGGGGCGTATCTATCATATTAGGAAATGATCTCAGACTTTTGGTTCACTTCCTTACTACAGACTCTCTGAGCGGAGTCTTTGCAGTCGTTGTTGTTCTAATATCGAGACAGGCAGACGGCTTATTTGAAAATCAGCGTTCTTATATCAGACGCCTTGAGGCAGACCGCAAGGCAAAGGAACGAGAGAATAATTAAGAATTTTACTACAGGTTTTTTCAGGAGGATATTTATGAAAGCCAAAGCATCCGATTATCTTATTTACGATAAGGCGACGGGAAAGTACGAAGCAGATCCCGAGCAGCTTGTAAGAGATGACGTCGAAAAGCACTACTGGTTAGGAGTAGCCAGAGCCATCATTAAGGATTGGCGTCTTTACATTATGCTGGTGCCTATGATCCTGGTATTCCTGTTCTGGAGATACTTCCCTATGTATGAGCTTCTGGGATGCTTCAAGGTGCGTGAAGAGACACTGCCTGTGGCAGATCAGCTTTTCTCAGGATTTTCAGCCTTCAAGACTCTGATATTTGGTAAGCAGGCTGTTGATTTCTGGAGAGCCCTTAGAAATACATTCTTGCTTTCATTCTATGGATTGTGTTTCGGTTTCCCTATGCCGATTATCGTAGCACTCTTCTTTAATGAAATCAGATCCAATATAGCAAGATCAGTACTTCAGGTGCTTACATATCTGCCTAAGTTTATGTCCACAGTAGTTATGACATCCCTTATCACCATGTTGGTAAGACAGGACTCCATCATTGGCAGCTACGGTGTTATTTCCCAGCTCCTTGTTCATCTTGGATGGATTTCTGAGACAGCTGCTCAGACAGGTCTTTTGAGAGATCCCGCTTTCTTTAGAGCCATCTATCAGATTTCCGGTATTTGGGAGGGTGCAGGTTACGACAGTATTGTTTACTTTGCTGCTATTATTGCTATCGCACCTACCAGCTATGAAGCTGCACAGATCGATGGCGCCGGTAAGATGGCACAGATGAGATATGTAGTTCTTCCTAGTATTTTATCCACTATCGTAATCATGCTGATTACAAGAATCGGCTCCCTTCTTAGCATAGGCTATGAGAAGGTTCTCCTTCTTTATGATCCAACCACATATATGACTGCCGACGTTGTATCTACACTGTCTTACAGACTTGGTGTGGCGGGTGACCTGAAGAGCGTAGCTTCTGCTGCAGAAATGATGAACAATGTTATTGGTATGTTGCTTGTAATTGGTGCAAATACCATCGCACGTAAAGCTTCCAATACATCACTGTACTAATAATAATAGATTAGATTTTGTCTTATCTATAATGAATCGGAGAAATTATAATGAAAAGAAGACTCGAAATTTCTGAGCTGATTTTCAAGATTATCAGCTATCTTTTCCTCACATTGTTTGCACTTTGCTGCTTATATCCGTTTGTTTATGCGGTTTCAGCAGCTATAAGCGGCAGAACCGCCGTAGAATACAATCAGATCATTCTTTTTCCAAAGAATGTTCAGTTCGATGCATTTAAGGCCATGTTTAGTGACAATCTTTTCTGGAATGCTTACTCAAATACATTGTTCCTGACATTTTATGGTACAGTTTGGTCTTTACTGTATTCCATTCTGGGCGCCTATGCTCTTTCCAAGAAGAGACTTTTATTCAGAAAGTTCTTTAATTTCTTCCTGGTATTTACCATGTGGTTCTCAGCAGGTCTTGTACCTCAGTATCTGAACTATATATCTACAGGTAAATTCTTCGAGAGCATTGGCATTAAAGATGATAAGTGGCTGGTAGTAATTGCCATGGGTATGGCTGCTATGAATATCATCCTTCTTAGAAATGCTTTCGAGGGAGTTCCTTCTGAGATTGAAGAGGCTGCTATTGTTGATGGCGCTACTGAGTTCCAGGTACTTAAGAATGTTTATATCCCTATGAGCAAGTCAACAATCGCTACAGTTTCACTGTTCTTTGCCATTTCCAGATGGAATGGTTATTTCTGGGCAAGACAGATGATTAATAATAATAATGAGCGTCCGCTGCAGGTATTTGTACGATTGTACTTGGAGAAATTTACTGATCCGGAGAGTATGGCGGGCTGGGATGAAGTTTATGCTTCTGACTCAGTTATCTACGCGCTGATTGTTTGTTCCATTGTACCTATCCTTATCATTTATCCTTTCATTCAGAAGTATTTTGCAAAGGGTACAAATGCCGGTGGTGTTAAGGAATGATTTTTATCTTATTTTAACCTGATTGATGCTGTATATACTACAGTTCAATATATTTAAAGGAGGATTTACTTTATGAAAAATGCAAAGAGATTTGCAGCACTTCTTATGGCTGCAACAATGGCTGTTGCTTCTCTTGCTGCTTGTGGAAAGGGTAACAATTCTACTCCTTCACCAGTACCTACAAAGCCTAGCGAGAACAACAACAACAACACAACCACTACTCCTGCACCAGATAAGACATGGGAGATGGGTGATCTTGAGACTCCTCAGCTTACATTCACAAAGGATACACTGCTTCGTATGGCTTGTGGTTACAACAATCCTAACACAGGTATTGCCTTTGATGCAGGCACAGCAAAAGACGGTATCACACTTGCTGATGGCAAGACATATAATACCGGCGATTTAAAGCCTACATGGGCTGAGCTTGAGAAGCGTCTTGGAATTAAGTTCGAAGAGCATTTCACAGGTGCCGGCTCTGCTTCCAAGGAATTCGACCTTTGGAAGGCTAAGCTTGGTGAGATTGATATGGTTGCTGGTTCTGCAGCTACTCTTACAGAGTTTGGTGTAGATGGCAAGCTTGTTAATATTGCTGAGTACCTTGACAAGATGCCTAACTTCAAGGCTTACCTTGAGGCTAACCCTATCGTTAGACTTTCTATCACAGGTGACACAAAGACAGGCGCTATTTACTTCTCCCCATATTTCGATGGTGTAGATGATATCGAGCGTATGCCTCTTATGAGAACTGACTGGGTAGTTAAGCTTCTTGATGGCGAGGGCCAGTTCACAGCAGCTGCTTCAGGCACAGTAAAGACAAACGTTTACAAGCCATATATGCCTACAACAGGCAAGGTTGAAGTAGATGTAGTTAAGGCTGACGGATCTGCTGTAGAGAAGGTTACAAAGGACTACACAGCATATGGTAACATCGTTGAGAAGATGAATGCAAAAGACGGCATGACAGGCGTTGAGGCTGTTAACATGCTTCGTGAGTACATCGACAAGACATACAATGGTTACTATGGAAATACTCGTTCCGCACTTTTCTGCGGTCAGAATGCTGCTTGGGATGCAGATGAGCTTGTAGCTCTTCTTCGTTGTGTAGTAGCAAATGCACAGACACTTAACGGTACAGATACAGTTTATGGTCTTTTCTCCCGTGAAGATGGTAACAATCAGAGACGTGTAGATATGTTCAGATTTGCTGGTACTCTTTTCGGCGTACGTGGTCTTGAGTCCAGAATGGATTATCTCTACCTTGGTACTGATGGCAAGCTTCATGACGCTCGTTCTGAGGCTGATACATATGTAGCTGTTGAGAGAATGAATGCTATGGTACAGGAAGGCCTTATCTCTGAGTCTTTCATTAAGAACGACAAAGATGGTAAGACTGAGACTATGCTTAAGAATGATCTCGGCTTCATGCACTATGACTACAACCAGACACAGACTATCTTCAACCAGACAGCACTTCAGGACGGTGAGAAGTACATGGCTGTAATGGTACCTGTAGCTCGTTGGTTTGATGGTTCCAACAAGGATGGCGTTTACATGAGATTTACAGAGTCTTGGAGATCTGTAAAGACTGATGGTTGGGCTATTTCTAAGGAAGGTATTGGTAACGATGAGAATAAGCTCAATGCAGCTCTTAAGCTTATCGACTATGCTTACTCTAAGAAGGGTATGATCCTTATGTCTTACGGTCCTGATGCATTCATCAAGACAAACGCTGACGGTTCTTATGTAACATTCAACTTCAATGGTACACAGATGCCAGAGATTGCAACTGCTACATTTGCTGAGCTCTGGGATAAGGCAAAGGGTAACTACACCAACTATGCTCGTTACTATCTGGGATCTACTCTTTCATTCATGAAGAGCCAGGCATTCGAGTATCAGTGTACACATGCTGTAGGTAAGGAAGGTGCAGGTAATATTTCCACAGCTATCGCTCTTGGTACTATTAAGCATCCTCAGCTTGCAATTACAGAGAATCCTTGGTACACATCTATTCCTACTGTTCTTCCTAACACAAAGGTTGAGAACGATCAGCTTAAGGGCTTAACAACTCTTAATGAGGGCTTCTCTACATCTAAGGATAAGACAAACATTCTTGTTGACATTATTGCAGGTGGCTACAAGGGTGAAGGCCTTACATCCAGAGACGAAGTTATCAACACAGTAAACAACTCTATGGATGGTAAGATTTATCTTGCACTTAAGCAGGGCGCTTGGACAAAGCTCAAGTCTTACTACGAGAGCAAGTAATATCTTAAACTGTTTTAATTAAAACTAAACAGCGGGAGGCTGCGGCCTCCCGCGATATTTAAAAAATCAGATACAGATTTCTGTATCCTGGAGGCTATTCAAATGTATAAGAGTCAAATGAAATTTCAGAAAATAGTATGCTATCTGGTTCTTATTGCCAGTGCAACCATATTTATATATGCTCTTGGATTTGCTACAGATCTTTTTGATTCTCTGTATGTAATGATTCCTGATCCGGAAGATTTGTCAACAGCATATGTACCGGGTGCAGAAATTTTCTATGATATCCAGCCCTTTAATAAGTCTCTTACAAAGGTAAGTATTGCTCTTATACTTATTTCTCTATTTATGCTGGTTATGAATACTCATACAAGAAGAAAGTATTATGTTGGCAATTATGTAGCTATTGCTCTTACAACAATAGCAAATGTTGCATCTTCCGTTTGGGCTCTTAAAAATGTTTTGCAGTATAAAGAGCAGTATTTAACAAAGCTTGATTTTGAAGCCCTTGAAACCTGGGCTGAGATATGGAAAACATCACCTGAGAAAAAACTCTTCTGGTTCAATGCAGGCTATTTTGTATTTGGCTTGCTGCTGTTATCCACAGTTTTGCTTTTAGCAAATTTAATTTGGAAAATATACGTTGTAAATGCAGAAAAGAAACTCATTGCAAAGGGAAAGGAAGTGGCCTAAAGTATGGACGTTAAGCAGATTAAAAAAGATCGTCTTAGATATACCAAAAATACACTTTCATCCACACTGACCTACCTGGCAATTCTTGCAAATGTATTTTACTTCGTTAATATATATAAATCTGATGTAGGTAATTACTACTATAAATGGATTATAGGTGTATCCATTGTATTTAACCTTCTTTTTATGATGACCGCATTTCTTTGTTCAGAAGGTGTAAAAAATTATCACTTTGGTTATTCAATTGTGCTAATAGTCATCGGTGCTATACAGTTTGTTAGAATTTTCATTATTCCTAAGCAGGCTGCAGCAGCTGTTGTTTCACAGTATAATGAGGAGCTTAATGCTACTGTTGAAACAGCTGTAATGAATGGCGGTCAACACACGTTTGTAGTAATATGTCTTATTGCTTCCGGTGCTCTTTGCTTTATTGCCGGTGTAGTAGGCATTCTTAAAAATGTAACTCTTAATTCCTACCTTAAGGAAATAGGAATAAAAAATAAGTAGATAAAATAATCACATTATAGAAAACCGGAGATACGTAAAATGGCAAGTTTACAGTTGCGACATCTGGAAAAAATTTATGATAATAAGGTTCAGGCGGTTTATGACTTCGACCTGGATGTTAAAGACGGAGAGCTTATCGTTCTTGTAGGCCCATCTGGTTGTGGTAAGTCTACCACACTGAGAATGGTTGCAGGACTTGAAGATATCTCTAAGGGTAGACTTATTATCGATGGCAAAGATATTACTAAAATGCCTCCAAAGGATAGAGATATAGCTATGGTTTTCCAGAACTATGCTCTTTATTCCCATATGACAATATATGAAAACATGGCGTTCTCTCTTGTTCTTAGAAAAGAGAATAAAAATGTTATTCATGAGAAGGTTTTAGCAGCAGCTGAGATTCTGGGTCTTACAGACCAGTTGAATAAGAAGCCTGCTCAGTTGTCCGGTGGTCAGCGTCAGCGAGTAGCTATGGGTCGTGCTATTGTACGTACACCAAAGGTATTCCTTTTTGACGAGCCGCTTTCCAATCTCGATGCCAAGCTTCGTGGAGCTACACGTCGTGAGATTCTGCTACTTCACAAGAGACTCCAGGCTACCATGCTATACGTTACACATGATCAGACAGAAGCGCTTACTCTGGCAGACAGAATAGTATGTATGTCTATGGGCCATGTTCAGCAGATTGGTACACCACTTGAGCTTTATGATACACCTGCGAATGTTTTTGTTGCCAGCTTTATTGGCCTTCCTCCTATGAACTTTGTAGATGGTCAGATTATAAATGGCGAATTTGTTGGAGAAGATTTCACATATCCACTGGATGAGGAGCAGAAAAAGCTTCTTGCTTTATACGAGGGTAAAATTGTAACACTTGGTGTTAGACCTGAAAATGCAGTCAGAGCAACTGGCGAAAAAGGAGTAAACATTAAGGTTACTCTTAATGAGAATCTTGGTCAGACAACCTTGGTACACGGTCGTGTAGGAAACACAAAGCTTATCTGTAAGTTCCGTGAGTGGGCAACACTTAAGCCTAATGATGAAGTTAAGGTTGAATTTAACCGAGTTCATTTCTTTGACAAAGTGACAACAAATGCTATTCGATAAAGGAGCAGTGTGATGAAAGAATTTTTTAGAAAAAGACTTGTTGCTCTTAAGAGAAGCCCTCAGAATATACCTTTTGTGGCTTTGATTATAGCATTTATGTATTATTCATTTAATCTTACAAAGATATCAGACACAACTGCATATGTTTTTGGTAACAACATGGGACTTTCTGAGTTTGCTGTTATGCTGTTTTCTCTCCTGTCTTTTGTGTGCTTCTTAAACTCTTTCCCTAAGAGAAAGAAGCCAAACTTTATCATGATTGCACTTATGTACGTAATGTTCATTATCATGATAGTTGCTGATATTAATTACGGTAATTGTATTCGTCTGGCCATGAAGCAAGATGGCTTTATGGAAAAGCTTGAGAAAAACAAGTATGTACTAGAAGCTTTAACTGTTGTAAGGGTACATACAGTTCTTCTTATTGTTGGTAGTGTTCTGATTGCGCTGATTCCTGTATATAGTAAGCTTTTAAGAAAGATTAATACAAATATTGATGTTGAGTACAGTGGTAACATGTCAGCCATCGATGTAGATGAAGAGTAATGTCAAAAAATAAAAAGAAAAATATACCAATAGAAGAGTCAAAAGACGCTTCTGAATTTTACAAAATAAATAAGGATGCGGTTTCACGTTTAGTAAATGCCAGCAAAGAATCAGTACCGAAAGTATCGGATGAGGAAATAAACCGAATTAGCGGAAAAAAGAGCAAATTCCATATTCCTGATATAATTAAGGTGGTACTTATAAAGTGGTGGTTTGCAGGAGCAGTCTGTTTCTTTTTCTTATTTGGTTTAGGGACTGTGATCAAACAAAACGTAGACTTATTATTTATAACAGGATTTGCCCTGGGAATGGTCACTGATCTTCTCACAAACAATGTATTAAAGCATTTTGAGCCCTATGACAGAGCTTGGGACAAATACATGTTTATTACCGTCAGGAAATTCTGGTCACTCTTTCTTAATATAATTTACAATGGCGTAGTATTTTACGGTGTTGTTTATCTTTACGGAGTGGTTAACAGAATTATCAATATTATCCAGAATACAGATGGGGAGCTTCCTTTGGGAGTAGAGCCTTTGATGTTCGGAGTATTCGTACTTTTGATAGATATGTTATTCATATTTATCAGAAATACTTTCATTAAAATTTTAAAAGATGCAAAAGCAGCAAATAGGAGATAAGTATGCCATACATTACATTATCTGAAATCAACAAGATTTATCCCAACGGTTTCCATGCAGTACACAATTTCAATCTTGATATCGAAAAGGGTGAATTTATAGTATTCGTAGGACCTTCAGGATGTGGTAAGTCTACTACTCTTCGTATGATCGCAGGTTTGGAGAATATCAGTAAGGGTGAGTTCTGTATCGACGGCGAGAGAGTAAATGAGAAGAGCCCCAGAGACAGAGGTATTGCTATGGTATTCCAGAGCTATGCGCTTTACCCACATCTTTCAGTCTATGATAATATGAGCTTTGGCCTGAATCTTGAAGGCGTTGATGAAGACATTATTGAGCAGAAGGTACTTGCTACTGCAAAGATTCTTGGACTTACAGATTATCTTGACAGAAAGCCCAGAGAGCTTTCCGGTGGTCAGAGACAGAGAGTAGCCGTTGGTCGTGCTATTATCCGTAAGGTTAATATCTTCCTTATGGACGAGCCGCTTTCCAATCTGGATGCAAAGCAGCGTGTTACCATGCGTTCCGAGATTACCCAGATTCATAGACAGACAGGCGCTACTACCATCTATGTAACACACGATCAGACAGAGGCCATGACCATGGCTGATAGAATCGTTGTTATGAAGCTTGGTTATATCCAGCAGGTTGGTACTCCTTATGAGCTATACTTTAACCCTGTTAATATGTTTGTTGCGGGCTTTATCGGTGAGCCACCTATGAACTTTGTAAACACCGAGGTTCATCAGGGCTGCATTAAGATTGGCTCAACTGTAGTAGAGCTTAGTAAGTTTAGAAGCCAGAAGACTGTAGAGGCTCTGGAGGGTAAGAAGGTAGTGTTTGGTTATAGACCCGAGCATATTATCCTTACAGGCGCTGAGAATGAATCAGAGGCTGTTAAAGTTGATGCTTCTGTAGAGCTTACAGAGCTTCTCGGAGACAATACAAATGTTTATGTCGATATCGAGGGTGTATCTTCAATCCTCAAGGTTGATCCTCATGAGACACCTGAGATGGATTCACATATTACTTTCGCTATCCCTTATAAGTATATCTACTTATTCGATGCTGAAACAGAAAACGTAATTAGCGAATAATAGGAATGCCGGGATGCGAATCCCGGCATGTTTTAATTTAGAAAAGTAGGAGAGTTTGTACCAATGGGGAGCAGGCTACAATCACACAATCCAAGACAGGTAATGAATCGAAAGGACTTTGAGATTCAGCATAAAAGAGATACTTTCCTGGAGGACGTAGAGCTTCATCACCATGATTTTTATGAGATTTATTATCTTATATCCGGTGATGTGACCTATGCTATTGAAGGCAGGATGTATCATGTGGTACCTGGAGATATTCTTTTTCTGAATCCAATGGAGCTGCATCAGGTAAGTATAAAAAAAGATGTGGATGCCTATGAAAGATATGTTCTTTGGATAGATCCGGCTATGCTTACCAGACTTTCTACCATGACTACCAATCTGGGCAGGTGCCTGGATAAGGAACGTCCTACTTACTGCAATCAGCTGCGTGTACCTGCTGAGTATAAATCTGAAATAAAAAAACTTATGGATGAAATATATAAAGAGTCAGACACTACGGGGTTCGGAGTTGACGTGATGGAGACGGCTCTTTTATCAAGACTTTTGGTACTGCTGAATCGTTTATCTGAAAACGATAAGCCTGTGGATAAGGAGCAGGAGGGTGGCAGTAAGCTGATTACTGATATTATCGATTATATTAACGCTCATTATGGTGAGCAGCTTTCACTGGAAGATATTGCCGAAAAACTTTATGTCAGCAAGTATCACCTGTCTCACGAGTTCAGAAAACAAATGGGCACAGGAGTATATAGATACATTCAGAAGAAGCGTGTTCAGATAGCTCGCCAGATGCTGGCCAATGGTGAAAAGCCCTATGATGTATATACGCAGTGCGGCTTTAGAGATTATGCCGGTTTCTATAGGGCATTTACCACAGAATATGGCATTGGACCAAGAGAATTCGTATCCTCATCAAAGCTTGAAGAAACAACATTATAAAGGACTAATTTATGGATTTTAATTGCATTTTTACTTCATCTGTATCAGCTTGTTTTGAATTGGTTAACAGTGACCCCTACTATTCAAAAGAGGAGTATATGGTACTTCTTAATGGTAAAGAGGTAGAGAGCTGTAAAAAGAATGTATTTTCTCTTTACAATCTTACTCCTGCTACTAAGTATCAGGTATCTATAAGATATGCAGGTCAGGAAACATCAAAAAGCTTTACCACTGACAGCGAATCAGCATGCATCTCGGTAAAAGATTTTGGCGCCAAGGGTGACGGTGTGACCAATGATAAGCTGGCTCTTCAGATGGCCATTATGTGCTGCCCTACCAATGGACGTGTGCAGGTGCCTGCAGGCACATATTATACAGGCCCTCTTATGCTGAAGAGTGACATGACTCTGGAGCTTTGTGAAGGCGCTACCATTCTGGGAGATATAGATGAGTCCCATTATCCTACTTTGCCAGGAGAGATAGCTGATCCTGCTACAGGGGAAATGGTACAGATTTCTTCATGGGAAGGTGATCCTTACCCACATTCCCAGAGCTTTGTAAGTGCATATTATGCGAAGAATATTAAAGTAGTTGGTCTGGGTGTTATTGATGGCAACGCCAATAACAGTACCTGGTGGGATTTCCCCAAGGGACGTCCTGTAGCCAGACCCAAGCTGGTATTCCTGAATAATTGTGAAAATGTTGTATTCCACGGTGTTACCGGACAGAATTCAGCTGCATGGAATCTTCATCCGTTTTTCTCACAGCATATATATTTCTACGATATCGTAGTTAATGCTCCTGCCAATTCACCAAATACTGATGGCTCTGACCCTGAGTCCTGCGATGATGTAAGATATGTTGGTATCAGATTCTCAGTAGGTGATGATGCTATTGCCATCAAGTCAGGTAAGATGTATATGGGACAGAAGTATAAGACTCCTGCAACCAATCATGTTATCAGAAACTGTCTGATGGAGTATGCACATGGCGGCGTGGTACTGGGTTCTGAAATGGGCGCAGGTATAAAGAGTCTTACTGTATCCCAGTGCTATTTCAGCCACACAGACAGGGGCCTTCGTATAAAGACCAGACGCGGACGTGGTAATGAGGCAGTAGTGGATGGAGTAGAGTTCTCCAACATCCGTATGGACAATGTAAAATGTCCATTAGTTACAAATATGTTTTATTTCTGCGATCCTGATGGTAAGAGTGAGTATGTACAGCAGAAAACAGCGCTTCCTGTAGATGACAGGACTCCGTATCTTGGCAATTTCCTCTTTAAAGATATGGAGTGTACTGACTGCGAGTGGGCAGCAGGCTTCTTCTATGGATTGCCGGAAATGCCTATTGAGCGTATTACCATTGATAATGTATCCTTTACTTTTAAGGAGGACGCTACAGAAGGCTTCCCTGCAATGATGTGTGACATCGAAAAACAGCGTAAGCTGGGTCTTTACTTTAATGGCGTTAAGAATGTAGACATTAAAAACGTGACCATGTCCGGACAGGATGGAGAAAAGATAATTCAAAAATAGAATAAAAAAAAGGACTGTTTTTTACAGTCCCTTTTTTAATTGTGTGACTTGCGGCGTACCTTTCACTTAAGTTTTTTAATTATCTCGTTTACAGTCTCTTCAATGGTAAGACCTACCTCTGAGACTGTAATATCAGCGTATTTCTCATAAAGCGGTATACGCTCGTTATAAAGGGCCCGCAGGTCCTGGCCTGTACGAAGCACTACACCGCGGGCTGTAAGACTGCCCAGTCGTGTCTCCAGCTCTTCATAAGGTAAAGACAGGTATATCACTGTGCTGATATCCTGCAGATGCTTCATGGCATCATCATTGTAGACTACACTTCCGCCGGTAGCTATAAGTGTTTTGTCGCAGGAGATACCGGAAATGACTCCTGCTTCTACTGAAAGAAAACCGTCAATTCCTTCATCGCTGATAATGTCCTTAAGTAATCTGTTTTCCTTCATTTGAATCAATAAATCAGTATCTAAAAATTCCAGGCCCAGTTCCTTTGCCAGTATGACTCCGGCTGTTGATTTTCCTACCCCGGGCATTCCGATTAAGGTAACATTGTTTTTCTTCATATTCAGGTCGCTCCTATTTTTCTTCTGAATTATAAATGGTTCTGTACCATGTGTGCTCAGTTTTGTATCTGGGGTTTTTGTATGTCTTGGAGGCAGTCTTTGCATCCTTCATGGCCTGTACTTCCTTGTCAGTAGAAAAATAGAAAACAGGGCTGTCACATTTTTCAGGCAGGCTTTTGTCGTCTGTCTTTTTTACTAAAGTAGTGGCATTGGGGTAAAAGAAGGCAGCATAACACACGATGTTGTTTTCCAGATTGCTGTTAGTATACAAAACAACGGTAAATTTATCGTCAGGTTTTAGATTCATCTCTTTCATGGACTCTTCCATATAGGAGTACATGTATTTTAATGACTGGATATAATTAAAGTAGGTAAAGGACTGATGAGGCTGACGGAAGCTGTAAACAGTTAATAGCATCATAAAAGTCATCAGGGCGATCTGGTAGCCAAGCCTTATTCTAACGGAATGCTTTTGGAGAATACGGGCCAGTGCAAAGAAAATGGCCACAGTCAGAACAGGAATAACTATCATGTTGCGCTGTAAGATCCAGCTTTCCTGATAGGTGGTATAACCCTGCATAAGATTGGAAAAAACGACTACTCCCAGTACCCAGCAGGAGACCATTACATCCCATAAGGTAAATCGAAATGCTATGGAAAGTATAATATAAGCGATTACAATTAACATGAATATGCCTAAAAAGTGGGCATTTAAATCAAAGAAAAAGTCCAGCCAGCTTTTTGTAATCAGCTCAAAAAGATTCACATCTTTTCTGAAAGAATTCAGTCTATCCTGTCTTTCTCCCAAGGTGGTACAGAAGAACATGAAAGCTGAATAAAACATGAAACACAAACTGGAGCAGATACCGGCAATGCTCTCCTTTGGAAGCATTTTAAAGAAAAAGTTTCTTTGCTTTTTGTTATGGTAAAGGATCATGACGATCTGAACACCAAAAGCTGCTATAAGAAGCCCCAGGCTGGCAATAGCAGGGGTGTAGGAGTTGCATAAAAGATTAACAGATAACCCCATAGCTATGATAGTGACTATATCAGGCTCTATGCAAAGCCTTATAAATAAGGCCAGTACTATCATGGTGAGAGCTACCGGTGTGATGGCCTGTTCAAAATTCATATAATACTCAGCAATGAAGCGAAATGCCAAAAAAGAATACATGGGAATAAGCGCCCATTTTTCAGGCATATCGTTATGTAGAAGCCACTTTCTAATGGAAAAATATAACAGTATGTAGCCTATGATGAAGGGGTAGGCAAAGCCCAGATGCAGGGTAAAAATACTTCTGCCAAAAATAAAGGCAGGCAAGGCACCTATTACAAATTGCCTGGCGGCATATCCCAGAAAAGCCTTGCCGGTGTAGTTGAAATCGGGATTTTTAAAGGCCTCCAGACCTGCTGCCAGCTGTTGTGTTGCGTCCGGGTTGATATCGGAATATTTGACATTACCTATAAAAAACAGGAGAAATATAACAGGTATCAATATACCGATGATCTGCAGGTAGGCTTTGTTTTTTATATCCTTGTAAAGATTGAAGCCTGAAAAAATAGAGAAGGCAAGTATCAGTAAAAGAGCAGTAACAAGCCAAAGTCTGGCTGAAATTACGGAAAATACGCCAATTTTTTTGTATGCCAAATATTCTAAAATGGATAATAACAGCAAATAAACAAAGGAAAATGCTGCCAAAGGATATATTAATTTGTCTTTGGAGAATTTATATTTCATACGTATATATAGATGCCTATTCTGAAGATTTGATCCATAAGAACCTTTATAATAGTATCATTTCACTTTGGGGAAATCAAGATTTTGATGCCATTCCTGAAAAGCTTGACGCAGATAGAAAAAGAGGGTATAATACCATCAAATTACAAGTCGTGAAATGTAATGGCGCTTCGGACCTGTCGAGCAGATGCTCACGAACCGTGTCAGGTCAGGAATGAAGCAGCACTAAGAGATGCCATTTGTATGTGGCAGGCTCCCCGAGGTGCCATTATGTTTCACGGTTTTTTTATGCCTGAAACTAAGTATAATAGAATAGTCCATATTATTTGCCAAATACTGATAAAAATGGTATATTGGAGAGTGAGATAATGGATTTTCAGGAGCTACACATGATATTTGATACACATGCCCATTATGACGACGAAAGATTCAATGAAGACAGATATGAAGTGCTGGAAAGCCTGGGGGCTTTTGGCATAGATATGGTGGTAAATTCCGGGGCTTCCATGAGAGGCTGCAGGGATGCCATAAGTCTTTCGGAAAAATATGATTTTATATATGCCAGCTGCGGTCTTCATCCTGAGTACGCTACCCAGTGGGGGGAAGAGGTGAAAGAAGAGCTGGAGGAGATGCTTAAGCACCCCAAGTGCCGAGCTCTCGGAGAGATAGGACTGGATTATTACTATGGTGCGGATACTAAAGAAAGCCAGATAAAGTGCTTTTCTGACCAGCTGTCTATAGCTAAAAAACTAAAGAAAAATGTAGTTATTCATTCCAGAGATGCAGCAGAGGATACTCTTAATATGTTGAAGGATTTCTGTACCGGAGACCACCCGCTGGTGGATGTACACTGCTATTCCTACAGCCCGGAGATAGCTGCCGAGCTGGTAAAAATGGGATGTTTTCTGGGAGTAGGCGGCGTAGTTACTTTTAAAAACAGTAAAAAGCTTAAGGAAACAGTGGAAAAAGTACCTCTTGGCAATATTTTGCTGGAGACAGACAGCCCTTATCTGGCACCGGAGCCACACAGGGGGAGCAGAAATGATTCCCGTAATCTTCGCTATGTTGTAGAGGAGATAGCCAGAATAAAGGGAGTAGATCCTGAGACAGTAATAGAAAAAACATCAGAGAATGCAAGGAGGTTTTATGGCATATCTGGTTGATCCAAAAGAAACAATTGCTATCCTAAATAAATATCAGTACACCTTCAGAAAGCAGTTCGGTCAGAATTTCCTTATCGATTCCCACGTGACTGAAAAAATTGTTGCTGCTGCAGAGGTGACAAAAGAGGATTTTGTCCTGGAGATCGGGCCTGGAATAGGCACTCTTACCCAATTCCTGTCAGAGGCTGCCAGAGAGGTGGTGGCAGTGGAAATAGATACCAATCTTATTCCTATCCTTACAGAGGATACTCTCGTAGGCTACGAGAATGTTACAGTCATTAATCAGGACATAATGAAATTTGATATAAAAAAGCTGGTAGAAGAGAGAAATGGCGGCAAGCCCATAAAAGTAGTAGCCAATCTGCCATATTACATTACTACCCCTATTATCATGCGACTCCTGGAAGAAGATTTGCCGATAGACTCCATTACTGTTATGGTGCAGGCAGAGGTGGCAGAGCGTATGCAGAGTGCACCCGGGACCAAGGAGTACGGGGCTTTGTCCCTGGCAGTTCAGTATTATGCTGAGCCGTACATAGCAGCCAATGTCCCACCCAACTGCTTTATGCCCCGTCCCGGTGTGGGCTCCGCAGTTATCAGGCTTAAATGCCATAAGGACAGACCTGTAAAGGTAAGAGACGAAAAGCTTATGTTTTCGCTTATTCGTGCATCCTTTAACCATAGAAGAAAAACCCTTACCAACGCTGTAAGCAATGAGCTGGGGGATCGTATCACCAAAAAGCAGCTGACTGATGCCCTCATAAGTATAGGCATGTCAGAGACTATTAGAGGCGAGGCCCTGACATTGCAGCAGTTTGCCGAGCTGGCAGATGCTTTGTGCTAGGAGAGAAGTATATGAAGCTGATCGAGACCAATGAAGATGAATATCAGGCTGTAAAAGGCAAGCTGCTGGCAGACGTTTATTTTATGGGTGATGGCAGTGCAGAGATATCCATGGATAATGCCTCAATAGACCTGGTAAAAACTGAAAAATCCCAGCTGAAAAAAATAGATGCATTTGCCAAAGCAGTATCCAAAGCCGTAAAAAAGAAGGGTATACAGAAAAGTTATATGGTAGCCGAGCAGGGCTCTGTCACTGACAAAGCGCTTAAAGAAAGCAAAAATGCGGCTCTGGACTATTCAGAATATATCTTTAAAAAAGCAGCTGATGAGATAAATACAATGACAGAAGAAGAGGAATCCTGCATAATACTCGACACAAAAAGCAGCGAGGATACAGATATTGAGCAGAAAAATGCCATTCTGGTAAAAAGTAAGGAAGCAGGCGTTTTTTCTGCCAAGATTATGCCTTATATGGACGGCATGTATGTATATGAGGTAGAGGTTCAGGAAGTCCTGCGTCACAAAGGCTACGGTACCCGCCACATGGAAGCTCTTATACGCGCTTTTTCCGATGCTCCCATATATCTGCAGGTCAGCAGTAAAAATATCCCTGCCATAGGCCTGTATAAGAAGCTGGGATTTGACATATCAACAGGCATAAATTACTACATAGTATAATTATGAGAAAATATACCACAGACGAAAAGTATATGAAAAAGGCCATTCACCAGGCCAGACGGGCAGCGGCCAGGGGAGAAGTTCCCATAGGCTGTGTTATTGTCTACCAGGGGAAGATCATAGGGCGTGGCTTTAATGAACGCAACACAAAAAAGTCCACGTTAAAGCATGCTGAGCTTACTGCTATCGCTGCAGCCAGTCGTATTATGGGGGACTGGCGACTGGAAGACTGTGATCTCTATGTGACGCTGGAGCCCTGTCAGATGTGTGCAGGCGCTATTTTGCAGGCCAGGATGAAAAGGGTGATTGTGGGCTGTATGAGTCCCAAATCCGGTAGCGCAGGCAGTATTTTGAACATACTCCAAAATGATGCCTTCAATCATCAGGTAGAGATGACCAATGGCGTTTTGGAAGCGGAGTGCAGTGGCCTGTTAACTGAGTTTTTTAAAGAATTAAGGATAAGGAATAAAGAAGAAAAGGCACGTAAAACAACAATGGACAAGGAGTAAGGTAATGGGATATTTGCTTAAGATTGGGGAAACAAATACTATACCTGCGGGCACAGTGATTTTTGGCGAAAATGAGCCGGTATACTGTATATGTGCAGTAGTCAAAGGCAGGGTGCGCTGCAGCAACAGCTCTGTGAAAACATTTGCTTTGCAGGGAAGCTTTATAGGTATTGTGGACTGCGTCAGCGGACGTTACAAAATGGATTATGTCTGCGAAGAAAACACCGTGCTTTACCCCTTTCCCGTGGCTGATGTGGACAGCTTAAAAGAGGTTTCACTTAACACTAATCGCGACTACAAGGGTCTGATTATAAGCTCCCTGGCCAAGTTCTATACAGATATATATGCCATCAACAGACAGCTTCACTTGCTGGCCGATGATGTTTGCGATATGCTGCAGAGAAGTTTTTCCCAGTATACCAAGTCCTGCCAGAATGGCGGAGTAGGTGTAACAGTTATTCCTGCCATGACCAATCTCACACCATATAAAGATGAGGAGCCTGTGGACAAGGTGGCAGCATCTTACAATGGCGAGCTCTCCAGAGTGCCGGCTGATGTAATAAAGGCGTTTTTTGCCAATTCTACAGATATGACGCTGGAGTTCATGATGAACCTTGTTATATCTACAGATGAGCTGCTCTACAATACTGAAGAAGTGGCCAGATATCTGGTGGAAAAATTCCCTATACTGTATAACGATAGTGACAAAAATCTGCTGGTGCTCTGCGGACATCTGGCCAAAGAGCTGGAAAAATCAGGAAGACCGGATAAAAAGCTCATTACTCTTTGCAATGATATGAAGGAATTCTTCGATAAGACTGAGGCTTCCATCATGAAGCTGACAGGCGGCATGGACCCTGTGGACCGTGAGCATCTGGAGAAAGTTACCCTGGCAATAAATAGCGAGGTTGACGTGACTATAGATGACGAAGAGGAGGCAGATGAAAAGGATTCAGATATTCTTAGAAGCCTTAAGGATTCTTTGCGTCAGATTCTCTTTTTCTCCAAGCTCCCTCAGGAAGAGACCAAGGCTATTCAGGAGGCCGTCAACCGCTTTGTGGACTCCAAGGACAGATTTTCCACAGAGGATGTGGGCAGAAGCTTAAGACACGCAGTAACGGACCAGTTCTATATTCTTTATAAAGCGGTATTTTATCAGGCTCTGGAGGCGGAAAGCATTCCGAGACCTGTAGAGCTTTTCATGAATTTTGGCTATCTGGATGACCGTTTGGTGACCAAGGAACACCAGCTGGAGCTGGCGCGCTTAAATATCTCCACCAAGCAAAAATATCCTTGCAATGTTTATACAATTCCGGAATGGCTCCTGCTGGTAATGCAGGGCAAAAAAGAGCCTTCAAAAAACGAATTCGATATGGAATACGCTGACACCTTGAGAGAGCTTAAGCGTAATCACGAAATAGATGATGCTGAGGAAAAGAGAAGGCTTAAAAATCCTGACCTCCGTCTGGAGTTTGAGATTAATAATTTCTTTAAGTACAATCATAGAATTGTCAGCGGTATGCCTTCCATGTTCGTACCGATTCTTTGCAGCGAACAGATGAGCTTTAATCCCAATAAAGCAGCTGTTACGAAGGATCGTATAGGCCATCTGGTAAGTAAGCACAGAAGCCTTGACTATTCTGTATATTTCAGAAGTATTTTGTATGCTAATGCAGCAAAGAATATAGAAAAAGAGCCGGTGCAGCTGGAAGTAGTGCCGGATATTATTCTTTTCCCTTCCTTTGGTTCTACTGCTTTAATGTGGCAGGAAATCAGCAATAAGAGAAGGGATTCTGCAGGCAGATTTATTTTCCCTATTCTCTGCGACGCCAATTTAGATGACCAAATGATCCGCATTAACGGTCGATTCAGATGGGAGCTTTGCAGGACCATGCAGGGTACAGCCTGGAACAATATTCAGGTAAAATCTCTTACCTCAGAGTATTCAGATTATATCCAGTTCTATAAAAAGAATCATGCCCTGTCCGATGAGAAAAAGGAAAGGGTAAAGAATCAGCTGGCAAAGGGTAAAAACAATGCCAGAGAAGTATTTATCCAGGACTATGAGCAGTGGGTAAAATTTGAGTCAGCAGGCGGTATGAAGCTGAATAAGGTGGCCAGAGAGATTATTGCCATGTATGTGCCTTTTAACAGGGAGGTCAGAGAAGGTCTTAAGACTCAGGCGGCCTATGTAGAGACTATCGGGCGCTTTGACAGAGAGCGTCAGAAGCTGGCACGTGAGCAGGAGCTGCGTATCCACTCTCTTACTAAGAGGAAAATTGAAGTACCTGACATAATTGAAGATACATTGAAATTTTATCGCGATATGTGATTATAATAAAATTGCGGCATAGGCCGTAAGGGTTTGAGGTGTTTTAATGGCTAAGGAAGTTATGGAACAGTTGAAAAATCTGGTAGATGAGGAGCGCTATGAAGAAGCAGCTGCTCTTCTTCCCGATGTGAAGGAAAGGAATGCCAAGACTGTTTCAGAAATGATGGCATTGGCCAAGGTGCTGGGCAAGACCGGTGAGATGGAAAAAGCAGAAAAGCTTTATCTTAAAGCTTATAAGAAGCGACCTTCCAGACTGGTGCTTAAAGACATTATGCAGATGTTTATTGAGAACAATTTGGCCAATGAAGCAGAGAATTACTATAACCAGTATATTGATCTGACTCCCGGGGATACTGTTACCAGACTGGCTGCCAAGTACAGAATAGAAAAAATACGTGGTACAGAAGCCGGCTATCTGATCGGTCTTCTGCTGCAACTGAAGGAGCTGGACTATACAGAAGAGTATGGCTACGAGCTGTGCAAACAGTACTACAAAAACAATGATGAAGAGGCCTGCCGCAAGGAGTGTGCAGAGCTGATTGATGCTTATCCGGATACAAAAGAGGCTGAAAAGGCTAAGAAGCTTGTCGCAGTTATGAACGGCGAGATATCCGCGGATGAGATTAAAAAAAAATCCGGCTTATCAGAGGTACCTGAAGCTCCGATAACTGCCAAGGAAATCAGCACTAAAGACCTGCCTACCATAGAGTTTACTGAAGAAGAGGCCACTCATGAAGAGACTGAGAATCTTATAGCCAGTAGTGTGCAGGATATTATTTCAGAAGAAGTATCTTTAGAGCCTATAGAAGAAATAAAGGAAGAAACTGTAGAAGAGCCTGCACTAGAGCCGGTAGAAGAGTCTGCAGAAGAGTCTGTACTAGAGCCGGCAGAAGAGCCGGTGCCGGTAAGAATCTATGCAGAGACCTATACGCCCAAATGCGTTTTGGGGAAGGAAGACTTTGCAGAGACCAAGTCCAGAAAGCTGATTGCACAGAATAAGATAGAGATAGAGGTTATTTTTGGCCAGTTTTTCAGAAATGCCAAGATACGTCGCCAGATATATAACAGCATGGAGCTGGCCCTTATAGATAAGGGAAATCCATGGATACTGGTAACAGGTGAAAGAAAAACCGGCCGCACCACTTTTGCCAAAAAGTTTATTTTCTGCCTGTTTTCTGCAGGCCTCATTGGGGATAAAAAGGTGGCAGTGACGAAGGCTTCTGTTATCAACAAGCTGACATCTGAGGAAGTGGCAGAAAGGACTAATGGCTGCAATCTTATAGTGGAAAAGGCTGCTGAGCTCACAGAGCAGGGATTATTAACATTAAAGAATTTAAAGACACAGAAGCACAAAAAAATCTGTATCATTTTAGAGGATACAGACACTGCTTTTGCAACATTTATTAAGAATTCATTACCTTCCGGAATTAACATTAACAACAGGATTCATTTACCGAAATATAATACAGAGGACCTGTTAGGATTTGTCTATGATTATGTCAGCGCGCAGGATTATGCTATGGAAAAAGTGGCAGCGGACCTGGTGGTGTCCTGTATTAATGCGACCAGAGCCATGGAGCCGGGAGAACGCTTTATGCATGCTCTTCAGGTGGCCAGGCAATCTGTGGAGACCGCTGACAAAAGAGTAGCTCCGGAGATATTAAAAATGGCCGCAGAAGCGGCCTTTCAAGAGTATTACAGTCTTACAATAATCAGAGAGGATATCACACCTTAAACTGAAGCTTCATGGATTCCTTTAAGGACTGTCCACCCATGGATTTAACGTTTTTTGAAACATAGAGGTTATAGGAGGCATCTTTTGCATATGCATCCAGTGGCTCTATCTCAATCTCCTGAGTATCAGCATTGTAGCGGATGGAGGTCTTAAGTTTATTATCACTCATATCAGTTACGAACAGGTTGGAATTGTTCACTGAAGATGGGTCTAATGGGGCAGAAAATTTAATACGCCACACAAAACGACCGGTTTTAAATTTGAGATTCTGTTTTACCTTGCCCTCTACTGCTTCAGGAGTAGATTCGATCTCAATAAAATTCATAGTAGCCCCTTCCGGATAAAAAGTCTGTTATCCACAGTGTTTATGCAGTTATTGTACTCTTATTTCCGGTGAAATACAAGGAAGGAATAAAGAAGAGAATTAGTAAAGAATAAAAAATATCTTTACAAATTCTTAATAAAGCCTTATAATTGAGGGTGCATCTCTAGGACGTGAGTCCTAAAAAGGCAAGTCGAAGCCTTCGGGCCTCGGAAGAAAATAGGAGAATGCTCTTAGTGTATTATCATAAATATTACATTGGAGTCGAGATATATGGATCAATATGTTATTAAAGGCGGTGTCCCCCTTCACGGTGAGGTTACCATTAGTGGTGCCAAGAATTCCGCACTGGGTATTGTCGCTGCCGCAGCATTAACTGAAGAGACGGTTACAATAAAAAATGTCCCTGACATCAGAGATATTAATGTTTTGTTGCGTGCTATGGAGGAGATTGGCGCCAGGGTTGATCGCATTGGTGCTCAGACAGTTCGTATCAATGCGAAGAATGTTTCTCCTTTAGCTGTAGACAGCGAGTATGTCAGAAAGATTAGAGGTTCCTATTACCTTATAGGAGCTTTGCTGGGACGTTTCAATAAAGCACAGGTAGTATTGCCCGGTGGCTGTAATATAGGACCCCGTCCTATTGACCAGCATGTTAAAGGCTTCGAGAAGCTGGGCGCCAAAGTAGAGATGAAGCATGGTATGGTAGTCGCTGAGGCTGCCAAGCTTACAGGCTCCCATATCTACCTTGATATGGCTTCCGTAGGTGCTACTATCAATATCATGCTGGCCGCATGTATGGCTGAGGGCCAGACTACCATAGAGAATCCTGCCAAGGAGCCTCATGTAGTAGATGTAGCCAATTTCCTTAACAGTATGGGTGCCAATATTAAGGGTGCCGGTACTGATGTTATCAGAGTTACAGGCGTGAAGAAGCTTCATGCTACAACATATTCCATTATTCCTGACCAGATAGAGGCAGGTACCTTTATGGTAGCAGCAGCTGCTACCCGTGGTGACGTAGTTATTAAAAATGTCATCCCTAAGCATCTGGAGGCTATTACAGCAAAGCTTCTGGAGGTAGGCGTAGAGGTGGATGAGATGGATGATGCGGTACGTGTTCATTGTGACAAGCGTACAGGCAATACCCATATTAAGACTCTTCCATATCCCGGCTTCCCTACAGACATGCAGCCTCAGATTACTACACTCTTAGTTTTATCCAAGGGCACATCAGTTATTACTGAAGGCATCTATGAGAGCAGATTTAAGTATGTAGATGAGCTGGTACGTATGGGCGCCAGCATCAAGGTGGAGAATGCTACCGCTGTTGTTGACGGTGTTGAGGGTCTTACCGGAGCTACACTTTCTGCATCTGATCTTCGAGCAGGCGCAGCACTCGTTATTGCAGGTCTTACTGCAGAGGGCTTCACCACAGTAGAGAATATCGAGTATGTGGAGCGCGGCTATGAGAAGTTTGAAGAAAAGCTGAATAAGCTTGGAGCTATCATCAAGAAGATTGATTCAGAAGATGAAAAAGCTATTAGAAAATTCAAATTGAAAGTTTGCTGATTATAATCAGTTGGAAATAAAAATCCCAGCTACAGGATAGCCTGTATGCTGGGTTTTTATTATCTAATTACTATTAAATTGATTTATACGATTCCTACTATGTTCAAATCTCTTTCCTTGGAAAGATCAACACATTTGGAATTCAAAAGCTTGATGATGGGGCGGGCTGGTGTATGCTTGTTAACCATAACGATTTCACCTATATTACCGTTACTTAATAAAACATACTGGTGCTGATAGGTAGATACTACATGATCCATGAAAGTCATAAGATATTTTGTATCATACTTGGTCAGGCCATCTTTTTCAAATTCATTTAATACTTCCAAAGGACAGATAGGACCACGATAGCAACGGGCTGCAGTCATGGCGTCATATACATCTGCTATAGCAACAATCTTGGCAAAATCATCGATCTGGTCTGCTGTGCGGTGCTCAGGATATCCACTGCCATCGCAACGCTCGTGATGCTGGAGAGCGGCCAGATGAATTCTTTTATCTATAGGTAAATTCTTTATAAGGTCATACCCGGCTGTAGTATGAGACTTTATAATCTCGTACTCGTCCGCAGTCAAGGCACCTTTTTTCTTAAGTATTCTGTCAGGAATGGTAAGCTTGCCGACATCGTGAAGGAGACCTGCCAGTGTCAGTAACTCCAGCTCGCTTTTGCTCATCTTGAGCCACTGTCCGAATACATTGCAGATAAGGGCAACATTGATGCCGTGTACAAAGGTAAGATCGTCCAGGGAGCGGATACACATAAGCATATCCAGAAGCTTACCGGAAGTTTCTACTGAATTGTACATATGCTTTACCTGATCTAAAAGCTCTGCAGTATTTAAACCACCCTTGCTTTTAGCAAAATTACTAAGAGTATTGGAGTAAACGTCCAATGTCTGCTTGTAATTCTGGGCAAACTTTTTATAGTCTTCGCTTTTCTTTACTCTTTCGGTGTAGGAAATAGACTCATCTGGAGAGCTTTCTGTCAGCTCTACGGCTTTGCGTTTCTGAACAGGCTTTTCCGCCGGAGTATCTCCGGGCTCATCTACGAAAACATATATTTCACGAACAGAATAAAACTTAAGACGTGTAATACTTCTGTCAGTCAGCACGGTGCCTTTATTTAACACCATCTGATCGCCGGAAGTATAGACGTCGTCAGCGACAGTCATTCCAGGTTTAATTTTGGCAGTTGATATTTTCTGCGTCGTCATACGTGTAATCCCTCCAGGGTATTAGATACAGATACCCAATTACTAGATTATATGAAAAAAACAGATTGGTCAATATCCATGACCAATCTGTTCGAAAAATATTAGAATTATTTTAGAAGTAGTACCAAATTAGGCTAATGCAGCCTGAAGCTCGGATACTTTATCCACACGCTCCCAAGGAAGATCAAGATCTGTACGACCGAAGTGGCCATAGGCAGCTGTCTGCTTGTAGATAGGACGACGCAGATCCAGCATCTGAATAATGCCTGCGGGACGCAGATCGAAAGTCTTCTTTACCAGATCGGTAAGAGCATTGTCGGAAAGCTTGCCGGTACCAAAGGTATCGATCATAACGGATGTAGGCTCTGCTACACCGATAGCGTAGGAAAGCTGTACTTCACATCTTTTTGCAAGACCTGCGGCTACGATATTTTTAGCAACATAGCGGGCAGCATAAGCAGCAGAACGGTCTACTTTTGTGCAGTCCTTACCGGAGAAAGCGCCGCCGCCGTGACGAGCGTAGCCACCATAAGTATCTACGATAATCTTACGACCGGTAAGTCCGGAGTCTCCGCAAGGTCCGCCGATAACGAAACGACCTGTAGGATTGATCAGGAAACGTGTATTTTCATCTACCAGCTCTGCAGGAACTACAGGGTCAATAACAAATTCACGGATGTCTGCATGTATCTGCTCCTGCTGTACTTCAGGACCATGCTGAGTGGAAATAACAACTGTGTTAACGTGAACAGGATTGCCGTTTTCGTCATATTCAACGGTAACCTGGCTTTTACCATCCGGACGAAGATAAGGAAGAATGCCATCCTTACGTACCTTGGTCAGCTGACGTGTCAGCTTGTGAGCAAGAGCGATAGGATAAGGCATAAGCTCCTCGGTCTCATCGGAAGCGTATCCGAACATCATACCCTGGTCGCCTGCACCAATAGCAGCGATCTCGGAGTCGGACATCTTATTTTCCTTAGCTTCGAGGGCCTTATCTACACCCATAGCTATATCTGCAGACTGCTTGTCAAGTGCCACAAGTACGCCGCAGGTATTGCCATCAAATCCAATCTCTGAGGAATTGTAACCGATATCACATACGGTCTTTCTTACGATTTTCTGATAATCTACATTGGCAGTAGTAGTGATCTCACCCATAACTACTACAAAACCTGTAGTGCAGGCAGTCTCGCAGGCAACTCTTGCCATAGGATCCTGCTCCATAATAGCATCCAGGATAGCGTCTGAGATATTATCGCAGACTTTGTCAGGATGGCCTTCAGTTACTGACTCTGAAGTAAAAAGTCTTTTTTCTTTTTCCATGATATTCCTTTCTATTCTTTTTTTCCTATGAGCGATATAGGAAAAAAACAGGCCCGCAGTAAGCGGACCCTAATTAATCATTTAGAATCCTCTTATTGTTCGATCATTACTTTTAAATAATGATAATCGCTCAATTTGGCACCTTCCCGAAACGGGGGTTGTCGTGACTTCATAGAGCTGTTTACTCTCCGTCACTCGTAATAAGAGATCAGTGCATAAAAATGTACAATAGGGATTATGGACTCAAAGCGCGTTTTTGTCAAGAAAATTTCAATAAAGTATTTGTCACGGGGACGTTTCTCACTGTCAATTTTTTGTCACGGGGACGTTTCTCACTGTCAACTTTTTGTCACGGGGACGTTTCTAATTGTCAACTTTTCACGAAACAGGGAAAAACCGTCAGAATTTGTTGGACTTTTGTTGGAAAATATCTGATATACTCGGTTCGGGAGTTTATATTTATAAACTTTTTACACTTTACCACTTCACAAAAGTTACAAATGTGCTAAACTTATAAAGTATATAAGGAATTCATATATATTATTACTTTGGGGTAAAATTTGTATGACGCTTCGAAAAAAATTAATGGTAGCTTTTTTGGGGATTCTGGTCCTGCCGATGATATTGGTAGGTCTTATAGGATTTGTTACTATAAAAATTCAGATGCATCAGCTGAATCGTGAGTACGATTCAAATTATACATTTTTTTCCGTAATTAATGAGCCGCTTCAGATCATGTACCAGATAACCGAAGCTCCTTTAGAGGAGCTCAGGGAGAACGGACACAATGGCTCTCAAAAGCTAAAGGACATGGATTATCTTGCTGACGTCAATGATACGTTAAGAAAAAGATACTCCTATCTGGTGGTTATAAAAAATAAAAATCCTATATTTATAGGAGATAAAGAAGATTACAGTGAGCACGGAGAGGAAATACTGCCTGCCATTGGCGTATCTTCGTATAAAGCAGGTACTTATATTTATGTAGATGAGCCTTTGCTGGTAAAGCATGAGGATTTTACTTATCTCGACGGTGAGGATGGCGTATGCCTCATCGTTACAAGGGTTTCACCTATTGTGAATAATATCAGGATAAGTATTTTGGCCATTCTTATTACCGGAATATTTGCCCTGGCAGTCACTGCTTTATCTGTAAGTGCTTGGCTTTTCAGAGGCATTCTTTTACCGATTGACACCTTAAGAAAGGCTACCAGAGAGATTGGCTCCGGTAATCTGAATTATAAGGTGGAGCGTAATTCCACAGATGAGATAGGCCAGCTGTGTGATGACTTTGAAGAGATGAGGCGACACCTTAAGACGCAAATCGACTCAAAGGAACAGTATGAGATAGATTCCAGAGAGATGATAAGCAATATTTCCCACGATTTGAAGACTCCGCTTACTGCCATTAAGGGCTATGCGGAAGGAATGCTGGACGGGGTAGCCGAGTCACCGGAAAAAAGGCAGAAGTACCTGAAGACTATAGTTGCCAGGGCCACAGATATGACAGGGCTGGTAGACGAGCTTTCATACTATTCCAAGCTGGATACCAATAAGCTGCCTTATAAATTTGAGACGGTGCCTGCTAATGCGTATTTCAGCGACTGCGTAGAGGAAAATGCACTGGAGCTGGAAATGAAGGATTTCGAAATAAGTTTCGAGAGCCAGATAGCAAATGATATCAGCGTTATTATGGACTGCGAGCAGATAAGACGTGTTATGAACAATCTTATAGGCAATGCAGTTAAGTATAGAAATGAAGATATACATGGTGTGTTGGCTGTAAAGCTGACTGACGCTGATGATTCCGTAAGAATATCTGTGATAGACAACGGCATAGGTATTTCCAAGGAAGCATTACCGCACATTTTTGACAGATTTTATCGTGCGGACAAATCAAGAACTGCCGGTCGGGCCGGAACGGGCCTTGGCCTTGCAATAGTGAAAAAAATAGTGGTGGAACACGGGGGCAGAGTGTTTGCCAGAAGCGAGATAGGAAAAGGAACAACTATTTCGTTTACGGTAAAGAAAGGAGCATAAAATGGCAGCAAAGATTTTAATTATTGAGGATGATGCATCTATTGCAGAGCTTGAAAAAGACTATTTCGAGCTGAACGAGTATGAGGTAGTCGTAGATGCAGATGGTAAAAAGGGACTTAAAGATGCACTGGAGATGGACTATAATCTCCTGGTGCTGGATATAATGCTCCCTGGAGTAGACGGCTTCGAGATATGTAAGCAGGTACGTGAAGTAAAGAACGTGCCGATTATCATGGTATCAGCCAAGAAGGAAGATATCGATAAGATTAAAGGCCTTGGATATGGTGCTGACGATTTCATTACCAAGCCTTTCAGCCCAAATGAACTGGTAGCACGTATTAAGGCTCATCTGGCTACATATGAGCGTCTGTCCGGTGATGGTGCAAGAGCCAATGAAATCATTGAGATTCGCGGACTTCGTATCGACAAGGGCTCCAGAAGAGTATTTATTAATGGCGAAGAAAAGAACTTCACCAAGAAGGAATTTGACCTTCTTACTTTCCTTGCTGAGAATCCTGACAGAGTATTTGAGAAAGAGACCCTCTTCAACAGAATCTGGGAGATGGAGTCCTACTCAGACGGCGATATCGCTACAGTAACAGTACACATCAAGAAGATCAGAGAAAAGATTGAAGAGGATGCTACAAATCCTCAGTATATCGAAACTATCTGGGGCAAGGGATACAGATTTAAAGTGTGATGCACATTGACAGAGGGACGTTTCTCTCTGTCATTTTTTTGTCACGGGGACGTTTCTCACTGTCAACTTTTTAGCTCCGCTTGCTCCCTGGGCTCGCCCCATTCCCCTCTTTAAAGTCAAGGCAGTGATTTGAGTGATTTAAGTTATTATTAAGTGATATAAAAAAATCGACCTCATTCTGCTCGAGGTTGACCGTTCGCGAGCAGTCACTAACTGCTAAGCCCTGCGAGTTCCGGGCTGGAACCGGAACTCGCGACGGTCATACCGGTAAGTGCCGTAGCCCGCTCGGGTCAAAGCTCGCAGGTATGAGGTCAGCTTTTTTTATATCACTCTATTCACATTGTGACCAATCCTGCCTTGGCTTTAAACAGACTCATGGGGATACCGCCAGTGAGGTGCGCTCCGCAGGATGTGACAGTGAGAAACGTCCCCGTGACAAAAAAATGACAGTGAGAAACGTCCCCGTGACAAAAAGTTGACAGCGAGAAACGTCCCTGTGACAACTTCTTGATATATTTGGGGGTTCAATGTATAATAATCTAAAGTTTTCTTGAAAGAGGCATGAGATTATGATAAATGAAGCAATGATGGGACTTGGAAAAAAGCGTTCTACGATTCGTGAGATATTTGAGTATGGTAATGCCAGAGCGAAGATCGTAGGTCGTGAGAATATCTATGATTTTTCGCTGGGTAATCCCAGTGTAGAGCCACCTCAGCTGGTGACAGATGTGATAAATGAATTTGTGGCCACTGAGCGCGCTGACGTGCTTCATGGATACACTAGCGCCACAGGTCTTGAATGGGTGAGACAGTCCATGGCAGACGGCCTGAATTCACGTTTTGGAACGAATTTCAATAAGGACAATTTTTATATGACTGTTGGTGCAGCAGCTTCTATCTGCATCGTATTAAAGGCTATTGCCTGTCCTGGTGATGAATTCATTGTGCCTGCACCATATTTTCCTGAGTATAAGTGCTGGATCGAGAATACAGCAGGTGCCAAGTGCGTGCTGATTCCGGCGGATCCTGATTCCTTCCAGATGAATTTTGCGGCTTTTGAGGCTTCCATCACAGAGCACACCAAGGCTGTTATTATCAATACACCGAATAATCCTTCCGGAGCAGTATATTCTGAGGCTACCATAAAACGTATCGCTGAGATACTGGAGGCGGCAGAGAAAAAATACGGCCACCAGATTTATCTTATTTCCGATGAGCCATACCGAGAGATTGTTTTCGACGGCTTTAAATTCCCGTTTGTAACAAAGTATTATAAAAACACCTTTGTATGTTACTCTTTTTCCAAGTCACTTTCGCTGCCTGGAGAGCGTATAGGCTATGTACTTGTGCCGGACGAAATGGATGATGCCAGAGACGTGTATGCTGCGGTATGCGGCGCGGGACGTATTCTGGGTTATGTTAATGCCCCATCTCTTTTTCAGAGAGTGGCGGGGAAATGCGCTACCAAGACTTCAGATATTTCCATTTACAATAAAAATCGTGACGTGCTTTACAAAGGACTTACCGACCTTGGCTTCACATGCGTAAAGCCTCAAGGTGCCTTTTACATGTTCCCACGCTCCCTGGAGTCTGACGATTACGCCTTCTGCGAGCGTGCCAAGAAGTACGATCTGCTTCTGGTACCGGGTACTGACTTTGGCTGCCCGGGACACGTTCGTATCGCTTACTGTGTGCAGACGGAAATGATTGAAAAAAGCCTGGCTGTATTTGAAAAGCTGGCAAAAGAGTATAGATAAAAGAGTGGCTAAGAGCGTGGATAATTATAGTATCTACGCTCTTTTTTGGGTGAGTCACGTGACGAAGTGCAGGCTAATAGATCGCAGGAATGATTCTGGTGTTTTTCATTGACAAAAAGTTGCTTTAGTTTTATATTTATGAGATAGTGTAAATCCATTGAAAGGAAGTAAAAATATGGAGTTAGTTAGTGTACGCGAATTATTCCGCGAAAAAGAAAAGTACGTAGGTACTGAAGTAACAGTAGGCGGCTGGGTTCGTTCCGTCAGAGATTCAAAGACATTTGGTTTCATCGTACTGAATGATGGTACATTTTTTGAGACCTTACAGATAGTTTATCATGATACAATGGAGAATTTTAATGAGGTATGCAAGCTGAATGTAGGTGCAGCCATCATCGTAAAGGGCATGCTGGTAGCAACACCTACAGCCAAGCAGCCTTTTGAGATTCAGGCTACAGAGGTATTTGTAGAGGGTCCATCTACTCCGGACTATCCTCTTCAGAAAAAGGGACATACTCTTGAATATCTTCGTACCATGACACATCTTCGCCCACGTACCAATATGTTCCAGGCAGTATTCAGAGTTCGTTCTCTTATTGCCTATGCTATTCACAACTTCTTCCAGGAAAGAGATTTCGTGTATGTTCATACACCAATCATTACAGGAAGTGACTGTGAAGGTGCTGGTGAAATGTTCCAGGTAACAACTCTTCCTATGGGAGAGCTTCCAATGAC
>JAZLGU010000036.1:0-54804 GCA_045616485.1 Lachnospiraceae bacterium
GGTAAAGAAAAATAAGCTGCAGCCTGGGCATATGTAGCATACAGTCTCTCTTTCTCAGGGCGGATGAATCGATCAAGCCTGGGTATTCCATCCGATTTCGTTTTTAGCGGTCGTTTATGTGCCATCACTACCTCCTTCCTACCGGTGCAAAAAATCGTATATTTTTTTCGATATACGAATCTGACACGCAATTTATAAGATTTTTGTATGCAGAAACCCCCTGTGCATGAACGTGTGATGGAGCGTGACGGAATGTCCGAAACGCAAAAAAGACACCTCATAGCAGTCTAATGACTGTTATAAGATGTCCTATGTTATCTTAAGCTGTCCTTAAGAATGATATTTTATTGTAGGGCTGAAATCCAACACTGTCCGACACGAATCAAGGCATTTTAATGAGTTTTACAACACATCTCAAATTTCTACGACATTTGTTAGAGGATTTGATGAGGTTCCGTGACGCTCCGTCAGTGTCCGTCCGGTGTCGTTTTGTAGTCGTCAGTGTCCGTCAGAATCCCATTAATTAAGGGATTTCATCGTAGGAAAATGACAATGTATTCGCTCGATGAACACATACCAGAATCATTATTATAACAACAATTAAAATTATAAGTAAAAATATATCAATTTTAGAGTGCTTCTTCCATCGCAGTAAACGTCGCATTTTCCCCTCCACATTGTATTCTGACTGATTTTATTTTTCCTTCCTTCGCTTACTTTATTCTTTGTTTCTCTAATTACATTAATACTCAATATTCTTCCTGTTTGTAATATACATAGCAAGTCCTACGAAAATCATACCCCCTATAATGTTGCCTACAGTCACCGGCAGCTCATTGGTCACAAAAAAGCTGAACCAGTTGAGTCCCTCCAGCTGCTCCAAAGTATAGCCATACTTTTCCATAGCCAGAGTCCTGTAAGTCTCATTACCTGCTGCCAGAATACCGGCAGGAATATAGTACATATTGGCTACACAGTGCTCATACCCACTGACCACAAAAGCCATAATCGGGAAAAAAATTGCCAGTACCTTGCCGGCTACATCCTTGGCAGCTGCGGCCATAAGCACAGCCCCACATACAAAGATATTACAAAGGATGCCTGAAGCGATGCCGGCTATAGGTGTAATGGTCGCCTTACTCATAGCCACCTTTATAGTATATGCTCCCAGCATGCCGCCGGTATAATTGAACTGTCCGCTAAAGTAGCAAAGAACTGTCATAATCATACCGCCCAGAAAATTGGTAACCCATACTATAAACAGCACTCTCACTACTGACAGCCAGCTTATCTTCTTATGACAGGCAGCCATTGCCATCATACAGTCCCCTGTAAAAAGCTCACCACCCAGGAAGACTATCATCATAAGGCCTACAGGGAATATGCATCCTCCCACAAATCTGGCCAGTCCCACACTATCTATGGAGTGCATGGCTACATTGCTGGCCGCTGCGCCGCCACCTATATACATGCCTGCTAAAATGCCCAGCAGCACCAGTTTTCCAAAAGAAAGCTTTGTTTTAGCTATAGCTCCTTTTATATTACCTTCAACGATCTGAGCCGGTGTATTAAAAAAATTATCCATTTCATTCTCCTTCCAAAACCTTTTATATTCTATATTCTTTTCCGCATTTGTCAAGAATGAGTTTTTCTCCCGGCAAACAAATTAAGGGCTTTTATTTTGCTATTTTAGTAAATTAACCCTTAAGCTTCTTTAAAAAAATGTCTTGATTCCTTTTTTATTTATCTATACAATGTTATAATACTTTGGAATTTTCACAGAAGAAAAAATATAGCAATTATGAGGTAAACAATATGACTCCAGCCATGCAAGATGCGATTTTATTATTCATATTCGGTCTCATCCTTCTGATAAAGGGTGGCGACTGGTTTGTAGACGGTGCTGCCGGCATAGCCAAGCGCTTTAAACTCCCGGATATCGTAGTCGGTGCCACCGTAGTATCCATAGGTACCACCCTCCCCGAGGTAATGGTATCCACTATGGGTGCCGTATCAGGTTCCAGTGCCATGGCCTATGGTAACGCCATCGGCTCCATTATCTGTAACACTGCTCTTATTGCAGCCATCTCCATTGCCTTTAATCCCGGCCCGGTCAACGTAAAGACCATGAAGATGCCTGTTGTCTTTTTCTTCGTAAGTGCTGCCATTTACTGTATAGCCGCCTATGTACTGGGTGAGTTCCCACGTTACCTGGGCTTCATCATGCTGGCCATTTGTATCGTATATATCATCTTTACCGTGCGCCAAGGGCTCAAAAATCCAGAAACAGTCGAAGAAGATGGTGATGAAGCAGGTGGTGCGGATGATGCCCCTGTCCTGAAACAGCTGGGGCTTCTCGTAGTCGGTGCCGCTCTTATCGCCCTGGGTGCCAATCTCCTGGTAAATAAGGGTACCTTCATAGCTGAGACCCTTGGTATGCCATCCACAGTAATAGCACTTACTTTTGTAGCTTTGGGCACCAGCCTGCCTGAGCTGGTTACTACCATCACATCTCTGAAAAAAGGCCACGCCAGTCTCGGTATCGGCAATGTTATAGGTGCCAATGTCTTCAACCTGGTACTGGTATCCGGAGTATCCGTTACCATTGCCCCCTTCAAGGTACCGGTGGACAAGGTCCTTTTAGGCTATAATTCATCTCTTATATTTGAGATTCCTGTAATGCTTCTGGTAATGATACTCATGTGCCTTCCTGCACTTACCAAAAAGAAGCTCTCCCGCTGGCAGGGTATTGCGCTGCTCATCATCTATGCAGGCTTTATCACAGTCCAGTTTATGACGAATTAATATCATAGAGTTACCCTAAAGTCGAAACGCTTTTCTCCGTTTCGACTTTTTTTGCATTTAAATGCCGGGAGAAAGCAGAAACTTTCACCCGGCATTTAATATTAGTTATTTCTACTGCACTTAAACTGCAGGTCTTCCCATCTTTTATCTACTTCAGCCTGGAATTTTTCGATTAATTCTTCATTCCCCGGCTTAAAGAGGTGCTTGAATCTGCCCTGGCTCTTTAAAAAGTCTTCGATAGGCAGCTTCTTTTTAGGCTCGTAGGAAAGCTTCCATACACCGTGATCCACCTCAAACAGCGGCCAGTAACAGGTCTCCACAGCCATTTTACAAATATCCATTATCTCAGGAGTGTTGTATCTCCAGCCTCTGGGACAAGGAGACATAATATTAAGGAAAGCGGCTCCTTCAGTATAGATAGCTTTTTCAGCCTTCTGGTGCAGGTCCTTGAAATTGGAAGTGAAAGTAGTCTGAGCTACATATGGTACGTAATGCTCGGCGATAATAGCTGCCAAATCCTTACGATACTGCACCTTACCATTGGACTGAGTGCCTGCTGGAGTAGTGGTGGAATCAGCATACATAGGAGTGGCTGAGGATCTCTGAGTACCTGTATTCATATATGCACCATTATCATAGCATACATAAACCATGTCATGACCTCTCTCCATAGCACCGGAAAGGGACTGGAAGCCGATATCATAAGTACCACCGTCACCACCAAAAGCGATAAACTTGTAATTTTCTCCTTCAGGAATTTTGCCCTTTTTCTTAAGAGCCTTATAAGCTGTCTCTACACCTGAAAGTGTAGCACCCGCATTTTCAAAAGCATTGTGGATATAGCTGTCCTCCCAGGCTGTATAGGGGTAAGTAAAGGAAGCTACCTCAAGACATCCTGTGGCATTAGAGATAACCGCATGATCTCCCTCATGAAGACCGCGTAATACTCCACGTACCGCAATGGCTGCACCACAGCCTGCACAAAGCCTGTGACCTGAAGAAAGGCGTTCAGGCTTATTCATTACTTCTTTAAAATTGTAATTTTCCATTTCCATATTAGGCCTCCCTGCTTCTAAGTCCGATGTAACGGTCCTGTGAGACCTTTTTACCATTCTCAGCTACGTCTTTTATTTCATTAAAAATCTCTGCTGCATCTTCTACTGTGAAATCTCTTCCACCCAGACCATATACATAGCTTACAGTCTCCGTGAATACTTTTTCACGGAACATGCCTGCTGTAATCTCGGAGGAAAGAGGCGCGCCATTGGCATTATAGCTTTCGCATCTGTCCATAATAGCCACAGCCTTGCAATTCTTAAGAGCCTTTGCTATCTCCTCTGCAGGGAAAGGTCTGAATACACGGATCTTAAGAAGGCCTGCCTTCATGCCCTTATCGCGAAGCATATCTACGGCATCCTTTGCGGTACCCGCTGCAGAGCCCATAATTACCATTATGTAGTCTGCATCTTCTGTACGATACTCTTCAAAAAAGCCATATTTTCTGCCGGATATTTTTTCAAAGTCAGCGGCTACTTTAAGGATAACCTCTTTAGCATTTACCATAGCCTGAGCCTGAGCTTTTCTAGCCTCCATTACAAAAGGAGATGTGGCGTAAGGACCAACCGCTATCGGCTTGCCGGGATTTAAAAGGAAGTCCTCGGGCTTGTACTCACCCACAAACTTCTTAACGATATCATCTTCCAACAGTTCAATATTTTCTACACCATGGCTGGTAATAAAGCCGTCCTGGCAGATCATAACCGGCAGATGCACCTTGCTGTTTTCCGCAATAGGATAAGCCTGGATGTAGTTATCATAGGCTTCCTGATTGTTTTCCGCATATATCTGTATCCAGCCTGTATCTCTGGCACCCATGCCATCTGTATGGTCGCAGTTGATATTAATAGGGCCGGAAAGGGTACGATTGACCAGCGTAAGGACTATAGGCAGTCTGTTGGAAGCAGCCAGCAAAAGCTCCTCCCACATGTATGCAAGACCGGCTGAAGATGTAGCTGTCATGGTACGGGCACCGGCCGCCTCAGAGCCCAGAGCTGCTGACATAGCGGAGTGCTCACTTTCAACAGGGATAAACTCTGTAGTCATCTGACCATTTGCAATATAAGTAGACACCATCTGAGGGATCTCAGTAGAAGGTGTGATTGGGAATGCAGGCATAACATCAGGATTCACCTGACGGATAGCATATGCTACAGCCTCATTACCGGATAAACGATCTCTGATAGCCATTTATTTTCCCTCCTTTTTCTCTATGGCGCCAAAAGGGCATACCTGAATGCAGATACCGCAGCCCTTGCAAAAATCCAGATTGAATTCACCGCGCTTGCCGTCCTTTACAGGGATGCAAAGATCCGGACAAACCGGGGCGCACAGCAGACACTGCTTGCATTTATCTGCTACAAATACAGGTGTAATGGTCCTCCAGTCACCTGTCTTAAACTCCTTTGATGTACCACCTGCAAAAACAAAAAGTCCCTCTGTCAGGTCTTCATAAGGAGTGGAATTATTGATTTTTGTAACATCTGTTCTCATATTTAATCTATTCTCCTTTTTTGAACGCAGTGAGAAAATGGAGAACTCCGTTAGGAGTTTGAAAAGATAAGCCCTCACGCGATAGCGTGAGCTATAATGGCTTAGCGCCCCATTTTTCTCCTACTTTATTTAGCACTGGCTACAGTATCATAAGCTACTGTCAGCGCCTTCATGTTCCCGTCTATTACTTCCGGCTTCTTTGCAAACTTATGCTTATAAGAGCCTTCCATTTCAGCTATAAACTGCTCTCTTGGCATTATATCCGCTACTGCTACTACTGCTGCCAGCATAGGAGTATTGGGGATATTTTTACCCAGATTTTCCACGGAAATCTTGCGGGCATCAATAGTAAATACCTTGCCCTCATAGCCCTTAAGATAAGGCATAACTTCCTCTTTTGTTCTGGTAGTATTAATGATAATAGCACCATCCTTCTTAAGTCCGGCAGTGACATCCACTGACTCTAATAAAGTCTCATCTACTACCACTACATAATCCGGATAATAAATATTGGAATGTACTCTGATAACATTTTTACTGATTCTGTTATATGCTGTAATAGGGGCTCCCATTCTTTCCGGGCCGTACTCAGGAAAGCCCTGAACATATTGACCTGTTTTAAAAGCCACATCAGCTAGTAAAAGGGCTGCTGTCTTAGCCCCCTGACCGCCACGGCCATGCCATCTGATCTCAACAAGCTGGCTGCTCATACTAAATCCTCCTCACAATGCATCTCTTCATCGCTTTAATCCACGAAACTACTAATGATGGGTATTTTATACCAATCCGGAGAAAATCTCAACCCATATTTGCATAAAGATTGAAAAAAATATAGTCAATCCAATACATTATCTTGTTTTCTCCTATAAAATAAGGTAAAGTAAACGTAATATATGCATTGATATTTTGTAATGTGAAAAAAAGGGGACTGTTATGTTTAAAATTATGAATCTTTCAGATGCTGCTGCCCTTATCAAAGACGGCGACTGCATATGCGTAAATTCCTTTGTAGGTATCGAGGCTCCCGTGGAGCTCCATGAGGCCATCTATGCCCGCTACGCCAAAGAAAAATCCCCGAGCAATCTTACCATAGTATCTTCAGCAGGTTTTGGTAACTGGGAAGAGGATGGCTGTGCTGAGCAGTATATTAGAGAAGGCGCTGTCAGCAAGCTGATCTGCGGCCATTTTGGGGCTATGCCCAGCACAAAAAAGCTGGTGCAGGAAGATCATTTTGAAGTGTACAATCTGCCACTGGGCTGTATTTCTCACGCTATTCGCGCTCAGGCTCAAGGTCTGCCCGGTACCATATCCAAAGTAGGTCTGGACATTTTTGTCGACCCTCGCCATGAAGGTCCCGGCATCAACAATCTTTCCACCAGTAAAGAATATGTTCAGCTTATTGAATTTGATGGGGAAGAATACCTTTATTATAAGCTGCCCAAGCTTACTGTAGCCCTTATGAAGGGAACTGTAGCTGACAAAAAGGGCAATATTTCTTTCGACGATCAGTACATTTCCGGCGATGCCCTTTCTATTTGTCAGGCCGTAAAATCTAACGGTGGCAAGGTCATCGTTCAGGTAGACAGGCTGGTAACCAAATCATCCCGTCCCAGAAACACCATTATTCCCGGCGCTCTGGTAGACGCCATCGTAGTAGTAGAGCCACCTGAACGTCCTGTTTCCTACAGAGCATTAAGCGGCAGTTTTGACATTCCTTATGACGAATGGCGTGGCTGGCAGGACATGATCGACATGGTAGCCAACATGCGTGGTAAGTCCAATCCTTCCTACAGAGTCATCGGCAAGCGCGCCTCCAAGGAGCTCAGGGAAGACGACCTGGTAAACATAGGTATCGGTATTCCTGAAGGAGTCTGTGACTACGCCAGAAAGAGCGGCATCCTTAAAAATATAACCATGACCGTAGAGTCCGGCAGTATCGGCGGCCTTCCCGTTTCCGGCAAGGTATTTGGCGCCATGATTTCCGCCGAATCCGTATACGATATGGCCAATCAGTTTGACCTGTATGATAACGGCACCTTGGACATCTGCTTTATGGGCGGCTTCGAAGTAGACAAAGAAGGTAACGTCAACGCCCATAAAGGCCCCGGCACCTATTCCGGCATCGGCGGCTTTGCCAATATTACAGCCAAGACCAGAAATGTTGTTTTCTGCCTTACCTTTAATACCAAGGGACTGGAGATTACCCGTCAGAAAGATGAAGTAACCATAGTCACCAATGGCTCCGTGCCCAAATTTGTAAACCAGGTTAAAAGCATCAGCTTTAACGGTAAACGCGCCGTTAAAAACGGTCAGAGAGTTCTTTACGTTACCGAGCGCTGCGTATTCGAGCTGGGCAAAAAAGGCCTGAAACTGGTCGAAGTATACCCCGGCGTAGATCCCCAGAAAGACATACTCGATCTCCTGCCCTTTAAAGTGGAATACCCCGCAAAACTGTCCAAACGCATCTAATTGTCGCGGGCAACTTTTGAGCTCCGCTTGCTCCCTGCGCTACGCATTGTCACGGGGACGTTTCTCACTGTCAACTTTTTGTCACGGGGACGTTTCTCATTGACACACCTCCTGCGGAGCGCACCTTCCTGGCGGCATCTGTGTCGGGCCGAGCGCATGAAATGTATGCTGCGGCCTGAGAACTAAAAATAAGCCGCGCTGACAAAGTACTCAACTCTACCATATTTGACCCGAGTGGTAACAGGCACTTGCAGACAGGACCGTCGCGGGTTCTGGTTCCAGCCCGGAACTCGCAGGGCAGGTCTGCTAGTACCTGTCCACGAGCTGGTCAACTACTGGTAGAGGGAGTGCTTTGCAGCGTGGCTTATATTATTATTTATTATCAATTTGCCGTAGCATACATCTCATGCGCCCGGCCGGATACAGCGAGCCCAGGGAGCAAGCGGAGCAAAATGTTGACAGAGAGAAACGTCCCCGTGACAATTAATACAAGTCAAGCATTGCGTCCAGGTATATTTCTTCTCGTACGTGGAGCTGGTACTCCGGTTTGGTCATATAATAGAGAATGAACTCCAAAAGGAGGGCGGAGCCCAGACTGCGCCCTTCTATTTTGAATTCGTGGAAGCCTGCGGGCACATATTTTTGCAAAATGTCTTCAAGGCTAATAAAGGCGCTACTGTCTTTTGCTGCGGAAAAGCGGTACCCCCGCTCACCCCCGGGCGCCCTGCAAATATGGTCATCACAATCTTCTCCAAGAGCTTTTCTGCTTACGCTTTCGTAGCATTTTTTTCTATCAGCACATCCGGTATAGCAGCACTCATTACACAGAAATTCCACCTTCCCACGCTGCTTCTCCGGTATTTTCTCTAAAGCTTCCCAATGATTATTGAAACGGAAGTCCGGTACCACATAAAGAAAATCTTCCCGCTCCAATTCTCCCAATAACTCTTCAATCTTTGTCAGCACCTTGGTCGTAGAGGATACAAAGTAAAAGCCCGGATAATGATTTTTAATGTAATCAGTTAACAAGTCAGAGCTAACAATAATGCCATTCTCCCTGCCAGAAAAGATCCTACATAATTCATTACATTTCTTGTCAGCCAGATGCTCTTCTTTTAATAATGAATTGCTAAAAGTGAGTCTGGCAGATATCCCGTATTTCGAAAGCAGCGCTGCCACCTCTTTTGGAACGTTATCCCCGTAGCCTACTCTGCCGCCACCCCAAAGGCAGTCTCCAGGGGCGCCATATATGGAGCCTATCTCACACCAGTCGTAGAACCAGTTTCTATGAGTATGAAATAACGGCAGAAAATCCTTATAAAAGCTAAAAAATTCAAATAACCCTGGCAAATGATAATGAACCATAATTGCATGTACTCTCTTTCTTATGTAATTCTTATATTTATCTAAAATATCGGCAATTTGCTCGACTACAAACCCACTTGAATGTAAAATATATGTAATGTTGGCACACAATGGAGGCGTGATATGAAAAACAATCTTGTATTTTACAAACGTATTGGCTTTAAAATACTGGCAGGCGTATTTGCAGCGGTAGCAATCAGTCTTACTATTAACTGTATTATAGCTACAAATATCGCAAAATCAAAGCTGGTTGATTCAAAAATTGATGCAATCAAAAATATTGCCTTTGAAAAAGGTAATGCCCTGGAGCAGTACATTGCTGATAATAAGGCTGTTGCCAGCTCAATCAAGAACAATCAGCAGGTAATCGATGCTGCTATTAATTACAGAAATGTTGGAATGCTAAATCCTTCAAAGCAGAAGGAAATCGCCGCATACTTAAAAACAGTGGCCACATCCATGGACGGCATATACGAAAACCTCTTTATCACAGTAGACTCTACAGGCTTTGCAGACTGCCTGGATAATGCTACCCTCCACGATGTAGGTGAAGAAAATTTTTATATCCAGTGTCAAAAAAATGGTTATTATTTCGGTAATAACATTTCCCCTGTTACAGGAAGACCCGTTTATGTAATTGCTTATGCCATTACAGATCCGACTACAGGCGAGATGCTGGGCTCCATAAATGCTTCCATTGATATGCAGAATATGGGCAAAAATATAGTAAGAAGTGACGATGGCGCAGTGGTTACGGTACTTGACACCAACGGTATTATCATTGCTACCAACAAGGATGCTGAAACCAACATTCTTTTTGACCTGAAAAAAGAAGATCCTGACGCTTTTAATGCTATTCTTTCCACCAAGCTGGGCCACAGTAAAGTAGATCTTCGAAAGTATGGCGGAGCTCTCAGCTACCTTTCCTACTCTGTTACAGAAAATTTTGTATCCGAAGTATCTGTAGAGTATGACGCCATCACCAAAGAAGCCGACTCCATGGCAAGACAGCTGACTATAATATCCGTAGTCATGGTAATAGTATCCACTGTACTGATTCTTATCATCGTTTCCCTCATTATAAAGCCTCTTCAGAGAGCATCCGCCGATGTCCACACTATCGTAAAAGATATAAAGGATGGCCACGGCGACCTGACCAGAAAGCTTAAGATTACTTCAAAAGACGAAGTAGGTCTTTTAGTATCAAATGTAAACGAACTTACAGAAGCCATGGCTTCCATTATTTCAAATGTACAGGCTACTACATATACCGTTACATCTTCCAGTAATGACATTAATAACAGTATCGGTCACGCAGAAAATGATATTTCTCATGTTTCTGCCACCATGGAAGATATGTCAGCAGCCAGTGAGGAGACCAGCGCCAGCATTTCTCAGCTTATGTCACAGGTATCCAGCGTAAACACTCTGGTTGAAGACTTTAGTAAGCAGAGTAACGAACAGGCTAAATTCGCTGATAATGTAATGAAAAAGGTAACCGATATACAGAATGCTTCTATAGCTGAGCGCGAAAAAGCCAACGAAGCTCTTAAAACTGTTACAAGTAACCTTAGAGCAAAAATTGAAAATGCAAAGAGAGTACAGGAAATCGGCAATCTTACTGACGAGATTATCAGTATCTCAGCTCAGACCAATCTCCTCTCACTTAACGCTTCCATCGAGGCTGCCAGAGCCGGTGAAGCCGGCCGTGGCTTTGCAGTGGTAGCTGACGAAATCAGATCTTTGGCAGACTCCTCCAAGGAAGCCGCCAACAGAATCCAGGATGTTACAGCAGGCGTTATTGCTGCCGTTGAAGATCTGGCTCAGAATGCCGCCGAAGTAACAGACTTCATGATTAACAGTAATGAAATAGGACACTCTCACGAGGATGAGCTGACCAATAGCTATAGCTCTGATATCCAGGTTCTTTCTGAAGCTATGTTGTCCTTCAAGGAGCACAGTGATGAGATTCAGTCATCTATCGGCGTTATCCAGTCAGCTATCGAAGCCGTAGATACAGCTGCCGAGGAAAATGCCAAGGGCATAGCTGATGTGGCAGAGCTTACCATTAACATTACTTCCGAGCTGCAGGATATCGTATCAAAGAGTTCCAACAATGCAGAGGAAACCGATGCTCTTGCCAAAACAATCAATATATTCAAAGTAAAATAAATCTATCATGGAGCTGTGAAATTTCTCACAGCTCCTGTTTTTTTCTCAACGACCTTCTCACCCTATTTAAGTGTCTTTGGTAATCGCCACTCTTCAATAATTCGCATATTATATACTGTTCCAGCACAGGCACTGTACAGGAGTAAAAGCCCAGTTTTTCTTTGAACTTTTCCAGAAGATTCCGGGGCAAAATCATATACCCTACTCGGATGGAGGGTGCAATTGTCTTGGAAAAGGTGTTGATATATATCACCTTTCCCCCTTTATCCAGGGTAAAAAGCGGATCCTCAAGTCTGGAAGAGACAGTAAGCTCCGAATCATAATTATCTTCAACAATATAGCGATTGCCGGAAGCCCAATGCAAATACTCCCCTTTTTTGGATATATCTGCAGTTATATTACTGGGAAAGCTGTGAAAAGGAGTAACGTGAAGCACTTCCGCCCTGCATTCAGCTAAGCTTTCCGACTTTATCCCGTTCTTTCCCATTTCCAGCTCATCAATACTATGGCCGAAAGACCTGTACACCTTAGCAATTTTATCATAGCATGGCTTTTCTACAGCTATAGAGGACGCTTCTTTAAAAAGCTGAGCCACAAGAGAATACAAGTACTCTGCGCCTGATCCTATGATTATCTGCTCTACTCCTACATGCATCCCCCTGGATGAGGCCAGATAATCCCGAATAGCCACTCTTAATTCCGGGCATCCTTCATTGGGAGCCTTTTCCATTATTTTTTCCCCGTAGTCTGCAATCACTTTTCTGGTGGTTTTAGCCAGGATATTAAAGGAAAAATTGCCCTTGGTATGACTTGTCTCCACCTTCTTCAGGATAGCAGTATCGTAAGACTTTTGCATCGCCTTCTCTTTTATCAAAAAATCTCCCTGCCTGTAAATAACATAATAACCGCTTTTCTCTCTGGCTTCTACGTATCCCTCATCCACCAGCAATGCGTAGGCATTCTGAATAGTGATAACACTTACGTTTTCATCTATCGCCATGCTCCTTTTTGAGGGCAGCTTCTCCGGATATTTGTAATCTCCACTTACTATCTTTCCCTTAATCTTTTCGTATATCTCCACATAAGCTGATTTTGCCATCTTTTCTCCTTCCTCCTCTCTCGCTTTTCGCGATTCTCCGCAAATCTGGTTATATAAAATTAAATATTTTTGGATATTTTTATATTATCAGTTTTATTGTAACCTATTTCACATAATTTTGTAAAGACCAGGAGATACATTTATGAAAATCACAACAAAGCAGCTTACCATTACAGCTGTACTTGCAGCGCTTACCTATGTCATCACCAGCTTTATCCAGATTCCCATCCCTTTAGGTTACTTTAACGTGGGTAACAGCATCATACTGTTAGGATGCCTGCTGGTACCTATGCCCTTAGGCGCTCTGGCCGGCAGCCTGGGCTCTGCTCTGGCAGACCTGACCTCTTCTTTTCCCCTTTATACACTGCCCACATTAGTCATCAAAGCCCTAATGCCTATTGTTTTTTATCTTATCAGCAGCATCCCTACAAAAAAATATAAGCTTTATATACCTGCCGTAGCCATATCTACCCTTATTCCACTTTTTGGCTATACACTGACCGGAGCATTTTTTGAGCACAGTCTGGCAGCCGGCATGGCACAGTTTCCAGGGCTCCTCGCAGAATATGCAGCCAATCTTGCCATCTTTATTTTACTATATCATCCTGTCACAAGCCTTAAATCCAAGCTGTAGCATCTACTGCATTATATTTATTTAATACTATTTTATTTGAAAATAAATTAATAATAATCCAAATAAAGAGTATAATCTCCTTATGTAAATTTTCGCATATACAAGGAGAAGATTATGCGCAGTATAAAAACAAAAATGATGTTATTTATTGGAGTCACTGTTGCCGCCATGCTGATTTTATTAACAGTATTAAACAGCTTAACCGGCAAGGAACTTATTACAAGAGAAGTAGACAGAGCACTGACCAATGAGGTCTCTCAGCAGGTACAGGCTATTGATACTCAGATTGAAGAGGTTACAGCCCTCCTGCAGTCAGTATCCCGTATCGTCAGCGCTGTATACTCCACAGCCTCACTGCCGCAGTTTGAGGCAATTTTGAGTGAAGTTATTCAGGATAACGACACAGTTTTAGGCTCCGGCATCTGGTTTAAGGAGTACTCCTTCTATCCCAGCCAGAAGTATCTTGGACCATATGTATATAAAGATGGTGACTATATCAAGACTACTTATGACTACAGTAACGAAGAATATGATTATTTTAGTCAGGAGTATTATCAGATTTGTGAGAACAACTTCGATATTCATATTACTGATCCTTACTATGATGAGACATCAGGCCTCATTATGTCCACTACCTGTATGGGTATCAGAGGGCCGCAGAATGAGTATCTGGGCTGTGTTACCGTTGATATAGAGATAAGCTCTATTCAGAAAATTATTGATTCCGCTTCCCTTGGTAAAAACGGCATCGCGTTCCTTACCACCTCAGATGGTATGTACCTGGCAGGCGTAGATAACAGTAAAATCCTTAAAGAAGATCACAATATCACCAAGGATGAAAATAAGTCTTTAGCAGCTGCAGCTAAAACAGTATTGGGCAACGAGTCCGGCAAGACCTCCTTCAATGTAAATAAAGAAGCCCAGCGTCTCTACTATAGTACTGTGCCAAATGCAAACTGGAAAATTCTCCTTTCCATCCCTGAGTCCGAGATAAACTCAGATATAGATGTTCTGAAAAAACGCTCCGTTATTTGCGGTTCTTTCTGTCTGGTTATATGTTTAATAGTAGTTTTCTTACTGATTAACAGTATTACAAAGGATATAAAGAAGGTAAACAAGCTGGCTCTTGAGCTGGCAGACGGCGACTTTACAGTAGATAAGCTGAATATAAAGGGTCGTGACGAAATGGCTCAGATGGGCAAGGCATTAAACAGCATGTATGATGCCAATAAAGAAATGCTTACAGGTATATCTGAGCAGGCTAAGACCATCACCAGATCCTCCAACTCTCTGGAGCATTCCGCAATAGAACTGAATGAAGAATTCAATGAGATTAATACTCAGATGAGCACCATCAACGAATCCATGATGACCTGCTCTGCTGCTATTGAAGAAATCAATGCCGGTGTTGAGGAAGTAAATTCCAATGTAAACATCATGGCTGATGAGACCAGTGATACAGTTAAACGTGCTTATGAAATAAAGGATAATGCTTCCGTAATCGAAAAGCAGAGCAAAGAATCTGCAGCAAAGGCCACAGAATTGTCTTCCAGATTTGAGTCAGAACTTTCTTCCAGCATTGAAAATGCAAAGGTCGTTGAAAATATCTCCCAGCTGGCAGAGGTTATTGCCAATATTGCAGATCAGATTAATCTTCTCTCCTTAAATGCATCCATTGAGGCTGCCAGAGCCGGCGAGCAGGGTCGTGGCTTCGCAGTAGTTGCAGGTGAAATCGGTAAGCTGGCAGGTGACACCACTGAGGCTGTTGCCAATATCCAGAATACTATTGCTGATGTTCAGACTGCCTTCACAGGCATGTCAGACAGTGCCAAGGATATCCTCACCTTCGTACAGGATACAGTTACAAAGGATTATGCAATATTTGTAGACGTTACAGAAAAATATGGTAGCGATGCTGAATTCTTCGCTGATGCAGCAAAGAGCACCTCTACCATGGCAGAAAATATCAGAGAAACAATGAATGATCTGGCTTGTGCAGCCCAGAACGTAGCAGATTCTTCACAGCTTACTGCTGAAGCTTCCAGCACTATCCTTAATACTGTACATACTGCAGGAAGTAATTCCGCAGACATCAAGCATAAGAGTGAAGATCAGCTGGGTATTGCTGCCAGCCTGGAATCAGAAGTAGCTAAATTCAAGCTTTAATACTTCTGATATCTAAGTGGTAATTCCATACGATGAGCTTCCAGTAAATCCTTATCCGAAAGAATGTCCGAAGCCTTTCCATCGGCTACGATATGACCCCCGGATAAAAGAATTACTCTCTCGCAGGTATCAAGGATCATGTCCAGATCATGAGAAGTAATGATTTTTGTGACATTTAAAGCTTTAATTGTATTAATTACCAATCGTCTGTTATAAGGATCAAGAGCGCTGGTAGGCTCATCCATAAGGATGACCTCCGGCTCCATAGCAAGAATGGTAGCGATAGCTGCCATTCTTTTTTCGCCTCCGGACAGTTTATGATTGTGTTTATGCTTAAGTTCCATAAGTCCCAGCTCTGACAGCACCTTATCAGTACGCTTTTCTGCTTCTTTTCTGCCCATGCCATAATTAAGCGGAGCAAACATTATATCCTCATAGACCGTAGGCATAAACATCTGATTATCGGAATTCTGAAGCACAAAGCCCAGCTTTTTTCTTATGGCACTAAGATTATTCTTATTTACCTCCAACCCGTCTATATGGACAGATCCGCTGGCGGTAACCAGTCCCAGCAGCACCTTCATAAGGGTAGACTTTCCCGCTCCATTAGCTCCGATAAGGCCTACAGATTCTCCTCTTTCCACGGAAAAAGAAATATCTTCCAGTATTTTCCTATCCTTTTCGTACTCAAAAGAAACACCATTAAGAGTAATCATTTAATGCCTCCTGTAATAACTCCGCCCAAAAGAGCCGCCAGATTCACATACCTGCAAAGTATAAACAAAGCAATGGAAATCATAGTAAAAAGATAATCCCGAAGCTTCGCCTTTTTTAAATCCGCATAATAAAAATTACCGTTAAAGCCTCTAAGCTGCATGGAAGAATAAAGCTCCTCCGCCCTGTCCATACTGCGCAAAAGAAGCTGTCCCAAAAATGAACCCCATGCCTTGTAATGAATGCCCTTCTGCCCCGGTGCCCTTAGCCTGTAAGCAGTATTCATAATAGCGACTTCATCTACCATAACACCTATATATCTGTAAGTAAGTAACAGCAAAGTCACAAAAATATCCGGGATATGAATCTTCCTAAGAGCCTTGCAAATGGCATCAATGCTGGTAGTCGCTGCCAGTCCGAAGGATGCCATCAGGCAAAAAAGCCCCTTCATCATAAGGGTCAACATGGACACCATACCTCCGGTCAGAGTAATCCTGCCAATAGTCATCATAGGCACTCTGTCAAAAAAAGGATTAAAGAGGCCTACTGCTATCACCAGGGGTAATACCAGTCGCAGCTTGTAGAAACATTTTTTTACGGAAAGTCCGCCAAAAGCAAAAAACAATACAGGGTACAAAAGCATAACAAAAAGACCATTAATATCATACTTGTTAAAGGAAACAGTAACAAGTATATATGTAATGGTCACTATAAGCTTGGCCAGAGGGTGCAAAAAATGAACCGGCGACGACATGGCCGCCAGTTCATCCATTTCTCTCAATTCATTCGCTTTTGATTCTATTTTGTCCATGAATCTTATTTATTAGCTTTTACTTTCTTCTTTCTGAAAAATCCGCCCAGGAAACAGATACCCACTGCCACCGCCGCTACCATAGCGGATCCTACGATACCGGAAACACTGGTACCCACCGCACTCTCACTATTGGAAAATGCATAGTCAGGAAGGAATGAAGTCTTATCCTGAATGGAAGCAGCCACATCTGAAGCACTGCTCTCTATACCAAAATGCTCTTCATCTAAGCCCATGTTTTCGCTATAGCCTGCCTCTGCATTACCAAAGAGTGCCCACTCAAGGCCATCAGGATTGGAGCTGGCAAAAAGTGAAAGGCCGCCACCAACTACTGCAACAACTACTGCCAAGGTAATGATAACACCCTTAAGTGAACCCTTACCGGAAATACCCTTGGTGGCAACGTCAGCATCCATAAGAAGCTCGGGACGAGTCTCACATACAAATACAAGAACTGCTGCTGATACCAGACCCTCAACCAGGCCAATAGCCAGATGAATAGGCTGCATAAGAGCCACAAATGCTCCAAATGGAAGCTCTGTAATACCTGAAATGCTAGTCTCAAGTACTACTGAGAAAGCACCCATCTGAAGAGTAAGAATGCAACCCACTACAGATGCAATAATTATCTTAATACGAAGGGCTGCTTTTGGATTCATATTTCCAAAGAGCTTGCTTCTCATTATAGGACGCCAGATAAGATAATATCCTACAAAGCATCCGTAAAAAGCCATGTTCCACCAGTTGGCACCAAGAGCCATAAGCCCGCCATCTGCAAAGAACAGACACTGAATAGTCAGAATGACCATCATTGATAAAAATCCGGCCTGTGGGCCAAGTAAAGCAGACAGTAAAAGTCCACCACAAAGATGACCTGAAGATCCTGTACCCGGAATAGTGTAATTGATCATCTGTCCTGCGAATACAAGTGCAGAAGTAACTGCCATGGTAGGCAGCTTTGCTGCAGTCTCATCTTTTTTAAGCTTGTAAACGGAAGTACCTGCTACCGCTCCTGAAGCTACATACATTGTTGCTGCTACAGCAGGAGCCAGCAGCGCATCAGCCATATGCATAAAATAAATCCCCCTGGGAAAAAACTAGAAACTTTTTTTCAGTTTCCAGGCTACAGTATAATTATTTAGAAGGGACGTTTCAAGCCCCCCTGGGGGTTAATATATACTATTTCAAATAATTTTCCACTTCCATCAGGGACAAATTGTTATCTTCTGCCACCTTTTTAAGATCATCATATTCCCATTTTGTCCGCTCTACACCATAGCCTGCTGTACATTTTCTGCGAACAGGTCCGTATTGTGTATCTACAGTCTCTATACGGCGGTCCAGCATATATCTTTGCATTTGCTGCTCTCTTATGCCGATAGTGGTTGTATACTTAAATATTGCCTTTACTATTTCTTCTTTTTTATCTTCATTGCACATAACGCGAAGCAGAATTCCCGGACGATTTTTCTTCATGCTTATAGGAATATAGTATACATCCAGAGCGCCTGCCGCAAAAAGTCTGTCCATGGCAAAGCCCAGCTTTTCTCCTGTCATATCATCCATATTACAGGATAATTCCACTATGCTGCCTTTAGATGCACCTGACTCTCCCAGCATAGCTCTGACACAATTGGCTATCTCAAAGTCCTTTTTGCCCATACCGTAGCCACAGGCAGAAATCCTCATAACAGGCATATCTCCAAATCTGTCTACAAAATGCTTTAATATGGCAGCTCCGGTAGGAGTGCAAAGCTCACTCTCTATCCTGCCGCCATACATGGGAATATCCTTTAAAATATAGGCAGTGGCAGGTGCAGGTACCGGTAAAATACCATGGGCGCAACGGACACGCCCGCCGCCTACATGCACAGGAGATGCTACTATTTTATCCGGATTTATCTCATGTATCAGCATGCAAACCGCTGTGATATCAGCTATTGCATCCATATTGCCCACTTCATGAAAATGGATCTGATCCACAGGCACTCCATGCACTGAGCTTTCTGCTTCAGCTATCAGCCTGTAAATGGCATATACGTCCTTTTCTACAGCCTCCGGCAGGCTCATGTGATCAGATATTATGTGCTTTATCCCCGCCAGGTCATTATGTGAATGACTGTGGCCTTCATGGTCATGATGATGCTCGTGGTCGTGGTGATGCTCTGTATCTGCCTCTTCCTCTTGACCATGAATCTTAACAGACATATGAGTGCCTCTTATACCACACTTTTCCGCTTCTTCTTTTTCAAAAACTACTCCCGGGATCCCCAGCCCGTTTAATTTTTCCATAAATGCATCGGGGTCCGGCAAGAGTTCTAATAAAGCTGCTGTCAGCATATCTCCTGCAGCTCCCATTCCCAAATCAAAGTACAAAGTTTTCATCATCAGGTCCTTTCTATCAGTCGCTTTGCTTATTAATACTCATGTGATTAATCCTGCTGGCCAGGAATCCGGCTCCAAAGCCATTGTCTATATTGACTACCGATACTCCGCTGGCACAGGAATTTAACATAGATAAAAGGGCTGCCACGCCGCCAAAAGCTGCTCCGTAGCCTACGCTTGTAGGCACCGCAATTACAGGGCAGTCCACCATGCCTCCCAGGACGCTGGCCAGGGCGCCTTCCATGCCTGCTATGGCAATCAGCACGTTGGCACTCATTATATCATCCAGATGAGCCATTACTCTGTGAAGTCCTGCTACACCCACGTCATAAAGTCTTACTACTTCATTGCCAAAAACTTCAGCCGTAAGGGCTGCTTCTTCTGCTACAGGAATATCGCTGGTACCTCCTGTAGCCACCACTATTCTGCCATTACCGTTTTTCCGGGGCATATCGCCTATTATGCCCACTCTGGCATTCTCATGATAGTTGAGGTGGTGTTTTTCTTTTATAATCTCTGCAGACTCTTTGCTGAGACGGGTAATCAGTATAGTCTTCTGATCATGGGAAAGCATCACATCACATATTTTAATTATCTGCTCCGGTGTTTTGCCTGCACCATAGATAACTTCGGCTGCTCCCTGCCTTATTTTTCTGTGAAGATCCACTTTGGCAAAATCAATATCTTCAAAAGGGGCTTTTTTTATCTGAAGCAAAGCATCCTCCACAGATACCTGACCATTTTTAACGTCTTCCAAAAGCTCTCTTACATTATCACTCATGCTCTTACCTCCAGGTCCAAGGTGACATTCTTATAATATTTTTTAAGTGTATCAAGAACTTCCCCCCGCATCTTAATGAGTCTGTCCAGCTGATTTTCCGGAAGCTGCAGCTTGGCGGTATCCCCTACTTTACGTATGCGAAAATCAGAAAATCCCATCTTCATCATTTCGCCCTCTGCTTTTTCAGTGATTTCCAGATCCTCCCTAACTATTTCAGTACCGGTGGGGATCCTGGTAGCCAGGCAGGCATAAGCAGGCTTATCCCATGTGAAAAGCCCTGCCTCTTTAGATAGTCTGCGCACTTCACTTTTTGTGATGTCGCATTCCCTAAGGGGAGACTTTACCGAAAGCTCCGCTAAAGCCTGCATTCCCGGCCTGTCATTCACATCATCGGAAGCATTGGTACCGTCTAGAAGCACCGTGTATCCATCTTCTGCAGCAGCCTTAATTATTGAGCTAAAAATGACTTTTTTACAGAAATAGCACCTTTTAGGGCCATTTGCCTTTACATTGCAGTCTGCCAGCGAAGACAGCTCTATCACCTTCATTTTAGCGCCTATGTCTCCTGCCAGCCTGTATGCTTCCTCCAGCTCAAAAGCCGGCTGGAACTCTGTTTTTACAAAATAAGCGGTCACGTCGTTTCCGTACGTAACCGCTGCATATAACAGATATGCTGAGTCCACTCCACCGGAAAACGCTAATGCCACCTTCGGATTTTTTTCAAAAAACCCTTGTATCGTCTCACTCATGTTGTCTATCTCCATGTGACATAGTTAGTCCCCAAAAAGGACTCTTAAATCAATTATCTTATTTAAATTACCTCTTATTTTCAACTGACCATTCATAAAAAGCTTGCGTAAAGAAAGCTTACCTGAAATCATACCTAAAATATTATCGAAGCTGGCTGAAGCTCTGATATCAGCACCGGCATAGGTGTATGGCTCCACGATTATCTGGTCCGGTAAAAACTGAACATACATAACGCCTTCGCCTCTGCCCTTTATATGTATCTGCAAGGTCAGCTTATAATCTTCCACAAATTCCTCTTTGGCCATATTTTTTCTGACCTTGGCATCATGCTTTAGGAGCGCTGCCTTTAGAGTAGTAAAGGCCTCATCGAAGCTAAGCTCTGAGCCATTGCCGCCATCAGCTATATCGGTATACATTCTGTTGTACTGATCCGCACTCTTATCCCAGGATAAATCCTTGGTCATACAGCGTTTAACGATGGTCTTAAAAGTATCTTCATCGCCAAAATATACCTTTAATGCGAAAAGTATTGCCTGATAAAGGGATCTGCCATCATAATTACTAAAGGTAAATCCATCGCCGATACCATCAAATTCGCGGTAGCCTCTGATAGAATCCTTAAGTCCTCCTGTGGCATGTACGATAGGCACTGTACCATATCTCATGGCCATCATCTGTGACAGACCGCAAGGCTCAAATCTGGAAGGCATAAGGTACATGTCAGCGCCCGCAAAGATCTGGGCAGCCACCTGCTCTGTATAATCACATGAAAAACCAAACTGGCCGGGCCATCTCTTTTTGGCCTCATTAAAGAAGTCTACATACTCCTGCTCTCCCTGGCCAAATACTATAAGCTGCACTCCCAGATCCATAATCCCCGGAAGCACCTGCTTTATAAGCTCAATACCCTTTTGTTCATTAAGTCTGGCCACGGATGCCAGTACAGGATTGGTAGGATCAATACGCAGGCCGAAGAGCTCCTGAATATGAGTCTTACACACTCTTTTACCCTGCATGTCCTTTGCACTGAAATTGGCAATCAGTCTGTCATCTTTTCTGGGATCATAAAGATCCATATCGATACCATTCAGGATACCGTACATCTTGTTGCTGACAATATCTGCTACGCCTTGAAGCCCCATACCGTACTGAGGCAGATGAAGCTCACGGGCATAAGTGGGGGACACTGTAGAAACAGCGTCTGCCATCAGCATGGCGCCCTTCATGAGGTTGATATCATCTCTGCCCTCATACTCGTATCCCAGACCTCCCTGATACCAGCCTCCCGGCAGACCAAAGGTCTTTTCCAGCTCTTCGGCACCAAACTGGCCCTGATAAGCGATATTGTGAATAGTGTAAACAGTCTTTATACCCTGAACATACTTTTTCCAGCTTTGGTCATTCTTAAGATATATAATGACGAGAGCGGTCTCCCAGTCATTACAGTGAATGATATCCGGCATAAAGTCAAGGTCAGTCAGCAGTTCAATAATACTTCTGGAAAAAAAGGCAAATCTGAAATTATCATCATCATAGCCATAAAGACGATCACGGTAAAATAAGGTCTCATTGTCTATAAACCAGGTGACTACGCCATTGAAAACACCTCTAAAGAGACCACAATAATTCACATGGTCGCCTACAGCGATATTTTTACTGGTAACAAACTCCAGCTGGTCAATATACTTGTCCTTCACGCACTTATATAAGGGCGTAATAACAGCAATCTCGTTACCGCTTTTCTTAAGAGCCGGTGGCAAAGAATAGGCTACATCAGCCAGACCACCCGATTTTGAAAAGGGAGCGCATTCACTCGTCGCAAACAAAATCTTCATATTTAGTTACCCCAGTTTTCTTCTCCAAATTGGAAATAATTCCAATATGATTTTACCTCATTTAACCTGTATAATCAATCAAATTGGCGTGTTTATAGAAATTTTAGTCTTCTATAAATTTTTCTCCAGCTCTGCCCTGATAGCCTTAATAAAATCAAGGCTGTTGAGAACAGTGACATCCTTAAGGGAAGTAATAAGGGCCAGATCTTTGGTCATTTTTCCGGATTCTATGGTATCAATAGTAGCTTTTTCCAGCTTGTCGGCAAAGGTCTGCAATGCAGGCAGCTGGTCCAGCTCGCCTCTTTTACGAAGGGCTCCTGTCCATGCAAAAATGGTAGCGACTGAATTGGTAGAGGTCTCCTCTCCCTTAAGATGCTTATAGTAATGTCTCTGCACCGTACCGTGAGCCGCCTCATATTCATAGTTACCATCAGGGGACACCAGAACGGAAGTCATCATGGCAAGAGAGCCAAATGCTGAAGAAACCATATCTGACATAACGTCGCCATCATAGTTTTTACAAGCCCATATAAACCCACCCTTGGACTTCATGACTCTGGCAACAGCATCGTCAATAAGAGTATAGAAATATTCTATACCGGCAGCTTCGAACTTCTCTTTATACTCGGCATCATAGATCTCCTGCATAATATCTTTAAAAGTATGGTCATACTTCTTGGAAATGGTATCCTTGGTAGCAAACCAAAGATCCTGCTTTGTATCCAGGGCATAATTAAAGCATGCCTTGGCAAAGCTTGTAATGGACTGATCTGTATTGTGCATTCCCTGCAGCACGCCGGGGCCTTTAAAATGGTGGATAGTCTCTGTAATAACAGTGCCGTCCTTGCCTTTAAATACCAGCTCAGCAGTGCCCTCGCCCGGTACATCTATCTCCACATTTTTGTATACATCGCCGTATGCGTGTCTTGCCAGTGTAATAGGCTCCTTCCAGTTCACTACACAAGGCTCAATGCCTTTGACGATAACAGGTGTACGGAAAACTGTACCATCCAGCATAGCTCTTATGGTACCATTTGGGCTCTTCCACATCTCTTTAAGATTGTATTCTGTCATTCTGGCAGCATTTGGAGTAATGGTAGCGCACTTAACAGCTACTCCATATTTCTTTGTGGCATTGGCAGAGTCTACTGTTACCTGATCATCGGTCTCATTTCTGTACTCCAGGCCCAAATCATAGTACTCTGTCTTCAGGTCGATAAATGGAAGCAGGAGTTCATCCTTTATAAACTTCCATAAAATCCTGGTCATTTCATCTCCGTCCATCTCTACTAAAGGGGTTGTCATTGCGATTTTGTTCATATTCTTCCTCCGGTTTTTATATTTTTTCTATCTCAAGCAAAATAGGCGTGTGGTCCTGTCTTTCTCCAGAATCAATCATCTCGGACCTTTTTACCCGGTCCTTTATCCTGTCACTTACCAGAAAATAATCAATGCGCCAACCTGTATTATTTATCTTGCTGGTCTTTATCCTCTGTCCCCACCAGGAGTAGACGTCCTTAACATCTCCGTGGATAAGGCGAAAAGTATCGGTAAACCCTGCGGCTAAAAGCTCTGTAAAGCCCTGCCTTTCTTCATCGGTAAAGCCCGCTGACATGTGATTGGACTTGGGATTGGCCAGATCTATCTCCCTGTGGGCTACGTTGAAGTCGCCGCAGGCTATGACCGGCTTTTTGCTGTCCAGCTCTTTCAGATACCTGGTATAGCATTTATCCCATTCCTGTCGCTCCTTAAGGCGCTTAAGCCCATCACCGGCGTTGGGAGTGTACACGTTTACAAAAAAGAAACTGTCAAACTCCAGCGTCAGTAGTCTTCCCTCACAATCCATAGTATCGGGAGCCCCTATGGAAGGTGCGCTGCAGGTGCACTGCAGCCCATTTTTTACCAGAAACATGGTACCTGCATATCCTTTTTTGGCAGGTGGTACTGAGCTCACCCACTCCGCTCTGTAGTCCGGAAAATATTTATGCAGCTCTTCCAAAAGCTTATCGGAAGGGCCTTCTGCAGGCAGCTTGGTCTCCTGAATGGCTACTACATCCGCAGCCTCTTTTTTCAGGGTATCCAATACTGCTCTTGAGAGAAGCGCCCTGTCCGAGGCAGAGGTAAGAGCTGCATTAAGAGAATCTATATTCCATGATATCAGTTTCAGCATACTCATATAACTCCTCAAAGTACTTTATCGCATTAATGCGTTACACTTTGTATATAATACACTGAAAGTATACAGGAATACAAGAACAAAATCAATTTTTTATCACTTATTTTTGCATGTGCATTTGCTGCATCCCGAAGACGGACAGCCTATGCATTTTTTTCCGCTTTTTTTAGCTTTCCATATATAGAAGCTTGCGGCCCCCACCAGAGCCACCAGCATCAAAATTATTATCACATTTTTCATATTTTGTCCTTTCTTTATTTTTCAGAATTTAATGCATATTCACGGCTCAGCTGCTTTCTGCCTCTTATAATAAGAATTGTTGCAATAGCCGCAAAAGTGATTACTGCCAAAAGTCCTCCGATGAAGCCTGCTCCCAGGGAACCTGTGGTAATAAGAGTACCTACCTGGTATACCAGGAAGCCTACTGTAAAGCCTGTAGCCAGCTGAAGGCCAATGGAGGCCCACAGCCACTTGGCACTCTTTAGCTCTGAATTGAGAGCACCAATGGCCGCGAAACAAGGAGGTGTATAGAGATTAAACATAAGGTAGGCCAGAGCTGCCACCTTTGTAATACCCATTACTGCGGCTACTTCATTGCCGCCGCCAATGAGTTCAAGCTTTTCTGTATCAATGAAATTGGTAATTGCATAACATACAGCCAGGGTACCAACTACGTTTTCCTTGGCTATAAAGCCTGTAATAGCTGCTGCTGCCAGCTGCCATGCTGCTACGCCTACTATAGGGATCAGAAGGTAAGAGAAAGGACCGGCAATAGTAGCCAGAATGGATGTATCTTCCATTCCTTCCTCTACCAGCTTGAAATTAAGATCAAAGGACTGCATTACCTGAACTACAGTGTTGCAGACAAGGATAATGGTGCCGGCCTTTACAATATAAGCCTTACCTCTTTCCAGCATGGATCCCAGGGCAAATTTAAGGCTTGGCACCTTGTACTCAGGCAGCTCAATAATGAAAAATGACTTTCTGTACTTGCTTCCGGTAACAGCTTTTACCAGCAGAGCTCCCAGAAGTATAAGAGCAATGCCTACAAAGTACATAAGAGGGCCTACCCAAGCACTGTCGCCGAAAAATGCTCCTGCAAAAAGAGCGATTACTGGCAGCTTGGCGCCACATGGCATAAATGTGGCCAACATAGCTGAAGTCCTTCTCTCTCGTTCGTTTCTGATAGTACGGCAAGCCATAATGGCTGGTATGCCACAGCCTGTACCTATAACCATAGGGATAACTGTTTTTCCGGAAAGTCCTACTCTTTTAAATATAGGATCCAGCACAACTGTAGCTCTTGACATATAGCCACAGTCTTCCAACAAGGCTATAAGGAAGTACATAACCATAACTAATGGCAGGAATCCTACTACAGCTCCGACACCGCCAATGATACCATCAACAAGAAGAGCGTAAAGAAGGGGATTGGCGCCGGATAATTGCTCGCCTACCCAGTCTTTAAAAGTATCAATCCAGCCTGTCAGCCAGTCTGCTATCCAGGTACCAAGAGTAGACTGAGAAATGTAAAATACCAGGAACATAACTCCTGCAAAAACAATAAGTCCAAGTACCGGATGAGTCAGGACAGCATCTATTTTGTCGCTGGCGTTTTTATCCTTTGTAAGCACCTTTCTTGTTTCTACATCTTTAACAATTTTATTTACAAATTCAAAGCGGCGGCGGTCTGCTTTTTCCACCTCTGCCTTATCCTCCAGGTTTATATCTCCTTGAGTATAAGGAGCCTTCTGACCCATACCTGCAACAGAAACAGCCTTAGCTACCAGCTCAGTAAGTCCATTTGCAGAAGTAGATACTGTCTCGATGACGTAGCATCCCAGCCTTTTTGATAGCTCATTTACATCAATTTTATTGCCTTTTTTACCATTTACGTCGCTTTTATTTAAGGCTACCACCATCGGTATGCCCAGCTCCAGAAGCTGTGTGGTGAAAAACAGGCTGCGGCTCAGATTGGTAGCATCAACTATGTTGATTATGACATCAGGTCTTTCGTTTTTTACATAAGCGCTGGTAATGCTCTCCTCTGATGTGAAAGGTGACATGGAGTAAGCTCCCGGCAGGTCTACAGCTATCAGCTTCTCATCCGATGTATTAAAGGCCTTTTTGATAGCTGCTTCTTTTCGGTCAACTGTAACTCCTGCCCAGTTGCCTATTTTCTCGTTGCGCCCTGTTAGAGCATTGTACATTGTGGTTTTACCACTGTTTGGATTTCCTGTTAATGCGATTCTCATCTTTAACTCCTCTTTCATTCTAGTTAGTTTATCCTAACCCTATTTCTTTAAAAAAGTGAATACTGCGATTCACTTTTTTCTTGGATTATACTCTTATAGCTGCTGCCAGATCTGCATCAATATTATATCTGGCATCTTTTATGGAAAGTACGCAACTTCTCTTTTTGTTGGAAACCAGGGTAATCGTCTCTCCACTATAGCATCCCAAAGAGAAGAGAAAGCTTTTAAGCTCAGCATCTTCCGAGATAATATCTCTTACAATATAATCTTCCCCTGCTCTCGCTTCTATCAGACTCATACTTTAACCTTTTTTAACCTTTCCCTTAACTGTAAGAACTCCTGCTTATCAGGTTAGTCTATTTTAACTATTGGTTAGTATAATCTAACCTGTCGCTTTTGTCAATACTTTTTTTAATTTTTGTTTGTTATCTTTAATTGTTTTTGCTATTATGGTAGTGGCATGAAAAAGGAAGCAATGAGGCCGCTAGGCCAGTTTTTTCAAAAAGGAGATTATATGGGTTTCGTACAGCATCGTTCTAATGAATCCGTGGAAGACTATCTGGAAGCTATTCTGCAGCTTCAACAAAAAAACGGCAATGTAAGATCCATTGATGTTGCTACTGAGTTGGGCTTTACAAAAGCCAGCGTCAGTGTGGCCATGAAAGGCCTACGCGAAAAAAACTTTATTACAGTAGCGGACACCGGCAGCATACGCCTGACTGAAGAAGGTCAAAAAATAGCAGAAACCATCCTTGAGCGTCACAACCTCATCTCCAACTGGCTGATCCAGCTGGGCGTCACCAAAGAGGTGGCAATTGAAGATGCCTGCCGCATAGAGCATGATATAAGCGAAGAAACCTTCGAACTGTTAAAAAAACATTGTTTAAGTTGTCACGGGGACGTTTCTCACTGACAACTTTTTGTCACGGGGACGTTTCTCACTGACAACTTTTTGTCACGGGGACGTTTCTCACTGTCAACATTTTGCTCCGCTTGCTCCCTGGGCTCGCAAATGTCGGCCGTGCGCATGAGATGTATGCTACGGCAAATTGATAATTAATAATAATATAAGCCACGCTGCAAAGCACTCCCTCTACCAGTAGTTGAGTACTTTGTCGGCGCGGCTTATTTTTGTTCTCATGCCGCAGCATACATCTCATGCGCCCGGCCCGATACAGATGCCGCCAGGAAGGTGCGCTTCGCATTGTCACGGGGACGTTTCTCGCTGTCACACCTCCTGCGGAGCGCACCTCACTGGCGGCATCCCCATGAGTCTGTTTAAAGCCAAGGCGGGATTTGTCACAATGTGAATAAAGTGATATAAAAAAAGCTGACCTCAGGCCTGCGAGCTTTGACCTGAGTGAGCTACGGCACTTACTGGTATGGCCGTCGTGAGTTCTGGTTCCAGCCCGGAACTCGCAGGGCATAGCAGTTAGTGACCGTTCACGAATGGTCAACCTCGAGCAGAATGAGGTCAGCTTATTTTTATATCACTTAATAATAACTTAAATAACTCAAATCACTGCCTTGGCTTTAAAGAGAGGAATGGGGCGAGCCCAGGGAGCAAGCGGAGCTAAAAAGTTGACAGTGAGAAACGTCCCCGTGACAATTTATGCTAATTCGTTAAAGTCGGTATCCAGATTGCCAAATACCCTATAGTCAGGATAAGCGGCTCGGATTTTTTCAAGAGCGTCATTGTAGACCTTTACTCTGTCTTTGGTATTGAAGCTGACTACCAGATCGAAACGCATTTCTTTTGTCTCTTTGTTCATGTAAAAACCGTGGAGGCCGTTTACATATTTTTCTGACATGGCGATGTTACGTACGTTTTCCCGGGTATCGGCTATGTCTTCGTCCATAGTGTTTTTGGCGTAGAGACCTACTGCTGACAGAATGACACCAAAATCCAGAAATACTTTTTCGGAGATGCGTCGTATCAGGGCATCTATTTGGGCGGCGGTCATGGTATCGTCTACTTCTATGTGGACTGAGGCCATGTAGCTGTCAGGGCCATAATTGTTAAGCACCAGGTCGAATGCGCCGTGGACTTCCGGGAAGGAAGTGATGGCGGCCTTTAGCTTTATCACCAACTGAATATCGGCGGGCTCGCCTATTATCTGGGAAACAGTTTCTTTTAAGGTATCAAAACTTGCTTTTATAATAACCAGAGAGATGACGGCTGCCAGATAGGCCTCCAGAGAAAGTCCCCAGATCATATAGATAGCTGCTGCCAGTACGGTGGCTACGGAAACAGCTACGTCCAGAAGGGCTTCCTTTCCTGAGGCTATCAGGGAGTCAGAATGAACTTTTTTACCCTGGGAAGCGGTGAAAAGAGCTAAGAAAAGCTTTACGGCTACCGCCACAATAATGACTATAATGGCAATTTTGCTGTAGGATGGCTTTTCCGGAGAGAGGATGCTTTTAACAGACTCAACCAGAGAGGTAATACCTGCATACAGGATGATGCCGGAAATAAGAAGGGAGGAAAGATACTCTACCCTGCCATAGCCAAAGGGGTGTTTTTTATCTGCGGGCTTTCCTGCAAAGGCTGCGGCGACAATGGTAATGAAGCTGCTTCCTGCGTCAGACAGATTGTTGATACCGTCGGTGAGGATGGAAATGGCGCCGGATAACGAGCCGATAATAATTTTAAAAACAGCCATAAGGACATTGCCGATTATGCCGATAATACTGGTTCTCATAATTATCTTAATTCGATTTTTCATACTCTCTGCCTTTCTTACATGAACTGATTTTATTTAATTATAAATGATGGAATAATGTATCGTCAATATCCTGTATTTTTTGGTAAAAATAGCGTAAATAGACAGCTTTATATCGCCAAACCATGCGTATAATCCAAAATAGCCTTAATTTATAATAGACTTATAAATTATAGCTGGGGATGCAGAGGGCATCCGGCGATCAAAAGGAGAAAAATATGGACCAGTATATTCAGTTCATCGTTATTGGAATTGCGGTTATTGCAGTTCTTCTTATTATTCTGTCAGGATATGTTAAAGCACCCCCTGATGTTGCTTATATTATTTCAGGTCTCAAAAAGAATCCAAAGATTCTTATTGGACGGGCAGGCATCAAGATTCCTTTTTTTGAAAGAAAGGACAATCTGATTGTTAAGCAGATCAGCGTGGATATTAAGACAAACGGCTATGTGCCTACCCTTGACTTTATTGGCGTTGATATTGACGCTGTAGCAAAGATAAGAGTAAAGACAGATACAGACGGTATGAAGCTGGCTATGAAGAACTTCCTTAATATGAAGGAAAATGAAATCATTATGGCTCTTACCGATTCGCTGCAGGGTAACATGCGTGAGATTATTGGTACTGTTAAGCTGAAGGAGCTTTGCACAGACCGTAAAAAATTTGGTGACGAGGTACAGGAAAAGGCTCAGAAGGACATGAATGCTCTGGGTGTAGAGATTATTTCCTGTAATATTCAGAGAATTGATGATGAAAAAGGACTCATTGTAGCGCTTGGTCAGGATAATATGTCCCAGATCCAGAAGGACGCATCCATCGCCAAGGCTCAGGCAGAAAGAGATGTGGCTATAGCAGAAGCAGAAGCCAGCAAGGCAGCTAATGAAGCAAAGGTAATAGCAGATACAGACATTGCTATTAAGCAGAATGAGCTGAAGATTAAGCAGGCAGAGCTTAAAAAGGAGTCTGATTTGAAACAGGCTGAGGCAGATGCTGCTTATAAGATTCAGTCGGAATCTCAGCGTAAGGTAATCGAGGCAACTGCGGTTGAAGCTGATATTGCAAGACAGGAAAAGTCTGTAGAGCTGCGTAAGAAGGAAGCGGAAGTAAAAGAGCAGGAGCTGTCAGCATCCATCCGTAAGCAGGCAGATGCTGATAAGTATCGTCAGCAGCAGATGGCAGACGTAGAGCTTTATCGTCGTCAGAAGGATGCAGAAGCGAGAAAATTTGAGATGGAGCGTGAGGCAGAGGCTATGCGTATCAACGCGGATGCCATTAAGTACCAGGCTGAACAGGAAGCAGAGGCTATCAGGGCTAAGGGTGTCGCAGAAGCAGAGGCTATCAGGGCAAAAGGTATTGCTGAGGCTGAAGCTACTGAGAAAAAGGCAGAGGCTATGTCAAAAATGAAAGAGGCAGCAGTGCTTGAAATGTTCTTTAATGTACTGCCTGAAGTGGCTGCCAATGTTGCTAAGCCCCTGGAAAATATCGATAAAATCACCATGTACGGTGAGGGCAATACAGCTAAGCTGGTAGAAGATATTACAAAATCCACTACTCAGATTACCACAGGTCTTACTGATGGACTGGGATTTGACCTTAAGTCCGTGCTGGCAGGAGCACTGGGAGGAAAAATATTATCAGGTATGATGGATAATAATTCAGGTGACTCTGCTCAGGTATAAAGCAGCAGAAATAACAAATAAATATTAAGTCGACAAAGTGTTGACGCTTCAGAGCAGATGGCAGCCGCCATCTGCTCTTTTTATCTGGTACTCTCTCTAAAAATAGGTAGTGACTTTACATATGATATACAATAAGCCCTCCCCGGATTATCTATTCTCGCTCTAAGCAGGTCTGCGGCAGCGATTCCCATTTCGGAACTGTATATTTTTGCGGTAGTTAACCCAGGTTCAATAATAGAACTTTCGGGAGAATTATCAAACCCGGATAACATGATATCTTTGGGTATGGATAACCCTCTTCTCTTCAAGGCTGTCATAATATGTAATGCCAAAAAATCATTCGCGCAGAAAAAGGCATCCGGAATATAGGGCATTTTGTCCAGTTGCTCTTCCAACCAGTCTGCATCTCCATAAGGATTACTGTCATCATCAAGAATACAGATGCTGCGGTCTATCTTAATCCCGGCTTCTTTTAACCCCAGACAATATCCCTGCCAACGTTCATTAAAGCTGTTACAATGGCGAATATCTCCCACAAATCCTATGGATTTGGCACCACTCTCCAGCATCTTTTTTGTAATTACGATAGATGATGCTGTATTTTCCATAGTGATAACGTCACACGGCAAAAGACTTCTTGTAATATTCTGATATCCATCAACAATAATAGTAGGTAATCCAAAGCTGCATATGGTCTGCAAATATTTTTCATTAAACAGCTCTATACAGAGAATAGCTGCAGTGTTTTCTGAGGAGATATTAGGCGGCAGTCTGTAGTTTTCCTCCTCTTCCCGGGAAATCTCATACATTCTTACTGTGTATCCTGCTCTGCATATCTGATCGGTGAAGGCTTTTACAAAGAAGGCACCAAAACTGTGGTGCATGGGATTACTATGTGAAAGCACCGCTATGGATAAAGCAGAATTTACATCCTGTTGTTTGGCATCTTCTAATATATCCACGGGCTGAGCATAGCCCAATTCTTTTGCTGTAGAAATCACCAGCTGTCTGGTCTCCTCAGGGATACTTCCCCTGCCATTAAACACCTTAGATACTGTATTTCTAGATAAGCCGCATTTATCAGCAATATCCTGCATTGTAATTCTCTTATAAGCCATTACCGGCCCCCTTGTATGTCTCATAATTTCATAGAGCTATAGTATCACTTTACTTTTTAAAAATCAATATTTACATTATGTAAACTCATTTCTTGTCTATTTGGTGATTTTTTGTGCATTCTGCACAATCATTTCTCCATTTTTTAGTAAGAAATCCACAAAAAGGCGAATCTCCAATTATTTATCTTGACTCATTTGTTACATTTGCATATAATACGAGTACAAAATGTAAACGCAAAAAGATGTTTTGTTTACATTATGTAAACGGAGGCTTTATGAAAGATAGCAGGTTAGCAAAAAAGAAAAAAAGAAATAAGCTTAAGAACAATATGCCTTATGTATTTATGCTGATGCCGGCTGTAGTTATAGTATTTCTATTCAACTATCTGCCGATTTACGGGGTACTTATAGCCTTTCAGGACTTTATGCCGGGAGACAGTGTTTTTTCAGAATATACCATCTGGGTGGGCCTGGACAACTTCACACACTTCTTTAATGATGTTCAGTTCTGGCCACTGATGAAAAACACCTTTCTTCTTTGCATTTACGGTTTCATCATAGGATTCCCCCTTCCTATTATGGTGGCCCTGGCGCTGAATTCCGTAAAGCGTCGTAAGGCAGCCAAATGGTTGCAGACCATTTTCACTGCCCCCCACTTCATCTCACTTGTAGTTTTAGTAGGCATGCTGCAGTTCTTTTTTGGGAGATACGGGCTGGTGAATAACATTGCAGATTCATTGGGCGCCGAGAGATTCTCATACTTTCTCACCCCTTCCGTGTTCAGACCTATGTATATTTTATCTAGTAACTGGCAGGACTTTGGATGGAGTGCAGTTATTTATATCGCGGCCTTATCCAATGTGGATCCGGGACAGCATGAAGCAGCCATTATCGACGGTGCTTCCCGATTCCAGAGAGTAATCCATGTTGACATCCCTGCTATTATGCCAATGATATCTGTAATGCTTATCATGTCCATCGGAGGCCTAATGGGTGTCGGTTACGAAAAAGCCCTTCTCATGCAGACAGACGGCAATCTGACCGTCAGCGAATTGATTGCTACGTACGTTTACAAAAGAGGTCTTACAGGAGTGCCAAATCAGGGCTATGCTACTGCAATTGGTCTCTTCAATTCTATAATCAACGTAATCCTATTAATAATTGCCAATACAACGGCTAAAAAATTCTCGGAAAATTCACTGTGGTAGGAGGTAAATGATGGCTAGAACCAAAATGAAAACAACATTAAATGATAGAGTCTTTTACTTCCTGAACGGGTTATTTCTGGCTATTTTAGCAGTACTCATTATTTACCCACTGTATTTTATTATCATTGCATCAATTTCCGATTCGGATGCCGTATTGGCAGGCAGAGTGGTGCTGTATCCTATCGGTGTCAATTTCGATGGCTTCGAAAAAATATTTCACCGAAGCGACGTTTGGAGGGGCTACTTAAACACTATCATCTATACCCTCCTCACAGTGGTGATTTCTCTTACGGTAACAATTCCTGCAGGCTGGGCCTTAAGCCGAAAAAATCTGCCCTTCAAAAAATTCTGGATGGTTTACTTCATTATCCCTATGTTTTTTGGTGGCGGTCTGATTCCTTTTTATAATGTCATGAGCAAGCTGGGACTGATCAATTCAATCTGGTCCATCGTCTTACCAGGATGCTTATCTGTATGGAATCTCTTTATGTCAAAAACCTTCTTTGAATCCAGTATTCCTGACGGTCTTATTGAAGCGGCTACCATTGACGGTGCTGGTAAATTCAAGGTTTTTGTGGTGGTAGTAATCCCCCTTGCCAAAGCAGTCATTGCGGTTATGGCTCTTTACTATGCCGTAGGCCAATGGAACAGCTACTTCAATGCAATGATTTTCCTGCAGGACGAAAAGCTTTATCCATTACAGCTGGTGCTGAAGGAAATCCTTCTGGCATCGGAAAATACCACAGGTGGCAGTGGCGAAACTATTTTGGAGCAATACAGGCTGGCTAATCAGTTAAAGTACGTGTCGGTAATTGTCTCAAGTTTGCCGGTGCTTTGTTTATACCCATTTGTTCAAAAGTATTTCAACCAGGGTGTTATGGTTGGTTCAATAAAAGGCTAGAGAGGTGAAAATTTATGAAAAAAAGATTTATAGCAACTGCTCTTATTGCAGTAATGGCTGTTTCCACTTTGCTGACAGGCTGTGGAAAAAAGGGAGAAAAAGGCAGCTCACTGGGAGTTGAGACCTTGGTAAACGACTATGGTTTTCAATGGACAGATACAAGCAAGCCTATCCTAAACGATAAAGGTGCCAGCGAGATTTCCTTTACCATCTATTCATCCAAGAATGCATCTGCTTTGGACTACAATGACATGAAGGTCATGCAGGATCTCTTTGATGCCACCAATGTTACCGTAGACTGGACCAATGTATCCGAGTCAGTTTATTCAGAGCAGAAAAACCTTATCCTGGGTAACAAGGATAACAGACCTGACGCCATCTACCACGCCGGTATGTCAGCAGGCGAGATTATTAAATATGCCCAGAGACAGGTAATTCTTCCTATCAGTGATTATCTGGATTATATGCCCAATTTTTCCAAAATTCTTAAGGAAAGACCTGACATATACAATCAGCTTATTAATGTTAAGGATGGCAAAATTTACTCCTTACCACGCATTGAGGAAATGGGACTTTTACAGAATCCCAACATTCTTTTCTTAAATAAAAACTGGGCAGCTGCAGCAATTGATGCCGGTGCAGTATCCGGCCTTTCCAAAGATATGCTTACAGATGGCCTTACTCTCACATCTGTGCAGATGGAAGCTTTTCTTAAATACTTCAAGGAAAATGATATGAACGGCAATGGAAATGCCAATGACGAAAGACCACTCTCTTTCGTATATAACAACTGGCAGGGCAACCAATGTGACATCTATGGTATGTTTGGATTAAATGATAATTTAGAGCACAGAGTCATTGTTGACAATAAAGTAACCTACACCATTCAGGACGAGCGTTTCAAGGAAGCTACCAACTTTATCGCAAAGTGGGTAAATGCAGGCTACATCGACAAGGTATCCTTTGAGCAGTCCCAGGACAATTTCCTGGCTAATGGTAAGGGACTTGAGAAATACGGTGCTTTCTACTGGTGGGAAAGCGACACTGTAGTAGACAATGCAGACAACTACATCGTATGTGCTCCTCTCGTAGGACCAAATGGTGACCAGACCATTTGCGTATCCAACAATCCCGAGGTGGGCACAGGCGAAGTTATCGTATTTAGCGACTGCAAAAATCCTGAAGTATTGCTGGCTTACCTGGACAGATTTTATGACCCTTATATTTCAGCTCAGATTAACTACGGTCCTATCGGTATCGTATATGAGGAAGAGCTGGATGCTAGTGGTAAGCTGGTTCAGAAGCCTATTCCGGCAGGCGTTACCGCAGACGAGCTCAGACTTCAGAATGCTCCCTTCGGTATTATTTACCTAAACGACTATGCATGGAACAATGTCGTAAATATGGAGCCCAGAGCCCAGCTGAGAGTAGACAGGTTAGCTAAATACGCAAAGCCTTATGTGGGTGAAAATGTACTTCCTTGCCCAAATCTCCAGTTCACTCTGGATGAACTAAATGTACTGGCCAACTACGAGACCAATTTTAACGACTATGTCAGATCTAAGCTTATTAATTGGCTTATCAATGGCGGTGTATCTGATGCAGAATGGTCAACCTTCCAGAAAGAAATCGTCAGCAAGTGCAAGCTGGACGAGATCCAGAAGGTTTACCAGGAAGCTTATGATAGATATTTAGCAAAATAAAAAAAGAGGAGAAAATTATGAGAAAGGGAATTAAGAAAATCATTTCCAGCACACTTCTCGGAGCAATGATCATCGCAGCAGCAGCTTGCGGGCAGAAGGAAAACACCAAGCCTGAAATCAAGGGTGTTAAAGATTCTTCCGTTATGGTCGGCAACGAGATAAACCTGCTTGAGGGTATTACTGCCACAGATAAAGAAGACGGCGATATTACTTCCAAAATTTCCATTGAAGCCAATCCTTCTTTGGACATTAAAAACGGCAAAGCTACTCCTGCTACTGCAGGCTCTTATGAGCTCACCTTCACTGTAAAGGATAAGGCTGGCGAAAGTGTTCAGGAATATGCCACACTAACTGTAACTAAAGAAACTTCAGAAAAAAAGCTATACAAGCAGTTTGATTTTACAAAGGCAACAAAGGCTGATGCCAATGGCTGGACAGCCCATATAGGCGAAAGTGCCAGTGGAACAGCTGCATTAGCCCAGGGTGCATATGAATTCAATATCAAGAATGCCGGCAACGGAGACGGTGACGTGCAGCTGGCTCTTCATGGTCTCGTTCTTAAGAATGCTGACTATGTGGTAAAAATCTGGGCAAAGTCTACAGCTGACACCTACTGTCATTTACTGGCAGTAGACGAAAATGCCACAGAGTGGAAAACCTTCGGAGGCGCTTACAATTTAAGAATTGAAAAGGAAGTAAAGCCTTTAGTGCTTAATTTCTCTGCCGGAGACAACGACAAGGCCGGCATTCTTATCAACATGGGTAAAATCACTCCAAATCCTGATAATGCATCAGATACCACTCCATCTGATTTTACAGTCCTTATTGATAAAATTGAGATTTATGAAATCTCCGGTACAGAGACCAAGGTTCCTTCCTTCACATGCAATTTCGATAATAGCGAAGCCGCTGTAACAGCCGATGCAGGTGATGGTGCCGTAGCAAATGTTGTTATTACCGACAGTGCCAAGGTTACTATTGAGTCTTATCCTACCAGCGGTGGTGTATGGAGTATTAAAGCCAACTTAATTCTTAACGGCGTTACTCTTGAAGAAGGCAAGAAATACTACTATTCCTTCAAGGTTAAGGCCGATAATGCTCAGGGTGGCGAATGTCTGGTAGAAAGCTTGACAAAGTACGATGCTGAAAGAGCAAATTTTGCAGGCTTCTCCATCGGCGCTGGTGAGGAAAAAGTGGTAACAGGAGTATTCACAGCAGAAAAATCCGTTGATGATCCCGTAATACGACTCCAGCTGGGCAACGCTTCAGAAGGCGTTACCTCCAACGTTCTTGTATTTGATGACATCGAATTCGGTGCACTTGCAGGCGATAAGGAAACAAAGAAAACCATCAATTCTTTCAGTGACACTTTACCTATGATTAAGACCTTCAATGGTACTGATGAGGATAACGATCTCGGTGTTGGCACTATTTTCGCTGACGGCAGCAAGCTTGTTTACAGAATTGATCAGGGTGGTGTTACCGACTGGCACAACAAGCTTATCGTAGGCACAGGCGAGGAGCCTCTGGTACTGGCCAGCGACAGCTACTATACAGTAGAGATTAAGGCCAAGGCAGATAAGGATGTTCATTGTGGTTTCTTCCTGAATCCACAGGGCAGCTGGGATCCCAGAATTGCCGATGGCATGGATATCACCACTACCGAAAAGACCTTTACCTTTAGAACAACAGATACATTTATCCTTGATATGAATTTCGAAATGCTCTTCCAGTTCGGTTCCGATGCCACTTCTAAGCTCGGCGCTGTGACCATTGAGTTTTCCGATATCACAATCTATCAGGAAAAGGTTAACAATTAAACATTAATCACAAATAAGCAAAGGATATTGGAATGATTAAGCATTGGATGTGCAAAAAAAATACAGGAATAAAGAGATTTCTCTGCCTGGCCATGGTTGGCGCGATGACTGTTTTAGCCGCTGCCTGCGGAACAAAAGAGCCGGTAGCAGATGACAATGACTACAATGACAAGGATTTCTCTTCCTACAAGACTCCGGGAGCCATGGAGGCAGCTTATGAATATAAGTCATGTTTCCTGCCCGCAAAAGACAAGCTTGCACAGCCCTATGTAGGAGACACCATGCCATATTATGAAGACGGTACCTACTATATCTACTATCTTAAAGATGGCGGTGACTCCTATAATCATTCCATATATTTGGCAACCACAACCGACTTTACGACCTTCACAGAAATAGATGAACCTATTATAGAATCCAGCAGAGACGGTAAGCAGGACGGTTGGATAGGGACAGGCTCCATGATAAAAGTGGATAATGAGTATCTGTTCTTCTATACCGGTCACGCTTCCGGCCCCAGTGAATACAAGGAAACCATAATGCTGGCCAAGGGCGACAGTCCTTATTCTTTCACCAAGTGTGAAAGTTTCGAGATTATCCCCGACCCTTCACTAAAGCAAAAAAATGACTTTAGAGATCCGGAAGCTCACGTAGATGAAGCCACCGGAGACATCATATTAACCGTCACCGCTTCCAAAGATGGTTTGGCCAGAATCCTTAAATATACTGTAAAAAGAGACCTCTCAGGATATACATACGATGGAATTATCTATGACGACCCTATCGGTAAGGTCTACAATCTGGAATGCAGTGATACCTTCCGGATCGGCAATTACTACTACATTACTTATTCTGCTCAGGACGACACCCTGTGGTACGCTCGTTCTGATAAGCCTTATGGTCCTTTCTCTCATCACGAAAGGCTGGACAATAAGCTCTTCTATGCGCCAAAGCATGTTTCAGATGGCATATCTGACTACATGATAGGCTGGGTGAGACGATCCGAATCACCCTCCAGTACTTATGAGGTATCTGCCTGGGGTGGTAATATGGCAACTCAGCAGATTGCTCAAAACAAGGATGGCAGCCTTTATTTAACGCCTGTAACTGCCATTTCAGAAAGCTTTGTAAACAGTAGAAAGCTTTCCGTAAAAAAAGACGGCCTCACCATTGATGCAGGCGCTTTATATAACTACGAAAAAGTATTCACAGCCTATGAAAGTTTCAAATTAAGCGGAACCTTCAATTTTAAGGATAATAAAGGCAGCTTTGGTCTGGCCTTTGATTTTAAAAAGAATAGCAATGATTATAAGCTGATTACTATTTCCCCTAAAGACGAAAAAATTGCTCTTGAATTTAACAACGGAAAAAATCTGATAACTGAAAAAAAAATAAAGCTTGAGCCCGGAAAAGATTATAATTTCACATATATACAGGAGGGCTCCGTAGGCTTCTTCTATATAGATGGCATTACTGCTTTTTCAGTGAGACTTTACGGTGTTAGTGGCAAGTCTGTCAGCCTCTATGCCGGCAATAACCAGGTTACATTTTCCAATTTAAAAGAGTTTACAGGTATAGCTGCTACTAAATAGCCAATGTAATCGAGTTATTTGAAACAGTTATATCAGGTAGCCAGTCTACCTAATAGATTATAGAAACAAACAGGAGATATAAGTCTTGAAGAATTTAAATAATATATTAGAAAAATCAAGAATATACGAGAAGGAAAACGCCCCAAAGGCAGACACCTTCAGGCCTGACTTTCATGTTACCGGCGGTATCGGCTGGATTAACGACCCTAACGGTTTTTCTGTTTACAAAGGTGAATACCATCTTTTCCATCAATATCATCCCTACTCCACTGAATGGGGTCCAATGCACTGGGGACATCTCAAAACAAAGGATTTTATCAAATGGGACAGGTTGCCCATAGCTCTGGCTCCGGATACTGCCTTTGATAAAGACGGATGCTTTTCAGGAAATGCCATAGAAACACCTGATGGCCGCCATCTCATCCTCTATACCGGAGTTGTAAAGGAATTTGATAAAGAAGGACATATGCTGGATGAGACACAGCATCAATGTCTGGCTATTGGTGATGGTATCAATTATGAAAAGGTCAATGCCAATCCTGTAATCAGTATCGACACACTTCCTGAAGGCGCCAGCCATAGCGACTTCAGAGATCCTAAGATATGGAGAGAAGGCGAGGTCTATTACTGCCTGGCGGCCAACAGGGCAGCAGATCATAACGGTGCTCTCTTACTCTATCAAAGCAACGATGCCCTTCATTGGACTTTTGTAAAGACGCTGGCAGAGTGTAAGGGACAATATGGCACTATGTGGGAATGCCCGGACTTCTTCTCCTTGGATGACAGACAGATTTTGGTCATTAGTCCCATGGAAATGGAAGCCAAAGGGCTGGAGTTTCATGCAGGACATGGAGTTATCGCCATGTGTGGTGCTTATGACTGTATAGAACATGATTTCGCCTCTGAATGGGTGCAAGCGGTTGATTACGGCACTGACTTTTATGCTCCTCAGACGCTGATTGCCCCGGACGGCAGGCGCATTATGATAGGCTGGATGAGAAACTGGGCTACCACAAATATGAGACCAGACCACGCACCTATCTTTGGCGCAATGACCCTGCCACGAGAGCTGTCAATAAGAAATGGTCGTTTGGTAAGTAATCCTGTAAAGGAGATAGAGAATTACAGGGTAAATCCCATACATTACGAAAATGCCACGGTCAATGGCTCTACTTCCTTTGAAAGCATTAATGGTCGAGTATTTGACATGACTGTCGAGCTGCTTGAAAATACCGATTATTCTTTTTTCAAAATCAAATTGGCGCAGGATGACAATCACTGTGCAAGTATCGTATACCGCCCTAAGGAAAATACTGTCACTATTGATAGAACCCTGGCTGCAAAACGTATTGACTGTATCCAAAGCAGATCTTTCGAAGCAAAGAATCGGCAGGGAGCCATCAAATTCAGAATCATTATGGATAAAGACAGTGTGGAATTATTTGTAAATGATGGTGAAGGAGTAGCTACCTTCATGGTTTACAATGATTTGACATCAGAGGGTATCGAATTTGAGTCTGACAAAGAAATAAATATTTCCATCCACAAATTTGATATAAAGGTAAATTAGAAAGGCAAAAGAATTGAAAGAGTTTGATGTAATAGCCTTAGGCGAGTTATTAATTGATTTTACCGAAAACGGAATAAGCGAGCATGGCAATATTATTCTGGAAGCCAATCCCGGAGGAGCTCCCTGCAATGTTCTTTCCATGTTGCAGAAATTGGGCAATAAAACTGCTTTTATCGGTAAGGTGGGTGATGACAATTTCGGTCATATGCTGAAAGAAGTGGTAGCCGCTCAGGGCATTGATGTATCCGGCCTTGTATTTGATAGTGACGTTCCCACAACTCTTGCTTTCGTACATACCGCTCCCGACGGAGATCGTTCTTTTTCCTTCTATAGAAATCCGGGTGCAGATGTAATGTTAACTGAAAAGGAAGTCGCCAGAGAATTGATAGAAAATGCCAGGCTTTTCCATTTTGGCACCCTTTCCATGACCCATGCCGCAGCTAGAAATGCCACAAAAAAAGCCATCAGAATTGCCAAAGAATGCAATCTGATGGTAAGTTTTGATCCTAATCTCCGTCCCCCTCTCTGGGCAGATTTGGGGGAGGCAAAGCAGGCCATGACATTTGGTTTTTCCAACTGTGACATATTAAAGATTTCTGATGATGAAATTCTTTTTTTTACAGGAGAAGAGGATATCGTATCAGGCGTCCAGAGAATCCTGGAGGAATTCGATATAAAGCTGGTACTTGCTACAATGGGTAAGAAAGGCAGCATGGCCTTCTACAAAGGAAATGTATATACAGAGCTTCCCTTTATCAACAAAAAAACTATCGAAACCACTGGAGCCGGAGATACTTTCATGGGCATTTCACTTCATAATATCCTGTCAAAAAGCCTGGACAATATGAGTGGCAGCGATATTCAGAATATGCTTAAGATGGCTAATGCAGGAGCCTCCATCATCACAGAGCGTCGAGGTGCTCTCAAAGTAATGCCCACCAAAAAGGAAATATTAGAAAAAATGCTAAGCAGGTAAATGACAGAGCAGATGGCAGCCGCCATCTGCTCTTTTTACTGTAATAATTATTAAAAAAAGATTAACAAAGATGAAAGAAAGTCTTGTAAAAATTATAGAACTAGAGTATAATTACGCATTATTTTAATAGACTAAAGCGTCATAGCGATGTAGTAGCGTAGCGTTGTAGCAGTGTAGCGTTGTAGTGATATAGCACTATAGCAATGTAGCAACAAAGTGGTACTGCATATAAAAGACGCAGAGGGGAAATAAGGAGGAACGATCATGAAAAAACTTTTCAGATCAAAAGCAATTCTTAGCCTTGCGCTGGTGCTTAGCCTTCTCTTTTCAACAGCAGCTCCTGCATTTTCAGCAAATGCAGCAGAGGTTGCAAAGGATAGCAATGGCTATTACTTTGAAAAGGTAGACAACAGTGCTATAAAGGTGTCAAGCATTGAAGATGGCCGTCTGGTAAATAACGGCATCTCAGCTACACTTAAGGCTACAGACAAAGTACGTGTATCCATCGTACTTGATGGTTCTTCTGTGATTGACGAGGGTTATTCCACAGAAGACCTTGCAACTAATAAGGAAGCTGTTAGCTATATTACAAAGCTTAAAAAACAGCAGAAGTCCATGGAGAAAAAGATCAGCTCCGCTATTAAGGGCGACCTTGATGTTCAGTGGAATCTTACAGTGGCAGGCAATATTATTTCTGCCGATGTACAGTACGGCGACCTGGACGCTATCGCAAGCGTTAGCGGAGTTAAGCAGGTAGTAGTAGAGACTAAGTACGAGCCATGCAGCCCTGTAGTATCTGATAATCCTAATATGGCTATCTCAGGCGGCAGCATGACAGGTGCACATGAGGCTTGGGCAAAGGGTCAGACAGGTGCAGGCGGAAGAATCGCTATCATTGATACAGGTCTTGATATTGACCATATCTCTTTCAACAATGATGCATTCCTTTATGCTCTTTCACAGAATGCCGCAGACATGAAGATGAAGACAGATAAGTACATGAATTCTCTTAATCTTCTGACTGCAAAGGAAATCGAGACAGTTCTTACACTTCTTAACGCATATACACGTATGGGAAGCAAGCTGACAGCAGATGCACTTGTTTTATCTGACAAGATTCCTTTCGCATTCAACTATGTTGATTCAGATCTTAACGTAAGACATATTTACGACAGCCAGGGTGAGCACGGTTCTCACGTAACCGGTATTGCAGCTTCCAACCGTTTCTTAAAAGCAGAGGACGGTAAGTTTGAAGATGCAGTTTCAACAGTATTCTGTGCAGGTAATGCTCCTGATGCACAGGTTATGGTAATGAAGGTATTTGGTAAAAAGGGTGGCGCTTACGACTCAGATTACATGGCAGCTATTGAAGATGCCATCCTTCTGGGTGCTGATTCCGTTAACCTTTCACTGGGTTCTACAGTAGCAGGATTCACATATAACGATACTTACAAAGAGCTTTTGGACAAGCTCACAACAACAGATACAGTTGTAGTTATTTCAGCCGGTAATTCCGGACAGTGGGCTGAAGAGTCAAATGCCGGACTCCTTTACGGCGATGACGTAAACTTCAATACAGGTGGTTCACCGGGATCTTATACTAATGCTCTTACAGTAGCATCTGTAAACAATCATGGTGATATCGCATATGGCTTCACAGTTGATGGCAAGCTCTATGCATATACAGAAAACGCAGAGTACGGAAATGAGCCAATGACTACCCTCATTGGTCTTGGCGAGTCTGCTGATTTTGAGTATGTATTCCTGGATGCTGTTGGTACTGAGGCTGATTACCAGGGTATTGATGTAAATGGCAAAATCGTAATCGTTAGCCGTGGTCAGACAAGCTTCTTCGAGAAAGCTAACATTGCAGTAAATCATGGCGCAATTGCTACTATTATCTATAACAATACTAGCGGTTCTATCGGTCTTAACCTTACAGGTTATGAAAAGACAGCTCCTTGTGTATCCATCCTGCAGGTAGTTGCTAATGAGATTCGTAATGCATCTGTAGCACAGGGTACATCCGCAGCAGGTGTTGCTTACTATACAGGCACACTTACACTCCACAAGGGTCAGAAGGCTATCCCTTCACCTGAAAATTTCTACACCATGAGCTCATTCAGCTCCTTCGGTGTACCAGGCAATCTTTCCCTTAAGCCTGAGATTACAGCACCAGGTGGATTTATCTGGTCAGTAAATGGCTCTAACCACAAGGGCGGCGGCGTAGATCAGTACGAGCTTATGAGCGGTACCTCTATGGCAGCTCCTCAGGTTACAGGTATGATGGCAGTGCTTAAGCGCTACATGGAGACCGAGAAAAACAAGAAGTTCCCTGCAATGACTCAGCGTGCTATTGCACAGTCACTGCTTATGTCTACAGCTACTGCCATGAAGGATGCAGATGGTAATTACTATCCTGTACTCCAGCAGGGCGCAGGTCTTGCAAATGTTGATGATGCTATTAACGCAGCTTCCCTCATTATGATGAAGGACAACGCAACAGTATCTGCAGCAGATGGCAAGGTTAAGGCTGAGCTGGGTGAGGATCCTGAAAAGACAGGCGTTTACTCATTTGGCTTTACAGTAACAAATCTTACCAATAAAAAGCATTCTTACACATTAAGTGATGCTATCTTTACACAGGCTCTGGCTGAGGGCAATCTGCTTGCATCAACAGTGCTTATGGATGCTAAGGTATCTTTCATTGTAAATGGTACAAACATTTCTGAGACACCTGTAAATCCATATACTGCTCAGGTAGATGCAGCTAAGGCTGAGTACAACAAGGCAAACGCAGCATACAATGACGCAGTAGATGCTGTAATTAAAGCTACAGCTGACTCTGCAGAAGTAAATACAAAGGTTCTTATTGCTACAGCAAATCTTGCTTCAGCAAAGGCAAATCTTGCTACAGCTCAGGTTAATGAGAAAATCGCAAAGGCTTTAAAGAAGCTGGCTCCTAAGAAGTATGAAGATGCTGTTAAGGCTGTTAAAAAGGCTGAAACAGAGGTGGTTGCAGCTGAAAAGATTTTAAATGATGCTAAAGCAGCAGCAACTACATACAATAAGACTATTGAAGCAGCTGTAAAGGCTCAGGCAGCAGCATCACAGGCTGCTACAAAGGCTGAGGCAAAGCTTAGCTCTTTATCTCTTAAGATGAAGTCCTGGAAGGCTCCTTATGAGGTTAATGTAATTTCTCTTGCAGCAAACAAGGCTGTAGAAGTTGAGGTTGTAATTAAGCTTACAGATGAGACTAAGGCAAATCTGGATGAGAATTATGTAAATGGTGCATATGTAGAAGGTTATATTAATCTTGATTCTCAGGATGATACATCTTCTCACTCCATTCCTGTTCTTGCTTTCTATGGTAACTGGTCAGACGCTTCCATGTTTGATAAGGGATCCTATGTAGAGAACAAGTATGGTCTTGAAGACAGAGCTCCTTATGTTCCTCAGAAGAATGATCAGGGTTATATCGGTAACAGCTTTATTGCTTCTATCGATGGTGGTAAGTATCATTTCGGCGGCAACATGTTCGCTAATGAAAAGAGCTACGATCCTTATCATAACGCTATCAACAACCAGAATGGTAACGGTATTGATTCAGTTACATATACACTTATCCGTAATGCAGCAGCACGTGCAGTGATTTTTGCAGATTATGAGACAGGTGAAATCTATGCCGGTAAGGTTCTTGGACAGCAGTATGCAGCATTCTATAATCCTTCTTCAGGATCATGGGGTAATACAAATTACACTCTGAGCCTGGGCTGGAAGGGTACAGATGCTAATGGCAATAAGCTTCCTGAAGGAACAAAGGTAGTTGCATCTCTTATTGCAGCACCTGAGTTCAATGTGGATGAGAACGGAGACATCGACTTTGCAACACTGGGAGATGGTGCTTTCTTCTCAACTTTACTTACAATTGATAATACAGCTCCTGTGATTAATTCTGTTAAGCCATTATCCAGCTACACAGGTAGCATGCCTGAGGATGGCACAGATGGCATTGTAGTTGATGCTTCTGATAACGAAAATATCGCAGCTATTCTCCTTTACTCCAATAATGGTGAAACACTCCTTGGCAGAGCTGCTATAGGCGATGGTGACTTCTATAACATCCTTACAACAGGTCTTGAGCCGGATATTTATCTCATTACCGTTATTGACTATGCGGGAAATGCGTCTACATTCCGTCTTTTCCTTAATGCGGAGCCTACTGATAAGGTAAGCAGCATTGAGATTAGCCAGAAGAGACTTACAATGGTTAAGAATAACACTACTAAGCTTGAGGCTGTTGTTAAGCCAAGCACAATTATTGACGGTAGCGTTATCTGGTCATCTTCCAATGAATCAGTTGCTGTAGTGGATGCAGATGGTAATGTAACAGCTGTTGGTGTTGGTAATGCAGTAATCACAGCAACAGCAGCTATAAATCCTTCCTTCAAGGCTACATGCCGTGTATCAGTAGTTGAAATTGATGTAAATCTTAATGGCGTAGTATGGGATGAAGTAGGCGAAGTTTGGTTCTCAGAGATCAACACAGCCAGCCTTCCTAACTACAAGAAGCTTACAAAAACATCTGCAATTGCTCCGATTAACGGTCTTGCATATGGCGAGGATGGCACTCTTTATGCATCATCAATCGATACAAGCAACGAGTTAAGTGAGCTTTATGTTGTTGATCAGGATACATTTGAGCTTACCAAAGTCGGTGAGTCATCTGTGCTTTTCTATGCAGATATTGCAGAAGCACCACATCTTGATGCACTTATTGGTCTTTACTACAATTACATTGTGCTGATTGATCCTGCTACAGGTGAATATTCAGGTGCATTCAATTACCTTAGCCAGAGTGACCTGGTAGGCATTACCTATATTGGCAGCACACTTAATACATACTATAACGAGTATATAGATATGTACTACCTGATTGATGCTGATGGTAATGTTTACATGGAAGCATTCATTAATCTTGAGGGCTCATATTATTACTTCCAGGGCGAAGCAAATGCACTTGTGTTACAGACAGGCATTACAAGTGATGTTCCTTTCTTCCAGTCACTTTACTTCAACGGTGAATATACATTCTTTGCAAACTTTAACGAGTCTACAAATGATGTAGTTCTGTACGCAATGGATCTGGAGTATACAGGTAACGTATTTACACTTGGTCACTTTGCAGAGGGTGTATGGCCTATCGCTGCACTTTCTGAGCTTGGTACCGGCGATGCTGTTACCAGCAACGCAGCTGCCAAGGCACTTGAGACTGCAACTGTAACAGCAGCATCAGTTTCAAGTATTAAATAAAATATATGCGAACTAAACTGTCGCGGGGACATTTCCCTGCGACAGTTTTTTTATGGAATCAGATTGTAAAATGACTAAAGAAAGTATGAGGATTGACGAAATATAATATGGAGGAAGATAGTAGTATTTCTATGGACGAAAGGAGGGTGTGAATATGTTGATTCAGCATAATATGTCTGCGGCTAATGCAAACAGAATGCTTAAATCCACAGCCCTCAATAGGTCTAAGACTATGGAGAAGCTATCTTCCGGATACAGAATTAACAGAGCTGCAGATGATGCAGCAGGCCTTGCTATTTCAGAAAAAATGCGGGGACAGATAAGAGGATTGAATCAGGCTTCAAGAAATGTGGAAGATGGTATATCCTATGTACAGGTGGCTGACGGGTCACTGGTAGAGGTCCATGACATGCTGCATAGGATTCACGAATTGTCTGTCCAGGCGGCAAATGGTATATATGTGTCGTCTGATCGTGAAAAAATAGATGATGAAGTGCAGCAGTTAAAAGAAGAAATTGCACGGATTTTTGAAGATACGGAATTTAATACAAAGCCCATCTGGAGGGGCGAACCGGAAGAAGTGGAAAAGGTAGTAGGTAATACTTCAATCGTTGCTATTTCCATTGCCGGTGAAGCTGCCAGTAACACTATAACAGACGCAAACAGGGAAGCTTTTCCCAGAAGCAGCATATCAGTAAAGGCTGATGATAGCGGCATTTCCTTTTCCTGGACGGCTTATAACGGTAACACATATACCAGTAATACCATTCCGTGGGCGGCAGATCCGACAGGCTTACATAAATATGAACTTAAAGATTATTTAGATACAACAGCCCATCCTGAGCTTACCGGCATCAATTTTACCTATAGTTATGATGCTATAAAAGAGATGACGGTAAATGATATAAAAAATACTCTGAACGGGCGTACATTAAGTGCCTGGGATAATTCATATGAACAGGTAAAGGTTAATGCGGGGACAAATCCCAATATCGGCTTTAGCAGCGTTATACCCTATTCAGTACAGCTGGTAGCTAAACAAGGCTTTAATGCCACTGATGATTTGTTTATAGAAGGCAGTAATAAGTCAGGGAGCACTTATTCTAATGTGACTTCTACCGATCCTTTGGAATTCTCTTTCAATATGAGAAACATTGGCGTAGTAAATGCCAAGCTATCCAATGCTTACTACTATGGCAACGATACAAGCGAAGCCGGACGAGGTCTATGGTGGGATTGGACATACTATACAGGTGGAAAATATCGTAGTACCTATAACTATAGTTTTCCGGCGGATAAAAGAGGAAACGTGGATAGCCTGAAATATGCATTAAGTAATGCTTCTGCTGCCACTTTCGATTCTGCCACAAGGCCAAGTGACGGAGTGGTAATGTTTTCTTATAATCTGATAGCAGAGACCCCTTTTACTACTACTGACGGTAGCAGCGGACAGACTTTTGTTGGATCTGTAGATATATCTTTTAGTATAGACCATACTACCACTGTCAAAGACCTGGAAGATATGTTTAACAGTATTACCGGTATAGATATTAACCCCAGCAGCATGGATCATACCTTCACCCTTTACAATGGCGGTGATCCCAATGCCAAGAGGATTATTACGGATATTACTACAACAGAGGTGGAGTATAAGGGAAGGCTCATAATACAGTGTGGGGCTAACGAAGGCCAGAGACTGATCCTGGATTACCCTACCATGAGTAACAGATATCTGGGAATAGAAGGACTAAAGGTAGATACTCAAAGAGATGCAGAAGAGGCCATTACCGTGGCCCAGGAAGCAGTACAAAAGGTATCCAAGGTACGTTCGCTCTTTGGTGCTTTTCAGAATCGCCTGGAACATACCCTGGCTTATGATGATAATGCGGCGGAAAATCTGCAGGCAGCGGAAAGCAGACTGAGGGATGCAGATATGGCCGAGAATATGGTGGATCTGTCTAAGTACAACATTCTGTTACAGGCAGGTCAGGAAGCCCTTTCCATGGCCAACAGTTCGCCGGAAAGAGTACTGGAGCTCCTGCAGCAGTAAATCAGATTTTTATTTCTCTTACTATTTGAGTCTTATCAGCCAGCTCGTAGAGGCGGTGAGAGATGGAAATTACGGTGCGGGACTGTGCGGCGGCTCTTAGGCTGTCCATGACCTGCTGCTCAGTCTTTGTATCCAGATTGGCAGTAATTTCGTCTAAAAGCAGTATCATTGGATCAGATACAACAGCTCTTGCGATAGCCAGCTCCTGTTTTTGCCCCTGGGAGAAAAGAGAGTCTTTATAAGGGGTGTCATAGCCTAAAGGAAATGAATTTATAGTGGCGTCTATGCCTGCCAGGGCAGACGCCTTTTTTATTTGCTCCATGGTAATATCAGGGTCAAAAACACTGATTTGGTCTTTGACGGTGCCGGGGACGGGCCTGAAGGACTGTTCCACATATCCAAAAAGCTGTCTTTTTTTGCTGTCTGCTATGGCATCAGCGGGCAAGCCTTTTATCAGGACCTGGCCGGATAAAGGCTGATAGAAACCTAATAGCAGCTTGAAAATGGTACTTTTCCCCGCGCCTGTCCTGCCTGTCAGCGCTACGTACTCGCCTTTGTCCACCTGAAAAGACAGGTCATCAAGTATGACTTTACCGTCCTCATAAGCAAAGGAAACGTTATGAAGGCTTATGCAGGGAGCAGAGGAGTCGAAGGAAGCACCGGTGTCAGGCTGCTTTTTTTCCGGCTCACCCATAAACTCCTTGATGCGGCTCACACCTGCCAGGGCGGACTGGATGGACTGAATCTCCATACCTATAGCCTCCAGTGGAGAAAACACCTTGGCCACGTATGCTATGATAGCTACGGAAGTACCTACTGACATGCCAAAGAAGGTCTGTGAGGCGCCCTGGCCGGCTGCAGCCAGAAAGAGTAAAGCTGTCAGGATTATGCTTATCATGACAATAACAGGAGAATATACGGCATCGAAAAAGTTGTTTTTTTCCTTGGCACGGTAGCCTTCCTGTATGCGGGTATCATACTTTTTCTTAAAGTAATTTTCCTTGGCGAAAATGTGTATCATGCGAATGTTTTTAATGGTCTCCGGTACCTGGCCTGTGACTTTTCCAACAGATGCCCGATATTTTTTCTGATATATCAGCATTTTTTTCTGGGCAAGTCTTGTAAAAGCAAAGAGCACAGGAGTGAGAGCCAGCATAATAAAGCCCAGTCCGGGGCTTTTTACAAATATAACGACGATAATACTGATTACCTTGCAGATATCCACTATCATGCTGATAATGCCTGAGGCGAAAAGCGTCTCAATGGTGTCCACATCTCCAACAAAGCGGGAAGTAGTCTCTCCTGCATCGTGGAGGGAAAAATAGGAGGCAGGCAGTCGGGATAGCTTATGACACATATCCGTACGGACTTTTTTGGTGAGCTTTTGGCCTAAAATGGTAATAAGCACCTCTTTTAAAGCGTCAAAAAGGCCGGAGCCTGCCATGAAGGCAAAATAGAGCAGGATGAGGCTGAAAGGCAGACTGAGTCCTTCTGTCAGTCGGTCTATTATGTCTGCCAGTACAAGCGGAGGCAAAAGACCGAAAAATATGGAGGCTATTATCACCAGAACAAGAAAAGATATTTCGATCATTTGGTCACCTCCGTTTTTTTAAGCCGGCCATTTTCCAGGTACAGGACCGTGTCAGCCTGGTCCAGGAGGTAAGTCCTGTGAGTGATGAGAATGATAACAGAATCGGGGCATCTCTTCACAATGGAATCAAGTACGTGTTTTTCAGTGGTTTTATCAAGAGCTGAAAAGGGATCATCCAGAACAATAATGGGGGCCGGGTGCAGCAGAGTACGGGCCAGAGCGATACGCTGCTGCTGACCTCCGGAGAGCCTGATACCACCGGCACCGATAGGCGTGTTTTCCTTAAGGTCCATATTAACGACTTCTGTATATATGTCTACGTCTTTTAGCAGCAGATTCAGATCACCTGTATCACCCAGTAAAATATTTTCCTTTATGGTGTCGCTCATAAGCTCAGGATCATGCCCCATATATGAGACATAGGCAGAGATATCTTCCTGGGTATAATCTCTAAGCTCCTTTCCATTTATGGTAAGAGAGCCATCATAGTCTTTTTCCATAAGGAATACTTTGCCCAGGGTGGACTTTCCACAGGCAACAGGGCCTGTTATACCCACTATATTACCGCTTGCGGCAGTAAAGCTTATATGGGAAAGGGCAGGAGTGGTATCGCCTTCATAGGTAAAGGAGAGATGGTCTGCCTGAATCCGGATCTTGGAGACGGGGGTAATGCTGTGAGCGCAGTCTGATGGGCAGTTTTTGGCATCTGTCATAAGAGGCTTTATGCGTATCCAGGAAGCTCGGGCCTTTTGCACTGAATTAAACAGCTTGGCTACTTTTGAGGACTTTATGGATAGCTTGGAAAAACAGGAAAGAAAGGCTGTAAAAACTGCTATGTCCCAATGAGCCCAGCCACTGCCCAGCACATTTCTGCTGCCAAAGTACACTACCGGAATAACACAGGCACAGGTAATGGCACGATAAAGATGCTGGGGAGCAGACTCTAAAATGCCGGAGGCTACAGACTTTTTCTGATAGTCGGAAAGGGCAGAACGGTAGCGCGTGTCAGCTTCTTTTTCCTGACCGGTAACACGGTAAAGAAGGGAGCCGTCAATGCGGTCCAAAGTGGCCTGATTCAGTCTTCCGTTACTTTCCTTGGCGGCAGAGGCGGCCAGAGTCACCGGCTTTTTCAGAAGGGCAGCTATGATGTATGGAATGGGAAGGATGATGAGGATGATTAAGGTGAGCCGGTAGTCAAAATAAAGAAGCATAACAAGATAAGACACCAAAGCGACCCCGGTGTCAAAAATTTCTGTAAGAAATTTACGCATTCCTTCTGCGCAGGTGTCTACATCAGACACAGCCTTGGTGATAAGGGAGCCCGCACCTTCTTTTTCCAGGGAAGAGCGGGATTTGTGGATGAGGCTGTCGTAGAGAGTAAGCTTCATACTGCGGGAAACGTTGTTGGCAAAGCGACGGACATATAATCTCTTAAGAAAACGGGCCAGCTGTACCAAAAGGCTTAAAAGCAGGTAGAGAACACATACAAAAAGCATATCCTTAAACAGCTTTTTGCCATGATATATACCCAAAAGTGTCTGGGCCATCAGGCCTTCAAAAAGAGGGCCGGTAATAAGACCGACATTGTAGATAATGCCGGTAATGGTAGTGCCGCAGAGCAGAGGAACTTCAGCTTTTAAATATGATGTTATAATATCGGGACTGTATTTGTTCATAAAAACCTCTCTGCTTTTATTATAGCGCTTTTATAGATGAAAAGGTATGATTTTGTAAAATAAGCCATGCATAAAATATTGACGGCAGAAGGAATAGTATAAGCTAGCGTAAAATTTTATTCGTAAATATTGAGAATTGAAAAAGAGTTCCTAAACGTGTAGATTTAAAGTCGACAAAAACCATAATCTATGCAGAAAGGGAACTCTTTTTATGGAACAAAGTATAACCTATTTTACCGAGAAATGCATCCCCGGATTTGAAAATCTTCAAGAAATTTTCATGAGGGAGCCCAGCAAGCTTGAGGAGTTTGTCAGAGGACTTCATGAAAACCTGAATAATCTCGGGAACATGATAATCAAAGAGACGCTGGAAATGATGGATGACCAGCTACGAACGAGCGCAAAAGTACATAAGAACTGGCGCATTTCAACAACAGCTACTAAGCAACTGATTACGAGTTTTGGTCCAATGGAGTATCGTAAAACATACTTCACAAAAGTAGACGAAAAGAAAACAGTATGCCTGCTGGATCAGATAATGGAAATGCCACCCGATTCCCGAATGACTGAGGATGTAGTTGCAAATATACTTACAGAGGCAGTAGACACTTCCTACAGACGAGGAGGAGAGGCGGCTTCAGCAGAGACCGGTGTAAGTAAGCAGACGGTAAAAAACATTCTGCATAAACTTGAATTCCCGAGATACAGCTATGAGGGCCCCAGGAAAGTAGTAGATTATCTGTATATAGATGCTGATGAGGACCACACGCCACTCCAGTTTCAGAGTGTAAAAGGTGATTTGGACGTAAATGAATATGGCAGAAAGAACAACTGCCAGATAACAAAACTCATATATGTGTATGAAGGTGTAGAGCCGGAAGCACCCAAAAGTAAAAGGAATCGCCTGATTCACCCGTACTATTTTTGCCGGGTATGTGAAGGTAAGGAAAATGAGGAGCTGTGGAAAGAGGTTTGGGAGTATATAGAACAAACATATGATACTGCCAGAATAAAGAAGATATATCTGAATTCTGACGGAGGAGCCTGGATTAAAGCTGGAACCAAGGTGATAGAAAAGGCCGTAGCGGTTCTTGACGGGTTTCATATCAGTGAGCATTTGACGGCAATGACAGGCCATCTCTATGATTCTCAAGAGGAGGCAATAAGGCAACTTAGGAACAGCATCCGAGGTGGCAGAAAAGACGACTTCAACAAAGTGGTTGAAAAAGTGAAACTTAGTGTTGAGAATGAAAGAAAACTCAGGATAATAGATGAACACGCCAGCTATATCCTGAACAACTGGAAGGCTGCCAACGCCCGTCTGGTAGCGCAGGATGCAGTGATGGGGTGTAGTGCAGAAGGCCATGTGAGCCATGTGTTGGCAAGCAGAATGAGCACACTGCCAATGGGATGGAGCAAAAAAGGTGCAGCTAAAATGGCCCGTTTACGAGCCTATAAATACAATCATGGAAAAATGATAGACCTGGTAAGATACCAGAGCACTGAACCGCTACCGCTGGTGGCAGGGGCTGAAAAAATCATACTAAGTGCCGGCAGAATCAGAACCGGAAATAAAACCTCAGCAGAAATGCTGGCAAAGTATCACGGAGCAATGAGCGCTCATGTAACAGATTCAATCAAGAAAAAAGCGTGGTTTGAGTCGCATATCTGGGGGCTGTAATCCCGTTTTCCTTGATTACCTGATATGTAAATCGAAGCCATAGAGTTGATTCGGACGACGGGAGCATCGCCGTGGGGCCCGTCGTCGCGGCATTACCTATGGTTTGTTTGCGATATTTATAACTTGTCGCTGCAAAGCAAATATAGTATGATATGGCTGGTTCGATTAAATCTACCATCTGTTTTTTCTTAAGGGACAATTTTCGTTTCATTTTCCGAATAAAACTTGACGCTATC
>JAZLGU010000037.1:0-8260 GCA_045616485.1 Lachnospiraceae bacterium
GGTAAAGAAAAATAAGCTGCAGCCTGGGCATATGTAGCATACAGTCTCTCTTTCTCAGGGCGGATGAATCGATCAAGCCTGGGTATTCCATCCGATTTCGTTTTTAGCGGTCGTTTATGTGCCATCACTACCTCCTTCCTATCGGTGCAAAAAATCGTATATTTTTTTCGATATACGAATCTGACACGCAATTTATAAGATTTTTGTATGCAGAAACACCCTGCGCCTGAACGCGTGATGGAGCGTGACGGAAATCCGAAACGCAAAAAAGGACACCCCATAGCAGTCTGGTGACTGTTATAAGATGTCCTATGTTATCTTAAGCTGTCCTTAAGAATGATATTTTATTGTAGGGCTGAAATCCAACACTATCCGACACAAATCGAGGCTTTTTAATGAGTTCTACAACACATCTCAAATTTCTACGACATTTGTTAGAGGATTTGATGAGGTTCCGTGACGCTCCGTCACGTTCCGTCCGGTGTCGTTTTGTAGTCGTCAGTGTCCGTCAGAATCCCATTAATTAAGGGATTTCATCGTAGGGAAAAACAGTACGTCTCTAATTGCTTCTGAATTGGTCAAAAGCATTACCAGTCTGTCGATACCGTAGCCGATGCCGCCGGTAGGTGGCATACCGATTTCCAGGGCATTTAAGAAGTCTTCGTCTGTATGATTTGCCTCTTCGTCACCTGCGTCTGCAGCTGCATCCTGAGCCTTAAAACGCTCACGCTGGTCGATAGGATCGTTCAGCTCGGAGTAAGCATTACACATCTCCCAGGTGTTGATGAAGAGCTCAAAACGCTCTACCTTGCTAGGATCGGATGGCTTCTTCTTGGTCAGAGGGGATATTGCCAGAGGATGATCCATAATGAATGTTGGCTGGATCAGATTCTTCTCACAATACTCTTCAAAGAAAAGATTGATGATATCGCCCTTTGTGTGCCACTTCTCGAATTCGATGTGGTGCTCTTTCGCCAGTGCTCTGGCTTCCTCATCAGTAGCTACCTTATCAAAATCAATGCCTGCGTACTTAATGATAGCCTCATTCATAGTAAGCTTTTCGAAAGGCTTACCGAAATCCAGCTCGATGTCGCCATACATAAACTTTGTGGTGCCCAGTACCTTTTCTGCCAGGTATCTGAACATGGATTCAGTCAGCTCCATCATGCCATTGTAGTCTGTATATGCCTGATAAAGCTCCATCAGTGTGAATTCAGGATTGTGTCTGGTATCAACGCCCTCATTACGGAATACACGTCCGATCTCGAATACACGCTCCATACCACCAACAATCAGTCTCTTCAGATAAAGCTCCAGAGAAATACGAAGCTTTACATCCTCATCCAGAGCATTGTAATGTGTCTCAAAAGGTCTGGCTGCAGCACCGCCGGCATTGGCTACCAGCATAGGTGTCTCTACTTCCATAAAGTCGCGGTCTGCCAGGAAATTTCTGATTTCGCGGATGATTTTAGAACGCTTTACAAAAACGTCCTTAGACTCTTTATTCATAATAAGGTCAACGTAACGCTGACGATATCTCATATCTGTATCTGTAAGGCCATGGAACTTCTCAGGAAGGATCTGTAAGCTCTTGGAAAGGAGTACGATCTCGTGAGCATGAATGGAAATCTCACCAGTCATGGTACGGAAAACAAATCCCTTTACGCCATAGATATCGCCGATATCTGACTTTTTGAACTCTGCGTATGCTTCCTCACCGATAGAATCCTTGGAAACATATACCTGAACAGTGCCCTTAAGGTCCTGGATATTAGCAAAAGAAGCCTTACCCATAACGCGCTTGAACATCTGACGTCCCGCAATAGAAACATTAATAGGACATGCATCCATAATAGCACGACGCTCCTCATAGTCAGCCTTCTTGGCTGCGCGTGCCTCTTCTTCAGACATACCTTCAACATTCACTTCACTACGACCTGCCAGCTTTTCAGCCTCCAGTGCCTCGTACAGTGCTTTTACCTCATCGGTATGATGTGTCTGGTCATATTTAGTAATCTCAAAAGGATCCTTTCCTGCTGCCTGTAAAGCGGCCAGCTTCTCGCGGCGTACCTTAAGGAGCTGATTAAGGTCCTGTGTCTGTGCATTCTGATTATTCTGATCTGCCATCTCTTTTTCCTTTCGTATAAAACCCTATAAAAGAAGGGCATATTTATAGTATTATAAGCTCAACTCCCGCTTTTTGTCAATAAATTCTGTTGATTGGTTCGCCTTATTACTACGTGCATAAACGGATTACTCCGCTCTTCGCGCTCTCGTAATCCTACAGAAAAGAACACTTCCTCCCGGGGTGGAGGAAGTGTTCGACGAGGAAGGATGAAATGAAAAAATCATTCATTGTGTAAGCATAATCAACCCTTTACTGAGCCCAGGGCAATACCCTGTACAATGCTCTTGGAAAGGAAAATATAAACCACGATTACCGGAAGTATTGAGAAGAGGATCATCGCATAAACCATACCATAGTCAAGTGTGGTAAAGTCAGCTGCTCTCAGCTCAGCCAATAACATAGGCAGAGTCTTCATTTTTTCATCATCAATCAAGAGGGCAGGTACAAAGTAATTGTTCCAGCTGCCTACGAATGCGAAGATAGCCTGAACTGCTATAGCAGGCTTCATCAGAGGCAATACAATCTGATTGAATGTGTGGAACTCTCCGGAACCGTCGATACGCGCAGCCTCAATCAGTGACAGCGGCAGCGAGCTCTGCATATACTGCTTCATATAGAAGAAAGTAGATGGAGCAGCAATCGCAGGAACGATAAGTGGAATAAAGTTGTTTGTCATATTTGCATCATTAATCATTTTAACAAATCCCAGTGTTGATACCTGAGCTGGAATTGTCATGATCATGAGAATGAAGGTAAAAATGAAATTTTTTCCCTTAAATTCGTAAGCGTGAATAGCATAAGCTGTAAGGCAGGAGAAATATGTTGTAAGCACTGCTGTTGCAGTTGCAATGATAAAGCTGTTTCTCAATGCTGCCAAAGCGTTATATCTACTGGTGAAAAGATTTTTAAAATTTTCAATCAAATGGCCACCTGGAACAAGACTAAAGCCTGTAGAAATCTGTGAATGGCTTCTAGTAGTAATCATGAATAGCAATACAAACCAAAACAGGCACATGATACATGTAAGCCAAAGTACAATATTCGCTATAAGTCGTCTTGCTTTAATTCCAAGTCCCTTATTTCTCTTTTTTGTATTTTCCATAAATCCCCCTAGTTGGCATCTTTTGCATTAGTAATCTTAAATGCAATAAAGCTTAAAATGCCTGTTACAACAAACATAAATACAGAGATGGCACCGCCCAGACCGTAATTCTTATTACGAAGATTTTCATTAAGGAACATAACCATAGTCTTGGTAGATGGATTACCTGCAATAGATGGATTGCCCGAACCACTTGTGAGCACCTGAGGCACATCGAACATCTGAATACCACCTATGATAGATGTAATAAGTACAAATACCAGAATTGGTCTTAAAAGTGGCAATGTTATTCTGAAAAATACCTGTGTAGATGTAGCGCCATCTACTTCTGATGCTTCATAAAGAGATGTATCAATACCCATCATGCCGGCCATGAGAAGAATGGTAGTATTACCAAACCACATCATAAAGTTCATGAATGCTATGGTGCCCCTTGCCGTCCATTCGTGATCCAGGAAGGTGTATGGCTTATCAATCATACCCAGATGAATCATAATCTGATTTACAGGGCCGCTATTTGCCAGGAACATGAAGAACATCATGGCAAAAGCAGATGCCATTATAAGGTTGGGCAGATAGATAACGCTCTTGAAAAATCCTGCGCACTTAAGTCTGAGTCTCACATCTGAGAACCAGGCAGCTAAAAGCAGTGAAAACAGAATCTGAGGTATAAAGCCCATAACCCAAAGAATAAGCGTATTCTTCATGGCATTCATTAATCTGCCGTCCAAAAATACTTCTTTGTAGTTCGCTAATGCTACCCAGTTGGGACCTACCCACTTTGGTGGAACTGTCTGTCTAAAGTATTCAAACAAACTGTATACAAATGTACTAATCAACGGATACAAAGAAAATACACAATATGTCAATACAAATGGAATAAGGAAGATATATCCCCATTTGTTGTAGCTTACTGCTTTACTATGTTTCTTTTTTGCTTTCATAAGAGTCCCCCTTTAGAGATTCGTGCTTATAAATCACTTTCAAATATCCTATAGATATTCAAAGGTCATTTGTAAGCATTTTTGATAAAAATGGCCTACCTGCTTATGCAGGCAGGCCAAATGATAAAATATTAGTCGATCTTAAGTTCTGGGTAGATTGTCTTAACATCCTTCTTGAACTGAGCAAGAGCCTCATCTAATGTAGATGTGCCAAGGAAGTAGTTCTTCATTGTGTTCTGAAGCTTCTCGTTACAACCCTGATCGTAACCTGTGATGTTGGAAAGGTCGATAGAACCGATACCGGACAGGTAGATAGGAAGAGGATTCTGACCGCCAAGAACCTTGGATGTGTAATTGGACTTAGCCATTTCTTCCATAGCTGGCTTGTTGTTTACGAAGTCGTTCTTTTCCTTAACGATCTTTGTCATTACGTCCTTATCAGTTGTCATCTTAAGGATGATATCCTTAACGAGGTCAGCATTGTCTGTACCCTTTGCAGCACATACCCATGTACCACCCCAGAAGAATGCCTGAGGACCTACTGTAAGACCCCAACCGCCTGCTTTACCGATAGAGCCATCCTGATCTGCGTTCATAGAGAAATCGATGAACCAAGCTGGTCCAAAGTAGCAGAATACCTTACCATCTGGGTAGAAGCCCTTAGACCAGTCAGCGCCCCAAAGGTCATGTGTGCCAGCGTACTCCTTGGTAGCCATTGTCTTAGAAAGCTCGATCCACTTCTCAATGTTCTTATCAACGTTGATCTTGCCATCCTTTACCCAAGGTGTCTTTGTATTGTTAGAGAATACACGATATGTGTCGTTAACAGAAGAGCACATATAGTAGCCTGCTGCCTTCATCTTCTCAGCTGTAGCAAGGAATGTATCCCAATCCTTTACTGCTTCCTGAACCTTTGCAGGATCATCTGTGCCAAGAACAGCCTTTGCAGCATCTCTATTGTAGATAAGGCCTGCAGGACATCCCTGCCATGAAGAACCCTTAATCTTACCATTGCTGTCTGTCATAACATCCTGTGTGTACTTGAACTGATTAGCAAGGTCTGAATTCTTGATACCAAGATCCTCAAGAGCCATTGTGTAGTCAGAATCAACATACTTAAGAGCGTAGTCAGCCTCTACAAGGAAGATATCTACCTTGTCATCAGCGCTAGCCTTGTCCTGCTTCTCAAGAGCAACATCCAGCTTGTTCTGGTAGTTGTTATCCTTGTTCTCATTGATGATCCACTTTACTGTAACATCACCAATTTTACCCTCTGTAGCAGAAACCTTTGTGTAACCAGGATAGCAATCAGCTACTCTTGTTACGAACTCATCGTTCCAAACGTATACGTTAAGAACGTTACCCTGTTTCTTCTTACCGCAACCAGCAAGAAGACCTACTGCCATTACTGCAATAAGAAGCACTGCAAGTAATCTCTTCTTCATAACTAAATTTCCTCCCTATTTGTTATGTGTTTTATATCAAAGCCCCTTTGGCTCTAATATCAATTTAATTTACCTACTGTCTTACCGGGATAAACCGTACCGGCTACCAGTATCTGCTCAACAATCGCAGACTTTGGTCTCTCTATGAGATCAATCAACTTCTCAGCTGCTTTACTTCCGATAGTGGTAACATCCTGCCTAAGCGTAGTGAGCTGTGGCTCAATATGACGTCCTATTCTAATGCCATCGTAGCCTGCCACTGATATATCATCAGGGATCCTAAGGCCATGCTCTTTTATCACATTAATCCCGCCAAAGCAGGAGAAATCGTCCGGATAAAGAATACATGTAGGTGGAGTCTTAAGTCTAAGAAGCTCCTCTGTCTTTTCTGCAGCTACTCTTGTGGATCTGTAATGAGCCTGCTTCACATACTCATCCGGCACCTTGAGCCCGGCTTCATCCATAGTCCTGTAAAAGGATGACATACGGCTTCTGGTAACTGCTGAATCAGTACCGTGTATAAGAGCTATACGCTCATGCCCCATACTAATGATATATCTTACAAGGTCCCTCATACCCCCAACGTTATCTGATAGAACTGAAGCCTTCGTAAAGAAGGAGTGGTCGATGGTGACTAAAGGAATATCGCTCTTGGCCAAGGCCTCGACCTCAGGGTCGTAGAAGTCTACACAGGCAATAATCACGCCATCAAATCCTCTATACCTGCAGTGATCCAGGTAGCTCATGCTGCCCCTCTCTCTGCTGGTGTTAATAAATGTCAAGTCGTATCCTCTAGCCTCTGCTGTCTTCTTGAAACTGTCAAGTACATGGGCGAAGAAGTCATGAGTAAGACCCGACTGTTCTTTATCTACAAATAATACTCCGATATTATTACTTCTATTAGTCTTTAAGGCCCTGGCATTGGAATTGGGAAGATATCCCATCTCTTTAGCAGCTAAACATATTTTTGCTTTCGTCTCCTCGCCTATGTCGCTATGACCATTCAGTGCCTTACTTACCGTCGCTACACTAACACCACAGGCTTTTGCAATGTCTTTTAGTGATACCATATGTCACCTCATATTAAATTTCCTGTGGATTTAAGTAGTTGATTTCTTTTCTCAAAACACTTAATCGTTTTCGCACTCTTACTATACAGCAGAGTACACAAAAAAGCAAGAGTTATTTTATATTTTTTATATATTTTTACATGAAACTTTAGTCCTAGACGGTTTACAGGGTATAAAACATACAAATTCAAAGCTAATTGCATTAAATCGACCTACTATTTAACTTATTTAGCTAAAACGTTTTCGATATTCAGTTTCCATTTTATACCGCTGTAAATTTCAAAATCTCCCACAAATGCCCTTCAAATGCGCATAAAAAGTGGGCTCTGGGAACTATGCCCAAAAGCCCAAGTTTCTTTATGATATAAGTTATAATTTAAACGTTTTAGTATTTACTTACCTATTTTCTTTTTCCAGGAAGTATAAATCCACGCCATCAGCAATACCTTTAACCATTTTTTCCTGATATTCGGGAGTATTTAACAATACATCTTCATCTTTATTAGTCATATACCCCATCTCTATAATAGACACCGGAACAGTAGACCAGTTAATTCCAGCCATATTGTCTTTCTCGTATACTCCTCTTTTCTTGGCTTCCGTTTCGGCTATTATACTATCCAGCAGACATTGTGACAGAAGACGACTATCATCATAAAGATATGCGTTATAAGGGTTATTCTTCGTCTGACACAATGTTTCTACTCCATAGACAGAATCTTTCGATACAGCATTGGCATGAATTCGAATAAAAATCTCCGCGTTTTGTTCAGCTGCGAATATTGCACGTTCCATATTACTTATATTAACGTCATGTTCCGTCCTAGTCAGTACTACTGCATATCCTCTTGCCTCCAGCTCCTTTTGCAGCATAAGGCTTACAGTCAGGGTAAGTTCGTATTCATGTACACCTGTTACTACTCCTTTTGTCCCCCAGGATACCTTATCTTTCATTGTGTTACTACCCGGTCCTACAGGCTCCTTATCAGAATCTCCCTTTAATTGATGCCCTGGATCAATACATATAACTTTTTTGGGAATTTCAGTGGGTATTGGAGTGAATGTAGGTGCCACGAAATATGTAGGCGTTGGCGACAGCGTAGGAGTATTTGAATTAACTGCTGCTGTAGGTGAGGAAGACGGAGTCATGGTAGGTATTGTTGTTTCCTTACCGCAACCTGCCCATAATATCAATCCGGCTAATATAATGGTATATTTTATTAATGCCTTAATATATTTCATTTCAATTCCTCATAGACCTATAATTACTATATGTAGAATTATACACTTTTTTCCTACTGTATCTAGAGAAAAAACTATTAAAATAAAAAAAATAACGAGTGAATTAAATTCACTCGTTAGAGGCGACAATCGGATTTGGACCGATGATCAAGGTGTTGCAGACCTATGCCTTACCACTTGGCTATGTCGCCATAACTCCCCGAATTGGGCTCGAACCAACAACACCTCGGTTAACAGCCGAGTGCTCTACCATTGAGCTATCGAGGAATAAAAGCACTATATACAAAAACTCCGATCTAAAGTGTTACCACTCAAACCGGGGTTCAGGT
>JAZLGU010000038.1:0-22479 GCA_045616485.1 Lachnospiraceae bacterium
ACCAAGAGTTTGCCTACAGCTTCCTTCAGATTCCGCCTCGCGATGGACACCCTTGCTGTTCAGCTATACACTTCCTCGTTGCCTAGGCGTGTTCGGGACTTTCACCCGTTAGAGCGCGCCCATGGCGCGCATACCAAAAAAACAGCAATCCCATTAAGAGATTGCTGTTTCAGGCAGTTGATTATCTAGTTAGGCCGGCACCTGAGAAGAAATCAACTTAAGTGCGATACTGTAATCTTCGACTCCTATGCCTAAAACTTCACATGCCTGCTCAAGTGTGTAGCCCAATTTGCTTTTAACACTTTCTACATGTTCAATAAGATCCTGTGCTTTGGTGAAATTTTCTCTCTCTCTTGCAATTTCCATTGCATAATTTTCAATAGTTTTACACACTTCGTTCACTCCTTCCTGTGATTCTTTGTAGTGCCTAATGGCCTCACTTAGTTCTGGATACTTGGCGCTATAGAAGCTACCCTTCTCCAAAAATAGTTGCAATAGTTTACCTTGCTCACTATTATCCTTGATGGCGGTGTTGGCAAAAATGATATCCTCACCATCACCAACAGGAACATATGTTCCTGAAATATTTTGGCATCGCGACACGTGAGTCACGGCCTGATTGTTTTTTAGGGCGTCATACTCTGTAATATACAAAATCTTTACGGTGGGTATGTCACAGAAGTTTGTGCCCTTTGGTGTTTTGTTTGACGTAATAATGGAAGCGTGGAAACGTGTTCTTTTTATATCATCCACTGATGAACCTTTTTGCATCTCAATATTGCAATAGCTTCTGTTTTTCATCGGATACTACTATAAGGCCTATACCTGTTACAGAATCCCCGGGCTCGATATGGCCATTCCAGCTTTCATTGGATATTGTTATCTGCTTTCCTTCCACCCTGCATGAGCTGCACCAGTTTTGCGTACTTTGTATATCTGATGCAAAGAGTATCACTATGCTCCAGCTGTCAATAGCTGTAGTTCCCGTATTTTTTATCGAAATGTCATACTGATAGCCACAGGCATCTCCACCCCAGTTGCTGGACACCTTAAGATTCACGGACAGGTCGTTTTGTATGAGCTGGTATTCTGTCCCCACAGCAGCTTCCGGAGTCAGCGAATTATCCACATGTGGTGGATTATCCACCGGAGTTTCTCCATTACTACCGCTATCGGGGCTACCGCCTCCATTACCACCCTCTCCCTGATCTATTGCCGAAAAATCAGGTACTTCACCTATCAGGCCACCGTTGCCGGAAGTCACCATTTTATAAAACCACTTGCCCTCCTGGCTCAGGTCATTTTGAGTAAAGCCGTTTGTCTTTTTACATGAAGAAACTATAAGGCAGGAGCTTTCATTTTTATTGGCCAGATTCCATATACAGGATGATACGCCGTATTTGTCCATAAGTGCCATCCACTTATTGGCCTCTGTTTCGTTGCAGGCGCCGTTGCCGCTGGCATCAGTGATACCATACTCTGTTACAAACACCGGCAATCCCTTTTTGATGGCTTTTTCCATAGTATTTCGCAGACCATCCTTATGAGTACCTGCATAGAAATGAAGGGTATACATTATATTTTCATAGCCTGTAATGGGGTCTGCCGCTGCCTTGTCCACTTCCTGGGACCAGGTGGGAGTTCCCACTATTATGATGGCATTGGGGTCATTTTTTCTTATGACTTTAATGACTTCCAGGGCATATTTCTTGATAGTACTCCAGCTGGTGCCGCCATTGGGTTCGTTACATATTTCGTATATTACATTTCTATAATCCTTATACTTTGCGGACATTTCCTCAAAAAATTTCAGGGCCTCAGTTTTATATTTATTTGGGTCATTATCGCTTAGTATATGCCAATCAATGATAACATACATATCCTCAGCTGTAGCATATTCCACGCCTTTTTCCACCAGAGCTTTAAGCTTTGCCTTGTCTCCTCCGGAACAATATCCTCCTTCACCGGTATATAAAGCCAGACGCATTATATTTACGCCCCACTCATACCTGAATTCGTGAAAAGCTTTTTGGTCTACAAACTGTGGAAACCATTGAAGTCCCGCAGTACTTATGCCCTTAAGCTGTACGGCTTGCCCCTTTTCATCCACAATGCTGGTGCCTTCTACATGAAGACGACCACTGGAGGATGGTGCTACCAGGGCATCGTCTGCAGGCTTCACAAATGAAGTCGGCTTGGGTGTAGCTGTTGCTGTAGGCTTGGGCGTAGCTGTCGCTGTAGGCTTGGGTGTAGCTGTCCCCGTTGGTTCAGGCGTAGCTGTCGCCGTTGGTTCAGGCGTAAGTGTCGCCGTTGGTTCAGGTGTAGCTGTCCCCGTTGGTTCAGGTGTAGCTGTCCCCGTTGGCTCAGGTGTAGCTGTCCCCGTTGGCTCAGGCGTAAGTGTCGCCGTTGGCTTGGGTGTAGCTGTCCCTGTAGGCTTAGGTAAGTCAGTAATCACCGGCACCGGTGTAAGACTGGGAGCCTCAGTAGGATTAGGAGCCTTTGTGGGGCTAGGGACTGCTTCTCTTATTTTCCCATAATAAAAAAGCAGACTGATGGCGCCGCCGATTTCCAGCAGCGCTATCAGTCCAAGTATTATACTTATTACTATCGCCTTTTTCTTAGTCAATTTCCGCTAAAGCCTCTTTGATCTTCACTATCATTTCTTCATACTCAGCATCTGTGAGATACTTTTTATCCGGGTTCATCTGGAAAGTACCGCCCCATTCATCGCCATCCTTATACTTCGGTACCAGATGCATATGAAGGTGACACCCTGTATCGCCATATGCACCATAATTCACCTTGTCGGGATTAAATACTTTGTGGATAGCCTTTGATGCCTTGGCCACATCTTCCATAAATGCTGCTCTTTCCTCAGCAGAAATATCCACCACTTCACTGACATGGTCCTTATAGGCTACAATAAACCTGCCGTACTTACTTTGCTCTTTAAAAAGTACCAGAATACTTACTGATAAGTCACATACATAAATTCCAAATTTATCCAGAGCAGGACCGCCCTTCATACAATATCCGCAATTGCAGTCTTTCATATTTTTCTTTATCCTTTCTTTCCTCATCCTTTTTATTTAACGCATTGTACCTCTTTAATTAAATAAATTCAATTAAATTTCTATATAGATTTAAGCTCTTTTAATATATACTCAAATATGTTATGATAGATTATACTTTTTACGACTGTATTACAGAATGAGGAAAAAAATGGAAGAAAAAAAAATAATCCAGCCTGGTGACAATTTTTCAATATTTATCGTGCCTTCCTATGAGCCTGACGAACGACTTGTAACTATGCTTAAAGATATGCACGAAAGAGGCCTCACCTCTATCATTGTTGATGATGGCAGTGGTCCGGATTATGCCGATTATTTTCAGCGCTCCGCGGCTTTTGGTCATGTTTTGACTCACGAGGTTAATAAGGGTAAGGGCTGCGCCATCCGTACAGCACTTACATATATTCAAAGCGCTTACGAGGGTGATTTTACAGTAGTTACGGTTGACTCTGACGGCCAGCATAAGATCGAGGACGCTTTGAATATCCTGGCATATGCCCGTGATCATAAGGATACTTTGGTACTGGGCAGCCGTCCGCTGAATGACGACATTCCATTCCGTAGCCGCCTGGGCAATAGTCTTACCCGTGGCATCTACCATATGGTATCTCACACTAAAGTTCATGATACCCAGACAGGTCTCAGAGCTTTTGCCAGTGATCTTATACAGACCATGATTGATATAGAGGGCGAGAGATACGAATATGAGATGAATGTGTTGCTTTACTGCCCATATATGCATCTCAAGATTAAAGAAATTACCATCACTCAGATTTACGAAAATAATAATGAGGGCTCTCACTACAATCCTTTTAAAGACAGCGCCCGCATTTTTAAAGTAATTTTAAAATTTGTTCGTGATAGAAAGAAGCTAAAAAAATAATGGAAAAAATCCTGGAATTTTTAAAATTTTCAGCGTCAGCTATCATCTGCTTCGTAGTAGACTTCCTCTTTTTCCAGCTCTTTTTCTTCCTGTTAACGCATTTTGCAGGATTGAGCTATTCCGACACATTGTCCACATACATGGCTAGAGCAATAAGCGCTCCTCTGAATTTTTATCTGAATCGTAAGGTAGTGTTTAAAAGCGATGTTTCACTGATAAAAAGCATATTGCAGTATGTAATATTAGCTCTTTTCATAGTAGTGATTAATTCATTTCTTGCCCATGTTTTCATTTCAATTTTAGGTATTAATTCATGGCTTGCTAAAGCTTTAGTTGAGTCTATTCTCTTCGTTATTAATTTTCTGATTCAGCACTTTATTATTTTCAGAAGATAAAATTGTCAGGGGGACGTTTCTAACTGTCAACTTTTTAAAAAGTTGACAGTTAGACACCTCCCCCTGACAATTTTATATCTCCGATTTTTTCATCATATAATCAGCAACGAATTTTATAAATTCATCACCCGGCATAGGTTTTGCATAATAATATCCCTGGAAAAAATCACATCCATAGTATGCTAAAAGCTGTGCCTGTTCCTCCGTCTCTACACCTACTGCTATAAGCTCCATACTGAGCTGCTTCATCATTCTGATAGTCTGGCGAAGAACTGTCATGGCTTTTTCACTCTTCATGGCATTCCAAAGCATGGATTTATCAAGCTTTACTATACTGAACGGATACTCTACTACAGTATTCAGATTAGAATAACCGGTACCGTAGTTATCCAACGAGAAGCGCATGCCTTTATTAATGAGTATCTGCATGTTCTCTTCCAGTTTCTTTCCCTTCATTACATTGGCCGCATCTGTAATTTCCAGGCTTATTCTAAAATAATCCAGCCTGTATTTTTCCATTACAGCTCCCAGCTTTATGTGCAGGTCTTCCTGAATACACTGCATAGGCGAAAGATTTACCGTAATATACTCAATTCCCATATCCCATATCTGATTTTCTGTAATAAAGCGACATGTATCCTCAAAAACAAAATCGCCTATAGCTCCTATTAAGCCATTTTTCTCTGCAATAGGTATAAACTCTGCAGGAGGTACTGCCCCCAGATTTTCATCATACAGATATACCAAAGCTTCAGCTGAGGTAAAGGCATCTTTTTCTACTGAATAAATCGGCTGATAATTTACAGTAAAGCTTCCTGCTGTCAGAGCCTGTCTTAAGGCCTGCAATACCTGTCCTGCTCTCTGTCTTTCATCCAGCAGTGCCGCTTCAGCATGAGTTACCGTACCATTGGCCTTCTCTGCTGACTTAAGAAGCGAATACTCCAAAAGATTTACTACACTGTCTGTAGTAGATGCATCTGTAGGGCAGGAAAATTTGGTCATGGCTACCTGTAAATGCACTTTTTCGTTACTTACTATAAAAGAATCTGCAAATCTGTTATTGATTTTCTTAACAAACATTTCAACTTCGGCAGGTCCGCCTGTAATAATCATTGCAAATTCCATATCGGATATATAGAAGACTTTATCCCGTTCTGTTATGGATTTTAAATAACTTACGATTTCATTCAGGGTAGTATTTATGGCGCCACTTCCAACAATCTCCCTTAGGTCAGCCAGCCCATTTACTCTGATACCTAACACTGTAAAGGGTCGTGATTCATATATCCTTTTTGTAACTATAGTATGAAAAGCATTTCTGTTATATGAATTAACAGTCTGGCTCTCGTAATACAAAGGATTTTCTCTTGTAAACGATACAAGAAGTATTCCGATCATCATGGCAAAATTTACCAGCAGTACACTTGGGAAAATAAACTGGAATATCATTGCAATGAAAATCATAACCGTATAAAGTACATTGATTACTTTATAGCCTTTGGATACCTGGCTTCTGAAAGTATGAACAAATGCAGCAACGAGATAGAAAGTAGCCGCATAATAAACCCAGTAAATCATAGGGCCCTGATGATAAACCATGTTTTCATCAAAATAGTAGAGACAGCCAAAAAACGGCGATAGAAGTGTCAATATAACCGACACAAAATAATGTCCAAAAATAAGGAATTTTATACGCTTTGTTACCCTGCCATCTCCATTTGAAGTGGCCACAAATGTATAGTAATAGTATGTCGGTCCCATACCTTGGAAAAACAGGTTATAAAATACAGTCAGCAAATGCACTGCCCAAATAGGCACCACCGTTGCATTATCCACTCCCCATGCACTGGCTATATCAAAAGCAGAGGCCAAAACCGATGTCCCCAATATACGTATGAATGCTATAGTCTGCCTGGATGAAATAGTGTGTCTTACCCGAAATTCAATAGTGAGCGCTAACGATACTATCAACGCAGCAATATCAAAATATACAACGAAGTTTGTCGTCATAATCTTTTCCTCAAATACCTTTTCCTAATGTTATGCGAATTACTCGCCCCAATCGTTCCCCCGGAGGTGCCGGACCACATAAAAAATGCCCATTACAGTCTACTCCACAAGTAATAGTAGCACAATAACAGACACTTTTAAACATTCAAGGTAATTTTTTTGAAAAATTTAATTAAATTAGGTAAATAACTGTATTTCTATTTAAATCCGCCAGCCAGTATTCTGTTTATTACAGATTCGGTTTCATAAAGATTCTTTGCTTTTCTAAAATCCTTTTCACACTTTTCCGCCAGTTTAAAATTGGGCATAAAATGCACCCAAAACTCTTTATATCTGGCAAGTATCGGTACCGGTCCGGAAAAACGGCTCTTATACTCTGAAAAAAGCTCCTGATGAAATGCTTTAAAAACTTCTATATCCGCCCTTTTCGACGGGTCATTGATTGCTCCCGGCAGCCAAGGCTTAGATACCAGTCCTCTTCCCAGCATAATAGCCTCCAAAGAAGGGTAAGTGTTAATTATATTTGACGCCTCCTCACTACTTTTTATCTCGCCATTATAAATCAGAGGCATCTTTGCATTCTTTACTGCATAATCGAAATATTCCATGCGCACCGGACCTTTATACATATCTGTCCTTATACGTGGATGTATAGTCAGCTCAGAAATAGGATACTTGTTAAAAATTTCAAGAACTGCTTCAAATTCGTCAGGATTATGATAACCCAGTCTGGTCTTTACAGATATTTGCATTTTCTGAGCTAATTCATGGGAAAACACTTCGTCGAAAAAGTCTTGCAGCTCGTTTGGGTACAATAGAAAACCACTACCCTTCTTTTTCGCTGTAACTGTCCCGGATGGGCAGCCCAGATTTAAATTTACCTCTTTGTATCCCAGCTGATATACATAGCTCATAGCCCAGAGAAAGTGCTCTGCATGGCAGGTCAAAAACTGGGGCACTACGTTTTTTCCTACATTATTGTCCGGGTTTATCTCATTCAGCTCCTTTGTCGTAAAGGATTCTGTGCTGTTGGGTGAAAGAAAAGGCGTGAAGTATTTATCCACGCCTCCGTAATATTTCTCAAATGTATTTCTGAAGGTAAAGTCTGTGACTCCCTCCATAGGTGCCATATATATCTTCATTTTATTTACCTTTTGGCAGATTATTAAAACTTAACAAATTTGGCAAGCAGCTTGGCCACCATATCTACAATCGGTCCCAGGAAAAGTGCCATGGCAAAAGTTACAATCATGCCCACTGAAAAACCACAGAGAATAAGAGCAATTACTGCAAAAAAGAGATCAAATGGTATACGTACCAGCTTATATGGAACAGGCTTTTTGCTATGCTTATTTACCAGCTGATGAAGGAGATTGGGGATTGCATCATAAGGTGATGTACCAAGACCTGCATCTATGTAAAGGCCAACACCTATCATAAAAATCAGCAGGCTCGCTATAGTAACAATAACTACCAGAACCATACTGTCATTTACAGCTTCAAAGCCCCACTTTCCCAATAACCAACGGGTAAAATCTGCTGTATAGCCAACTATTACCATGTTAAATATAGTACCCAGGCCAAAAAGCTTCCAGTTAACAAAAATAAGTACTATAAAGGCAGTGCCGTTAAGTCCCAGAGAAACTGTACCAAACTCAATACCTGTTTTCTGCGCAATACCGTAGCACATAGCTGAATAAGGATCAGTACCTGCATTTACTGACTGCATAAAGCCTATAGTAATACCCATAATCAAAACGCCCAGCAGCGCCACTATTACCTTTTTCCAAAATGACTTTGTAAATCTGAATTCTTTTAATGCCTTAATAGGTGATTCCATTTCCTTTTACTACCTTCTCCCATTATATTTACTTATAGACAACTGCTGATAATACCTTGTCTGATACCATTTTGTCAAGTAAACTTTTTAGGATAAAAGTATTCTGTCATTATCTAAAGCTTTCCCGGCATTTTCCTTAAATTTATTAAGAAGATCCTGTGTAGTAAGCTTTTTCTTTTCTTCGCCTTCAGCATCAAAAATGATACGTCCGCTGTCCATCATAATAATACGATTTCCCAGCTCCAGCGCCTGCTGCATATTATGTGTAACCATAAGACAGGTAAGACTATTTTCCAAAACAATCTTTTTTGTAAGTTCGATAACCTTTTCCGCAGTCTGCGGATCCAAAGCTGCAGTGTGCTCATCTAAAAGAAGCACCTTTGGTGGATTGTAGGTAGCCATTAGTAAGGTCAGCGCCTGTCTCTGTCCACCTGACAGAAGGCCCACGGGATGCTCCATTCTGTCCTCAAGGCCCATCTCAAGGAGGGACAATCTTTCTCTAAAAGCATTCTTTTCAGCCTTGCTGATAGTAGACAGCCAGCCGCCGCTACCTGCTGCCAGAGCCAGATTTTCCATAATGGTAAGTCCGGGAGCAGAGCCCAGCATAGGATCCTGAAACAACCTTCCGATAAATCGGGAGCGTTTGTGGTCGGACATCATTGTAATATCCCGATTATCCAACAGAATCTGCCCCTCATCTGTGAAAAAGCTACCTGAAACAGCGTTAAAAAGAGTGGATTTACCGGCACCATTTGAGCCTATAATTGTGATAAAATCCCCATCCTTTACGCTTAAGGAAATATTTTTCAAAGCCTTTTTTTCATTTACAGTCCCGGGATTAAAGGTTTTACTGATATTCTTAATTTCCAGCATTTCCCTTACCCCCTTTCTTTAATTCAAAAGAGCGCTTAACTTCAGGCACTTTTGATCTGAAATAAGGTCCGGCTATAGCTATGATTACGATGATCGATGACACCGCTTTCAGCATAAATGCAGGCATATTAAGGCGTAGCGCCAGGGCGTACACTGTTCTAAAAATTAATGCGCCTATTACTGCCCCTATTGCCCGCTTTGCTATAGGTCCTTTTCCCATAAACGTACGTCCAATAAGAAGTGAGGCCAGAGCCACTGTCAGCATTCCTGAACCAATATCAATATTGGCCGACTTTTGATACTGCGACATAAGACAGCCCGCCAGTCCCGTGAAGGCATTTGCTACCACCAGTCCTACTATTGTTGTAAATGCAGGGTTGATGGAAGATGCCTTTACCATGGCCGGATTATTACCGGTAGCACGTATGGCTAAGCCCAGCTTGGTCCGTAGAAAAATCACCAGAAATGTCACTGCAAGTATTATAAAAAATAAAATCACAACGAGATTATACCAGGAAGCCAGCGGTGTATCTTTCAACAGACCCTTAGCCCAGGTAAATACCGTATTTGCTTTAAAGAGATTCACTATTGATGACTGCTCCATTATGGCAATATTTACGGAATACAGGCCTGTGTTCACGATAATGCCTGATAGCAGACTGTCTATGCCAAAATAGGTTTGCAAAAGGGCAGTAACAAATCCTGATGTCATGCCTGCCACTACTGCCAGCACTATGGCAAGTACAGGATGTCCATGATACGCAACTATCGCACCTACAGCAGCCCCCAAGGTAAAGGCACCGTCTGTGGAAAGATCGCAGACGTTCAGCATGGAATAGCTTAAGAAAAGCGCCAATACCACCAACGACGATATGAGCCCCAGTTCCAGGGTTGTTTGTACCAGTCCGATAATTGCGTTCATTTTGTCCTCTTTTTCTTATATTTTACTTATCAAATGTCTCTGCTGTCTTTATTTCCTGGACTTTTGTGCAAAGTGGCTGAAATACCTTTTTTACATTTTCCGGATCAAGTCCCAGCTTTGCGCAGATATCTGTATTTACAGTAGCTGTACCATTATCAAATGTTCTTACTGCCAGGTCTCCGGGATTCTTACCATTTACTGTGACATCCACTACCATCTCTGCTGTTACCTTGCCCAGATTTGCATAGTCAACACCGTAGCCCAGGAAAGCTCCATTAAGTGCAAAAGAGTCTGCCCCTGCATAGTGAAGAATCTTCGCATTTGCCAGCTTTTCGTAGATGGAAAGCTCTGCTGTCATTACTGTGTTATCTGATGGTGTAAAAATAGCGTCTACTTTATCTGCGATCATGGCATCTGCTGCAAGAATTACCTCTGAAACATTGGTACCTGTATGCTCAACATACTTAACGCCTTTTTTATCAAGATATGCTTTTGCCTGCTTAATAGCTGTAGTAGAAGAATCCTGTCCGGCATCGTAGAGCAGTCCAACTGTCTTGATATCAGGGTTCTGCGCAAACATAAGATTGAAGACGGATGTGGTATCCAGGTAATCAGATGTACCTGTTACGTTTGCCCCCGGCTTTGCATTGGATGCTACAACACCACATGCCTCAGGATCGGAAACGGCTGCAAAAATTACCGGAATCTTGTTATCTTCTGTTGCAGCCTGCATAGCCATTGCTACCGGAGTAGCCACGCCTACCATGGCATTTACGCCTTTTGCAATGAACTCTGAAATAATCTGATTTAATACATTGGAGTCTGCGTTGCAATTCTGGTAATAAATCTCAAATTTTACACCATCTTTTTCATTTTCTGCCAGAGTAGCCTTGATATTATCTACAATCTGATTAAGAGAGGCATCATCAACGTAATTGCAAATGCCTATTTTAATTACTTTGCCGTCTGTTTTTCCACATGCTGTAAGTCCAACAATCATGCAGATTGCTACTAATAATGTTGCGATTTTTGTAAGTGTCCTTTTCATTTTGTCACCTCATAAATAATAATGTTGTTTGTGTCGGGACAAGAATCATTTTGAGTATAAAAAAACTGTCCCTGCAGTAATCTGCTGGGACAGGAAATATACGAATCCTGCGGTGCCACCCGGCTTGACGTCATAGAACGTCCTCTTTACGTACTCGGCAATAACTCAATACGCTGCTGTTTTTAACGAAGTGTCGTCTCCGTCTCACCTACTTGCTAGCTAGTTCGGCTCGCCCTCTGAAGTCCATTCATTACTATCCTTACTGTCGCAATCTCACCATCTGCGGCTCTCTTTGTGCAGGTGCAGTAACTACTTACTCTCCATCAACGGTTTGTTACAATTTAGCATACTACCACAGTGATGTCAAGATACTTTTTTAGCATTGCTTTTTCTTCTTACCCTTACTTTTTCTCTCTTAAAAAGAGTCTCATCCAGTGAAACCAGCTTATCAGTAAAGGTTACTATAAAGCTCTCTCTGCATCTTGGTGTACGTGTAATATTTAATGGCCACATATGACATTTGATTATCTCCTGCTCTTTGCGACCAATATGAAATATCTTTCTCGCATTCTCAGCTGCTCTGTCAGCGTGAATAAATCCGTGCCAGTCATGACTGCCACCATCCTTATTATGCCAATCATACAAATAAAAATCATGTAAAAAGGCCGCCACTACCATTTCTTTTTCACGAGCCCGTAAATGCAGTCTACGATTTATTAAAAAAGCCTTTCTGGCAACATTCATGCAATGCTCATAGGTAGTTACCCGCCCGTGCTGAATGTAATTTTTCATTTCCTGCACCCTGGGGTGCTTGTTAAAAGGGCCAACAATCCTGCGGAAATCCCTTTCCTCTTTTTGTGTAAATTTAAACATAACTTACTTTACTGTCCATGCCAGTGGAAGTCTCCAGGATGATGTCTGGTAATAGAATGTAACACTGTTCATCAGGTATTCATCGCCATAATACATACATGAAGAGCTGCCACCATCAAGATTGGCAGCGTTCACTGCACCATACTCCTTCATAACATCTATTAGATCTGCTGCTGATGCTCCTACGTGGCCATTTGCTCCACGTCCATCAGTAACCAGCATCAGAATGGAGCCATCAGCACGCTGACCGATAGCTGTACGTGGATTCAGACCGCTGCCTGCTGAGCCCTTCACTTCACGACATACACCATTAATAATCAATGGTACGAAGTGATTGTTTTTATCAGAGCTCTCCTCCTGGAAACATACTGCATCACGTATTTTCTTTGTCTTTATCAGCTCTTCTACCTGGGCTCTGGTATAGGCATTGCCGTTTTCATCAAAAAGATTGTCAATGGTAAGCAGATTATCCTCTGTCATGCTGATCATAACCAGGCCTCTTGCTTCATTTGGATTATTTCTGATGATATTACCCTTTTCTACCACTACTCCGTAAGGAATGCCGCCGGAATTGTCTGCATTTTTATACAAGCCGCCATTTATAGCTGCTTTTGAGCCATATTTCTCTACGATTTTATGAAGCTCCAGACCTCTATCAGGCCATCCCCCTGAATATTTTTCCTTGTCGTAAATGGATGTTACTTCTACTCTTGATGGATCCAGTACTATCATCATTGTGGCATAAAATGTACGTGCATTAATAGGCACTACGATGATACCATCTCCATCCTCGTCTTTAAGCTGTACCTTATCAGATGTAGAGCCTGTAAATCCGCCATTGCCTCCCTGCGTAATCTCTATTACTTCCGGTGGCTTGTTCTGATCAATGTGAATTAAATTTCCATCAATATCCGTACTAATATCCTGTATCTTGTTTGCTTCAACGATCTCCTTTATCTCATCCGATGACAAAAAGAGCCCGGGTACAAATTTCAGCTGTCCTGTCTCCAAAAAGGTAGTAACAAAGGAATCTCTGGCTGACACAGAGTCGCCCTTTACTATCATTCCCAGCACCATTATAAGTATAAGAGCCAATCCCAGCAGCATTGTTACCGGAATCAATATAATTTTACCGATTATTGCCCCTACTTTCTTTTTTTCTGTTTTTCCCATTATGAATTCCTCTTTTAATATCTGTATAAATACTAATAGCTTATTTTTCAAGATTACTCATCATATCAACCATTAGCCATGGCTCGCCATTACCTGTATTTCTGATGAAAAAGATGGTATTACTGATAGTATCATATCTGGTCTCAGTAACATTTCGTACCAGCATTACCTTTGTAAGTTTTACATCTACAGCAAAAATATCATCACTATATCTTACATATCCGGATACACTTTCGTCTTTAAAAGGTGGATCCTGCAGCTTGTGATTACTGATAGTCCAGATGTCACTGTTAATATAGTTACTTGCAATAGCTAACAGTGGACTGTCCTTCACAATATAGGCCTTAATCTTATTAAAACCGTAGCGTTCATCTTTTACGCCCAAATCCCTGGTCATTAAAAGACTCCACTTTTCGGCAATACTCATAAGGTCTGTCACACTGGTGATTTCTTCAGGGATAGTGTCTGTTTTAGCCAGATTATTAATGGTGATGGTATCGCCTTCGTACCGGTACTCTACCTTTTGTCCATTCTGATCTTTTATCTCAAATTCCGGATGAGTTAATGCATCGTCCAGCTGGTATACTGTAAGCTTTGGCAAATTCTTGCCAAAATCATAGCATACCTTAAGAGCTTCAATATCTTCCTTTTCCTCAAGGGCATACTTGGAAAGATCAGTATCCTTCAGGGTAATGGTATATACGTCCGGAATTTTTACTGTGATATTGTGTCCGGACAGAGACTCTCCGTGCTTATACTTCACTTCGCATCCATACTCATCTTTAATACGGATTATTTCATCTGTTGTAAGAAATTTATAGTGTTTCTGATTATTTTCAAGGTCTGTACCCTTAACAGTCATGTTCTCGCTAATAACTGTATAGGTCGCCGGCAAAGTAAGGTCATATTCATATTTTGTAACATAAATAGGTCCGCTGGTAGGTCCGGGATCATTTGATACCAGCTGTCCCAGGCCGCAGTTAAGCCCTGTTACCTTCCAGTCTGTAGCTGTTAATATGAGCAGCTGGGTACGTGTATTGCTACCGGAAAGATTGACACTGGCCACCAGTGTATCATCAGCAAAGATCCCCCATACCTGAGCTGTATCGCTGTATCCTCCGGATATAGCCTTGCATTTCCATGTCTTTGCATTATTCATCAGCTCATAGTACTTTTCCACGGCCTCTTTTTCATACATGGACATGTCCATTATCACGTTCAAAGTCCTGTACTTCGCTGCATTTTGCACCTTGGTCATCTCTGAGATTACTACTTTTTCAGGCTGACTTTTTTCGTACGTCTGCAAGCTGTTTTTAGTATATACCGCAAGAATCACACCTACCACTACCAATAGCGCTATCAGGCCTATATATACTTTCCAATAGGTTCCAATTTTTTTCATTTCCTAATTCCTTTTCATTTTTCTATTATTACTGTTTGCAAACAAAACCTAGTATAGCATAACACCCTTCCCTCTTTTTTTCAACAGTCACGCACTCCTTATTGTGAAATATCCTGCATTTCGTTATAATTTATATATTCTTTCTTCGGAGGTTAGTATATTATGCGCATTCCACCATTTTTAAAAGAAAACGGAACCATCGGATTTGTAGCTCCATCTTTCGCCTGTACCACCAGTCCATATGCGGAAAGATTTGAAAATGCCAAGAAAATTTTTCAAAGTCTGGGCTATTCTACTTTTGAAGGTCCCAACTGCCATGAATCATCAGGTCTCGGCATGAGTAACACTCCGGAAAAATGTGGTACCGAGCTTAACGACTGCCTCTGTGACAAAAGCTCTGATCTGCTGATTTCCTGCGGTGGCGGCGAGCTTATGTGTACTGCTATTCCTTATATGGATTTTAATCGTATAAAAAAGGCCGATCCCAAATGGTATATGGGCTATTCTGACAATACCAACTATGTATTTTTCTCCACCACGCTCTGCGATACTGCTGCTGTTTATGGTGAATGTGCAGCTTCCTTCGGTCAGGAAAAATGGCATCAATCCCACCAGGACAGCCTGGATCTTCTTACCGGCAAAAAAACAATATTTACCAATTACGATCTTTTCGAAATAGAAAAGGCAGATACAGCCACTAATCCCCTGGCTCCCTACAATCTTACCGCTCCTACCCGTATCACCTGTGACTCCGGAAATGTGACTTTTTCCGGTCGTCTTGTAGGTGGCTGTCTGGACTGTCTGGTAGGTATTGCCGGCACGGAATTTGATCATTTCAATGAATTTGCTGAAAAATATGCAGATGATGGCATAATCTTTTTCCTTGAAAGCTGTGAATTTAACACCATGGGAGTAGTCCGCTCTCTATGGAAGCTGAAACACACTGGCTGGTTTAACCACAAAATAAAAGGCTTCCTTATCGGACGCCCTATGTTAATTGATAATAATGATTTTGGCATCAGTATGACCGAAGCTTTTGACTATGTGCTAAAAGATCTGGGCCTGCCTATTATCCATGGCATGGATATTGGCCATCTGCCTCCTCAGATGCCTACTGTTTCCGGTGCTTATGCCAATGTCTGCTACAAAGATGGTAAAGTCACTGTAGCATATGATTTTGCCAGAGATTTAAAGGCATGAGACCTGCGCCACAGGTGCATTAATTAAGGGAGGAGCCTTTTCGCTCCTCCCTATGAATAGTCTACATCTCTACTGTGACATTTTCTTTATCTCTGTATTTTAAATAGTCATAAAGTCTACTGGATGTGAGCAGCATAATAGGCTCCAGATCAGCATCGAATTCCGAAAGGTCCACCTCTTTCTCAAATTTTTCAAAATCCTCATTGCTAAGACTGTTTACATAATCTCTAAGCTCCATAATTGTCATCTTATTAACATCTGCCATTTTATGGCCACCTCCTGTTATAACTGTTATTTATTACTCCGCGCTATCTTCAGAAGCTCCATTCGGATCATATTCCAGAATATCTCCCGGCTGACAGTTTAGTACGTCGCAAATCGCCTCCAGCGTAGAAAATCTGATGGCACTGATTTTACCTGTCTTCATCTTGGAAAGATTCACATTGGATACACCCACCTTTTCAGACAGCTCATTCAGACTCATCTTACGATCTGCCATCATTCGATCCAGCCTAAGTATAATTTTTCCCATGGCAGCCTCCTTTATAATGTCTCATCAGATTCTTTTTGAAGCACAGCGCCATACTTAAATACATAGGTAAGTCCGAATATAATCAGTATAGTCACTACAACGGTAATGTCAACATGTAAATTAAAAGAATATTTTCCATTCATGATGAAAGATGTGGATATACTATTGGAAAGAGAGGACATTACTGACCATGGAATAAGAGCGAATGCCAGATTACGCATAGCTTTTGTAACATTTTCCTCAAATGGAGACTGGCAATTCTTAAATGCCTTACACAAAAAGCCAATAAACATAAGTGTAATAAATGCACAGACAGTATTAATTGCTGCTATAAGGATTATGGGAATAAGTTTTTTCAGGCTAAATGAATTGTACTGGCCATTGGCATTAACAATGATGCTGTCATTCTGTACGCCTATCTCTGCTTTACCGAAATCCTGACCATTTACCTTGATAGAGCCGTCCAGCATCCCATTTTCTATGCTTTTATTAATCTCATCTCTCTGCATCCGTGAAATGATAATTAACCTTCGCCATATCCACTTCTATCTTCATTAATCCTCTGGTACTGATTTTAATAAAGTCATTTGGAATCACCATGAATATGATAGCTGCAATCATACAGCCTGCAAATGCTACACCTGCAAATATCTTGGCAATCAAAGTAATAATACCGGCCACCTTGCCCATTGAGTTGATTTTTTTAATAGCTGTTTCTTTCATTTTACTCTCCTTTACAATCCTTTACTGTTATTAATGTTTCTTGAGAAATGTTTAATGTTTATCGATAAACTCTTTACGATTGTAATAATACACCCCTTCTTATCTTCTGTCAACAACTTTTTTACGATAAACGATAAATTTTTTACGAAACATTATTTTTCCTCTACAAACCAAAGATTATTGCCCTCGTAAAACAGAAAGCTGTTATGCCCTTCAATCACGCAGGAATAGCGTATCCCCACGCCTCCGCCACGTCTGGCTGCTGCCCGCCTCACATCAGTGACCTTGTCTATATTAAATATCTTGCCATCTCTCCAAATAATTGTAAGAGGAGTAACACGGCCATCAGGATAGAATTTAACATTTACTTCCACATAGACCTTATAAGGATTCTTAACCGGTACGTCGGTATTCATGGCCTTCTCCCTTCAATAAATCTTTCGGCTATAATATAAATCCAAAATTATTAGATGTCAATATATTTTGTTTTATGTTTTTCGATAGTTATTGGATTAGGGCGTGTTATCCCGGTCAATCCTTTTTACAGCGTCAATGGTAAAGACACCATTCAAAAAATAATCTTCGATGTACTTGCGTCGTTGAGTCTCAGGCTTTATACTATAAAGTGAAAGCTTATTTTTATTACTTTATGGTAACAACAATGAGCCGGCTTCAGTTTTTTAGGAGGCATATTTATGAAATTTAAATCTATTGAAAAAGCTTTTGAGTCAGGCCACCTATGCCGCTACAATCTTAATTACGAGACAGAAGACCATAGGGAAAAAAAATACGAAATGGTCAGTCGTGATTTGAACATTAGCACTTTGGAGGATCTACGCAGCTGGAACAGTAAAACCGTTCTGGTAATAGGCATTTCCGAGGATAATGAACGGATTATTCTTAGCAGGGAATTTCGCATGGCCCTGGGGGACTGGGTTTACAATTTCCCTTCAGGCATGATAGATGAAGGGGAAACGCCTACAGAGGCTGCCGCCAGAGAGCTCCGGGAGGAGACCGGGCTCACCTTGAAAAAGCGTCTGGTGCGCTTGAAAAGCAGCTTTAATGCCGTTGGTCTTACCAACGAAACCACATCAGTTGTACTTGCAGTAGTATCAGGCGATATCAAGCCATCCGATTCTTCTTTTGAAGAAATCGAAGCCAAGTGGTACACCAAGGATGAGGTTAAAAATCTTTTAAAAACTCAAAAAATGTCCGCTCGTGCTCAGATTTTCTGTTTTTGCTGGGCATACGGCGATTTGTCTATTAACAAACTGGCGGAGGAATCAGAAGACTATGGGGACGGTCATCTCTGGTAAAGTAAAAATCTATAATGTATTGGCAGACATGTGTTCTTACATCGTACGTACTCAGGCTAAAAACTATCTGGTACGCTACAGTTGTATCTCCACTGAGGAAAAAAGCCGCGTAGAGGACATTATCCAGTCCCGCACGCCGCTTCAGCTTAACATGGAAGGTCGTTTCATGCCTATTTTGGAGTCAGACATTGACGATACCTTCATTGACAGTCTGGTGCTTCTTGCCCAGAATCTTATGGACAGCGATGACAAAAACTGCATAATGCGTCTTATCATCGCCCTGGACTCCTGTCTTTCATGGATACTGCAGGACGAAATAAATTTACTGCAGCAAAAAAATACCACCCATGAATTAAATACCAACCGCAATGAAACAGGCATAGAACTGCTGCCCCGTTGCACCTGTGTATGGGCCCGGAAAAGTCGTCAGTCCTTTTCCTACAGGCGTTTGGACAACTATTTGACCAATCTCATGGTCATCGAAGATGACAACACCACTGAAAATATCGTTGACGAGCATATATTTATCCCAAAGGGATTTTTCAAACGCTTTGATGCCACCGGTATGCTAAAAGTAGCCGCATCCCCTCTTTCCTGTCGTCCGAATTTTGATATCAGATTCCATAAAAGTAAGGATTTACAGGTATTTTCCCTGGACTACCATCTCGACGAAGTAGACAAATTCAATCAGCTTATCTGGGATAAAATCCTTGAAGCCGGTAAAAACGAAGCTGAGATTGTGGTTTTCCCTGAAATGTTGGGGAATGCTGAGACAGAAAGCTACATCATTGACCGCATAAAAGAGCTTAGCGCAGGAGAGCAGGAAGAGCTTCCTGCCATGATATGTCTGCCTACTTTTTTCGGAGAGCATATTAATGTCTGCTCCATACTGGACCGTCATGGTCATATCATGGCCCACCAGCACAAACAAAATCCTTATGTCATGAACTGTGACCATGGTGAATATATGGAGGATATATTGGGCTTCGGCCTTATCAGCGTCTTCCATTATGAAGGGATAGGCCGCTTCTCCATACTGATTTGTAAGGACTTCCTGACCACCAGATATATGGAGCGTATCATGCGTGGCTTTATGCTGACTATGCTTATTATTCCGGCATATTCCACCGGTGCCTATGACTTTAAAATGTCCTTCGATCTCTGTGCCCACGACTACTGTAATGTAGTCTGGATCAACAGCTGTGCCGCCATGATTCCGGGTAAGGAGAATAACTTTGCCTATATCGGCTATACCAGAAAGCGCATAAACCGCTATCAAAATGAATCAGAAGCCCATCACAAAATGATTCCCTGTGACAAGCTTCTGACCGGTAAATGCAATAAAGACTGTTTATACTATGACAGCTTTGGAACTGTCTGATTCATTCATATTTTTATACGACTGAACACTTCACCCAGGCCTGCTGTTATCAGCAGGTCTGCATTATTATCATAGGGTGTGGCGCTCTTATTGATGAGTACCAGATTTGCGCCTCTGAAGTACCTGATAAATCCCGCTGCCGGATATACAGCCAAAGAAGTACCGCCTATAATCAGCGTATCCGCAGTGGAAATGTCAGCCAAAGTATCATTTACTGTATTATCCTCCAGCCCTTCCTCATAGAGTACCACATCGGGCTTAATGATACCGCCACACTCACATCTGGGAATCCCCGTGCTGCCAAAAACAGCTTCCGGCCCATGGAATTTCCCGCACTGCATACAGTAATTACGCATAGTCGAGCCATGAAGCTCACGTACTTTTTTACTGCCTGCCTTCTGATGGAGACCGTCGATATTCTGGGTCACTACAGATAAGAGCCTTCCTTTTTCCTCTAGCCTGGCTAAAGCCTTGTGCGTTATATTGGGCTCTGCCTGCAGAGCATTCATTTTATCCCTGTAAAAATCGTAAAAATCTTCAGTTTTCTGCATGAAAAAACTATGACTAAGTATAGTCTCAGGAGGATACTTATAGTGCTGATGATAGAGTCCATCCGTGCTTCTGAAGTCCGGGATGCCGCTTTCAGTACTTACTCCTGCTCCCCCAAAAAATACAATGCGGCTTGATTTATCGATTATTTTTTGCAGTTGTTCAATTTTTTCATCAAGAGTCATATTATCTCCTTTTATGGAACGAAGTGGAATAAACGGAGGAACTCCGTAGGAGTTTGAAAAGCTAAGCCTTCATGCGTTAGCATGAATTATTATGGCTTAGCGACCGCTTTTCACCTCTCTTACATATTGAAAAAATATTATAAAGCTATACTTACTACTTTCAGTATAGACTTATGTTTCCGGAAAGGCAATACTTGAGCATGATAACAATTAACAATCAAATATCCCTGATTCCTGCCACCGAGGAGCCTTTTCTTTCCTCAGACATAGCCTTTGTAAGGCTTAGTGGAGCTACGGTTATTTTTGATACAGGCCGCTGTGATGCCAGCTTTGAGGCTATAGAACAGGTGGAAGGTCCCAGACTTTTTGTTTTATCCCATTTTCATAAAGATCATATGACCAATTTGTCACGTATCATGCTTCGCAGTGACGACCTGGTCTACTGTGGTTCCTTTACTGCAAAAAAAGCTGCGGATTTTTTACCTGTAGAAAAGGCCGTAATAGTGAGGGAGCCCATAGATCTGGGTGAGGATGTCATGGTCTTCCCTATTCCTTCCAGCCACGAAAAAGGCAGTCTGGGGCTTAGGGGGGGTGACATTGCATTTCTGGGCGATGCTACTTATGCCGCCAGAAATGACAATATAGTGACGTTCAATGTTTCCTTATTGAATCAGACTATTCAGGTTATGAAAGGACTTCCCGTCAGCCATTTTTACCTTAGTCATACCAAGACAGGACCCCAGAAAAAAGAATCTCTGGTAAAGAATCTGGAGCGAATTTACGCCCGTCGTAAGCCCGGAGAAGCCTACATTGACGTAAGCAGTTTTGACCTCTAATATAGCCAGCCAACATTTTTTCAATATTCTTTTTTTCAATATTTTGTAAGGTCCCCATTGACATTCTGCCAATATAAGCTATACTCATCTTGAATTTAATATTGATATTGTGCTAGGGGCGCATTTGCTGAGAGACGTTTTCGTCGACCCTTATACTTGATCCGGGTAATACCGGCGTAAGAAAGCAGTTTTCTTTTGGTATACAGACCTCCTATGCACGTGTAGGAGGTTTTTTTATGAAAAAAGATAAGGTTCTTATCCTTGTTGAAGGCGCTATTATGATTGCTCTTGCAACAGCCTTGAGTTTTGTTAAGTTTATCAAGTTCCCCTGGGGCGGAGAAGTCACACTGGTTTCTATGCTCCCCATCTGCCTCTACTCTATCAAAAGAGGACCTAAAGCAGGTATGTTCGTTTCTTTTGTTTATGCCATTATCAGGTTTGTTTTTGGTATAACCCTTGGACATTTATTGGCCTACGGACTTTCTCCTTTTGCCCTTGCAGCAAGCATCATTTTTGACTATTTTGTTGCCTTTTCAGTGCTTGGCCTTGCAGGTCTCTTCAGCAATTTATTTAAAAAAGTTATTTCCAATAAGGTTATGGATTTTATCTTCACAGTAGTCATCCTGGGCTTAGTTGTCACAATGATTCTGGTTTTTGAAAAATCCTTCTCTTCAGTGGTTTTCATATTGCTCACTGTATTAACCGTAATTGTTACTGCTCTCCTGGTTAAATTCTATGAAAAAAATCCGGATATCTCAGATAAGTCAAATATTATTGGTATTGCTATAGTTTGTATTCTTAGATTCCTGTCTCATTTTGTAGCAGGTGTTCTTGCTTACGGTAGCTTTGCGTTTGAGCTGTGGAAAGGCTTCCCTGCAGAAAATATTCCTCTCTACAGTCTTGCTTACAATGGCGGTTACATGCTTCCTGAGCTGATACTTGTACTTGTTGTAGCTATTCTTCTTTTCAAAGTACCTACCTTCAAGCGTTTTATTAATACCGATCTGCAGATGTAGATTAACAAAAGTTGACAAAAGTTGACACAGGGACGTATCCCATTGACAACATTTTTTCAAAAATGTTGTCAATGAGAAACGTCCCCATAACGTTAAGTTAAGGAGTTTGTGCAAATAAATTTGCCCAAGCTCTTTTCTTATTCCATCCTTTGCCAATGATTTTCCTGCAGAAAAAATTTCAGGTACAACAAAAAGACAGATTTACATCTGCCCAAAAGTAAGTTATAATAACACTTGCTTTTATGCTCTAT
>JAZLGU010000039.1:0-72862 GCA_045616485.1 Lachnospiraceae bacterium
TTCTGTAAAATAGGTTATACTGTGTTCCATAAAAAGAGTTCCCTTTCTGCATAGATTATTGTTTTTGTCGACTTTAAATCTACACGTTTAGGAACTCTTTTTCAATTCTCATTTTTTACGAATAAAATTTTACGCTAGCGAGTAGATTGGTGCAAGATTCGCGCAAGACGAGGAATTAATTAATACAAATGTGGTCACAGCGTACGCTGGCAAGTGGCGGCTAAATCTACGCTTTGCCCCACTCTTAGCCCCCTGCCACCGGACATATCCCATGGCAAGTAGCGGCTAAATTTACGCTTTGCCCCACTCTTAGCCCCCCTGCAACCGGACATATCCCCTGGCAAGTGGCGGCTAAATTTTCACTTTGGCTCACTCTTAGCCGCCCGGCACTGGACATATCCCCTGGCAAGTGGCGGGTAAATTGAGTTGTCACGGGGACGTTTCTCACTGTCAACTTTTTGTCACAGGGACGTTTCTCACTGTCACACCACCTGCGGAGCGCACCTTCCTGGCGGTATCTCCATGAGGCTGTTTGAAGCCAAGGCAGTGTTGGTCACAATGTAAATAAAGTGATATAAAAAAAGCTGACCTCAGTCCTGCGAGTTTTGACCTGAGTGGGCTACGGCACTTACTGGTATGACCGTCGCGAGTTCCGGTTCCAGCCCGGAACTCGCAGGGCATAGCAGTTAGTGACCGTCCACGAGTGGTCAACCTCGAGCAGAATGAGGTCTGCTTTTTTATATCACTTAATAATAACTTAAAACACTCAAAACACTGCCTTGGCTTTAAAGAGAGGAATGGAGCGAGCCCAGGGAGCAAGCGGAGCTAAAAAGTTGACACCTCTGACAACTTAGCGGCTAAGGATAGACCTTAGAACCTTTCTTCTAAGCAGCTCATATCTCACTTCTTCATCTCTGTCTCCGCTAAGATATGCGCTCACGTCAACCGTGTCTCCCGCCTCTGCCAGCTCCGCATCAGATACTTCTATGCCGTCGCGCTCAGCAATGGCACGAATAACCATCCTGTTTTTGACTTCGGCCTTGGCATAGCCTTCAGCAAAAGCTCTGAGAGCTTCCCGTGACTTTAGCTGAAACAGGAAGTATAGCATGTCTTCAAAAGAAGCCTTGTTGCCTCTGGCATTATAGTCCCGAAGCTCTGCTTCTGTCAGATTGATGTAAAATGCCTCTATATTGTCAGCCATTTTTGTCACCTGTGCTTCAGGTATTTCCCACACCTCAGAGTGCTCGTTGATATAAAGATAGAGCTGATCCATTTTTTCTGTCTCATCATCGGATGTGGCAGAAAAGCCGGAAATATCGGCAATAGTAACATTCCCTTTGCTTCCTGACTGCAAGCCACAGCCTGAAAGCAAAAGAATTGAAATAAGTAATAAAACTGTAATCTTTTTTATGGATGAAGAAAAAATGCTCATACTATATTTTTTCAAATCGCTCCACGTCAACAACGAAGATGGTGGCACCTCCCACGTCAACCATTACAGGATATGGGGTAATCCCCTGGGCAGCACCGGCTGTAGAGGACACATTGGCAGTAATACGCTGTCTGGGTCCACACTCCTTTTTGACTATCTCGACGAGACGCTCCACGCGCTCCTCCTGGGTGCCTACAATCATGGTAGTATTGCCCGCACGCAGAAAGCCACCTGTAGAAGCCATCTTGGTAACGGAAAAACCATGCTTGTTCAATGCACTCATAACTTTGTTGTCATCTTCAGAACTAACGATAATATAAGCAAGCTTCATACTCTTCTCCCCTCGCAGATACACTGCGAATAATTATAACTTATCCTATTTGTTATCTGTTTTGCTATTGTCTGCTTCTTTAATTACTGCGTTACTCTTAATATGATTCAGAACCTTTTCAAGAAGTGCGATGTATCTGATCTCGTCTTCTACTTCCTTCTTGTCTTCGTCTGTCTTAATATTCTCTTCATAGAACTTTTCAATGGTCTCATAGCCACTGTTTTCAGCATATTCTTTTTCTGTCTTCTTGAAGTCCTCATCAGTTACGGAAATCATCTCAACGCTGGCGATCTCTTTTGTGATGTACATGGTCTTCAGATAATTGTTGGCATACTCGTCAGCATATGACTCAAGTGCATCTGTATTCTCAAAGCCGAACATATTAGCCAGAATAAAATCAAGGTTAATGCCGGATAAGCCCATAGCTGTATAGTACTGTAAATAGTACTGAGCCATGCTTGTATAGTAATTTACTACATTGTCTTTATACTTCTGAACTTCCTTCTTGGGAAGATTCTTAACCTTGCACTCCTTAAGAAGCTTGTCTGTAATCTGCTCCTCAAAGTAGTTATTATTCATGGTATCAACGATGTACTCATGATACTTTTCTGCAGTCTCATACTCCATGTACTTAGCAAAAGTATCATCAAATTTAGGATCTTCTTTAACTTCATTGATCTTAACCTTGAAGATAACAGGCTGGCTGCTAAGTCTGGAATTGCTGGTGTAATTATCAGGGAAGCTAAGCTTAACTTCCAGAGTCTCGCCTGCTTTGTGGCCGATCAGCTGATCCTCGAATCCCGGAATGAACTCTTTGCTGCCCAGCTTAAGATCAGCCTTCTCAGCTGTACCGCCGGAGAACTTAACGCCATATACATTGGCGAAAGCCTCGTGGGAAACTGTAGAAATAAAATTGCCATCTCCTACATAAGAGCTGTCGCAGGAGTAATCTTTGTCCTCAGAGCTGCTAACTGCAAGCACCTTAATGGATGTAACCTTTACACCATTAGTCTTAGCAGTAAAAGCAAGCTTATTCTCGATCATCTCTTTTACAAAATCAGCCTTGATAGCGATGGTAAGGCTGGTAGCCTCTTTATTGGAAACTACAATAGCACCTGTCTTATCAAGGTAATGGTTGCTGCCACTGGCTGCTGATACAGATGGAGTAAGAGCAGCAAAATTGTTAGCCTCTTCTGTATAAAGAGCTGTGAACTCTGTGCCATTGCTGGTGCCTGGGATAAAGGAGTAGCTCTCGCGGTCCTTCTCCAGCTCAAACTTAAATGTAACAGAAACATTGCCGTAGTAGATACCCTCGTAATTCATGTTAACGGTATCATCTTTTTTAGCCTCACGGTCAACTACTATACAGCCTGTGTTTTCCTTGAGAAGTGCTTCAATAGTCTCCTCAACTTCTTTGTCTGTAACCTTCTTCAGCTCCATGCCCTTGTAATTGGAAAGCTTAACATTTACCTTGCCACAACCAAAAGCACTGATAGCCATAGCCATTAATAAAATAATGGATAAAACTTTCTTTTTCATAAATCAAAACCTTTCTCTCATGGGCATAAAAAAACGCCCCTAATAACAGGGGCAATTTTAACATATTTTTTACAAAAAATAAAGAATTTATTTGTGAAAATTGTGTGTGCCTGCACTACTTATCTATACGTAGTACCTCTGTATAGGCCAAAAGGAAGGGACCTACGCCTTTTGCATCATCCTTTACCACAGGCTCAGACATATAATATTCGTAGGATCCGTCTCTCATCTGCTTGCCACCAAGGCCTGCCACCAGGCAAATATTATCCAGATGAATGTTATCTCCGTCTTTTACAAGGTGCTTTTCACAAATGCCGTTAAAGGCCCTGAGACCGTTTTCCCTGAAGTTTTCAGGCAAAAATCCCAGTCTTACACCCTTAAGCAAAGAGTAAGCCATAATAGCACTGCCGCTGGTCTCAAGGTAATTTTTCTCCCTACCCGGAAAAGCAGGCAGCTGCCAGAACATGCCACTCTCATCCTGCACCTTACATACAGCAGTCATAAAGTCAACATACGTTTTTTTCAGCTCTTCATACTCTGTCTCGTAGCCCTTCGGATCACATTTATCCAGGGTGTCAAGAAGAGCCATGGCATACCATCCCAGGGCACGAAGCCAGAAATTCCCGGACAGGCCGGTCTCTTTATCACACCAGAACATCTGTCTGGAAGAGTCATATGCATGGTAATAAAGGCCTGTATCCTGGTCCTTCATAATATTGCGCACATTTCTGAACTGGTTGAAAATGTCCTGATAATTAGTCCTGTTGTTGAATCTGGTCTCATATTCCATATAAAATGGCTGCCCCATGTAAAGGCCGTCCAGCCATACCTGTCCCGGATATATAAGCTTATGCCAGAAATTGCCCTCTCTGGTACGAGGCTGACGTACTACCTGGGAATAGATATTATCTATGGCCTTTTTGTACTTTTCTTTCCCGGTCAGATCGTAGAGCTCAAACAATGTCTTGCCCGCATTAACGTTGTCGATGTTAAAGCTCTCGGGATCATAACCATCTATGGAGCCATCTTCTGCCACTCTGTAGTCAATAAATTCATCGGCAAAGCGGAAATACTTGCTGTCCTTTTTAATGGAGTACACTTCAAGTATAGCTTTAATCATGCAGCCGTCTATGTAGTTCCAGCCACTTTTTTCACCACTTCTCTTTTTTTCGATATTCCAGGCAGGACAATCAAGAGTGCTGTTCTCCAGCAGGCTGTCAATGTAATCAAGAATGTTAACCATTTTAAGTCACCTCAACTAATTTTTGGTAAGCAGACAAATACACTCCACTTCTGCAGTCCTGGAGAACATATCTACTGCCTGTACAAGAGCCACCTTGTAACCATTTTTCTTAAGAAAATCCACGTCTCTTTTCTGAGTCTCTATATTGCAGGAAACATAGACTATTTTCTCCGGGCGTGCCTGGGAGAGGGCCTCCAGAAAGGCTTCGCTGCTGCCACTTCTGGGAGGATCCATAAATACCACATCAAAATGTTCCTGTGATTCCCTAAGATACTCCCCTGCATCACCGGCCAGGAAGCTGATATTCTTTATATCGTTTAATGAAGCGTTACCTCTGGCATCGTTTACCGCGTCTTTGGACAGCTCTACACCTACCACTTTATCCGCTGCATCTGCAGCAATAATCCCTATAGTACCGGTGCCACAGTAAGCATCCAGCACCTTTTCACTACCGTTGAGATCCGCCATGGTGACCGCTGCCTGAAAAAGCTTTTCTGCCTGAGCAGGATTGACCTGGAAAAAGGACCTCTCGGAAATCTTAAAGCTCTTGCCGCAAAGGTTGTCAGTAATGAAGCCCTCACCTATTACCACCTGACTCTTTTTTCCCAGAATCATTCCGGTCTTTTTATCATCATTTATATTATGTATGACTGTAGATACCGCAGGAATCTCTTTTTTCAAAGCCTCTGCAAAATGCTTTCTTTCTTTGAAATCAGAGCTTCCGGTAACCAGAACCACCATTGCTTTTCCGCTTTTCTTTGAAACTCTTATGTATACATGGCGCAAAGTCCCGGTCCTTGTCACAGGGTCCCAGGCTCTGATCCCCATTTGTTTCATTATTTTTACAATGGCTTTTTCTATCTGATTGGCTGTTTTACACTGGATCTGACAATCCTTCACTGCCACCAGGCTTCTGGTATTTTCCTCATATAGTCCGGAAACAATGGTAGTGCGGCCACGGCCATCCTTTTTTATGCCGTAGGACTGATAGACCTTGTGGCGATAATTAAGCGGGCTGTCCGACGCAATAATAGGTAGTATCAGAGCCTCTTCCTTGCCAAAAAGCTCTGTAACCTTATCCTGCTTGAACTTAAGCTCCGCTTCGTAGGTCATATGCAGCATGTTGCATCCGCCGCATTTAAGATAAGCAGGGCAGCCGACACTGCATCTGTCCTTGGCAGGCTCCAGCACTTCTTCCAGCGCCGCTCCTGCGGCAGCCTTGCTTCCTTTCACATAAGACAGGCTAATCTCTGCTTTTTCACCTGGCAAAAGGCCTGTAACGGGGAATTTTGACCCGTTAAACTCTACTATTCCTGCTCCGTTATTATCCAATTTTTTAGCTCTAACCGTATATGTCTTAGCCATTTTTAAATCCTCTTACAAAAATCCTCTTACATAAACTGCCGCCCTGCAACAGAATGTAAGCTCTTACAGGCACTATCTTACAATACAACTTCCTATTTGTCAAACGTCAGCCTTCCTGCGATAGTCATCCTGTCATTCTCATACCACAACATCTTGTTGTGCCTTATTACTTTTTAAGCATTTTGACACTATTTTCCCTGAAAAACCCTGTTTTTTTCACAAAAAATCAATCTTTTTAATAAAAATTCCCCCCCGCCTTTATATGGATATAATCTCTCATTTAGAAAAAATAAAGCATTTCATATTACAATAGTATCACTCACCCTCTGGAGGTAAAGTTATGAAAAAAAACTCCATTCTTGTTTTCATCTTATCTACTACTATGATACTAACCTGTGCCTGCGGTAGCATCTATGTCCAACAGACTAATGAACCTCAGGTAGAAAATACTGTTGCAGTAAAGCCATCTCCGTCAGTCAATGTCACTCATCAGTCCGTGGTAAAGCCTGTGGTTACACCGCCCGGTATCAACTTCGTACCTCAATCAGTACTCCCCGGGAAAAACCCTGTTGTCAGGATAACCCCGACACCTACTGCTACTCCGGTACCTACTGCTACTCCGGTGCCTACCGCTACTCCGGTGCCTACCGCTACCCCGGTACCTACCGCTACTCCGGTACCTACTGACGCTCCGGTACCTACTGACATTCCGGTACCTACTACCACTCCTGTGCCTACTGACACTCCTGTGCCTACTGACGCTCCGGTACCTACTGCTACTCCGACACCTACTGACACTCCTGTGCCAACTGACACTCCGGCACCTACCGCTACTCCGACACCTATTGACACTCCTGTGCCAACTGACACTCCGGCTCCTACCGCTACTCCGGCTCCTACCGCTACTCCTGTGCTCACTGCTACTCCGGTACCTACAAATACAATGGTACCTGTAGTTATGATTACTCCACCGGTAGAAATAAACACAGATAATCCACAGCTTTCTCTACCTGGAATCACTCCTACAGATATTGACCTTGCTGCCCCGGATTTAAATGTCGAAAATGCAGGTGCTTTGGTCAATCTTTCCTGGAGTCAGGTCACCAACGCTACTTCCTATGAAATTTACAGAGCTTTCGCTATAGATGGATCCACATTAAGCGAATATGAAAAAATAGCTACTGTTACTGATATTTCCTACGTGGATTCCACTACAAAAAGCGGTATATACTACGCTTATAAGGTATTACCTCATGCAGAGGATACAGCTGTTTACAGGTACACAGCCTATTTTTCCAATGTTGACTACGCTCTGCATTTTTGCGTACTCGATCAGTTGGGAGCAAGCAATCCGGGCAGCAAGCGTTTATCCTTTACCTGGAATCCTTCTGCAGAAAGCCTGGTTCAGGGCTATGAAATAACATGCATTAATACTAATGCCAACATTAATCTGGTAGAGCGCACCGAGACTGCCTCTGACAGTTACACCCTCTCTATCCCTGCTTTTAACATAACTTACTCCTGCTATGTAAGGGCCTATGCTACAATCAATGGAAAGACTTTCTATTCATCTGACTACTCACCTGTCAGGTATTTTACCCCTTCCATTCACGTGGGTATAGTCACTCTTAAGTCTACTGATAAAGAAGCTGTAAGTATTACAAACAAACTGGCAAATATGCAATCTGAGCTGGGTGCAGATTATGGTTGCTATGTGAAGTATATAACCACTACCTCTTTTGACATATCATACTTTGACTGTCTCATAAGTCCTGGCGGCTATGATATAAATCCAAAGCTCTATGGAGAGGAAATGAACGGTTCCGATCCCGGCATCGACGAGCTGGATGAGTTGCAGGCAACAGTAATACAGGCCTTTATAGATGCCGGAAAACCTGTTCTCGGCATATGTCGCGGTGCTCAGCTGTTAAATGTTGTCCTGGGCGGCTCTTTGCATCAGGATATTAAAAATCACAGAGGCGGTCTCACACATGAGATAAGCATTTCCGGAGGCCTTATGGCCAGCGCCTTCAATGCTCCGGTCATTAAGGTTAATTCCTATCATCATCAGGCAGTCAAGGATCTTGGACAGGGCCTTACCATAACTGCCACCCATGCTGATGGAACAGTGGAAGCTTATGAAGATGCCAGCCGCCATCTCTACGGCGTGCAGTGGCATCCTGAATATAATAATGCAGGCTCGTCCACTAATGGAACCATCTTTTTAAAAGCCTTCATTGACGTAGTCAGAAGCGAGCAATAATATTTATAACAAATCCATATATTTTTCAAACACTCCGGCAATATCCGGCTTAGACTTGACCACTTTCCTGTCATATGAAAGGAGGCCATTTATTTCCTCCTCAATATCGCTAAGCTGAGTATAGACTGTTGCCGACAAGCCATGAGAAATGCCTGGTGCTATTTCCTTCACATACAGTTTAAGAATGGCATCCTGCAAATCCTTAAAACCATTGAATCTTTTATAACCATATTCGTTGTTACAAGCCATATGGTCCTTAACAGGGCACGAATAGCCGCCGAATTCCGACAGCACCAGTGCCCTCTTTTTTTCTGCATGGAAAATGTAGGAAGTGAAGTAAATGTGAAGACTGCGGCAATCTCCTCCCAGCTGATCAAACCAGCCGCTGGCATGGTCTATGAGTCTGGTAGAGTCCAAATGTCTTATAGCATCCACTGCTTCCAATGCATTAAATTGTCCCCAGCCTTCGTTGAAAGGTACCCACATATAAATGCATGGACAATTGTAAAGAGTGTCAATAGTCTCACGCAGCTCTTCCCTGTAAGCCTGTCTGCTTTCCTCACTGCTTCTGGACAATACATGTCTGTTTATTCTGTCATCCACATATTTTTTCAAGCCGTTAAAAACAGTCGCCATATAAGTAACGAACCACTGATGCATAGGATCGCCCCCCTGCACCATGTCCTGCCATACCAGCATTCCCTGCATGTCGCACCAGTAATACCAGCGGGCCGGCTCAATTTTTGCGTGTTTTCTCAGCATATTGAAGCCCATTTTCTTCATGGTCACAATATCAAATACCATGGCCTCATCTGTAGGCGGAGTGTATAAACCTTCAGGCCAGTAGCCCTGATCCAGAATCCCGTTCTGAAAATAAGGCTTGTTGTTCAAAAAAAGTCTGGGCAGCTTCTTCTTCCCCTTCCAGAGAGAACATTTTCTCATGGCAAAATAAGAGTCTATTTTATCTTCTCCCACGCTTATGCTAAGAGAATAGAGATATGGGTCCTCCGGGCTCCACTCTCTGAACTCAGGCAATGATACTACCAGCTTAATTACGTTTTCATCATTCCTTGTAGTACGTTTTCCACTAAAGAAAGTCTCTGCTTCTCTATCCTCACCTTTGTATTCTCCCACGGAAAATCCATACTCAGTGCCACTATGAACCTTGGCATTCATGCGGATCTCCACTTTACAGCAGGCTCCATCATAATCCGGGGTAATTTTTATTTTTTTAATATAAGTCCTGGGCACTTCCTCCAGCCACACCGTCTGCCAGATGCCTGACTGAGCCGTATAAAACATACCATGGCTCTTTTTCACCTGTTTTCCTCTGGCCAGGTAGGTGCCTTCCGTGGCATCACGCACCAGCACATCAATTTCTATTTCCTCTCTTTGCCCCACCGCTTCTGTAATATCCAGGGAAAACGGGCAGTAGCCGCCGATATGGTATCCCACATACCTGCTATTTACAAAAACCATTGCCACCTGGTCCACAGCACCAAAATGCAGCAGGAGTCGACCCTTATAATCGACCTTCACCACCTTATGATACCAAAGAAGGTCTCTTTCCATTACCTGCCTGCTAACCCCTGACAAAGCCGCTTCCGGGGAAAATGGCACTAAAATGCGCTGAGTAAAGCGAGGTCTGGCCGGCATCCTTATTCCTTCATCCTCTCTTAGCTCACTATATATTTTCTCTATGTCAGGCTGTCCCCCAACAATGGCCATATCCCAATAACCATTGAGATTAGTAAAGCTTTTACGCTTCATTTGTGGCCTTGGATACTCCGGCAGCGGCACATACTCCGGATCCCCTTTTAATTTATCCAGTAATTCTTCTCCAAATACAGTATATAATTGATTGGTAACCATATCGTAACTCCTCCTGTCCTAATAATAAGAGTACCCCTTTTTCTTAAGATATACAAATAATGTTTCTATAAAGTAAAAAAACGGGGATGCTTTAACATCCCCGCATAGCGTGTCGAAAAAGTCGATACTTCAGAGCAGATTGTATTTAAATCTGCTCCAGCGCCTCTGCTATATCATTAATAAGGTCTTCTTTATCCTCTATACCGCAGGACATACGCACAAGATTAGGTAATACTCCGCAGGCTTCCAGCTGCTCGTCATTCATCTGACGGTGAGTCGCTGATGCCGGATGGAGACAGCAGGTACGCGCATCTGCCACATGAGTCTCAATAGCAGCTACCTTAAGGCCCTTCATGAAGGCTTCCGCTGCCTTTCTGCCACCCTTGATACCGAAGGAAACTACACCGCATGAGCCGTTTGGCAGATATTTCTTTGCCAGCTCATGATATTTGTCCTCCGGCAGTCCGCAGTAGTTTACATACTCTACCTTTGGATGTTTGGACAGGAATTCTGCCACAGCCATGCCATTCTCACAATGTCTGGCAACACGCACGTGTAAAGACTCCAGCCCCAGATTCAATATAAATGCATTCTGAGGAGACTGTATGGAGCCCAAGTCACGCATAAGCTGGGAAGTACACTTGGTAATAAATGCTCCCTCCTTACCGAATTTTTCCGCATATGTAATGCCATGATAGCTGTCATCAGGTGTACAAAGTCCCGGGAACTTGTCAGCATGTGCCATCCAGTCAAATCTGCCTGAATCCACAATACAGCCGCCAACACCTGCACCATGACCATCCATATACTTAGTGGTGGAATGAGTAACGATGTCACAGCCCCACTCGAAAGGACGGCAGTTTATAGGTGTTGCAAAGGTGTTATCTACAATAAGAGGTACTCCGTGAGCATGAGCTACCTTGGCAAATTTCTCAATATCCAAAACAGTAAGTGCAGGATTGGCAATAGTCTCACCAAATACAGCCTTGGTATTGGGCTTAAATGCCGCACTCAGCTCTTCCTCCGTACAATCAGGAGAAACAAAGGTAAAGTCAATGCCCATTTTTTTCATGGTCACTGAGAAAAGATTAAAGGTGCCGCCATAGATAGAAGCAGATGCCACTACATGGTCACCGCAATTGGCAATATTAAAAACCGCATAGAAATTGGCTGCCTGTCCTGAAGAAGTAAGCATAGCAGCACTTCCGCCCTCCAGCTCACAGATCTTGGCTGCAACATAATCGTTGGTAGGATTCTGAAGTCTTGTATAGAAATAGCCGCTAGCCTCCAGGTCAAAAAGCTTGCCCATATCCTCTGAAGTATCATACTTAAAAGTAGTAGACTGAATAATAGGAATCTGTCTGGGCTCGCCGTTCCCCGGTCTGTAGCCACCCTGAACGCAGGTGGTGTTGATTTTCTGTTTGCTCATAATTGTACCTTGTCCTTTTTATTTTTCAAAGCCATTATATTTCAGGCATTATAGTATTTTATAATGCATTACCGTGTAAAAGTCAATGACCATCCGACACTACTTCCCCTCCCAGGTGTATATCTTTTCCCTCGGATAGTAGCGCCCCAGCTCGGATACCGCAGTCTGCACCATTTCGTGAGTCATTTCTCCATAATGACAGGCTCCCTTCTCCGTAATATAAGGAAAAGCAGTTATCTCTGTATCTCCCCATACGTTACGCATATGGCGAAGGAAATGATTGGATATTCTAAAAACTCCCACGGATATGTCCTCTATATCCTCCGGCGATATAGAAGAAAAAACCTTAGCAAAAAGCCTCTTGTAGCTATTCTCCCAGCCCTTATGATAAATCATGGGATCAAAGCACAGCCTTACAGGGAAGCCGGCCTCCTTGCAGGCCTTAAGTGCCGTCAATCTTTCTATAAGCCCCGGCATATTTTTTTCAAATTTTTCCACCACTTCATCCGGAGACAAAGTCCATGCAAAAATCACATTACTGCAGGCTCCATGCTTTTCCCGCATTCTGTTAAAAATCCCTGCATTACCGGATTTGGTGCGCACTTCTATCTTAAGATTACTGTGCTTTTTGGCAAAGCCTATCCATTCTTCCACGAAATGCAGCATAGGCTCCAGCGCTAAAAGGTCTGTATCATATGATACGCAAAGATATACCGAATGCTCTGCAAGGATTTTTTCCAACTCCTGAAAGTAGTCTTCAATATTGGTAAAAATCACGGTAATGCCTCTTGGGTACATTCCCGACAGATAGCAGTAAGAACAGTTGTAAATACAGTTTTTCACCAGACTGGTATAATAAAAATGCTCATTACCAAAGCTCTGACAAAAAGGAGCGCCGGGATAGACCAGCTTATCGTGATTTTCAGCAATGACAATATCTCCTTTTTTCTTATCCTCCAGAAAGTCATGGCCTTTTTCATTAAATACATCCTTATAATGATGTATTTTAACCACATCTGCCTGAGGGAAAAATGCTTTCACCTGCCCCAGCACCTTGTTTTCTTCTTTTATACCCTCTTCTATACAGATGGTTCTGTTTTCTTTTGCAAGGCCGGTGATACAGAGCTTCCTCAGCTTTTCCAGCATCTTCTTACTTTCTACCTTGTTAAGCTTTTTATCCTGCCCCAGCTCATCCAGCACTTTATCCAGGATGGCAATGAGATTTTCTCCTGATACCTCGGCATACTTAAGGCACTGCCAGAATTCGTCTTCCATGCAAGACGACAAGCTAAATTTCGGCAGATAATTTTCTTTTATTTTTATATCTATATTATTGCTCATATTTTCTCTCATTCCGGCAATATGCCCTCGTAGATTCTTTTTTCCAAATCCTGTAATAAAAGCATTATAGCACCTGCCTTTCCAAAATACAAACCACCTGTGCCAGCTGATATTGCATCTCCCGGCCAATTATACAAAAAACAGTTGACAATATAAAAAATTGGCGTTATACTCATTCCAACATATGAATAAATGTTCAAGTGTTATTTTGATATAAGGAGTTTAATTATGACAAAAACCTATAAAATTGATGTGGATTGCGCCAATTGTGCTTCCAAAATGGAAGTGGCAGGATCCAAAGTAAGAGGGGTAGCTTCCTGTGAAGTAAACTTTATGAATCTCACCATGACTGTCGAGTTTGATGAAGGTGCTGATGAGCGCCAAGTCATGGATGAAGTACTTAGTGCCTGTAAAAAAGTAGAGGATGACTGTGAGATTTTCTTTGATGATGATGCAGTAGAGGCATCAGAGCATGAAGAGCACGAAAAACATGAATGTCACTGTGGTTGTTGTGATGATGACGATGACGATGATGACTGCCACTGCAAAGACCATGAGCATGTTCATGAGCACAGTCACGACCATAGTCACGACCATGACGATGATGACGACGATGACAATCCGGCCTTGATGCTGGCCAGGATCATTGCGTCAACCGTTCTTGTACTCGCATCCGTCCTGCTTTCCCGTCTTATCCCCGGCTTTCCGGTTGTCGCAGAGATAATCATATGCGTAGTTGCTTATCTTATTATCGGTTACGATATCGTAATTAATGCCATCAAAGGCGTCTTCCGTGGTCAATTCCTGGATGAAAATTTTCTTATGGCAGTAGCCTCTATAGGTGCCATGGCTATGGGCGAATTCGTTGAGGGTTGCGCCGTTATAATTTTCTACCAGATAGGTGAGCTTTTCGAAGATTATGCTGTAGGCAAGAGCCGGAAAAACATTGCTGCTCTTATGGATATCAGACCTGACTACGCTAATATTTTACAGAATGGACAGCCTGTAAAGGTGGATCCCAACACCGTTAAGGTCGGCTCAGTTATTATTGTAAATCCCGGTGAAAAGGTGCCTATCGACGGCCACGTAGTCTCCGGTAGCTCTGCACTTAACACAGCTGCCCTTACAGGTGAGAGTCTTCCTGTAAATGTCGCAGCCGGTGACTCTGTTCTTTCAGGCTCTGTTAACATGACAGGCATCCTGCAGCTAGAAACTGAAAAAGAATTTGGTGAGTCTACCATCTCCAAGATTCTCACTCTGGTACAGGAGTCCGGTGCCAAGAAAACAAAAACCGAGAATTTCATTAAGAAATTCGCCCGTTACTACACACCTATCGTTTGTTTATCTGCCCTTGCAATAGCTGTTTTGGGCCCTGTAATTACTCTTTTAATCGGTACCGACCTGACAGCAGGCATTCTTTTCAAGGATTGGGTTTTCCGTGCTCTTACCTTCCTTGTTGTATCCTGTCCATGCGCTCTGGTTATCAGTATTCCCCTGAGCTTTTTTGCAGGTATCGGATGTGCCAGCCACAATGGCGTTCTGGTAAAGGGCTCCGGCTACCTGGAAGCGTTATCCCGAGTTAAAACAGTAGTATTTGACAAGACCGGCACCATGACTAAGGGTGTTTTCGAGGTCACAGGCATTCATCACAATACATTAGAGGAAAAAGAGCTGCTGACTCTGGCTGCTTACGCTGAATCTGCCAGCTCCCATCCAATTGCAAAGAGTATTATTTCCTACTCCGGCCTTAATATCGACCGTTCTTTAGTGGAAAATGTTGAAGAAATCGGTGGAAATGGTATAATTGCTACAATAAAGACTGCAGGTATATTTAACAAGTATGATTCCCTGACCGTCGCTGTAGGTAATGACAAATTAATGAAGCGAATCGGTGTGGAGCCTATATCCTGTCACCATATAGGCACGATCGTCCACGTAGCTGTAAATGGCATTTACCAGGGCCACATTGTTATCTCCGATGTAGTAAAGCCTACTGCCAAGGAAGCCATTAATCTTCTTCACGCTACAGGTGTGACCAACACCGTAATGCTTACAGGTGATGCCAGGGCTGTGGCAGACCGCGTTGCCTCTGACCTGGGTATAGATGAAGTACATGCCGAGCTCCTGCCTGCTGACAAGGTAGCTCAGGTAGAGCGTCTCCTGTCATCCAAGCCTTCAGAAAAAGCTACTCTTGCCTTCGTAGGTGACGGTATCAATGACGCCCCTGTACTTTCCCGTGCAGATATCGGTATTGCCATGGGTGGGCTGGGCTCAGATGCTGCTATAGAAGCTGCGGATGTGGTGCTTATGGATGATGACCCTGCAAAAATCGCCAAGGCTATTAACATTTCCAAAAAGGCTCTTCGCATCGTATACGAAAATATTTATTTATCCATTGGTATCAAGGTGCTCTGCCTTATTATCTCCGCCCTTGGCATATTCGGCACATTTGCTATGTGGATTGCCATTTTCGCCGATACCGGCGTGCTGATCTTAGCGGTACTTAATGCTATGAGAGCCCTTCATATTAGAAAATAAGATTGTTTCACTTCGTTCCACAAAAGGAGGAGAGGACATGACTAGATTTAATCCGACTGAAGACAACCTAATAGAACTTGCAGAGCTTTTCAAAAATTTTTCAGACTCCACCCGTATTCGTATACTAAATGAACTCTCCGGCGGAGAAATGGCTGCCGGAGAGATATCTGAAGCCTTGAATATGACCCAGTCCGCTGTTTCTCACCAGCTTCAGATATTAAAGACATCCAAGCTGGTAAAGACCAGACGTAACGGCAAATCCATCCTCTACTCTCTTGCCGATGAACATGTGGAGGAAATTTTAGAAATCGGTCTGGAACACATCCTCGAGGATTAATTACAAAATCAGGAGAAAAACATGCGAGTAGTAGAAAAAGCTTATGCCAAAGTCAATCTTATTTTAGATATTACCGGTCGTCGCCCTGACGGCTACCACGATATCCGTACAGTAATGCAGACTGTTGATCTTTGTGACATATTGGAATTTGATATAGCGGAATCCAACGAGTTCTGCATATCCCTTTCCTGCAAAAATGCCGACAATTTCCCTGACATTACCTGGGACGATAAGAATCTTATGGCAAAAGCTGCCAGGCTCATATGTGAAGAATACGGTAAAAAGGTACATATCCATATATCTATCCAGAAAAACATTCCATCCGGTGCAGGTATGGCCGGCGGTTCCGCTGACGCAGCCTGTGTCCTTACCACATTAAACACATGTCTAAAGCTGGGACTAAGCCAATCTCAGCTTTGTCAATTGGGGGTTAAGCTCGGAGCAGATGTTCCATTCTGTATAGCCGGTGGTACAGTCCTGTGCGAAGGTATCGGAGAAGTCTTAACACCTCTCCCACATCTTACAGGGCTCACCCTGATATGTATAAAGCCCGAAGTGTCCATCAGCACCAAATATATTTATCAGCAGATAGACTCCCCCAGCTACAGCTATCCTCACCCAGACGTAGATACCTTTGTAAAAGCCCTGGAAGAGGACAGCTCCATAGAAAGCCTCCTTGGTAACTACTTGGAGGGTGCAGCCATAACCTACGCTCCCATAATAGATGAGCTAAAGCAATCATTAAAAAAAGCCGGCTGCTCTGCATCACTTATGACAGGCTCAGGCTCTGTAGTCTTTGGACTCTGCCACGATATCGAAGAAGCCAAGGCCCTCCTTGACCTTATCCCAGACAGCTTTTTAGTGACCACTATATAATTGTCACGGGGACGTTTCTCGCTGTCAACTTTTTGTCACGGGGACGTTTCTCACTGTCAACTTTTTGTCATGGGGACGTTTCTCATTGACACACCTCCTGCGGAGCGCACCTTCCTGGCGGCATCTGTGTCGGGATGGACCGGCAGGAGATATATGCGAATGCAAAAAAAAAATGCCACGTTGGCAAAGGACTCAACTCTACCATATTTGACCCGAGTGGATACAGGCACTTGCAGACGGGACCGTCGCGAGTTCTGGTTCCAGCCCGGAACTCGCAGGGCAGGTCCGCTAGTACCTGTCCACGAGCAGGTCAACTATTGGTAGAGGGAGTGTTTTGTTAGCGTGGCATTATAATTATTAGAAAAAAAGGCATATATCTCCTGCCGGTACATACGGATACAGCGAGCCAGGGAGCAAGCGGAGCTAAAAAGTTGACAGTGAGAAACGTCCCCGTGACAAAAAGTTGACAGCGAGAAACGTCCCCGTGACAATTTTTATTTCTTTTTCTTTCTTACTTCATAAGCCGGTCTCACATCAGGATCTTTTGCGGATTCTTCTGTTACGATGACCTTCAGAATGCTTTCATCAGAAGGCACCTCGTACATAGGCTGAAGCAATATTTTTTCTACAATGGAACGAAGTCCACGGGCACCGGTCTTAAGCTCCAGTGCTTTATGCGCTATAGTAACCAAAGCTTCATGGTCAAAGTCCAGCTCTACTCCATCCAGCTCAAAAAGAGCGGCATACTGCTTGGTAATAGCATTCTTGGGCTCCGTCAGGATGCTGACTAAAGCTGTCTCATCCAGCTTGTCCAGAGCCACTGTAACAGGCACACGGCCGATAAACTCAGGGATCAGACCAAACTTCATCAAATCCTCAGGGATAGCCTGGCGGAAAAGATTATTGAGATTAGCCTCTTCATCCATAAGATTAGCATTGAAACCAATCATCTTTTTACCGATACGCTGCTTAACAATAGACTCCAGTCCATCAAAAGCACCACCGCAGATAAAGAGAATATTGGTAGTGTCAATACGGATAAACTCCTGATTGGGATGCTTTCTGCCACCCTGGGGTGGTACAGAAGCAATAGTGCCCTCTAATATCTTTAACAAAGCCTGCTGGACGCCCTCACCGGATACATCACGGGTAATGGACACATTTTCAGACTTTTTGGATATCTTATCAATCTCGTCGATGTAGATAATACCATACTCGGCACGGTCTACATCAAAATCAGCCGCCTGGATAAGCTTCAAGAGAATATTCTCTACATCTTCACCTACATAGCCCGCTTCTGTTAGAGTAGTAGCATCGGCAATGGCAAAAGGCACATTAAGATGCTTAGCTAAGGTCTGAGCCAGGTAAGTCTTACCTGAGCCTGTAGGGCCCAGCATAAGAATATTGGACTTCTGCAGCTCAATATCAGTCTTTGGCGCATAAAGGATGCGCTTGTAGTGATTGTATACCGCTACAGACAACACTCTTTTAGCATCATCCTGACCGATGACATATTCATCCAGATAAGCCTTTATTTCCTGAGGCTTGGACAGATTAATATCTTTAAATTTTTCGTTTACTTTATTCTTGCCATCACTCACTTCATCGAAGTCAGCATCTTCCATCTCTTCGTCCAACATATCTGCGCAAAGCTCTACGCAATCAGAGCAAATATAGGTATCAGGATGAATACCTGAGAAAAGACGAAGTCCATCTCCTGCTGTTCTTCCACAAAAGGCGCAATGTACTTTTGAATCATTTTTTGCCAAAGGTAAACTCCTATCTGCTTGTAACGATCTCGTCAACAAGACCATATGCAACAGCTTCCTCTGCTGTCATATAGTTATCACGCTCAGTATCTCTCTCGATCTCAGCGATATCACGACCGGTATTCTCTGCAAGAATCTGGTTAAGCTTTTTCTTAGTCTTTAAGATATTTTCAGCTACAATCTGAATCTCTGTAGCCTGACCACGAGCACCGCCTGAAGGCTGATGAATCATAACCTCAGCATTGGGCAGTATGTATCTCTTACCCTTTGTGCCGCCTGCTAAGAGGAATGCTCCCATAGAAGCAGCCATACCCATACAGATAGTAGATACATCGCACTTAATGAACTTCATGGTATCATAAATAGCCATACCTGCGGTAACAGATCCGCCAGGGCTGTTGATATAAAGAGAAATATCCTTCTTAGGATCCTCAGCTTCCAGGAAAAGGAGCTGTGCCACAACAAGACTTGCCGTGGTCTCATTTACTTCTTCACCGAGGAAAATAATTCTATCCTTTAAAAGACGGGAATAAATATCGTAAGAACGTTCACCCTTACTTGTTTGTTCAATGACATAAGGTACAAGGCTCATAATGTAGACCCCCATTTCAGTGTATTTTAGTTATTTGTTAATTATACAAGACAGAGGTCAAGATATACCTGACCTCTAAAATTTATCATGTTAGAATTATTTCTCTACTGCATTGTCTCTTACAAAATCAAGAGCTTTCTTTACTTCGATATCTGCAGCAAGGACCTTCTTCTCTTCGTCAGAAATCAGCTCCTTAAGCTTCTCAACTTCCATCTGGTAAGCTGTAGCCATGGACTCGATTTCCTTTTCGATATCCTCTTCAGATGCTGTGAAGCCCTCAGCCTTAGCTACTGCCTCAAGAACAAGTCTTGACTTGATTCTCTGCTCAGCCTGTGGACGAATCTGCTCTAAAAGCTTCTCTTCATTGAGGCCTGTGAACATGAAGTACTGCTCAATTGTAAGGCCCTGAGACTGCATACGCTGAGCGAACTCATCATACATCTGCTCTGCATTGGAATCGATCATAGCTGCAGGGATATCCATCTGTGCATTTGCTGCTACTGCATCAACTGCTGCATTCTCTCTGGCTGCAACTGCTGCCTTTTCCTTATCCTCTTTAAGCTTCCTCTCAACGTCAGCCTTGTACTCATCAAGTGTATCGAACTCTGAAACATCCTGTGCAAACTCGTCATCAAGCTCTGGAAGCTCCTTGGACTTAATGCCGTTTACCTTACACTTAAATACTGCCGGCTTACCTGCAAGAGAAGCCTCCTGATACTGCTCAGGGAATGTAACATTTACATCAAACTCATCGCCGATGGAATGACCAATAATCTGATCCTCAAATGTATCAATGAAAGAATGAGAACCGATAACCAACTCATGATTCTCGCCCTTACCGCCAGGGAAAGCAACGCCATCCATAAAGCCTTCGAAATCGATAACTGCCATATCGCCATCCTTAACGGCACGATCTGTAACCTCGATCATACGGCTGTTCTGCTCCTGAGCCTTCTTAAGCTCAGCCTCAATATCCTCAGCTGTTACTGCTGTCTCAACCTTATCAATCTCTACGCCCTTGTACTGGCCCAGTGTAACCTCAGGCTTTACAGCTACTTCTGCGGAGAAAATGAACTCTTTGCCCTTCTCAAGCTGAACTACATCAATACCCGGACGGGAAACGATCTCAAGACCGGACTCCTTAGCTGCATCTGCATATGCACCAGGGATCAGCTCATTAGCTGCATCCTCGAAAAATACACCTGCACCATACATCTTCTCAATAACGCTTCTTGGAGCCTTACCTTTTCTGAAGCCCTGAACATTAATTCTGTTCTTGTTCTTCTGATAAGCCTTTTCACAAGCCTTTTCAAAGTCCTCAGCACTTACAGTGATGATGAGCTTTACCATGTTCTTTGCATCAAGATTCTCAACCTTAACCATTTTGAATATTACTCCTTTAAAAAACAATAATTATCATATTATATAATATTTGCACATAGTAGCTATAGCATTTTAGCAGACATGACCGGATTTTGCAAGAACTTCTATTAATTCGTCAACAACCTTCTCACATTTATCCATGGTATCAGCCTCTGCCATAACACGAATAACCGGCTCTGTACCTGACTCTCTAAGGAGTACACGACCATCATTTCCAAGAAAAGCTTCTGCCTTTTTAATGCCTTCAATAACAGAAAAATCTTCTCTGGCAGCCTGCTTATTTTTAACTCTAACATTCTTAAGCAGCTGAGGGTAAGTCTTCATATCTTTACTAAGCTCAGATACAGGCAGCTTGGACTCCAGCATAACTTCCATAATCTTAATGGATGTAAGTATACCATCGCCGGTCTTGGCAAATTTGGAGAAAATAATGTGGCCGCTGTTTTCACCGCCAAGGGAATGGTTGTTAGCCATCATGTTTTCATAAACATACTTATCTCCCACAGCAGTCTGCTCGTATTTAATGCCCTTCTTGTCCAAAGCCTTGTAAAGACCCATATTACTCATAACAGTAGTAACCACAGTGTTATTGTTAAGCTCACCACGATTGGCAAGATATACACCACACATGTACATAATGCGGTCGCCATCTACCAGCTGACCCTTTTCATCTACGCATAAGCATCTGTCAGCATCGCCGTCATACGCAAAGCCTACATTCAGGTGATTCTCCACTACAAACTCCTGAAGCTTCTCAATATGAGTACTTCCGCACTCCATATTGATATTGAGGCCGTTAGGCTCATTAGCCATAACATATGTCTTGGCACCCAAAGCATCAAAAACTCCCTTGGCTATAGTAGTAGCGGATCCGTTGGACAGATCCAGGCCTACTTTGACACCCTCAAAAGATCTGGTAGCCAGAGAAATAAGATGACCTATATAGCGATTACGTCCCATAGCAAAGTCCACAGTCCTGCCAATATTTTCCCTCTTGGCTAACGGTACGGTATCTTCTGCACTGTCGATATAATCTTCAATTTCTTTTTCCACATCGGCTTCCAGCTTGTAGCCGGCACCATTAATAACTTTAATTCCATTATCGTAAAAAGGATTGTGGCTGGCAGTAATCATAATACCGCAGTCAAAGCCTTCTGAACGTACAACATAAGATACGCTTGGAGTAGTAGTAACATGAAGCAGGTATACATCTGCTCCGCTGGCCGTAAGTCCGGCAACAAGCGCATACTCGAACATATAGCTGGATCTTCTTGTATCCTTACCGATAACAACCTTTGCCTTATGGTCTCTGCCATAATACCAGCCTAAAAATCTTCCCACCTTAAATGCATGATCTACTGTAAGATCAACATTTGCTTCCCCTCTGAAGCCGTCTGTTCCAAAATACTTTCCCATAATCCGTCCTTTAAAATTATTATATTGCCATTTTCTTTCGAAAAAATAGCTTTCTTATACTTTTGGAGTCACTTTTTTATTGGTAATGACTCTGTTACGGCCTGTGGACTTAGCCTTATATAAAAGCTTATCAGCTTTTCCATACAGTCCGTTAAATGAAATATCCCCGGAAGCGGTCTCTACATCACAGCCTACACTAATGGTGACTACAGCTCCCGGCGCAGTAGCATGCTGCAGTCGCAGAGCTTCCACATCCTTACGCACTTTTTCAGCCAGAGAAATCATTTCCCCAAAGGTCATGCCATACATAAATACCAAAAACTCCTCTCCACCAATACGCGAAGCGAAGCCATACTCCCCTACGGAATTATCTATGGAGTGAGCCACAAGCTTCAGGCATTCATCACCCTGCATGTGTCCAAAACCATCATTATATGCCTTGAAATGGTCTATGTCAATGATCATAACGCCTACTGAATCACCCTGCTTCTGGCAGAGCTCCAGTATGGGCTCTATCTCTCTTTCCAGACCTCGTCTGTTGATAAGACCTGTCAAAGGATCTATCTCGGCCTGCTTCATCTCCCTTTCCGCTCTGAACTCCTGGCGGGTCAGTCTGGTCTTCATATCATAAATATCTCTGGACATGATGAAGCTGAATGCATGTACTGCAATAATTATTACTATCTGTGAAAATTCCAGTGTTCCACCTATTCTCGTACCTATAAGAACTACTGCCAAAAGCCCTGCCAGCTCCATAAAAGCTATGATTACCGAAATAACATTGGTAACGTACATGGTATAGCCTACCACTACTACTCCCACACAGTAAAATGCCAGAGAATTCATCTCTTTCAAGGATATTACCGACAGATAGCAGAGGTAATAGAAATTAAAGGCCAGTGCCAAAAAACAGGCTCTGTCATAGTATTCCTTGGTCTGCTTACGCATTATGGTAAAAAGTAATACCGAAAAAGCCGCTGTCCCCACTGCGTAAAATGCACCGGGCAGAACAAATTTGGTCAGCGCCGGCTGATGATTCAGCACCAGCGTGTTAATAAGTATCAAAACCACTGATGCCGTAACCGTGCATATCATGGAGCACATAAAGGTTCTTTGTATGTTTGCTGCTGCTATTTTCAGCGTAAAAAGGGCTCGATTGTTTTTATTTTTCGGAGTACGACGTTCGGTCACTTTCTTCTCCCCTTACTATCTTTTATTATACCAGGTTATTACCTGTAAAGAGCTGCGAATAGGACTTGCTTATCCGCTTGGCTTCGTAGAGCTTTCTCTGCTGCTCTACCACTGAGTAGAGCTGATTAATGTCGATAGGCTTTGGAATATGGTCATTCATGCCTGCAGCTCTTACTGCATTTATATCTTCCGTATATGTATTGGCTGACAATGCCACTATCGGCACTGCAGATGCATCCGGCCTTGTCAGGGCGCGGATGTGTTTAGCTGACTCTATGCCATCCATTACAGGCATCATAATATCCATCAGCACTAAATCATAGTAAAATGGTGCAGACTCTGAAAACTTAGCTACTGCAACAGCTCCATTTTCAGCCCCGTCCACTATCATGCCTTTATCTTCCAGCATGAATCTGGCAATTTCCATATTTATGGTATTATCCTCTACCAGAAGGACCTTCATGCCTGCCAGCTCTACCTTTTCGTTCTGGGCCCTAAGCTCCTCTTCCGAAAAAGCTTTATCATTAATAATAAGCGGTATAAGCATGGTAACTACGGTACCCTCGCCCAGCTTACTGTCTATCTCTATGCGACCACCCATCTGCTCCAGAACGCTCTTAACAATAGGAAGTCCCAGACCGGCACCATTGTAGACCTCTGATCTGGCAGTCTCATTTTCCTGAATGAAGGGCTCAAAAACCTTTTTTAAGAACTCCTCGCTCATGCCCTTACCTGTATCCTTCACAGCTACTCTGAAGGCTACACGGCCATTTCCTATAGTCTGTTCTGCAACAGTCATATCCACACTGCCAAATTCTTTATTGAATTTAATGGCATTGTTAAGAATATTGGTAATAACACGCTTTGTGTACAGCTCGCAGCCAATAACTCTGTCTGTCACTATAGCGTCTGCATGCAGATTCATGGTAACATTTTTATCATCTGCCACCACTTTCATAGCCTCAAAACATTCAAAAATAACGGAGCGCATATTAAATGGAGCTTCGTCCATTACCAGCTTACCGCCATCCAGCTTGGACATATCCAGCATTTCGTCAATAAGTATCAGCAGGTGCTGGGTGCTGACGTCAATTTTAGAAATACAGTCTGCCACCATATTAGTATCAGCAGGATTGGTCTTTATAATCTCGACCATGCCCTGAATCGCATTCATAGGTGTCCTTATGTCATGGGACATTCTGGACAAAAAGTCCATTTTTACCGAGTTGGCTTTCTTGGCCTCTTCAATACGTAAGGTAAGCTTTTCCGCCATGACTGCAACGTTATTGGTAACTGCACCTATTTCATCCTTTTCTTCTACCACAGGAATAGATGTCAGCTCCTCATTAGCCACAGCCTCTGCCTGACGTGACAGTATATCCATACGCTTAGTCACAAGACCTGTGAAAAAGAACATAGCCGCCATATCAATAGCATAGAAAATTATTGAGAAAACTATAACTGATATTATGGTAGGCTGAAACATTTTCATAAATTCTGCTTTAGCCTCTGCCCCCATATCCTCCATAGCCTGCTCTGCTATCATAAGCAGAGTAGTATGGCAATATACTGCAAGAAGAGTATATCCTATCAGCATAAGAATGCCCAGGGTTATAACAAGCTTTGTCCTTAATTTTGTCTTATAGTGAAACCAGGTAAAAAATGTTTTCATAACAGCACCTTTTCTTGAAATTTTCCTTATATGCAGAATCCCGCACGATTTGATTATAGCTAATCTGTTTGGAAAAATTAATTGACTGTATACAAACTAACGATAAAACTTTTATAAAAATATTTACTTGCTAAAGGTAAGCACCGTAACTGACTCGGCAGGCACTACCGCATTATAGGTATTGCCATACATGATATCCAAAGTATAGTCCGGTGTCACGCATTCCTTCTCACCTATTACATTCTCTGCCTCCATGTCCTCAGAGGTAAGCACCGTGGTAAGAACTTTTTTGAAATTGTCGTCTAAAATAATATAAAGCTCTTTATCAGTTTTTTCAAGATTTACCAGCTTTAAATATATCTCTTCTTTTCCTGCTGTAGCTGAAACATACAAAGGCTCAGTCACGGTATCAGCCTCACAAAAATCGTGGTAAATCACCCCATCCACTTTTGCCTTTATGCTGTGTCCGGACAGGGAAAACTCTACATGATGGCGTCCATCAGCCTTTACGCTGATACCACGCCCGGTATTAATCACACTTTGCCTGTCCCCCTGTCTCTGTCTGCATAAGCAGGACATGTCATTGGCCCATCCGCCTATCTCCCAGCGATATACTTCCAAAGTATCATCACCGCTCTTTTTTTCTCCAAATCCCAGAATAAGCTGGGTCTGACCTTCTGCCACCTCGTAATCGAAGCTTATGGTAACATCACCCTCGGTAGCACCCAGGTCAGTCCTGTGATAATCTCTTTCACAGGAATCGTTGGTGATCTGCATCTCTTTTGATAATACTTCTCCATTGACACAAAGATCATACAGAGTCACTTTGGGCACTCTGGTCTCCAGGAAGAAATTACCGAAAATGTCCGGCTCTGTGAAGGATTTTCTAAGTCCGTCACCATGCTCCAGCGTAAAAGGTACGCTTCGCTGTCCTCTGGCCTTCATAAACATCTGCTGAACATAGTAATTGGCAGTATGCGCCACATGTGTGCCGTCATACCATATCATATCCGGCGCCCAGTTTAAATAGTCCTTGTTACAGAAAAGCGGCGCGTAGCAGGCCAAGCCTACCACATCTGCATTCCTTTCCATACCGGTCATAAAGGCAGCCTCTACCAGGGCATTTTTATACTTATTGCCCCAGGAGCCATACTCTCCCAAAAACACCTTCGGTCCACGACGACTGTAGGAGTCATAACGGTTCATGTTTTTCCTGAACCAGTCAGTAGACATGTAGAAATGCTCATCTACAAGATCCGCCTTGGCCTTACGGGCAGCCATCCACATAATATCAAAATCATAGCCGTCAGCAAAAGGGCCTGAGGAAGATATAACTTTTATATCAGGATATTTTTCATGAATAGCCTTTTCAAAATAAGGAAAACGCTCCATGAAAGGATCCCACAGCTCTTCATTGCCGATAGCAATATATCTCATGTTAAAGGGCTCTTCGTGACCCAGCTCACATCTTTTTTTACCCCAGACAGTGTCTGCACTGCCATTGGCAAATTCAATGAGATCCAGGGCATCATCAATAAACTCTCCCAGCTCGCTGATCTCCACATACTTGTGGCTGTGAGGATTGTAGCCTGCGGCCAGCACCGGCAGAGGTGTGGCACCTATGTCTTCACACAGCTGAAAGTATTCAAAGTAGCCCAGTCCCAGTGTCTGATTGTAGCCCCAGTTATTGCGGCGTGAAGCACGTTTTTCCACAGGGCCTATGGTGTTTTTCCAAAAATAAAGGGCATTTCTGTCATTGCGGTTCAGTGAGCCGTCATGGACCAGACAGCCTCCGGGAAAACGCATAAAAGCAGGATGCAGATCATACAAAGCCTGCACCAGATCACGGCGCAGCCCATACTTTCTGTTTTTCCAGGTGTCTGCCGGAAAAAGAGAGATAAAGTCAAGATATACCTCATCTTCAGCCTGTATGGTCACTGTATAGAAGGCCTTGCCTGCGCTATCGGCAGTCAGATCAAACTCGTATTTTTTCCAGGGGCCTTCTATCTCCAGGACGTGCTCAGCCAGCCTCTCGCCATCTGCCTCAAGAGAAAATACAAGGCTGGCAGCCCTGTCGCTCTTAGCCCAGACAGAGGCATTAAAGCGCTGTCCTGCCTGCACCTGAATGCCTTTATGGAAACCGCCGTTTTTAAGGCAACCGCCTTTACCTGCCGTCACGTGGCAGTAATGAGGATTCTCCGTAAATGCAGATTCAGTATCTTCAATACTTACAGTAATGTCCCCCTCAGTATCCCATCCGGTCAGATGATGATAGCCTCCATTGTCTATGGGATCAAATTCAAATGCTCTGTTTTGAATAAGCTCCGCGTACACTCCGCCATCTGCAGAATGATTAATATCCTCAAAAAAAATACCAAAGAGATCTCCGCTGTCGCCAATGGTCTCTTTTCCTCTAACCTTTAACTGTAATCCCATAATGTCCCCTATTCATTCTGTCCTTCGCAAAGTGCCTTTGTATAGCCAATGAGCCGATTTCTTCTGGCGGTATCCAGCTCCCTCATTGCCTTTACCATCTCATATTCTTCCGTGTTTCTTTCTACCACCAGCTGCTCTGTAGGAACATACTTGCTCTCGCAGGTGTCCAGAAGCTCATAAGGGCTTACAGATAACACTTCACATATAATCATAATCTTATCAGATGCAGGATTGGTCCCTTTTCTTTTCCAGTCACTTATGGTAGACTCTGATATCCCTGTTCTCTTGGAAAATTCGTTCTGTTTCATACCTCTTTCGCCTATCAGCTTAAAGATATTTTCACTAATGGTCATCATAACCTCCGTCCTTTAACGTGGCTTCCACGATTCGTTATTACGAATTGTATCAGATTGTAAGTTGTAGTGCAATAAATGGCTGAAAAAAAGTCGTAAAATTATAGTGGCTTTTTTTTCAAATAATGCTATGATTAATAAGATGATTGAATTTTTGACTAAATAGGAAGAAAAAATCCAAAAGGAGATTCTTATGAAATATGAAGTAAAAGACTTTGGCAAGACCAAAGACGGACAGATGTCCAAGCTCTATGTGGTTAAAAACAGTAAGGGAACCACAGTAACTTTTTCAGATTTCGGTGCTACTATCGTAGGCATCAGTACAGCCGACAGAAAAGGCCAATTTGCAGATATCGCTCTGGGCTATGACAGTGTGAAAGGCTATGAGGAAAACGGCACTTACTACGGCGCTTTCATCGGTCGTAACGGCAACCGTATCGGCGATGCCCGGTTCACTTTAAATGGCAAGACCTACAATCTGGAAAAAAATGATGGCCCCAACAATCTTCATTCCGGCTTTAAATGCTACAATACCTTCTATTATGAAACAGAGGTGTTTGAAGAAGAGGATGAAATCACTGTAGAATTTTCCAGACTCAGCCCGGATATGGAGCAGGGTTTCCCCGGCAATCTGGACATGACAGTCAGCTATACTCTTACCGAAGACGACGAGCTGGTAATCGAGTACTATGCTATCTCCGATCAGGACACCGTTATGAACTTTACCAATCATACTTTCTTCAATCTGTCGGGTCATGATCAGGGCTCTGTTGTTGATACAGAGATTATGATTGACGCAGATCATTTTACTCCTACAGATGCTCATCTCATCCCTACCGGCGAGATCAGATCGGTAGAGGGCACACCTATGGATTTCCGTAAGCGTACCCGCATGGGAGACCGTATCGATGCCGACTATGAGCCTCTTGTTGTAGCCGGCGGCTACGACCACAATTACTGCTTAAATAATTCCGGCGAAGAATGTGAGCTGGTATGTGAGTGCTACGACCCACATTCAGGCAGAAAGGTGGAGGTATTTACCGACTGTCCCGGCATGCAGCTTTATGCAGGCAATTTCATCGATGGAAAAGCTACCGGTAAAGGTGGATACGTATATAAAAAGCGCGAAGGTTTCTGCCTGGAGACCCAGTTCTATCCTGATGCCTGCAATGAGAAGCCTTTCTTCAAAACTTCCATTGTACCTGCTCAGACTGAATTCATGAGCGCTACCATTTACAAATTTTCAGTAGAGAAATAGTTTCACCTATTTTGTATATGTTGCTATTAATGAAATAGGACCATGAAGATACAATCAGCGGTGGTAGGAATGCACCTGCCATCGCTGTTTTTTGTCTGTTACAAAAAACATTCACTTTCCTATTGAAAATATAGAAATAAATCTCTATAATACCATATGAATTTATTGTGCCATGCGTAAAAAACGTGGCCAGAGTGTTCAAGTCGCTCGTGTTCTAATATTATTATTTTAAGGAGCATTAATATGCGTAGAAAACTTTTTTCATCACTTCTTCTTTTTGTTTTCATTTTTACAGCTGTTGCCGGATTTGGCACTTCTAAGAATGTAAATGCAGCTGATACCACAGTTAAGGTTACAATTTCAAATGCCGGCGAGCTGGTAGTTACTCAGGTACCTGTAAAGGTTACAGATGTTGATAATGACGGTAAGCTTACTGTAAATGATGTTCTCATCATCGTCCATACTGATAAATATGCAGATGGTGCCAGCGGCTATGCACTGGGCGCTACAGGCTTTGTAGAAAAGCTCTGGGGTGTTTCCAACGGTGGCAGTTACGGCTTCTATCGCAATAACACAATGACAGGTATTGTTGCTCAGGAAGAGGTACAGAATGGCGACTATATCGTAGCTTATTCCTATAAAGATCTTACTTCCTGGTCAGATGCTTTTTCCTACTTTGATGCAGCTGAGAAAAAGGTTAACACAGGCGCAGCTGTTACCCTTACTCTTTTCGCTTCAGGCTATGATGCCAGCTGGAATCCTGTTGTAGCTCCTCTCGCGGACGCTACAATCACAGTAAACGGTGTGGCTACAGATATTAAGACTGATGCAGAGGGCAAGGCTACTATTACTCTTAAGGATGCCGGCACTGCTGTTATCTCTGCTACACATGCCACCCAGACAATTGTTCCTCCGGTATGCACGGTTACAGTAGGTACTACTCCTGATACAGGCGTTTCTTCTACTCTTATCATGGTTGTGCTTCTTGTAGCTGCTGTATCTCTGATGGCCGCTATTGTTGTTAAAAAACGCGCAAGATAAACAATAAAAATATGAAAAAACAAATCGCATTCATCCTGGCAAGTTTAATACTGTTACTGTCCTGTATAAGGGAAGGTATTCCGACTTATGGTGCTACCGAGGATGAGTGCGGTTTTTTTATTGAGCAAATAATAGCTCACGAAACAAAGGATACAGCTGCGGATAGTGATAATGACTGCTTAACCCTCTGGGTACATACCCTGCTGCCTTCTCAGCTTAACGGTAGCGGCGAATGGTATGCCATGGCCCTCTCTCACTATGCTCCGCATCTGGATATGTCCCAGATAGCAACAGGCTTAAATGATATCCTCTCATCAGATAAAAAACTTTCCACCGTCACCAGGCTCAAAATGGCTCTTGCACTGCTGTCCTGCGGCGATTTTAACAATCCGCACATTACTGCTATTGCTGCCGACTGGTACGGTGATAACGGTATGATGGATTACATTTTCGGCATGCATCTTATGAATAACGGCTATACATATGGCTCACCTTCTTACGAAGAGCTATTTGAGAAAATGTTAGCCTACAGGCATGAGGACGGGGGATTTTCTCTGTTTGGCAGCTATGGCGACACCGACGTAACAGCCATGACTCTTCAGGCTCTTGCTGCCAGCCCTATACTAAGATCCGAAAACGTGTCCCAGGTTATAGACGCTGCCCTGGACTTTCTAAGCCTTAAGCAGCAAAATGACGGAGACTATACCTCCTTCGGTACTGCCAATCCGGAAAGTACGGCCCAGGTTATAATGGCCCTCACTTCCCTGGGTATTGACCCGCTTAACGACAGTCGTTTCCAAAAAAACGGCAACCTCCTGGATGGCCTGCTTAAGTATCATTTGCAGGACGGCTCTTTTTCCCATATATATAATGGTGATTCCAACGCCACCGCCACTGTGCAGGCTTTTTACTCTCTGGTGGCTCTCCAGCGCTTTTATCAGGGTGAGCAGTATTTCTACAAGTGGTCAGCACCTACTATAGCCCCCACCGGCATTCCCAATCCATCTGACACGCCGCTGCCCACCGCTCGGCCTACAGCCACTCTCAGTCCTACTGCCACTCCTACTATAGCCCCTTTTGCCACTCCGGTCCCAGACAGTCCCTCTGTCCCAGGCCCTTCTTTCTTATCCCAGCATGGTCTCCTTATGCTGATAGCCACAGGTCTGATACTCATCCTATTTTTGATACTTATATTTACCCGGAAAATCAACCGCAGAAATCTTATTTTCCTGGGCATCCTGTGGATTTTGCTGCTTCTTTTGGCCTCGTATCTGACTATTACTCTGCCTGCCACTCCAGGACAGACTGAGGAAATCATCACAGTAGGCCCGGGCAGCAATGACAAATCCCCTGTTTGTCAGGTCACTTTATCCATTACCTGCCATACTATCAAAGATAAAAACAGCGATATAGTACCGAAAAATGGTATTATACTGGCTGAAACCACTGTAAATATCATGGAAGGCGCCACAGTATATGATGTTTTATCCGCCCTTTGCATGAAAAACAACATAAATTGTGACACCAAACTTTCCGGCACTACTTATGTGCAGGGCATCAACAATATCTACGAACGTGATTTCGGTAATCTGTCAGGCTGGATGTACTTTGTAAACGCTGTGGCACCAAATGTGGATTGCGGCAGCTACAAGCTTAAAGCTGGCGACATTATCGAATGGAAATATACCACCAATATGGGAGACGACCTCACAACAAAGTAGGCAAAGGAGATAATTTGAGACCTTTACAACAGTATCACCCCTTTACCAATTTCATATTTTTTCTTATGGTGATACTGCTTACAGGTATCCTAAATCACCCTGCCCTGACACTGATTTCCTTTGTGTCAGCCCTTTCCACCTTTTTTGTCTTCAGGAAAAAGGATGATCATTCCTTCATTCCCATTTTCCTTTTTTGTCTGCTGATAGGCATCCTGAATCCACTCTTTTCCCATCATGGCAAAACCATCTTATTTTACCTGCAGGGAGCAGCCATCACTCTGGAAGCCGTTATTTACGGCATTTTTCTTTCCTTTCAGCTCCTTCAGCTGATTCTTTGGTTTAAACTTTTTTCTTTGACAATGACATCCGAGCACCTGATGTGCCTTTTCGGAGCTCTTTCTCCACGCCTTGCTCTGCTTTTCTCTATGGTGCTTCGCTTCGTACCGGATTTTTCCAGGCAATTTAAATCCAGGGAAAATGCCCTGAAGACTCAGGGGCGCTACGACTCCAACGACATATTTTGCACTATAAAATGCAAATCCCTGGTCTTTCTGTCAGTGGCAGGCTACTCCTTGGAAAAAGGCATAATAACAGCTGACAGCATGGAGGCCAGAGGTTATTCTCTGTCCCACCGCAGCTCCGCCCGACGTTTTAAATGGAGAAAAAGAGATCTGATCCTTATCAGCTGCATCCTGCTTCTGTCACTGCCATTACTCATATCCAAAATATTAAACACTGATGCTACACTTTTTTATCCCGAGTTTACTTTTAGAATAACTCCTCCGGGCCTTTTGCTTATACTGCTTCCGGGGCTGATGCTGACACTTATTCCCATCTTTACCCATCTTAAGGAAAGGAGCGCTAAATGGAAAAAATAAAAATAGAAAACCTGTCTTTTAGCTATCCCGAGGGTAATCCCATTATAAAGAATCTTTCATTCAGCCTGAATACCGGCAGTTTTCTCACTGTAGTAGGTGCCTCCGGCAGTGGCAAATCCACGCTTTTGTCTCTTCTTAAGCCTGAGCTTTCCCCAAAAGGTCACATGAGTGGGCGCATCTTCTTTGATGGAAAAGATCTGTCTGCCCTCTCTCCCAGAGAAAGTGCAGCGGGTATCGGCTTTGTTTTTCAGGATCCTGATAAACAGCTGGTAACTGACAAAGTATGGCATGAGCTGGCCTTCGGTATGGAAAGCCTGGGGCTTACTTCCGACACAATAAGGATACGCACCGCTGAAGTTGCTTCTTATCTGGGCATTGCAGACCTTTTTGAAAGAGAGACTCATACCCTGTCCGGTGGTCAGAAACAGCTGGTCAATCTGGCTTCTGTCCTTTGTATGAATCCGTCCCTGCTGCTTTTGGACGAGCCTACTGCTCAGCTGGACCCTATTGCCACAGAGGAATTTATGGAGATTCTGGGACGACTCCACAGAGACACCGGCATCACCATTATCCTGGTAGAGCATCGCCTGGAGTCTGTGGCTGCCCACACCGATATGCTCCTTATATTAAACACCGACCACAGCTATAGCTATGACAAAGTAGAAAATTGCATAGCTGCTCTACCAAAGGATGCGCCTATTCTTTCTGCTTTTCCTGCCTCAGTCCGTCTTTATAAGGCAATAGAGCATAAGACTGCGCCTTCAAAAATCCCTATGACCATAGCTCAGGGCCGTACCTTTATCAGTGAAAAAATAGGCACTGTAATCGACTCCTACCAACCTGATCTTCCAAAAGATAAGGGCAGAAAAAATGCAGGCACCAACGCCATCTGCGTAGAAGACCTGACCTTTAACTATCAAAAACATGGAAATCCTGTACTGAAAGATTTGGATTTGTCCATAGAAGAAGGAAGTATCTGCAGTCTTTTAGGAGGCAACGGCCAGGGGAAAAGTACTCTCCTGCAGCTGATAGCAGGCCTTTTGCAGCCTGACCGCGGCCATATCAGGCTGTTTGGAAAGAAGCTTAAAAAATATGATGATGCCAGTCTCTACAGTCTCGTCGCCATGCTGCCTCAGCAGGTTGAGACCCTGTTTCTTAAAGATACAGTAGCCCAGGAGCTTAAAAATATACCAGCCCCGGTCTTTTCCATGGCCAGTCATATGAACACCCATCCCTACGACTTATCCGGTGGTGAGAAAGCCCTGTTAGGTCTTGATCTCGTGCTTTCCAGAGATACAAAAATACTTCTTCTGGACGAGCCCACCAAGGGTCTGGATACTGCCGGCAAACGTACTGTGGCAGAGGCTTTAAAAACGCTTCGTGACAGAGGCCTTACCATTTTACTTATTACTCACGACATAGAGCTGGCTGCTGTACTTTCCGATAGAATCGCTCTGCTTTTTGATGGGCAGATAGCCTCTGTCGCTGAGCCTCACACCTTTTTCGAAAACAATTTCTTCTACACTACCCACTTTGCCCGAATGACCAAGGGGCTTTACAAAAATGTCATTCTGGAAAAGGAATGTATAGAACTTGCCAGTAAGAATCTGGACAATCACCAGGAGCATATGTAAACCTTTATTATGACAAAAAAATTAACTAAAAGAAGAATATGGTCCGCTCTGCTGATATTGTTGCTTATTGCGATTTTTTCCGTTTCAGCTTCCATTTTCATGCGCGAAAAAAGCTATGTAGCGGCTATTCTTATAGTAATTTTTCTGTCCTATCTGCTCTTTGCCCTTAGCTTTGAAAAAAGAAAAACTTCTTCCCGCCGTCTGGTGCTGGTAGCTATCATGACTGCCCTCTCTGTGCTGGGCCGTTTCATTCCCGTCATCAAGCCCGTTCCCGCCCTTACCATCATCACCGGCATTTTCCTGGGTCCCGAAGCAGGCTTTCTTACCGGTTCCATGACTGCCGTCATTTCCAATTTTTTCTTTGGCCAGGGTCCTTGGACTCCATTTCAGATGCTGGGCTGGGGATTAATCGGATTTTTCGCAGGCGTTTTTTCCGGGGCAATAAAAAAGAATACCCTGCTCAGAGTAATATACGCTCTGCTTTCGGGTATTCTTTATTCATTTCTTATGGATATCTGGACCGTGCTCTGGACTTACAAGGAATTCACTTTCTCAGCCTACTTGGCCGCCCTTATCTCTGCTATTCCTCACACTCTTTCCTACTGCCTGTCCAACGTACTTTTTATGATACTCCTGTATCCTTATTTCCAAAAAAAGCTGGACCGACTTATGAAAAAATACGACATATAGCTACTGTTTATCACAAGTGTATGTAAGTGGCTCTCCATATACTCTTTCGTATACTTTTTTCCACACCTCGAAATTCTTTGCCTTCATTTCTTCCACATTCTCAGCAGTTTTCTTTCTTCTGTCAGGGTAAATCGGCTTTTCGATATGAATGGTATACTTCTGAACCGGCATACCTCCCTCACCCGGATACTCACTATCTTTCATGGTAATAAAGATGGGAAGCACAGGGACATTATTTCTTGCAGCAAAGTAATAGGCGCCTTTCTTTAAAGGTCTGGGCTTTTTATAATTCCACCACATAGCCTGCTCAGGATAAATCAGGATAAAATGGCCTTTCTGCAGGATTTTGTCCACTGCCTTCATGAATTTTTTCATGGTATCCTTATTGGAGCTAAGAGGCAAAGTGTCGCAATTTCTCATAAGGAAGCCGAAAAAGCCCGGGAAGCTGGTATAGTTGCCCTCTTTAATAATTCTGTAGAAACGTCTGCTGCGCTGGCCTGACTTTTCATAGGTCAGATGCATGGCAAAACTGTCAAACGCATTAAAGTGATTACAGGTGATAATGGCACCGCTGGTAAGGCCCGCATAATTTTCTATGCCCTGGATATCCTCAATAATCAGCTGATGCTTCTTGATCATGGTATTTACAAACCAGCGGGCAATCTTAAATGCATATCTTCTCTTTACCCTGTCTGAGATGCCGGTCTTAATATAGGTGATCTCATTGGGCATAAGCTCTCTGCCCGGCGGATCATCCTCCAAGTCCTCGTCAAATCGGCCTTCCAGCTCATACTGCTCCCTTTTAAGAATAATCTCCTGTCTGGTGAGGCTGCGTGTAAGCTTAAAGGCATATTTATTAAAATAATTGTCCTCTTTATATATTTCCTGAATGGCAAGATTGAAGAGATTTTCTCCTGAAGCTTCGTCTTTCTGACGTTTTTCTTCATTGTAAGAAGCCAGCTCCTCTTTTAACTCATCATAAACAGGTGTTATGCTGGCAACTCTCCAGAAAAGCTTGCTGTATCTGCCATCCTTATCATGCCAGGGCTTACAGGCCAGATTGTAATGGATAAGGGCGGTGTCTTTAAGAGGTCGCTCACTGGGCTCAGTCATCTGCACATTCCATCTGGAATCAATCCAAAGTATCTTGTTCTGACAAAGGATATTCAGATAGTCCTGATCCTGAGCCACTACAAAAGAGTAGGTCTCCAAAAGATCATAGAACTGCTTTTCTACACGCTTTTTTCTAAACTGTTGACAATTAATAAGCACTACACCTGCATTAAAATAGGCAGCTCTGGACAGACCCAGCACTTTTTCCACGTAATTACCGAAAACGTCTACTGACGTTACCAGATAGTCCTGGATAGCTCCTATGTAATTGTCTCCCAGATTGTATTTGTAGAGCTTGGCTATATCTTTTGTAAGCACTGTATCGCCATCGATATAAACCACCTTGTCATACTGTGGGAACATCTCAGGAATAAAGATTCTGTAGTATGTAGTATTGGAATAATAATCTCTTAAGCTGAGCTTTTTTCTTATCTCTTCCAGTCTGTGGCTAACATCAACGAATTTGACAGTAACATTTTCTGTCTCCATAGCCAGCAAAACTTCTTTATTTCTATCACTTATTCCGGTATTTAATATATATATCAGATACTGATTCTCAGGAGAAGCATAGAGAATAAGGGACTGCAAGGATACAGCCATGTATTTAATGTAATTATCATCACATGCGTAAAAAACCGGAATAAGATTGGACTTACTGTGTAGTGAAAAAAGTGGTCTGATTTTCATTTTCGAATTTTCCCTTTAAATACATATATTCATATATAACATCATCAAACTGCTTGTAGCCAAAGCATCTGTACATGCGGCTTATATGCCACTGCTTGACATTTTCCGTATGGGGATAAGGCAGGTAAAAAAGCCTCTTGGAAAAATGTCTTACTACTGTATGATCATGAAGGAATTTCTGGTCGTTGTAGCGCTGTGGCAGCATCAGTTTTTTGGTAGTACTTCTGTATATCGCATCCTGATCCGCAAAAAGCATTTTCTTGGTCTTTATAAGCTCCCTGGCCTTTACCAGAAGACCTGTTTCCTTGATCCTTTTTGTGTTAAACAAAAGCACTCCGGCATTTATATAATTGGGATTCAGAAGGAATTTGCCGTAGTGATCCCGAGCAGCCGCATACTCATAATCAGTCACATCAATATCATACAGGAGCCTTATGTCTCTATTAAACATAATGTCTATATCAAGGTACAGGATCTTGTCCGGCATATCCGGAATCAAATCCATGAAGAGACGAAGCAGGGTATAAGGTGAACAATAGCACTGCTCATTGGGGCAATGGGCAAACTCTTTTTCGTAGATATCCGTCACCAGCAGGCGTATCACCCTGTTTTCCGGATTGTATTTTTTTGCAACCTCGTCTAAAAAAGCTATGCTCTTTTCACTGATGGATACATACTCAGCCTTAACTCTGGGCACATCCATGGTCATAACATAAAAGGTAAAGGGCTCTTTTGTATCAGTGCGCTTCATGATAGAAAGCATGCATGTAAGCACACCGTCAAAAACCTTGGCATTACCTGAAAAAAGGACATTTATCATAGTTCTTTTTCCTCTTTCTTAACGTATTTGACTAACTCCACATCATTGTGGACAGTATTTTTCAACATTGCTTCATATACCCTATCCCGAAGCTCCTGCTTTTTCGCTCCTGTAGGCAGAGTCTCATCCGGGAAAAATGGGCCCTCTATATAGGTCACCATCCTGGGCTTTTTAAAGAAAGGTCTCTTCTGATAGGTATTGGTAAAGCAGAAAACAGGTACCTTGCTGCTTATGGGATAGCCAAAGGAATCCTTTTTAAAGGGGCGTATCCCGGTATAATATGGCCATATATGGGCTTCAGGATATATGGTAACACAGGCACCCTTCTCTACCACCTGTCCGATGCGCCTGGAGAATCTTCTCATAGCTTCCAATGTATCAGGCAAGGGTAAGGCTCCCAGGCATGGGGTGACACGTCCCAGCACCGGCATGGAAACATTGTTGGGATGCACTATGACATAGACACCTTTGGGGCTATTGATAAGAGTGGGTATCAGAGCATCCGCTATGGGATTGGTATGATTGCCATACATAAAATAACCCGTATGCCTGTACTGCCGAAGGGCCTTTTTATTCACTACTCTATGACCATAAGCAAGCTTCATATATACCCAGGCTATAGGCCGTGCCAGACCATAGTAAATGATACCACGACCCACATGCCCCCAAAAACCCGGCTCATACTTATAATTCTCATCTATTCTTTTGGGAGTTATCTGAGCTTCAGAAAACTCATCATTCAATTCATCTGAATAATATATTATATTCTGTTTCATAAAAATCCCTCAGAATACATTATAACTGTTTTACATCACTTTGTCGACACGTAAATATCGCAAAACAAGGATGTTGTCGCCTGCAATAAAGATGTGGCCCGGGGCAAGGCCGGTGGGGTGGCGAAGGGTGGCAGGGCGAGGGTGGCAGGTGACGGCTAAATCTACATATTGGCCTGCTTTTAGCCCCCATTGTGCCGGCAGGTACGCTGGCAGGTGGCGGCTAAATTCACGCTATGGCTCACTCTTAGCCCCCTGGCACCGGACAGATGTTGTCACGGGGACGTTTCTCACTGTCAACTTTTTGTCACGGGGACGTTTCTCATTGACACATCTCCTGCGAAGCGCACCTTCCTGGCGGCATCCCCATGAGTCTGTTTAAAGCAAGGCAGTGTATTTCGCAATGTAAATAAAGTGATATAAAAAAAGCTGACCTCAGCCCTGCGAGCTTTGACCTGAGTGGGCTACGGCACTTACTGGTATGACCGTCGCGAGTTCCGGTTCCAGCCCGGAACTCGCAGGACATAGCAGTTAGTGACCGTCCGCGAGTGGTCAACCTCGAGCAGAATGAGGTCGGCTTATTTTTATATCACTTAATAATAAACTTAAATAACTCAAATCACTGCCTTGGCTTTAAAGAGAAGAATGGGGCGAGCCCAGGGAGCAAGCGGAGCTAAAAAGTTGACAATGAGAAACGTCCCCGTGACAAAAAGTTGACAGTGAGAAACGTCCCCGTGACAATTAATTGATGCGGGGGAGATTCCACTTGAATTTGGCAGCTAAAAACCGGATGAGCATAATCACAGCCATGGCCACAATAGCAGCGAAGGATTCGATGCCGTTCCCGCCTATGGCGTGAATAATGAGGTATACCACTGCCCCTGCCAGGCTGGCACAGGCGTATATATGCTTTACGAAAATGTAAGGAGTATTGCCAGCCATTATGTCTCTGATAACGCCACCACCTACACCGGTAACAACGCCTACGAACAAAAGCAGCAGCCAGCTGAATTCTGCCTCTGCATTTTCTGCAGTCTGGATACCCATAACGGTAAAAATAGCCAGTCCCAAGGTGTCCATCACCAACATGATTAAATCATAGAAGCGCTTACCCTTAAACTGGTCGGTCACATCTATGTGATCCTTGTGGCGCACCTTCTTTACAATGGCAACTGTAATGAATACTACAATAGCTGTCAAAATGGCCATAAGTGCATACACCGGATCGCGAAAAGTCTGTGGCGGAATATTCCCTATCATTAAATCACGAAGAATCCCTCCACCAACAGCTGTGGTAAGACCCAGGATAGATACACCGAAAATATCCATTTTCTTCTGGATGCCTATCATGGCACCGGACACCGAAAAAGCAATGGTGCCTATTATTTCAAGAAAAAATACAATTTCATTATCCATTTATATTATGCACCGATCCTACTTGGTACCATAGATTCTGTCACCTGCATCTCCAAGACCAGGAAGAATGTAGCCATTCTCGTTCAGTCTTTCATCAAGTGCACCAATGTAAATATCTACATCAGGATGAGCCTTCTGCAGCTTCTCAACGCCCTCAGGTGCAGCAATGAGGCACAGGAATCTAATCTTATCAATATTACGTTTCTTAAGAAGGTCGATAGCTGCAATAGCAGAACCGCCTGTAGCCAGCATAGGATCTACAAGGAATACCTCTCTTTCTGTAACATCCTTAGGCAGCTTGCAAAAATACTCGTGTGGCTCCAAAGTTTCCTCATCTCTGTAAAGACCGATATGTCCCACCTTGGCATTGGGAGTCATTACCAGAACGCCCTCAGCCATCTGCATGCCGGCACGAAGAATAGGCACAACACAAAGCTTTTTACCAGCTATCTCTTTAACTGTAGCTGTTACAAGAGGAGTCTCAATAACCTTGTCGGCTAAAGGAAGATTGCGGCTGGCTTCATAGTAGATAAGAGAAGCTACTTCCGTAACAAGAGCACGAAACTCTTTTGTAGAAGTATTCTTATCTCTCATAATACCAATCTTGTGCTGAATAAGTGGATGATCCATGATATAAGTTTTAGACATATATTCCTCCAATAAACTAAAATTTACTGACATATACTATAGCACAAAAGTAGCCACGATTAAACAAAATTTTTGATAAAATGGCACTTTTACATAATAAAATAGCACTCCGAGGAGTGCTATTTTTTGCTTGCTCTCATTATTTACTAAAGTAGATTTCTCTTAATAAAATTGCTTTTATATCTGAAAAAGGTACATTGTAAAATTCAATCGATTAGCACTTGGTTACGTTTGTAGCCTGAGGTCCCTTAGCGCCTTCTGTAACATCGAAAGTAACCTTCTGACCCTCTTCGAGAGACTTGAAGCCCTCCATGTTAAGTCCTGAGTAATGAACGAATACGTCCTTGCCGTTCTCGTCAGAGATGAAGCCGTAACCCTTCTGGTTGTTGAACCACTTAACTGTACCTGTCATTTTCTAAATCCTCCAAATAACTTGAAAAATAAATGTTTACACGGTTTAATACCGCTTTTTTACTATAGCATTTTGTAAAATTATTGTCAAACAAATTTTATAAAAATCTAACAAAAATTATAGGTTTTATTCATTTATTTTCAGCGGAGATTTACAAAATAAATCCGGTTCTATTTTCCGGTCTCAATATAGGTCTTTACATTGTCAAAAACCCTGTCTACGCACCTGCATCTGGCTTCTGCAGTAGCCCAGGCAATGTGAGGAGTAATTACCAGTTTTCTGGAGTCCCAGACTTTAATAAGGGGATTGGCAGGATCCATAGGCTCTACAGCCAGCACATCCAGTCCGGCGCCTGCAATACGGTCATTTAACAGGGCTTTATACAGATCCTCTTCATTGATAATTGGTCCCCTGCCCACATTGATTAAATATGCAGTTTTTTTCATTTTATCTATAGTCTCTGCATTAATCAGATTTCTGGTATTTTCATTCAGAGGTGCATGAATAGATACCACATCTGACTCTTCCAGAAGCTGATCCAGTGACACGCGCTTAAAATGCTCATCATCATGGGTACCTGAAGTAGAATAATAAATAACCCTGCAGCCAAAGCATTCAGCCACAGTAGCCACTCTTCTTCCTATCTCGCCCAAACCTATAATGCCCCAGGTCTTACCGTAAAGCTCGTGAAACTTTTCTTCAATATGGCAGAAAAAGGGAGCATGAGCATAATCTCCGCTTTTTACGTAGCCATCATAATAAGACATCTTCTCGTACAAAAAGAAAAAGAGGGCAAAGGTGTGCTGAACCACAGACTCTGTAGAATAGCCGGCCACATTTTTAACAACAATCCCACGGCTGTCTGTATATGGAAAATCAATATTATTGGTGCCTGTAGCTGTAAGGCAGATAAGCTTAAGCTTTTTAGCATCCTTAAGGGTCTCTTCGCACATAGGCAGCTTGTTAATAATAACTACATCAGCATCTTCTACACGCTCATTTATCTCGCTTTTTTGAGTAAGATCATAAGTAATAACGTCTCCCAAATCAGAAAACTGGGCGATGTTTACATCATCGCCCAAGGTCGCTGTTTCAAGAAATACAATTTTAAGTCTGTCCATAATAATACGCTCTCGTCATTCTGAAATCAGTAAATAATTATTTGTTGTTAAGATCCTTTGGAGAAAATCCCAGAGGGAGTATCTCTTCCAGGCTGTAAATCTTGTAGTCGTCCGGACCTGTACCCAGCAGTATCTTAAACTCCTTAAAGTCTACGAACTCTGCCATAACCTGGCGGCATACACCACAAGGAGCCACTGCAGAATCCGGATTGCCATCATTGGCACCATCGTAACCGCCTACAATAGCAATGGCTTCAAAATCATAGTAGCCCTCAGAAACAGCCTTGAAAAAAGCAGTACGCTCGGCACAGTTGGTCGCTGTATAGCCTGCATTTTCTATATTACAGCCTCCAAAAACAGTGCCATCCTTAGCAAGCAAGGCTGCTCCTACATTAAAATGCGAATAAGGAGTATAGGCTCTTTTTCTGTAAACAAGAGCTGTCTCCATCAGTTTCTTTTCTGTAGCTATATCCATATTTTCTCCTTCGTCGCAAGCTTACTACAGGTCTGTACCTACAGTAAGCGCAACTTCCATCATCTCATGGAAAGAATTCTGACGCTCCTCTGCAGAAAGAGCCTCTTCCTTGTACAGGTGGTCGGAAATGGTCAGCATGCAAAGAGCTTTCTTGCCGGCTGCAATAGCATTAAGATAAAGAGCTGCTGCCTCCATCTCAACACAAAGGACTCCCATCTTTTTCCATCTGTCATTGAAGGTAGGATCTGCATTGTAGAAAACATCTGAAGAAAGGACATTGCCTACACGTACCTTAACTCCCTTTGCCTCTGCTACTTCTACAGCCTTACGAAGTACGTCAAAATCTGCTATAGGAGCAATGGTGCCGGGAAGATTGTACTGGTCTGCGTAATTGGAATTGGTAGAAGCACCCATACCAATAACAAGATCACGTACATTTACATCGTCTGCAAAACCGCCGGCTGAACCGATTCTGATAATGCAGTCAACATCATAAAAATTGAAAAGCTCATAAGAATAAATACCGATGGAAGGAATACCCATTCCGCCTCCCATGACGGAAATCTCCTTACCATTGTACTTACCTGTATAACCAAACATGTTTCTTACTGTGTTAAAGCACTTAACATCTGTAAGATAATTATCAGCAATATACTTTGCGCGTAATGGATCGCCGGGCATAAGAACAACCTTTGCGATATCACCTTTTTCTGCTGCGTTATGTGGTGTAGCCATTTTTTATCTCCTTTTATTGAACGAAGTGAAATAATAAGAACTCTTAAAGGGTGTGTGAATTTTAGTAGCCGGAGCCCTGTTCTCCCTTCATCAGCTTAACAATTCTTGATGTACCAAGTCTTGTAGCTCCAAGGGATAAGAACTTCTTTGCATCGTCCAGTGAGGAAATGCCGCCGGCAGCCTTCATCTGTACGCCTTCTCCTATGTTCTTTGCGAAAAGTGCAATATCTTCAAATGTTGCACCAGCCTTGGAGAAGCCTGTAGAAGTCTTAATAAAATCTGCGCCTGCCTCTGTAACCAGCTGGCACATCTTTACCTTTTCCTCATCTGTAAGAAGACATGTCTCAATAATGACCTTAAGGATATTTTTTCCGCATGCAGCCTTAAGAGTCTTTATCTCCTCTCTGATGGCATCATACTTTTTATCCTTGAGCCAGCCGATATTGATAACCATATCGATCTCTGAAGCGCCTTCCTTAAGGGCTTCCTTTGTCTCAAATTCCTTAACAGCTGTGGTATTGTAGCCGTTAGGGAAGCCGATAACTGTGCAGATGGCAAGCTTGTCACCTACATACTCCTTGGCCTGCTTAACATATGAAGGTGGGATGCAGACAGAAGCTGTCCCAAATGCCATACCATCGTCGCAGATCTGCTTAATATCTTCCCATGTAGCAGTCTGTGTGAGCAGAGTATGATCCACATACTTTAAAATTTCCTTGTTTTCCATATAATATCTCCTTTAAAAATATATATAAGCTTTTAGCTGAGCTTGTATAATACTGCACCGTGAGCATTAACAGTAGCAGAAATTTCCTCTGTAATCTCCCCCAGGTCTTTTCTTTCCCAAAGGTCTCTTACTTTGTAGGTCTTTCTATGCTCTACCTGAAGTCTGGCAAGACCTATGGAAAGGTCTTTTTTGTAACAGTCACGGTTGAAAATGGCAAGATAGATATTGCCATCCTTGTCTGTAGTTTTCCAGGCGGTCACTCCTTCTGCATTCATTACCTCACGGGCGCCTGAAGTCTCTTTTTCAAGAGCCAGTACCTCAGGATTGGTCAGCAGATCCAGTGTCCACTGATCATTGTCCCTCATCTCGCCTCCCATCATAAGCGGTGAGCGGAAAATACACCAGAGAGTCATTAACAGTCTCTGCTCGTCATGAGTAAAATTGCACCAGCGGTCTCCATTGTAAATGGAAATATGCCCCAGCGGCAGCATGTCGCAGTCAGGCCAGCAGCCCTCTCCCACGTGATCCTGCCAGGTACGGCATCTGGTAAACATGGCATCCAGCGCATCCCATGAATCCCAGAAATCTCCTGTCATACGCCACATATTGGCATTAGCCTTAAGGTGCTCTGCCTTATTTATATCTGCAGGCCCCGGTGACAAGGAAAGCACGATAGGACGGCCACATTTATCAATGGCTTTTCTAAGACACTCTATCTCCCCTCTGCCTGAATACAGGTCATCAGGACGGCCCTCTGTCACACATATATCATCACATTTGATAAAATCAACGCCCCAGGAAGCGTACAGTTCAATAATAGAATCATAATATGCCTGAGCTCCGGGATGATTGGTGTCCACGCCATACATCTCGGTATTCCAGGAACATACAGAATAAGGATGAGCTATATCTCTGGCAGTATAGTCAGTCCCCTTAATCCTGGTACCCATATATACAGCCTGACGTGGCACGCCTCTCATAATGTGAATGCCGAATTTAAGTCCCATTTCATGGACTCTGTCAGCCATAGACTTGAAGCCCACCCCATTGGCAGCAGACGGAAAACGCTTGGCTGCCGGTATCAGTCTGGAATACTCATCCATATCCAGAGGAGCAAACTTTCTGTAAGCCATGGACTCCGCATCAGGCTCAGACCATTCAATATCTACTACTACGTACTCATAGCCAAAAGGCTTTAAATACTTGGCCATATACTGAGCATTGCCCATAACCTGCTCCTCATTTACAGCTGCACCATAGCAGTCCCAGCTGTTCCAGCCCATAGGCGGGTACTTTGCAAAATCATTTTTATTCATTTTATGCCTTTCTATGTCCCGAAAGGAACATGTCCGAAATCTTATTATATCTAAAAGTAGAGCTAATGTAAAGAAAACTATTTATTAACCCTTTATTCGCTTATTGCAATATCCTTGTATTCATTTTTTGTAAAAATCACCGCAGCTCCGCCGGCTTTAATCAGATCCAGCTCCAGTGTGTCATTGGAAGTTACGGTCTTTTGAGAAATAATCAGCCTGTCACCTTTTTCAGAATCTGTATAAATGTAAGCAGTGTAGCTGCCCTCGCCCAGAAAATCCAGCTTTTGGGTAAGCTTTCCGGCCTCATTGGTCATGGTACCCAAAAACCACTCTTCCCCATTTCTTCTGGCAAATGTTGCATATTCTCCAGGCTGACCTGCCAGAAGACGTGACTCATCCCAGACCGTCGGCACATGATTTATAAAGGACAAGCCGTTGTACTTTTTATAGCCCGAAGCAGAATAAGCCAGATGCTGCAGTCCTGACTCATACACCACTGTCATAGCCAGTTCAAAAGCATTGCTGGCCTCACTTTTAGGAATGGCAATCGCTGTAGGAGTGTAATCCATGGAGCCACAGATATTTCTGGTAAAAGGATAAAGAAGACTGTTATAAATAGTAGGCAGGCTGCTCCACTTATGGTTTTCCTCGCCCTGTACTGCCTCCATGGTAAGGATATTGGGGTAGGTCCTGTACTCTCCGCCGGGTCTTACGCAGCCATGATAAAGCACCATCAGATGATACTTGGCTGCCACTTCCGCCACCTGCTGCATAGTAAGCATCACATCACAGTCATCACTTTCAAAATAGTCTGTTTTAAGTCCTGCTACTCCTGCTGCAGACCAGGCAGAAAACAGTCTTTCCATGTCTTCCACGGTCTTTATGTCTCTATAGTTTACCCATACGAAAAGACCTACATTTTTCTTTTCTGCATAGGAGCATATCTCAGCCAGTCTGTGTTCAAAATTTCTCCAGTAGGCATCCATGCAGACATATTCCCAGCCCTGAGCTGAGGCAAAATCAATGTAGCTGGTATGGGTAGCATATCTTCCCTGAGAATTATCAGCAGACCACCAGCTCCAGGCCACCTTGCCGGGCTTTATCCAGCCGGTATCTGCAAAAAGCTCTTTGGAAGGCTCCGGATTCAGATTGGAAATAATATCACTGGTAACAAAAGTATTCAGGTCATCTGATATAACCAGTACCCTCCAGGGTGTGTCAAATCCATTATTGGTAGAAACTGTCTGTATACTGATATGTCCTGGCTGATCCAGCTCTCCTGTCGCTTCATGAGCAGGGTCTCTCTTAAGACCAAAGGTCCACTCCATTCCCAGATCACCACCCACAGTCTTTATAGCACTGGCACAGTACTGACCGTCATTGTTAAAAACCGCTGCCTCAGTCACCAGATAGTGATACTTTCCGTCTTCCACCAGAATAGGAGTAGATAAAGTAGCTGCCAATGACTTAAAAGAATGGGCAGACCTTTTAATGTATTCGCCCTCGTAGGTACCGTTAGAAGCAAAGGACCATGTGGTAATACCAGGTAAAAAACGAATTTCTGACAGCTCATTTTTTACTACAACCTTTTCTCCATCAAGGTACTTAACATCCTCATATCTGTAAGCCACACCATCCTCATAAGCTCTGATGACCAGAGTAAAGCTGCCCTTTTCTCCCTTAATCCGGGCCTTTACTTCCATACAGTGATTTTCTGCCTGGGCAAAGCTGCCGGTAATGGTATCATAGACTTCATTTATTTCAGATGAGGAAACATCAAGAATCTCCAGGCCTTCTGAAAGCTCGCCTTCAGTAAAAACAAAGCCCAGGGCAGAATTTTCCACTACCACTTTATCGCCTGCAGTAACATTGTAATAAATAGCCTTTTTGTCATCCTGTAACAGGCTCACCTTAAGCTTTCCGGAAGGCTCTTCCACTTTCTGCACCTCAGTAAGCAGAATGCTGTCTTTGTACTTGGTAAGGTCTGCCACGTAATTACCGGTCATTTCATTATATTTAAGACTTTCCACGGAAAAATCCCATTTCAAGTCCGGCTGAGTCTCATTAAGCTCTGCTACAGTAAGTGCTCGTGAGAAAAAGCGAATATCCGTAACACTTCCCTTATAGTCTGTGCAATCCCCGTATACTGAATTACCAAAGCTTACATTCAGATACTGTTTCAGCAGATTTTCTCCGCCCTTATAGTCTCCGAAAAGATACTCCAGCGTGGAAGACACATTTCCTTCCTCTGTCAGCTCCTCGGTGTAAGTAAGCTCTTCGCCATTCACAAAGACTTTAAAGCCTGTTTTACCCACTGAAAAAACCACATCAGTCCATTCTTTAGCGCTAAAGCCCTTAGCAAGAGCCGTATATCTGGTCTTGTGTCTGCCGGGCTCTGCATAGGCAATATCATCGTTACTTCCGCCATTATTGTAGGTGGCAATGGGATTGTATACCCCATTTATGGTACGACCTCCTGCAAAAATCCTAACAGTGCCATCTGCGGCCAGACTAATCTCAGGGGCATCACGCCAGTACTGATCACCTACAGAATAGCCGCAGAGATTGGCCTGAAAAATTCTGGCATTAGGATTCACTCCCGAATCATTTTTCACCTTAAATGCTATGGTAAAGCCTTCATTTATATCTTTGAAAAGATCAGAAGGCAGCTCCATATATCCGCCCTCGCCGTCAAAATGAACAATATTGGCTTCAATGGTCTCATCAGCTCTAAGCGTCAGATCCTTTTCCCAGAGTACCAGCTTTTTCCCACTGTCTCCACTGCTTAAAACCGTAGTACCGCTATAGTCCTCCAGACTTTCAATCACTCCCCGTGTCCTATCAGGCTCCGGAGTATCAGAGGGCTTTGTCTCTCCCTTTTTCCCGCATCCAATGCTACTGCATATTAGCCCCAGGCACAGCAGCAAAGATATACCTTTAAAAAATCCTCTCCTCATGTAAAGCTCCTTTTCTATATAATTACGATATTTTTTTGACAAAAATGAATTTTGTCATATAACAACATTATAAAGCGGATTCTACAGGTCTACAATATGAACAATTTTCAATTATGATAATTTTTTGATGGCATTTTATTGATATTTATGATACAATATTTCACATAAAGCAGACCTGTTCTGCGAAAATACTATATCTCCGGAGGGCCTAGAAAAAGAATATGGACTATTTTTCCTATATGTGTAATTTCAATACAGAGCTCTCCAGTCCTCTCATACGGGTCTTCGCTCTGGGGACAGAATATCGTCAGGGGCCGGAGTACTTTTTCGACAATAATAACCGCATGGATAACGGCTACATGTTTCAGTACACTTTTTCAGGCAGCGGCATACTGGAAGCAGGCAGTAAAAAATACGTGGTGGATAAGGGAAAGGCTATGTTTTTAGCCCTGCCCAGCGATACCAGATACTATCACAATCCTGACTGCCATGAGCCCTGGTCCTTTGCCTTTATTCATTTTCAAAGTCTGGTGCTGGAGGAGTATTACCAGACTATTATTAAAAAAACTTCCCCTTTTATGACCTTAAAAGAGGATTCTGCTCCCATCCGCCTTCTTCTGGATATTATCAATCAGGTAAAGGCCGGATATATCAGCAGTTTTAATGTTATGAGTGCCCGCACCTTTGATTTTGTCACCTGTTTATATGATCATTTCATAAATAATCGGGACAACTACTCCCACCGTACCAAGGAAGTAATAAAAATAATAGACAAAAACTACGCCCGTCTGGAAAGTATAGAAGAAATCGCCCTGAGTCAGGGTGTATCCCCCAGTCACCTGAGCCGGGAATTTTCATCGGATACAGGTATCACCCCTGTGGCTTATCTTACCCAGGTGCGCATATCTCACGCCAGACAGCTTCTAAGAAGCAGTAATCTTTCCATAGGTGAGGTCGCCAGACAGTGCGGCTATGCCCAGAGCAACTATTTTTGCAAGGTTTTCCGGGAAAAGACCGGACAGACCCCATTAAACTATAGAAATTTACCGGATTAACAGGAGGTGTTTATGAATAAAAAGCTCAAAGAAATTCTTTCCTATGTTTTCATTGTACTGGGTGGTAGTCTGGCCAGTTTTTCCGTAGCCTGTATCCTGCTGCCCAATGACGCCATCGATTATGGTACCGCCGGCATTGCCATTATTATCAGCAAGCTTTCAGGGCTGAATCTGTCCCTTAGTGTTTTTCTGGTCTTCATTCCCTTCCTGCTGGCCGGTCGCTTCATACTGGGCCGCACCTTTACCATAAAAGCAGCCTTGGGTTCCGTATTTTACATGGCCGGTCTTGAGGTATTTGAGCACATCAATTTTGTCATAAATACAGAGCACTTCCTGGCCGTTGCTTTCGGCGGTGCCATACTGGGAGCCGGCCTTTCACTGATCCTTAAAAACGGTGGCTGCATTGACGGCTCTGAGATACTGGCCAATATCATCCTTAAAAAACTGTCTGACAAAACAGGCCGCAACTACAGCATGTCCTTTATTCTTATTGCATTTAACGCCTTTGTATATCTGACGGCTTTCTTTGTAATCGATAAAAATGCGGCTTTACTAAGCCTTCTGGTTTATGTAGTGGCCAATGCCATAACAGACCACTTTACGGAGCGTTTCGAAGCCATCAAGCAGGTTACGATTATCACGAAAAATCCCGATGCGCTGGTGGCCGCCATCAAGGAAGAGCTTAATAAAACCTGTACTCTTCTGGACAGCAGAGGCGCCATAGCCGGGAAAAACACCACTCTTATCTGCTACGTCAACTATTTTGAGCTGTCAAAGCTAAGAGAAATCATCAGCAAAAACAAGGGCAGTTTCAGTACCGTATCCACGGTAGAAGAAATTCTAAGATAATTCATAAAATCACCATATTGTCCTGGGCGCTTCTTGCGGAGCGTCCATTTTTTTTGGATTATTATTGACAAGAGCTTTAAAAAATCGTAAAATGATACCAATAAATCTATGTAAAGGAGTGCTTATGGAAACAGCCGTAATGTCATCCTCTGTCTCAGAGCAGACTATGTCCAAACTTAATATTCTTGCAGACGCAGCCAAGTATGACGTAGCCTGTACCTCCAGCGGTGTCGACCGTCCGGGTGAGAAGGGCATGCTGGGCAATTCCATGGCCTGCGGCATATGTCACAGTTTTTCTTCTGACGGCCGCTGCATTTCTTTACTTAAGATCCTTATGACCAATCACTGCGTATACGACTGCAAGTACTGCATCAATCGTTCATCCAATGATGTCCCCAGAGCCCAGTTTGAGCCTGATGAGCTTTGTCAGCTGGTGATGGAGTTTTATAAAAGAAATTATATTGAAGGCCTCTTCCTTAGCTCAGGAGTCATAAAGTCTCCCGCCTACACCATGGAGCTTATGTGTGATACTTTGCTGCTGCTTCGCACCAAGTACCGTTTCAACGGCTATATCCACGTAAAGACTATCCCCGGTGCCCCGGACGATCTTCTGGCAGTAGCCGGATACTTAGCCGACCGTATCAGTGTCAATCTGGAGCTTCCTACCGTAGAGTCTCTTAAAAAGCTGGCTCCCCACAAGTCTTTCCAGACTATACTGAATCCCATGAGCAAGATTACCTCCACTATATCCGAGCATCGTCTTGCCATAGGGAAAGATGCCAAATTCGAGCGTTCTCATGGCAATGCTTATTTACCCAACAGTATCTTCAGGCCCAAGAGACTGGACGCTAAAAACGATATCAAGATGCTGCCTGCCTCTTCCCAGGGTCTGGTGCTCCCGGGTCGCGACGCTGTCCTGTCCAAAGCCGATCATCTCACCCGAGCCTTTGCTCCTGCAGGACAGAGCACCCAGATGATCGTTGGCGCCGGAGATGAGACTGACTACTCCCTTATCCACAGTACCCAGTATCTGTATTCCACCTACGACTTAAGAAGAGTATTCTTTTCAGCCTATATTCCCATTAATGACGATCAGGCCCTGCCTTCCCGGGATACACCTGTACCTCTGCTTAGAGAGCATCGTTTATATCAGGCAGATTTCCTTATGAGGCAGTATGGTTTTCAGGCCTCTGAGCTCCTGTCCAGAGAGCAGCCCAATTTCCGCCAGGAGATTGATCCTAAGTGTGACTGGGCACTACGCCATCTGGGCGATTTCCCGGTAGAAGTGGAGACAGCCTCTTACGATGTGCTTCTCAGGGTCCCCGGCATAGGTCCCAAGTCTGCTGAGCGTATAGTCCGTGCCCGTCGCTATGGTCATCTGGACTACAATGCTTTAAAGAAAATAGGTGTTGTCCTTAAAAGGGCCCACTATTTTATTACCTGTGGTGGCAGGATGATGTTCCATACTCCCATTGAAGAGAAATACATCTTCACCCAGCTCACCTCCGATGAGTACAAAGATAACTGGCAGATATCCCATTCCAATCAGCACTTTGAGCAGATGTCCATTTTTGATTTCATAGGTGCATGATTTATAACAGGAGCTTTAGTTTTGACCATTTTTACCTGTCATGACGATTTCGTCAGCATAATTACAGCCGTATATGATGCCTGGAGCAGCCGCCTGGGCCATTCCAATGTCCGTCTTTTGACTGAGCCCATACTTCAGACAGAGCTTTTCTGCGATTATATTCATGTAGAGCCCGACAAAGAAAAGTGCGACAGACTGATCACAGCTGTCCGCCAAAAGATCAGTACCACCGCCTATGTATGGCTTTATTACGCCATATGCTCCGATGATCCCGACAAAGCAGATCTTATTTACCGTTTTCTGGTCCACGGCTTTCATTTTGGCAGACAGATCACTGATATGCTGCAGGATCCCATAGTAGCCAGACTTATGGAGATCAGGCGCCGCGTTGGCAATGAAGCACATTTATCCAGAGAGTTTCTCCGTTTCACCTCTATTGACGGCAGACTGTATGTGGCCCATTTTTCTCCTCATGCCGATGTGCTTATGTATGTAGCTGATCATTTTGCCGACCGCATGCCCTCTGAGTACTGGGTCATTATCGACGATACCCGGGGTGTGGCGGCAGTACACCCACTGGATCAGCCCTATTATCTTCGGGAGCTTACTGATGAAGAGATTATAAGATTCTCCCATACCGAGGAGTCCCGGGATTATTTCACCCATTTATGGAAGTCTTATTTTAACGCCATAGCCATTAAAGAAAGAGAAAACTATATCTGTCAGCGCACCCATTTTCCTCTCTGGATGAGGGGACACGCTACAGAATTTATGGATATACAGTAAAAGAAAGGATACTCATATGAATTCTATCGCCAATATTATTTCCACCCACAGAAAAGCCAACAAATGGACCCTTATGGAGCTTTGCGAAAAGCTTAACAACAAGGGCATTGATATTAAGCACAAGGCTATTTCAGCCTGGGAAAGCGGTGTCTCCTATCCCCCTCTGCCTGCTTTTTTCACCCTATGTGAGATATTCGAGATCCAGGATATATACGAAGAGTTATGGGGCAGCAATCCTTTCAATCCCCTGTCTTTGCTAAATGACGAGGGTAAAAGCAAGGCCCTGGAATACATTGACCTCTTACTAAAAGACGATAAGTACAAAAAGGCCCTGTCTCAGCCATCTATCACGCCTATTCCTTCTCCCACAGGCGTCATCCCCCTTTACGATATGCCGGTATCTGCAGGATATGGTAATTTTTTGGAGGATTCAGCCTTCGAGGAAGTCCCACTAGACGATACCATTCCTCATGGTGCCAGCTTTGGTGTACGTATCTCAGGTGATAGTATGCTGCCTCACTATCAGGACGGTCAGACTGTGTGGGTAAAGGCTCAGAGTACTTTGGAAAATGGTGAGATAGGCATTTTCCTCCTAAACGGCAATGCCTACTGTAAAAAATTCCGCAATACCAATAAGGGCACTGCTCTTATTTCTCTCAATAAAAAATATGCTCCCATGTCAGTGACTGACCCTGAGAGCTTTAAAATTTTTGGCAAGGTGTTAAATTAGATTTATCACATATTTAGTTTGTATATAATAAGAGCCTCGGCTTTTTGGCAGAGGCTCTTATTATATACAATATTATAGATTTTTAAATTTATTAACTTCTGCATCCAGCTCTTTGGAAATCTTTTCGTTGACAGCTACCTCTGCAGTAATAGCCTTGATGCTTCTGGCCAGCTCTACAGAGCTTTCAGCAGCACTGGCAACACCATCTGCACATTCATCAATGGCTGTATTTACAGAGCTCAAGCTGTCATCCATCTGTCCCATGGTAGTATTAATCTCGTTTGAAGCCTTTGAGAATACATCCAGGATATCCTTAATGGAGTTGGCATCATTTTTATAGGACTCAACGATATTTACGAAGGAGTCATAATCCTGCATAACATTTTCATCGACAAAATGAAGAATGTCTTCTGCGTTTTTAGCCAGCTTTTCCACAGCAGTAATAACTGTAACGGAAATTGTCTGAATGTTGGCTGCTGTCTGTGCCGAGCTGTCAGCCAAGGATCTGATTTCATCAGCAACCACTGCAAATCCACGGCCTGCATCTCCTGCTCTTGCTGCCTCTATGGAAGCGTTAAGTGAAAGGAGGTTGGTCTGACTGGAGATGTCACGTATCTCACCGGTAAGCTCGTTAATCTTTTCTACAGAACGGCTTTCTTCCAGGGCTTCCAACAGATCTTTTCTAATATGTGTAATCTTGTCGCTGGTTGCATTTTTACTGTTGATTGTGTCGTCATGCATCTTAGCAGCATTGGAGTTAATGCCTGTTACCAATCCAACACCATTTTCCACATTGGTATTCATTTCATTTACTGAAGAAAGAATCATGCTGGAAGATTCTGCAAGATTGGTAATAGTAGCTGATATTTCTTCAAGAGATGCTGCCAGCTCCTGCATTACTGAAGATACTGCGGTAGCATTCTGCTCAGAAGAACTAATATCGTCTGTAACAACTTCTACAGAGTGCTGCAGCTCCTGGGAATCATCTCTAAGAGATACCATTACCTGCTGCATACGTTCTATGAATTTATTAACACCATTAGCCAGCTGACCGATTTCATCATTATTCTTAACTGTAATACGCTCCGTAAGATCGCCCTGATCCTTTTCCAATTTGGATGTAATCGACTGAATCTTGTTTCCCGCCAGCTTAGCAGGCTTGATAATGTTCTTAATTACAAGGAAAATTGTAACTGCTACAATAACTACAACAAGTGCCAGCAAAAGCTGATTAAATGTATTGGTACCACTTACTTTAATTCCTGTTCTATTAAGCAGCTGATTGGTAGCTGCATTAAGAGCTGCTTCAAAGGGCTCTCTTGTGTCATTAGTTTTTGTTACCAGCCCATCCATCTGAATGCTTAATGGTATGAAGGTCTCCAGATCTGACTGTTTCAGTGCGTCCTTCATTTTGTTAACATGAGCCGTAAACTCCGCCATAACAGGGCTCCATGCATCATAGTTCCCTGCCACATTTTTCTCCTTGATAAGAGAAACGGATTTTGTTTCCTCTACAAGTGCTGTAAGCTCATCCATACCGGCTACTATTTTTTTCTGACTATCATCAATCAGATCAGCGATAGCTTCATTGGAAAGTGGAGTGGCCTGGCTCACAGCCATAAGGCTGTATACCTGCATATTGGTAAAATGGGTAGTCACTTCTTTTAGAGTTTCCTGAGCTTTTACCATCGACTTGGCTTCATTACTATATGAACGTAGTTCGCCCAGTGCAGCGATGTTGGATATTATAGTCAGGACAAAGAGGACACCAAGGACACCTAAAGCAATGTAAATTTGTGACCCTATACTGGATTTTTTTGCTTTTTTCTTCATACTTTCCTCCATAATGAAACCGTGTTACAAGTAGTTTATTCTGATCAATATAAAAACTTACATTAATATCATTGTATGTACTAAAAATAATAACATAGAAACTCATGAAAAATCTCTTAAAAAAAGCAAAAATATCCCTTTAAGGCCTTAGAATTTCCTATTTTGCCATTCTCCAATATATGCCATACCTTTCCCTGTATCTGAGATAATGAGGCGAAAAGATAAGATTGCATTCAGACAGCTTAAATTCCAGCCTTCCTGTCTGCAGCATATAGTCATTTATATTGACTATAAAATCCTCCAGCTGTACCCCTTCCGGCAAAGCTATGCTTTCATTAACATTGCCTTTTTCCGCAGGAATAGTCACTATTACCCCTGTCATGGATGTAGTCATATCCTTTGTACCCAGATTGGCGCTTAACACCAGGGGACCATACTTAAATGCTACCACATTCTTATTGTCCTTAAGTCTTGCAACCGTGATGCATAAAGGGATTGAGACTTCTATCAGGCTACCGTTTTTAAAACAGCCTGATATAATGGCATAGCCATCTTTTTCTACATAAGGACAGTCTTTTCCTTCTAACTTTATGATGATTTTTCCTTTACACCAGTCCGGTATGCGAAGACACAGCTGAATATCCGTCTTCTCCCCCTCCATGGTTTCTATAAGGAATTCAACCTTGTCATTTTCCGGCAGTTTCGTTTTTTGAGTAATAATAAGATTTTTTTCCTGCCATACCATAACAGAGCTCAAATACATGTTTACAAAGACTGCGTCCTCATTATGGAAATAGATGCTGTCGTTCAGTTTGGTAAAATTTTCCATGCCAGACCCGATACAGCACCAGAATTTGCTGTATCTTTCGCCATACACCTTAAAATAGCCGGTAGCCATTGGCTGGAAATAAGTAGTCATACCGGTCGTAGGATTCTGAGACGAAAGAATGGAATTGAAAAAAGCATTTTCATAGTAATCCATGTACTTTTTGTCGTGAGTCAGCATAAACAGCAGGCGGGACAGCTTAAGCATGTTATAGGTATTACAGGTCTCATTGTTGGTATTGGTCCTCTCGCCATCCAGTATGTTATCCTGACCGAAGTGCTCCCATTCACTATTTCCACCGGTCACGTAGGTGTGGTGTTCTGTAACCATGTCCCAAAAAGCTTTGGCATAGGAAAGATAAGCACCGGCATCCACCTTTTCCCCTTTGATTTGTCTGTTATGAGCGACGGCATAACGCTTTAGTGCTCCCAGGAATTTGGGAATTGTAGTATTGGCATGCCGATTGTTTAATACATCTTTACCTCCCTGCAGCACAGCTTCAAAAAGGGATTCCTCATCAAAAAAATGGGCAGCTACTGCATACTCATCCTTTTTTGTAAGCTGGTACAGATCATACAAGCAATCGTTCATACCACCATATTCTATGCTGAGAACTGTGTTTCTAATACTTCCATCCAGCACTGATACTCTATTGTAGACCCAGTCTCCCAGCCCCTTTGCCACTGTAAGCGCAGGCTCATATGATGTATATCTGTAGACATCAATTAAGCCTGCTATTATTTTATGCATGGTATACCAGGGTACCCAGGCCTGGGTATAAATGTCACATAATCCTTTTTCCACATTGTCAAACTGCAGTTCTACATTTCCTTTGTCTATAAGAGTGGCACCAAAGATATAGCCTTTTTGCCCTCTGCTGTGCTGCTGACATTCCAGCAAGCCATCCACAAGGCAGGTAACTATTTTGTAAAGCTCTTCTTTATCTTCTTTTTCCACGCCCTTATTGGCATAAGCCTGGGCGCAGGCAGTCAGGTAGTGGCCCAGAGAATGCCCGCCAATAAGCGAATCTTCCCAACCTCCATATCTCACAGCTCCCTTTGTATCCAGTCCTGCTGTTTCCCTAAAGCCCGCCAGCCATTTATCTGTCTCAAAAGAAGTCAGATACATAAGCTCCTTCTCCAGTCCATTTACGCAGTAGTCATCCAGTACCTGTACCTGACTCAGTGAAAAACTCTCCATTATATCCCTCTTTCTACTCTTCCCATGGGACTTACCTATATATTTAGGCAAGAATAAGAGTATTTTTATTTACAGCAAGATTTTAGCAAGGTATAATCCAAATAAGAATGGATAGAGCCGGTAATTGTATGTATATTTCGGCAATATAGACAGGAGAAAAAATGTCCGTACATATCAACCTTGCTTCCAATAGAACAGTGACGCTATGCAACCACAACTATAGCCACGAAGGCATATACCACCCTGACAGAATACTCCCGGAGTATGACCTGTTGTACATGCTACAGGGCACCTGGGAAATATATGAAGATGATAAGGCTTATGAAGTAGGTCCCCATCAGGTGCTTCTTCTCTCTCCCAATAAGCACCATTACAGCCTGAAAAAATGCTCTCCGGAAATGAAAAATGTGTATATACATTTTTCTGTGTCTCCAGACCTGGATGATGCCCCCGACTCAAACTTTCTTACTCTGGACAAAGTCACTGACTGTTCTAAAAATCGGGGAATACTCCACCTTTTTGAAAAAATAATAGCGGCATTTTGGACAGATACTGCCTCTCACAAAGAGTTAAGATTATCGTCTCTTCTGGATACCCTTTTGCTGGAGCTTTCCGACATGCGGCATACTGACTATATCGAGACGGATATTCTTATGACTGAGATTGTGCACCGCATTTACTGCACGCCTGAACGCTTCTTATCGCCTGAAGAATTGGCCCGGGATTATGGCATCAGCCTGCGCACACTGTCAGGCCGTTTCAAGGCTGCCACAAGCTATTCCCTTCATCAGTATCAGATAAAAGTGAAGCTGGATATGGCTTACGATACCATCCCACTGTCTCCCGGACGGGGCCTAAGAGACATTGCCTTAAGCTATGGCTTTTATGATGAATTTCATTTTTCCAAGCTTTTTAAACGCCAATTCGGCATATCACCATCTGCAAGAAAGTAGATTGTGAAAAATTGTCAGGGGGACGTCTCTAATTGACAACATTTTAAAAATGTTGTCAATTAGAAACGTCCCCCTGACAATTTTTCAACTAAGACGTCTGTCATATTCGCTATGATATTCTTTTTTCTCTATATACATGCGCCTATCGGATTCCTGCTCCAGTAAAGCTATGGTACAATTTGGTATATCTGCTGAGCAGACAATTCCTTTGGAGAAAGAGAAGCCATCCATAAGCTGTCCCTTCCAGATAAGACCCACTTCGTCCAGGCGGGCTGCCATATCATCCATTTCTTCCTGGGTAGCTCTAATAGTAACGATAAACTCATCACCACCCATTCTGAAGATCCTTCCTTTGTCCGAAAAAACACTTCTGAGACAGTCGGCAATACCGGAAATAAGCTCATCACCTGCTGAATGTCCCTGACTGTCATTGGTAGCCTTAAGCCCGTTAATATCAAGGCTTACATACCACAGGTCATCACCTATGCCTTCTTCTTCGTAACGTTTTGTGATTTCTTCATATGCATGGCGATTGTACAGCCCTGTCAGCTCATCCGTGTGAGACATTACCCTGAAGCTTTCTACACGTCGCTTTTCCTCATCAATATCCTGTGATACCAGAATAACCTTTGTCAGCTTTTCATCTTTATTGCCTATTCTGATGAAGCTGAATCGGAACCATTTATCGTCCGCATCTATAGCTTCTACTGAAATAATCACTTTTCCCTTCATACGAAGTCCCAGATCTGAGAGTCTCGTAAACTGGAGAATATCTTCACAGTGATTTTCGCATATTCTCTGGGCCATAACTCCCCATATTATATTCTGCACGCCTTCGCTTCGATGAGCCAGCATATATTCATGAACTACAGGCATGGCGCATATTTCTTCAATGGAATGTCTGGCCAGGTCAAAAATGTGAACGTTTTCATAGATATCTCCAAATGCCTTAAGGATTTCTCTCTCCTTACGTTCCTGAAGCATGGTATCATCCAGCTCTTTTCTGGTCTTACGCTCCTGTTTTTTTGTATTCTCTATATTTTCTATCAACTGAAGGCACTTTTCCACCTCACCATCCGGACCTACAGCAGAAGGAATAATAGTAACCCTCACCCAGCCGGTAGTAATACTCTCCAGCTCCACTGTTACAGATGACTGTTCTCTAAGCTTTTCACGGATTTTTTCCATACTGGTAACTTCCTCGAAAGCTTTTCTGGAATGTGAGCATACAGAGTATCTGATAGCTCCGAAGGTCTTATTTATCGAGCCTACCTTGCCACAATATGGCTTATAATAATTGTGATCGTCGCTCAGTATCCTTATCATGCCATTTTTAATGTCTATCTCAAGAACCGCATCGAAACGATTCTGGATGGCATTTAACATTTCTATCTGACTAAGAGCCAGCTTGTGTTCTTCGTCCTTGTCCAGCTGACTTTGGATATCCTTCATGGAAATGAACACTTCAGCCACGCTCCCACTTTCATCAAAGCCCGGCGTCATGCTACAAAGAATAACATGCACCCTGCCGTCCTTGTGAAAAGCAGATTCATAGGTGAAAGTCTCCCTAAGACTTTGTAAGAATTCCACTTCAAAAAATCTTGCTTCGTCCTGCTTGCTGACAGAGGGAGAATTGGCCCTGATGATTTCCCTAAGGTCGCTAAGGCTAAAAATCTTCCCATTGAACTCACTTACCATGCGGTCACACATCACTCTGGCTGTTTCTTCTTTGATGTTCACCCACCAAACAGCGTCAACAAAAGAAGCCATGCTGTCAAAAAGAGCATGGTTGTATGCTAGCAATCTCTCTATATGCTTCTTATCCCCCAAGTCCGACATAGGAGCCTCCCCAAGTAAATAGTCACAAAAACCGTGACGAAAGTCCTAGATTATAATACTCCTTTTTTCATATCTTTTCTATTAAGAAAAAATAAACTTTTTATTTCTCACAATATTTTTCCAATAACTCGTTTATTGCTTTCCAATCTGTGCAGCGGACATAATTATCATTTGGGAATTCTGCCGCCTGATTCCAGGGTCTGTTAAATACAGCTACTTTGCAGTCGGGCAAATGTAAAAGATGCTTGAAAGCAGAAGGTGAATCTTCTACCGCAAAATCAAAAGGCATTTTATAAAAATCTTCCAACTCCAGACTGAAAGAGCTGTTTTTAATAAAACTGTCGCGTCCATACTTGTTTACGCAAAAAAGCTTTACTCTTTCCAGACCATGCTCATCGAGCCACTGTCTGGAGGGCTGATATGCAGAGGCTGGGCGACCAGTCATTATAAATACGTTATGGCCTTTATCTATCCAGCTGTTGACTACCTGGGAAGCCCCTTTGGTTTCTTTATAGGAAAGCAGTACCTCCGGTAAATGTCCGTGCAGCATCATAGCTTCATACTGCTCAGAAGTCAGACCAAAAGATTTCTGCAAATCAAAAAAGTGAACCTCTTCATAAGGCACATTTACACCAAACATATCATGGGCAATCCTTGTAAAAGCATCAGCTGTCTCACATAAAACATCATCAAAATCAATATAAATATTCATTTTATCTCCTTTTCCATCTAAAAATCGCTATTTATTTTACTATGAAAGTCTCTCTCTGTCAAAAATCCCATTTAATTTTTTACAGGCCAATCCGACAGACCGGCGCTCTCTATTGCATGAAGGAACTTGTCCTTGGCCCCGGGATTTTCAGCCACTATCTGAGACATAAGATTTTTAGCGTAAGCTCTGGCAGTCGCACCATCAATAGGGCATTTGTTTTTAACAATGGGTAATCCCTCTTCTTTGGCAAAACGACTGATGGAATTTTCCGGCACATATATCATGGGACGTATCACGGTAATCCCCGAATCCTCCATCTCTGTTACCGGCGGAAAGCTGTAAAAACGCCCTTCATTAAGAAGAGACATAATGGAAGTTTCAATAAAATCATCCTTATTATGGGCATAGGCCATTTTGTTGAATCCCAGCTCCTTTAATCTGCTATACATGGCTCCTTTTCTCATCTTAGCGCAAAGCGAACAGGGTCTGGCAGAACTGCTTTCACTAAAAGCAATCTCTGCAATGCTTGTATGTACTATTTCATAATCTGTGCCTAAATCCTGGCAAAGATCCTGAAGCGGGCTAAAATTCATACCTTCAAAGCCTACATCACAGGTAATAGCCATAAGCTCAAATCTCTTAGGATAAAACGCCCGGAGTGCTTTCATGATGACAAGCAGCGTCAGCGAATCTTTTCCTCCGGAAAGTCCTACTGCTATTTTGTCCCCCTCATCTATCATATTGTAGGCCTCTATCCCCTGGCGGGTAAGGCTGAGTAATTTTTGCATTGTCATGCTATAATCGTCCTTTTCCCTGACAAAATCCTGTGAATAGTAACAGTTAATAGCATGTTGCCTTATTTGTCAATAGTTTATTTTTATTACAAAAAACGGCCTTTCTTATAAATAACAGTAGAAAAAGTAAAATGCCGGCGACTTGTATGCAAGGCTTTTCTATGGTATATTGGGAACATCTAAATTTGTTTCTTATATCTTTTATAAAGATAATTACAGAAAGGAATTAACATGGCAAATCAGGAAATGATTTTGGTGCTTGACTTCGGTGGTCAGTACAATCAGCTGGTAGCTAGACGTGTCAGAGAGTGCAATGTTTACTGCGAGATCCTCTCCTATCGTACACCTATCGAGAAAATTAAAGCTATGAATCTTAAAGGCATCATCCTTACAGGCGGCCCCAACAGCTGCTACGAGGAAGGTGCTCCTACTTATACAAAAGAGCTCTTTGAGCTGGGTATCCCGGTACTGGGCCTTTGCTACGGCGCTCAGCTTATGAATCACGTGCTGGGCGGAAAAGTGGAAAAAGCCCCTGTTCGTGAATACGGCAAGACTAATACATTTTTCACTGCTGAGCAGGGCAGGAACGGTCTTTTCCAGGGTGTTCCTTCTGAGGCTATCGTATGGATGAGCCATTTTGACTATATCAGCAAGCCTGCTCCCGGCTTCCAGGTCATCGCTCACACAGCTGACTGCCCTGTAGCCGCTGACTGTGACGCTGACAAGAGGCTTTATGCTATTCAGTTCCATCCTGAAGTCCTTCACACCGTGTACGGCAAGGAGATTCTTTTTAACTTTGTAAGAAATATATGTGGCTGTGCCGGTCTTTGGCGCATGGATTCCTTTGTTCAGGATGCTATCAAGTCTATCCGCGAAAAAGTTGGTGACGGCAAGGTACTTCTGGCCCTCTCCGGCGGCGTTGACTCATCTGTAGCAGCCGGTCTCCTTTCCCGCGCTATTGGCAAGCAGCTGACATGTGTATTTGTAGATCATGGTCTCCTTCGTAAAAATGAAGGTGACGAGGTAGAAGCTGTATTTGGACCTAACGGTCAGTTTGATCTTAACTTTATCCGAGTAAATGCTCAGCAGAGATATTACGGAAAGCTGGCTGATGTAAATGAGCCTGAACGCAAGAGAAAAATTATAGGCGAAGAATTCATTAGAGTATTCGAAGAAGAAGCAAAGAAAATCGGCGCTGTAGACTTCCTGGCTCAGGGCACCATCTACCCTGACGTGGTAGAGTCCGGCCTCGGTGGCGAGTCCGCCGTTATAAAGTCCCATCACAATGTGGGTGGCCTGCCGGATTTCGTTGATTTCAAGGAGATTATTGAGCCTCTCCGCAATCTTTTCAAGGACGAAGTAAGAAAAGCAGGTCTGGAGCTGGGTATTCCAGAAGCTCTTGTTTTCAGACAGCCTTTCCCAGGCCCGGGTCTCGGCATCCGTATCATCGGTGAAGTCACCGAAGAAAAAGTGCGTATCGTCCAGGATGCTGACTACATCTACCGCGAAGAAGTAGCCCTGGCATTCAAATCCGGTCAGTATCCGGAGTTCAAAAAGCTCCCCGACCAGTACTTTGCAGCCCTTACCAATATGCGTTCTGTTGGCGTTATGGGCGACGAGCGTACCTATGATTACGCCTGCGTTCTGAGAGCCGTTGAGACCGTCGACTTCATGACAGCCGAGGCTTCCCAGATACCATTCGAAGTACTTCAGAAGGTAATGAGCCGTATCATAAACGAGGTCAAAGGTATTAACCGCGTATTCTACGACCTCACCAGCAAGCCCCCAGGCACTGTAGAGATGGAATAATTAACATGTTCCCCGCGAATGTAATTTTTCAAAAATTTTCATAAAAAAGTGAATTAAATTTTTCAAGAAGCAAATGCCATAAACTGGACTATTTGCTTCTTTTTTTATTGCAGAAAAGGAAGCAGAAGAATCAAGAAAAGCCGCAGAAATACAAGGAAAACTGCAACTTAGCAGTTTTCTTTTTACCCTAAAAAATCGTAGATTTTTTGAAGAATTTTCCGAAAAGAAAATGAAAAAATAGTTTCGCTTTTTTGGTAGTAAAAATGAAAAACGATGTTAGCGGATAACATAGCAAATTCGCCGAAAAATGTTTTCGGCACCTTTGCTATTTTCGGAAGGCTTGATTTTGCTGGGTTTCTGACAGATGAAATTCGGGACAATCCCGAAAAATGATGTTGATATTATGTTTTTCGGAAAAAAGCCGAAAAGTGATATGTTTTTCGGCGATGGATTTTGGAAGCAAATGGTTAGAAAGGAGAACGATGATATGCGCAATAAAAATCAAAAAAGCAGATGTGTAAAATTGGCGTTAGCCAATTTTGAAGATGTTGTTAAGACCTATGATGATTTACAGCTTGCGACTGCAAAAATGTTAGCTGCGAATGACAACTTCACGGTAATACGTTGTAATGTAGATTCTTGCACTATTGATGGAACTGCCTACACCAGTGATTTTTTATGCAAAAGGAAGGACGGCAGTTTTGCAGTATATGAATGTGTTTTTAGAAAATATCTGGATAAACCTAAAAACTGCCGTCTACTAACTGAAAGTCAAAAGTTCTGGTATGGGCGCGGTGTTGAATGGGTTCTTGTAATTGATAAAGAATAGGGGTGAAGCAAGTGGATATTAATGAAAATACTGAACTGACAGCAAAACAGATTGCTGTTATGAATATGCGATATACGATGATAGTTGGACTATTACCGTTAGTGGATAATAAAAAAGCACTTTGTGCAGCTTTGAACCGTACCGCAGAACAATATGGTGTCAGTCGTGCAACGGTAAAGAATTATTTAAAATCATATTTAGAAAGCGGGAAAAAAGAAGCACTGGCACCAAAAGAAAGAAATAAGCGTGAAGAACTTACCGCTTTCGAAATGGATATACGCTGGTCTTTAAATAAATATTATTATACTGCTGAAAAGCGAAGCCTGACAGATACATATACAATTTTATTAAAGGAAAGATATTATAAAAACGGACAATTATTAGATATACATCCGACTTTTTATCAGTTCCGATATTTTTATGAAAAAAATAAAAGTACATCTAACCGAACCATACGGCGTGAAGGACTTGCGAAGTATCAAAGGGATAAACGCCCGCTACTAGGCGATGGTATTCAAGAATACTGTCCAACAATAGGATTTTTTATGCTAGATTCTACAATCTGCGATATTTATCTTGTAAATGATGCAGGTCAGCTAGTAGGAAGACCTATTATGACTGCGGCAGTAGATGGATATACTGGTTTGTGTTGCGGATATTCTTTAGGTTGGGAAGGTGGTAATTTTTCACTTCGAAATCTGATGCAAAATATAGTGACAGATAAAATGGAACATTGTAGGAAGTTTGGAATCACAATAGAAAAATATGATTGGCCTTGTAGAAATTTGGCGGGGAAATTTATTACAGACCGTGGTTCTGAATATGCTTCGGAAAATTTCAGTCAAATTTCAGAACTGGGAATTACAATTGAGAATTTACCGCCGTTCCGTCCAGAATTGAAAGGCGCTGTTGAACAATTCTTCTGTTGTATCCAGGATTATTATAAACCATATCTAAAGGGTAAAGGATTAATAGAATCAGATTTTAAAGAACGCGGTAGCATTGACTACAGACGTCAGGCATGTTTGACACTGCATCAATTTGAAACAGTAATTCTTCATTGTATTTTATATTACAATTCGAAGCGCATTATAGAAAAGTTTCCATTTACGCAGGAAATGCTTAAAGATAAGTTAAAACCTTATTCCGCTGATATTTGGAATTGGATGGTTAAAAATAAGCCAGTTAACTTAATTGATGTAAATGCTGAAACACTTGAAAAGGTGATGTTTCCAAGAACTACAGGAAAATTTACAAGGCGTGGATTAATAGTAAATAAGCTTAGATACAAAACGGATGGCTTTAATGATGAATATTTGGATGGAAAAAAGGTAATGGTTGCTTATGATGCAGATAATGTAGGTGAAGTGTATTTAATAGAAGAAGGTGCTTATATCCCGTTTTATTTAATAGAAAGTGCATATAAAGAAATGACCTTACTTGAAAGCGCTTCGTATATGGAAGAATGCAAAAATGTGGTAAGAAATGAAATTGATGAGAACCAGTTGGCAAAGATAAAACTGGCAGAAGCTATTGAAAATATTGCGAATAATTCGATTCGTACGGAACCAATGTTAGCATCGCAGCTAAAAGGAATTCGTTCGGTTCGTAGTAAAGAACGTGAAAGGGGGCATTGTAAATGAATGGTATTTCAGTAATGCTTACAGGGGATGAATTGATTAATGAATTAAAAGTAATACCCTATTATGATTCTTCAATTAAAGATAAGCCAATGGCAGAACGCCTTTTGGCATTAGATGATATTTATCGCATTTATATTCCTTCTGAAATGTCTGTGGAAATATATACGAAGTTGTATCTTTCTATAATGCGTAATGTACAGACAAAGCAAAGCAAAGATGCGGTTAAGCTGCGCAATGCCAATTATGGAAGAATAAAAAAGAAAGATGGCTATGGAACTGCTAGTGGAATAAGCAGCTTTACAATACTTGGGCCAAGTGGAATAGGAAAATCTTCAGCGATTGAACAGGCACTTAGTATTATAAGTACGGATAACTATTTTAGCTTACAAATTCAATGTCCTTTTGATTGTAGCGTAAAAAGTATGCTTATGGATATATTAAAACAGGTTGATGAATATGCTGGAACAAATCATTATGAACAGGCAATAAAAGCAAGGGCTACAACTGACATATTAATTGCCAGCGTGTCTAATGTGCTTATTAATTATGTTTCTATTTTAATTATTGATGAAATCCAGAATATAGTTAATCATCGCGGTGGAAGTCAGTTATGCGGTGCATTGACACAGTTAATAAATTATAGTGGTGTGCCTGTTGTTATGGTTGGAATACCAGAAAGCGAAGCATTTTTTCAGCAGACTGAATATCTAGCTAGAAGAGCAATAGGTTTGCATTATGATATTATACCGTACGGTACAGAATTTATAGATTTTTGCAAAACTATTTATGATTACCAATATACTAAAACCGCAGACAGTTTTACGGAAAGCCACAGTATATGGCTTTATGAACACAGTGGCGGTGCAATAGCTATAGTTGTTTCACTGATTAAAGATGCGCAGGAAATTGCTATAACCAGTGGCAGCGACCATTTAAGTATTGCAGCCCTAGATGAAGCATATAAGAAAAGATACGGGATGATAAAAAGGCAGAAGCTAGTTTCTATCGCCAAAATGACAAAGCAGTCCGCTAAGCTGGAAAACATTAATTCTGAAAGTAAACAATCATTCTTTTATGCAGATATAGTTAAACAGGCAAAGGAAAAAGAAGCAGATATTCTTACGGAACTAAAGACTGTATTTAAGATTGTCGAGGTGCAATTATGATAGGCATTATTCCTAAAGCATATGATGATGAACTGATATATTCTTTGTTGGCGCGTGTAGGCGTGTATAATGGATTCTTAAACTATAGATTACTGGCAAATGAATTATTCTTGGATGTAAAGAAAACACCACAAATTGATTTTATAAATCAGTATAAACCTCAGATTTTACAATTTATTAAAAAGGCATATAACAGTGATACGATTGAAGCTTTAATTCAGACAGGCACTATGTTTCCATATTATACCAGATTTTATGACAAGTCAGATAGAAAGAAAGCGTTAGATGCTATTATTTGTGGCGGTGCTATTAATGATGTGATTAGAATCAATACAGGCGCAGAACGGTATTTAAGATATTGCCCTATATGTGCGAAAATGGATCGTGAACGGTACGGTGAAACGTACTGGCATCGTTCACATCAGTTGGTAGGGATAGATTGTTGTTATATTCACGGAGCAATATTAATACCATCTGTAGTTAGTATATCTGGAAAAGCAAGTCCTAATTTCTTGCCAGCAGAAATATATGCTGATAAAGAAACTGTAGAATATGATACAAAGTTTCATGTTGAAACTGCAAAATATAATAGCAGGCTATTAATAGAACCAGTAGAAGATAACACATATATTTCTGTTATTAAAAACCGTCTTTATGAAATGCGTTTTATATCAAGGCGAGGTGCTGCAAATCATAATCAGCAGATTGCAAATTATCTTAATGATAAAGGATTAATGAATTGGAAGGCTTGGCAGGTTCAAAAGCTTCTTGATGGAAAAAGACGGATGCCGCATGAAATATCAGAATTTGCATTAGCGTTTGGAATATCAGTAGAGGATTTATTATCATCAAAAGCTTCTAATTTTTTGATTGATGACTTTGATTACGAAGTTAGTCGAATGTTAAAGGAAAAGAAAGGTGTTAAGCAAATAGCACGCCTTTTAGGAGTATCCGACGGTACGGTTCGTAAAATAAGGGATGGCAAAACTAATCACAGTGCACGTGGAACTGGTGGTTGCAAGAAGAAGGACTGGAATGCAATAGATAGGCAATACCTGCCTTTGGTGATTGATTTCATTACAAGTATTAAGGAAAAGGAAGATTCTGGTGAAAGACCAGTGAAGATAACAGCATATCTGATAGCTAAAGAATTAGGGCTTCCATATAAGTCCGTTACACGTCTTAAAAAGTGTGCAGATTACATCAGACAATTTGAAGAATCACAGGAAGAATACTGGGCGCGGGAAATTGAATGGGCATATCATTATATAAATTTTAACGCTGAAAAAATGCAGTATGTATCATTTAGAAAGTTGTTGAATGTTAGGCGTAGTTATATGGATGCAGCGCTACCATTTATTTGTGATAATAATATAAGAAATGCTGTGAAAAGTATAACCAAACAAGAATGAGCGAACGGTTGTTTGTATAGGCGGAATATGTTATAATATGCAGGTAATCAGTTGAGAATATTGTAGGGATAGTCTGGTGGTCCTTTTCGGAAACGGAAAGGAGGAAACTATGAATACACTTGAAGTGCTTACATTGTTATTGGTAGTATTTACTGCCTTGGCATACATAGATAACCACCACAACCATAAGAAGTAAAATGGCTATCCCCTACGCCAATAGGGAATAGCCGTTTGTAACACCGTAAATACTTTACCTTGTTTCCGATAACCATCGGACACGCTAATATCCGTTGATTTCTTAACTAGATTATAAGCCGTTTGCCGTTAAAAAGCAAGCGGCTTCTTTTGTTTTATTGTAGATTTAGTAATTCTACAATGTCAAAACCTACATAGTCTTTAGTAGTGAATTTAACTTCTATGCCATACCATTCAATATATTTTGATAGGATCTTATACATTTTTTCACCTGTCATGGCTTTAGGGTATTTTTTAAGTTTTGGATTAACCCAGTTTTTAATATCTTCAAAATTTATAAATTCCTTACTTTCTTCGATGAGAATTATGATATGTATTCCAAAACTGCGCGCTTCTGATAATTCCTTTTTGAACCGTTCGTGTTCTTTACCAAGACAAGTGGCAAGTTCATTAATAGAATTTTTCCTTTCAATAACACAGAACGCGTTGTTGAAGTTGCAGTAATCGCCGTAGGGTAGTTTACTGGTGAGCAATTTCAAATCACTATACATTTCGAAGGTATCAAGTATATGTTTATTGTTTTTTTCACGACTATCAATCTGTATTATATTCATACAATCATATCCCTTCTAAAAAATTAGGAACGAAATAGGTTCCTAATTTTAGTATGACTGTTGGAAGGGAAGGTGTAAGAAGAATATTATAAATTTTCTTCTTCGAGAAAATCCATAATAAAATCTTCTAATCGCTGGTCGAGTAATTCCATAAATATTGAAATTGGGTAATCTTCATTGTAATAATCAAGGTCAGCAATATCGGTGGCGCTATATACGGCTTCTGGATTGTCATATTGCTGTAATCGTATTTCAATCGGTAAATCGCATACGTCTATACCATCAAAATCGCCATTATTATATTTTTCAATAAATAGTTCGTAATTTAACTTCTGTTCTACGGAAGGTGATTTTAACGATGCTATAAGGTCTTTTTTTGAATCCATAAATTCTTGTATCTGTTTCATTCTATCCGCAGCATCGTTATCTGCTATTTCGTATTTATGTTTTGCAAAACGTTCATCAAATTGCTTTTCGTAAATAGTTTGCTTGCTTGTTCCTAAGTTTCCGTATGCAGATGAATAAGCATCTACTTCTTCTTGGGAGAAATGGATTTCGTAAGTCACGTTATATCCAAACTGCTGGATAAGTCCGATTAGCAGTGAAAACATTTTTCCTTGAGGACATAAGCTGTCTATGATTCTGGTAATACGTTCAATGTCGGTAGTTCGTTTGATTGGTGCGCCAATTTCCCTTACTGCTTTTTGAATAGCAATGTCTGTACTTACCATATTGGAAGAAATTAGTGCATCAGCGGTAGTGTGATAAAAGTCGGCTAATTTTTGCAACATTTCTGGCTTAGCCCCTTTTCTGTTTGATAGGTAGTTTTCTAGCGCGCTTTTAGATATGCCAGAGTGTTCAGCTACGTAAGCAACGGTATAGTGCAATTTATTATTAAGTTCTTTTAGATTCTTCTGTAAATTAAGCCTTTGTTCGTCTGTTAAGCTTGCCATAATAACCTCCATTTTTGTGATAAATCAAGTATAGCACAAGAATTATTTGTTTCCAACGGAAAGGTAAGGAAAAGGTAAGGAAAGTAGAAAAAACGATATGATATTTTATAGTCACAAGGTACGGAACGAACAGTACCGAACCGAATGCACCTTGACAACTGAATATAGAAAACGGTTCAAAAAAATTCTGATAAAAATTGTAAGCAAGTAAACATTAAAGAAAAGCTAGAGTTCACGTATGCAGACCTAATCAACATGGCAGAGGAAAGAAAGCTAAAACCACAGACACTAGGAATATTTGTACTATAGAATAACAAGCTGGCGATACCTACCACCAGCGGAAAGGAGAATCATATGTCGAGAATTAAAGAAGCCCTTTGGGACGAGATTAATGAAATGTTTTCAAAGGAGGAAGAAAAAAAGCTTCCGAAAATCAAGCCAAAATACAGATGCAAGCATTACATCGAGGAACCTGATTATACCGAAATTCGAGAAGTTATAATGACGAAATCAAATTTAATCCCGCCAGATTGGGATATGTAAAAACAGTTGCCCATTGACAACTGAATATAGAAACCGTCTATAGATATTTCCACCCTATGATTATCCCATCTTTCATATTATCTGTAGGGGCGAAAGCTACTACAGATTTAGAAAGGGGAAATGTTCATGGGAATAATAAAAAAAATATTAGGTGGAGACACTGAGAAAAATGACAGCGTATATCAACGCAGAAAAGAGCGCGGCGAGCTTCCTGATCAGATTAGGATTCAGGTTGGTATGCGAAAACAATTAGAAGATCAACAGAAAATTGTTGATAGATTATCGGAAGAGAATCTTGGATTGCGCAAGGAATTAAAGGAAGCATATGAAAAGCTTGACCGCGCTGAATACATTCATAGCATTGACGATTTAATAGATGCTATGAAACAGCCAGTAAAAGAAGACGTTCATTATAATCCATTTACGGCATTTATTAGAACGGCAGATTTTTCTGGTGGCGGAACTGGAAGTGACGCTAATAGCAGTATGGCAGGCAATGCACTAGAGCCTGAACAATACTGCGACATACCCGATGATGCAAAATTTGATGATGAGAATCAGGATATTGATGACATCGGGGATGATGAAAGATAAAACGCATTTGCGTTTTTCTTTCGCAGGGTAAATCCAAATGGGGCAGCCGCCCCACTGGCTTACTTTACTTTGCTTGCCAAAGTATATAGTAAGTGGCTACATTCAGAAATTAACTTGAAAGGAGAACTACAATTATGAACGAAGAAAGAAAAATCAGATTAGCAAAATATGAGGCAGAATTGGAAAGACATAGGAAGGAACATCCAGAAGGTTGCACCTGCAAATGGGAAAGGATGATAGTTTATGAAATTGAAGACATCGTATATGAAGATATGTGCGAATTACGAGAAATGGAAGGTGATGTATAAATGGCTAATAATTACCTAGTCTTCCGAGAGGAAGGTCGGACCCAGGCAGCCATATATGAAACATATGCGCATAATGAACGAACTAAAGATAATTATAACAACGCAAACATTAAGATAGAATTGTCAGGTAATAATTATTATTTTAAGCGCCCAGAAAAAACATACTGGGCTATATTAAAGGAACGTATGGAATCGGGGGAACTTACGGATAAAGGTCTAAAGAAAGAAGATGCACATTATTACAGCGAGATTCTAATAGCGGTAAATCGTGAATATTGGTATGGAAAAAGCCAAGAAGAAATACAATCCTTTTTCCAGTCGTCATATGACCATATCGCTAAGAAGTTCGGCGAGGACAATATTCTTTCAGCAGTCGTTCACTGCGATGAAATTAGTACTGGTGTAGTGAACGGTACGGAAGTAGAGCTAATTAATTATCATATGCACGTTGTAGCAGTTCCGACGGTTACAAAACAAAGGTTTTTTTCTAAGCGAAGCAAGGAGTATAAGGAACTTGCTGAACAGGTCGGCGAAGAGAACATATTAAAGAATGATAAGCGCTTATTAAAGTCCACCGAAACACAGATATCACACGCAAAGTTCTTTGCATCAGGAAAAGATGAGCATCACCGTATTTCATACAGTTATTCGGTGTGGCAAGATGAAATTCTTGAGTCAGTAAAAGCCGCTGGCTTTACTGATATTCACAGAGGGGTAACAAACCAGAAAGCGCCACACTTACATCCAATGGCATACAAGCAGGTAATGCAAAAAATAAAAGAAGAAGCTGACGGTTGCCTTCCAGACTTTGAATTAATACCATTTGGCGATGACAAATATTTGTTAGATAAGGATGAACTTCAAGAACTTGAAACAGCCAAGGACAAGATTGAGCAGGAAATTGCATCTTATGATCTTGCAGTGGATGCGTTGATTGAAGAACAATCAAAAGTTTATGAACGACAGAATAAAATCTTTGTTACCGAATTACAACAGCAACAATATGAATTTGAAAAAAATGAATATGACCGATTGAAAAGAGAGACAGAACGTCTTGCAGCAGAAAATAATGCACTTAGAAATGCAATTAAATTTATAAAAGAAAAGGTTAGTAAATTAGTATCTTGTTTTCAGAATATTATAGAAAGCTGGATTACATTACGAACTAATCCCCAAATTGATGCAACTGTATTAATGAATGAAATCGACCAGCAGATTAGTGCTGGAATAAAAATATTAAATAATCAGGAAATTCCTACAGGAATTACTGAAATACGATAACGAGAAGGAGGAAGCATATGGAAAAGAAATATGTAGTGCAGATTGGTACTAGCACCGATTCAAAAGGCTATGTTCATCAGAAATCTAATTGTTCGCTACCAGTAAAAGCGATTATGGAAATGGATTTATATCATAATGAAATCGAAGACAGGACTGTGATTGTACGGTACGACAAGAAAACTAAAACTATTACAATTCAAAAAGCTAAGAAGGCATAAGCCTTCTTGGTTTTAAAAATACAATTTTAAGGAGGATGAATTTTATGAAGAAATATAGTAAGTATAATTGCTATCGCAATTTAAAAACAATGATGACTTATAAGGAAGCATTACAAGAGCTAAATGCAGGAAAGGTTAATTCGGATAACCTACACAGGATGCAGGCACGGTTGGATTTGTATCAGTCAATGGCCTTAACGCTTATGAATGTTGGCTTTGTGAGTTTAAATCGAACACGTAAGATTTTAACCGGCGTCTCCGGTACAAACAGTACGCTTAGCGAAGGATATCTTGCAAAGTTACAAAAAAGGTATTCCCAAAAACTAAAG
>JAZLGU010000040.1:0-22701 GCA_045616485.1 Lachnospiraceae bacterium
TATTGGTAAGGCTGGGTGCAGGACTGGCTGTAGGCGCAGGCGTTTCGCTGGGTCCGTAGTCATTTTCTCCCTGTTCACCTATAGTAACCGCCTTAAAACCGTCAAAAAAAGCAGACTGGCAGCCCCCTAGTGCCAGAAGAACAAAAAGATATAAAACTGTAATACCTACCTTTTTCATTTTAGTCCCCATATCATAAAAAGAAAATCAACAGATATTTAGAAAAAGTCTACTCCCTATATGGAATAGACTAATTTATCTTAATAATGCTACTTTAAATAATTACCCTATACATTAAAAAAGCCAAGAACAAAAAGAACGGCAATCCAAACCAAAGCTATCATGGGAAAACCTATTATAAACTGTCTGTGTTTGGTCTTATGTCTAAAGGTATACATGCCTATAGTCCCGCCTATGGCACCACCCAATATCTGGATAAGAAAAAGTACTTTCTCGGATATGCGCCATTCTTTTTTTACAGCCTTACTTTTATCAATTCCCATAATAAGGAAACCGACTATAGTCATAATCATCAGGTAATAGGTCAGCACCAACCTGACTGTTTCATTCATCGTTAACATCTTATATCCCCTATTGCTTTTCGTCCGGGTCATAATAAACAGCATCTAACTGAAGCATCATCCGCTGTACGGCATCCTTGGAGTTCTTCCAGTCTGCTTCAGCATTTCTGTAGTCAAACTTATCAATAAACCAGGAGAGATCATCCCTGATTCTCTTAAGTCCGGCCATATACAGCTCTGTCAATGTATCAGTAAAATCAGATACAGTATTTTTACCCAGATAATTTACCGACTGATTTAACAATAGTCTCATATGTTTATTGCAAATACCGTTGGCCTTACGTAGCTTTTCCCTGAAATCCGACTCCTTTTCGTAGAGGTAAAAAACAGTTTCTATATATCTTTCAAAAACTTCCTCTACTCTCTTGCAGATAAAGCAGGAATCCTCTACCTTATGAAGATATTCAGATAATGAACATGTGTCTTCAGACTTGCGATTTTTTTGCACTTTCATGTGCTTTGTTTTGCTCTCAGCATCAGTAATAAGCCTGTCTGCATGAGTCTTTAGCATCAAAGCCATACCCAGTCTGTTACCGCGCTTGTACATTTTTTCCACGTGGTCCTCGCAAAATCCCATGCGGTCTGTCACCATGCGGACGTCATCTTCCATATAGCTGGGGCCAAGAGTAAAGTCCAGAGCCCCCTCTTCAATTTTGTGATACATAACGCAAATGGGGCATTCGCAACGATTTTCAAATGCCTCATTTACGGGAATAGTATAGAGTTGTTCTTTCATTATTCGTCCTTATGACCTGAAGCAATAATCTTGTCCTTAATGTCTCTTGCCTTATCTTTAATTCGTTCAGGTGCAGTCCTGGACTGAATTACTCTGCCCAAAGTACGAAGGGCATCATCATATTTTTCCAGCTTGTAGGCCAGCACTGCTAAAAGGTATGTCAGTGTTATTTCATCCATACCGCACATAGGGAAAGGCTCTTTTGTAAAGGCATCATTAAAGCCTTCATAAGCATTTTCAAGGAATTCCTTCTCCTGAGCCAGAATATTATTCTTCTGACCGTTTAAGAAAGGGGCATCTCCCATGCTTTCTCTCTTTCCACGTAAAAGCCATGCTGTCTTAAGGCAGATAAATGCCCTCTCTGATGGCTTGGCATGCTTAACAATGGCACAGGCAAGAGCCAGACGATGCTTTGTTATAGCCTCATCATAATCAATGATATTGGTACTCTGATTAATACCTGTAAAGCTCATTCTGATATTGTCATTCAAAAGCTTTCGCTGAGTCTGGGAAAGCGGAGTGGTAAAATACCTAAGAAGGGCTGAATACCCGCATTTTGAGCAGGTAAGCGCGTCATACTTAAGTACATCACAGTAATTATAATGGGGACGTAAATCCTCATCACTACCTATAGTTTTTAACTTAGTAGTAAGTACAGTTCTTGATGTAAACTGAAAGTCGCACACGGGACAAATGTATTTCTTATCAATAAGAAAGTCCTCTTCCTTTGGCTCCTCTACAGCCTTTTTTGCAGCCTGCTTATTGGAAGCCTTCTCATCTTTTTCAATATCTTCAAATACTTTAAGCTTTGAAAGGCCTCCGATACCAAGATTCTCAAGTCCGTCAAAAAGATTTCCCATTATTATACCTTCTCCTAATATTATATATAATTACTTTTTGAATCCGTCTTTAAGTGCAACTGAACGGTTAAATACAAGCTTACCGTCTTTTGAATCCTTATAGTCAAGAGCAAAGTAGCCCATTCTCAAAAACTGGAAGGATGGCTCATTCTCTCCTGCCTTGGATACTTCTACTTCTGCCAGAGACTTTTCTCCCTTACATCCTGTAAGCACCTCCAGTGAATCAGGATTCAGGCAGGTAACAAAATCTTCTGCTGCATCCGGTGTAGGATCAGAGAAAAGATTGTCATAAAGTCTCGCCTCAAAGTCAACGCAGTTATTGGCATCAACCCAGTGGATGGTAGCGCCCTTAACCTTACGTCCGTCTGCAGGATCCCCGCCTCTGCTCTCAGGATCGTAAGTAGCATAAATCTCCTGGATCTCACCGGCTTCATTCTTCTTGCAGCCTGTACAGGTAATAAGGTATGCGCCCTTAAGTCTGCACTCAGGTCCGTTAGGTGAAAGTCTCTTATACTTAGGCACAGGCTCTTCCATAAAGTCATCTGCCTCAATATAAATCTCTCTGGAAAAAGTAACTTTTCTGTCTCCGGTCTCAGGAGCATTAGGATTATTCTCTACTGAAAGCTCCTCTGTCTGCCCCTCAGGATAATTGGTAATAACGAGCTTCACAGGATGAAGCACTGCCATTTTACGAGGAGCATTCATATTAAGATCATCTCTTAAGCAGCTCTCAAGAAAAGCATACTCTACTGTAGAATTTACCTTGGATACACCAATCTTCTCACAGAAATCCCTGATGGATGCACTGGTATAGCCACGACGACGCAGACCGCAAAGTGTAGGCATTCTGGGGTCATCCCAGCCTGCTACATAGTTCTCTGTAACCAGACGTCTTAATTTTCTCTTGGACATAACAGTATAATTGATACCAAGTCTAGCAAATTCAATCTGTCTTGGATGACATGGAACGGATACATTCTCCACTACCCAGTTGTAAAGCGGTCTGTGCTCCTCATACTCAAGTGAGCAAAGCGAATGGGTAATGCCCTCCAGCGCATCCTGAATAGGATGTGCAAAGTCGTACATAGGGAAAATACACCACTTTTTGCCCTGACGATGATGCTCAATGAATCTGATACGATAAATAACAGGGTCACGCATGTTAAAATTGCCTGACTCCAAATCAATCTTGGCACGAAGTGTATACTTACCCTCTTCGAACTCACCGTCTCTCATGCGCTTGAACAGGTCAAGAGACTCCTCTATCGGTCTGTCTCTGTATGGACTTACAGCAGGATGTGTGGTGTCGCCTCTGTACTTGGAGAACTCTTCAGGTGTAAGCTCACATACATATGCCAGGCCTTTTTTAATCAGCTCCACTGCATACTCGTAGTCTTTTTCAAAATAATCAGATCCGTAATAGAATCTGTCCCCCCAGTCAAAACCAAGCCAGTGAATATCTTCCTGTATAGCCTCGACAAATTCCGTATCCTCTTTTGCAGGATTGGTATCATCCATACGGAGATTGGTAATGCCGCCAAACTTCTCAGCAGTACCAAAATCGATAACCAATGCCTTACAATGACCTATATGAAGGTAACCATTAGGCTCAGGAGGAAAACGGGTAACAATCTCGGATACTTTTCCCTCTGCCAGGTCCTTCTCTACAGCCAGTTCAATAAAATTCTTTGACACCGGCTCTTTAGCTTCAATATTAATATCTTCTGCCATAAAAACACCTCTTAAACAACATATATTCTATAATTTTATATCATTATTCTAATAATTTCAACGTTAAAATTTCACTTTTCTGTAGTAGGCCAGCAAAAGATCCACTACCTCGCCGTAGCTTTTTGTTCCCGACTCCACCTGATTGCCCTGAAGGTAGGAATTGTTTGCATTTTCCACAGTATTGGATATAACAGTATCCTCAAACTGCTTCCAGTATTCGCTGTTTGCAGTCAGATCTCTTCTGACGCCGTTGCACATAGGTGCCACTACATCAAAGTAATGCTCAGGGTCTGCTGAATAGTAGGCATTCATGGTATGAATCAGAGCCTCCATAAAACATGAATATCTGATCTCGGGATTGTCTGAATAAAGTCCTGTGAGAAAGCTTAGGAAATTCGCCTCATTCTCCCTGATAAATCCATTAAGATGGGACAGCTCATGGGCCATTGTACTGTATATGGAGTAATCAGGCACATCAATATTCACATTGGCTTCCATGGTCCAGCAGGTATAAAGACCGGTCATCTCAGTCTTTGACATCTGATAGGAAAAAAGGACTCCCTTGGGCCTTACATCAGGTCCCGCAAAATAAAGCCCCGTATCAGTCTTTTTCAACTCTTTGTATTCTTCTCGGATTTCCTTGGCCATCTGCTTCTTGGATATAGAAAGCATATAGACTCCGTCTTTATCTTCAAGAAGTGCTTTTTCTTCTCCTTCTCTAAGCTCATTGGTCATATCTATCAGGCGGACCAGCAGTTCCTTCAGCTCTTCCTTGGAAGAAGCTCTCACCTCCAGCTCCATCTGCTCTGCTACAGACACGCGGCTGTAATTGGCTCCACAGCCAAAAACATAGAAAGAATAAACCACGCCTCCCAGAATTACGCATTGAAGCAAAAACGTTATAATGACAAAAAGCTTTGCCCCCTTTGTCCTTATCAGCCTCACTATAAAAATCACCAGTAAGGTAATAACAAGAAAGGGCGCTAAAATGATGGATATTTCCGCCACAGAAAAAGGAAAAAGCGAAAACAGTGACCCCAGTAAGTAAGACAAGGGTCTAAACAGCCATTTTACAAAGAAATTCTCCGTAAATGCTGTTGAATGTCTGGCCATCATTAATATGCCATAAGAAAGAGGCCATAACAGCAATAATAAGTTTCTTTTCCTAAGCAGGGCCTTTTTTATTTGTAAACTAATTTTCATATCGTCTGCTCTTTTTAGGGATTTTAATGGTAACGACAGTGCCCAGCATAGGCGCAGAATCAATATCCATGGTAGCTGCGCACATTGTCATAAGTCTGGTACGCACATTATCAATACCTACATGCTCTCTGCCGTCTGAAGGCTTTTCATCGACCACAAAGCCCACTCCATCATCTTTTATAATAACTTCATAGTAATCAGGCTTTTCGGAAGAACTGATGCTAAGAGCTCCCTCGCCCGATTCTTTGCCACATATTCCATGTTTTACGGCATTTTCAGCAATAGGCTGAATGGTAAGCGGAGGTATCATAAAATCTCTGGACTGGATATCGTATGATACCGTAAGTCTATCACCGAATCGCATCATTTCCAGCTCCAGATAAGTCTGCACATGCTCCAGCTCCTCCGAAAAAGGAACTGACATTTTTTTATGAACAGAGTCCAGATTTTTTCGAAGATAACGGGAAAAATTAAGAGTAGCCCTCTTGGCTTCTGCTGCATCTTTATCACAAAGAGCTGCTATTGCTGTCAGGGAATTATGCAGAAAGTGCGGCTGTATCTGAGAAAGCATAATGGAAGTCTTAGACTCCACCAGCTCCTTTTTCTGACGCTCCAATAAGAGATTCTGCTCTGATTTAATATTAAAAAATGTAATGAAAATGGCAAAATGGAAAAACCAGTACAGTAAAGGAAGGCGACTAATAAATATATAAAGAATAGACCCCAGTATCGTAAGAGCAATATAGGTCCATGTAGCAAATGCTCCACCTTTATGAAGATTTTTCCCATAACGGATAAACAAATAGAAATCTAAAGGAAGCACAAGTAAAACAAGAATAATAAGAAGCACCCATAACGGGCCTCGCTGAAACGTATTCGTTGCAGGATCAATATAACAAAAGAATTTGAAAAAAATATTCAATACAGCCAACAGCTCCAGGGATCCTGAAATAATCCATGTTACCAGACGAATAGTACTTCTTTTTTTATCTTCTACTTTAAGGTAGCAAGCCATGTAATTAGTGAAAACCGGAGTAGTAAGGCCCAGACATACAGTAGAAACAAATATGGATGTTTTCATAAGCTCAGGATAATAGCTGCGTTCAAAGCCTTCGGCCAGATATCTGACGCCATTAGCCAAAAGCATGCCAATGTCCATAAGACATAGAAGCGAGAAAAAATAATCAGATGTCTCCCGCCTGTTAAAACGTACAAGAGAGTACAATAACAAAATAATGGCAAACATTGCATATACAAAATCCGATATCGAGCATATCAGGTCAAGTACTGTCATCTCTCACCCTTCCTCCCAAATTAATATAGGGCAGTCTCCTGCCCTTACACAAAGCAGGTGGCGGGAGTCGAACCCGTCTCGTCGGCTTGGGAAGCCAAAGTTTTACCGATAAACTACACCTGCAAAATCAACATGTAAATCTTATCATATGTTATTAAGACTTTCAACAAAATATCTTAAAAAATAAATAAATTTACCTATAAATTCCTACGTAAAATATCCGATACCATAATTAGAATACTAATAAAGGGGTTTACACTATGGCAATGATAGTTCAACACAACTTAACAGCTATGAACACCAATCGTCAGCTTGGTATATCCACCGGAAATCTTGCTAAAAGCACAGAAAAACTTTCTTCCGGATATAGAATAAATCGTGCCGCTGATGATGCAGCAGGACTGGCCATTTCTGAAAAAATGCGTAGCCAGATCAGAGGTCTTTCACAGGCTTCTTCTAATGCTGCTGATGGCATTTCACTTATTCAGACTGCAGAGGGTGCATTAGCAGAATCCCATTCTATTCTTCAAAGAATGCGTGAGTTGGCAGTCCAGGCAGCAAATGGCACCGAAACCGACTCTGACCGCAGCAATATTCAGGATGAGGTGGAACAGCTCCAGGAGGAATTGGACCGCATAGCCTCAGACACTGAATTTAACACCATGAACCTTTTGGACGGCTCCCTTTCATCCGGTGGAAAGATGACCTCTTCAGGCCCTAAATTCGGTAATTACGATGAAGGTCTCAGAGCTTTCATTACTTCCTCTATCGGTGGTGTAAAAGTAACCGTAACTACAGGTGCTACCCTGGGCGGCGAAAGCGGTATCTGGTCTACTGACGGCAAAACACTGAATCTGAATCTTACAGAAAATCATACCTACAGTCAGCAGGACATTGATAACCTTATTAAAAATGCAAAGCAGGAAGATTCAACTGCTACAGGCACACCTGCCGAAATAAAAGTTTCTCTTAAATACAATAATTTCACTGCTACCACCACCACCGGTGCAGAAACAAGAGCCGGCATAAAGTCTTCTACGGCAGGTTACATTACTCTGACCACCGCTGAAGGTTCATTTGTAGGCGCCAATCAGATTATGCTTACCAAAAAGCGTTACGGCTATGATGAAGTATGTCTCCATACAGTAACTTTTGATGCAAAGCCCGGCGAAGAAAAATGTATTTTGGTAGACCCCCTCAACTACAATGCTGCAGGTAATGCCTCAGATGCCAACCATTATGAAGTACATCTGGCATCCGGTGTAGAATACACAGAAGCAGATTTGGAAAAAGTCCTGGCTAAGGGCGGTCTTTACGTAGATGTAGATTTGAAAAGTAATGATCCCGACGAGCCCAACACCTTATTTATCACAAGCAAAAATGTTGCAATCGGTGGTCTTCCCTGGAGACTTACAGGAGGTGCTGGTCTTGGAGATGACGATGCCTTTGACGGTGAAGCCAAGTATGATGGTATGCCTTCCGGCGATGGTGGCATGATACTTCAGATTGGTGCCAACGAAGGTCAGACCATAAGCTTCTCCATTGAGGACATGTCTGCTGCTGCTCTGGGCGTTACCAAAAGCTCTGTAAATGTGGCCAGTCAGGATAAAGCCTCCTCATCCATTTCCCGCATAGACGATGCTATTCAGCTGGTGTCCAAACAGCGTGCTTTACTTGGTGCGGTACAGAATCGTCTGGAACACACCATCAGCAATCTGGACAATACAGCTGAAAATCTCCAGTCTGCAGAGTCCACAGTACGTGACGTAGACATGGCTGAAGAAATGGTAACATTTAGCAAGTATAATATTTTACAGCAGGCAGGCCAGTCAATGCTTACACAGGCCAACCAGTCCACTCAGGGCGTTCTCTCACTGATTCAGGGCTAATAAAGGATAAATATGTCTATATTTGAGAACATTGCAATAAATATGAATATGCCAAAAAATACTTCCGGTACCGACAAGGCTACCGGAAGTATTAATAATGTCAAAAATGAATTATTAAAGGATATGGCATTAAAGCTTCTTAACGCCTTGGAAAACGGTGACTCTGCTACCCATCTGGAATTAAAGGCCCAAGTCCAGGACATAATGCAAAATCAGCTGATGCTGACTCTTCCCGATGGATCTGTTATATCCGGTCGCACCGACACTCTTCTCCCTCTTTCCATAGGAGATACTGCCACTTTCAATGTCTCCATGTCCACTGACGGCAAGATTGTCCTGAGCCTGGCTGCAGATGAATCCACAGCAGAAAAAGAAAATCGGATTTCTATAGATAATCCTTTGGTAAAAAGGGCTTTAAGCGCCGCCAATATCCCTATAAATCCCAGATCTCTTTCCGTCACTGCTGAGCTGTTAAATGCAGGCCAGTCAGTAAGTACTGATAACATAAGAAAATTCATTACATTGTCTCATAAAAATCCCGACATTCCAGTCAAGGAACTGGTGCTTTTATCAGCCAATAAAATTCCATTGACTCCGGAAAATCTCCAGGCTTTTAAAGAAATCTCCAATGGCAGCACTGTATGGGAAACTACCGCATCATCTCCCGCTGTTACAGGTCCTGTGCCGGAAATCATTAAGGACTTTGCAGCCACTACTTTGGATGCTGCTCCCAGTGCCGGCCCGGATGCTATGCCAAAGCCTCCTACCACTCCCGCACAGACTGCTATGCCGGAGCCTGCCACTACTTCTGCACAGGCTGCTGCACCGGAGCCTGCCACTACTTCTGCACAGGCTGCTGCGCCGGAGTCTGCTACCACTTCCGCACAGGCTACGCCTGTATCTCATTTTTTCCCTTCTATTGAGCCAAAGGATTTTAATGAAGAAGCTGTTAAAAGCTTCTATAATTATTTAAATAAAACAGGTAGTAGCACTGCTGCCCCTAAAAAGGCTCCCTCAACGCCACTACCTGCTGACAATATTCCTAACAAAGAAACTACTGAACTTTTGGAAAAAAGCCTGAATAATGCTCCTGCTCCTGCAACCGTCGCTGATAAACTTCAGTTAATGCAGGACATAAACAACATTTTCCCTTTTATCCAGATCCCCGTAAAACTCCAGGAGGAAAATGCCAAAGGTGAACTGTATGTTTTCGAAAAAAGGAAAAAGTACCATCCGGACGAGCCGTTAACAGCCGTGCTCCACTTAGAGCTTGAGCATCTCGGCACCACCGATATAAAAGTAACTCTTCTTAACAGTAAGGTAACAGCATACTTTGAAGTCTTTGACGATAAAGCGGCAAACATCTTCAAAGAAGAAATCCCCGCTTTATCCCAACGTCTCAAAGCTTTAGGCTTTACCCTGGACTCTGATTTTAAGGTGCGAGAAGCTGAAAATAATGACAAGCCTCTGCTTTACCAGTTTTTAGAAGCCCATTCACCTAAAGCCTACAGCAGATACACCTTTGATGTTCACGCATAATTACAATTAAATGCCTGCTATATAAAATTCGAAATGAAGGGGCTTGTCACCCGGGATGCGATACTGTTCATGAACAGGTGCTCCCCATGAATCGTCACCGCCTACGCCCATTTGCTTAAGATTTACACGAACTATAGTATAGTGTACATCAGGAAGCTCATAGTAATGCTTTGCATTCTCCATCTCATGAGGTGTATATGGAAGTACGTTCACTTCGATGCTGTCACCTGCAATCATAAGTCCATGACCATTACTGTCTGTAACAGCCATAAATCTTACGCCTGTACGATTACCACATTCCTGAGGCATAAGATAAGGAGTAACATTTTCAGATGCCAAAAATTCATACTGGGAGTACTTCGCACCTCTGCTTCTGTCTGAGTAACATTCCTCGGGGCCATTACCTAAATACTGTACGTATTCGTAATCAGCAGGTATGGTAAACATCATACCAAATTCAGGCATGCATGGTGCTCCTTCGATACCTGCATAGTCCATGGATACCTTGATGATACCATTATCCTGCACTTCGTAGCTTACCTTTACAAAATTATCCTTGGCAAAGCCTGCAAACATATAATTCATTTCTGCAGTAACAGGTGTAGTCTTTTTCTTGGTAAGATTACTCTTAACTACGCCATTATACATGGATGCCAGCTTCCACTGACCGCTGTAAAGTGGCATACGGCTACCCATATCATTATCCACAGGCGCTCTCCAGAAATTTGGCTTTGGTGGAATTGAAAGCATTTCCTTACCATTCACCTTCATGGAAATAAAGCCCTTTTGCTCTTTTGCAAAAATATACTTGAAGCCTGCGCCTTCAACAGCATAGTTAAAATCACAGTCTATTACTTCCGGCTTATTCATCTGAGGGTCCAGATAGGATTTCATCATATTGAGTCCCACCAGAGTAACGCTTGGATTAAACTGCTTTTCACCAAAGGCTATCTCATAGCCTTCTTCGCCCCAGAGGGTGTCTTCTGTAAGTAAAAATGCCACATTAACGTTTACTTCGTCTGTCTTCTTGCCTACTTTTCTAAGGGGCAGCTTTACTGTATCTCCGGGAGCACAATCTACTTCCAAGCTCTCCATCTTCACCACCTCACCATTTACAGAATATGTAACTACACACTCATATTCATTTGTGTCAGTGAAAAGATTGTAATTGGTAATAGTAGCTTCGCCCTCATTTACATCTACTTTAATATTCTGGTAAAGGAATTTTACATCCTGCATCTTCGGGCTGTTACTTCTGTCTGCAAAAACAATACCATCTCCACAGAAGTTGTAATCGTTTGGCCTGTCATCAAAGTCGCCACCATACATAATGGTCTCTACGCCGTAACGGTCTTTTTTAATAAAGGCCTGATCGATATAGTCCCAAATAAAGCCGCCCTGATAACGAGGATTGGTATGGGAAAGCTCTGTGTACTCATCCATATTGCCCAGAGAATTGCCCATTGCATGCATATATTCACAGCAAATAAAAGGCTTTTCAGGATGCTCCTTTAAAAATCTCTCGATATCCCATGGCTTCGGATACATCTGGCTTTCCACATCAGAGGTAGCATTGTAACTTCTGTCATGGCAGATACCCTCGTAGTGAACAAGACGGGTATTATCGCGATTTCTAAAAGCTTCGGACATAAGGAAAATATTTTTTCCACCAAAGCTTTCATTACCACAGGACCAGAAAACGATAGCAGGATGATTTTTATCTCTCTCCTGAACAGACTTTACTCTGTCAAGCACCACTTTTGTCCATTTAGGATTATCCTTCGGCAAAATGTACTTTGGATCACAGTCAGGTTTACTCCAGGTACCATGAGTCTCCAGATTACATTCATCGATAATATAAAGACCATACTCATCAGCCAGATCATAAAGGAAAGTCTGATCCGGATAATGGCAGGTACGGATAGCATTAATATTATGGCGTTTCATATTAATAATATCCAAAAGTGTATCTTCATATGAAACAGTACGTCCTGTATCGCAGCTCATTTCATGACGGTTCACGCCGTTAAATACAATACGCTTACCATTAATCTTAAGTAAACCATCTTCCAGCTTAAATTCACGGAAGCCTGCTCTTGAAGTAACTACTTCGCATACCTTTCCACTTTCATCCTTTACGGTGAAGGTTAAAGTATACAGATTTGGCTTTTCCGCACTCCAAAGCTCTACAAAATCAAATTTTACTTTTTTCTTAATAATGCCATTCTTATTAAGCTTTCCCTTAATCTCAATGCCATCTTCTGAAATACATGGTCCTTCAACAGAAAGGATAATATCTGCATTTTCTGCACCTACTACCTTAATTTCCATATCCAGAACACCGTTCATGTAATCATCTACAGGAAGAGCCTTTATAAACATATCTTCAATATGTACTTCAGGAACAGATACCAGATTTACATTACGGAAAATACCGGAAAATCTGAAGAAATCCTGATCCTCCAGCCAGGAGCTGGTGCAATACTTATATACCTGTACAGCCAGGCGATTGACACCATCTACATTCAGGTCTTCTGTCACGTCAAATTCATGAGTAGTAAAGGAATCCTCTGAATATCCTACAAAATTACCATTCATGTACACTGCAAAAGCTGCTTCCACGCCTTCAAAAGAAACATATATTCTTTCGTCACGCATAGCCTTTGGTACTACAAAATCCTTTACATAGGAAGCTGTAGGATTGCTCTTTACAGGTACCTGACCACTTTTTAATGACTCATGACCATCCCAGGGGTACTGTACATTTACGTAAACAGGCTCTCCATATCCCTGCATCTGAATAGGGAGCGGCACAGTAACATCATCAAAATAAGACACATCTGTATCAGGCTTTTCAAAGCCTGCTGGCAGACATGAAAGATTCTTTGAATAAAACATCTTCCAGGTACCATTAAGGCTTTCCTTGAAAGAGGACTTATTTTCCTCCGCTTCCTTAACGTCTCTGAAGTACTCGTGGCTACTGTGAGCTTCTCTTCTGTTCACGCCAAACATTTCCGGGTCTGTAAGCCATTTTAAATCCATCTGCATAGTTCATGCTCCTTTTGCAACATTTATTTTGTAAAACGTTTATTTAGTTCCTCGGGATCCAGCTCCCAATCCATAAGGAGCTTTTCCAAGGAATTATAACCAAATGAAAAATCAATATCGGAGACAGACAGTATATATCTTGCCTTCTCGCTCTTACCATCAGTAAGTCGCCTTACATATACGGTATACAGCTGATCCTCTATCTCCGCTTCACCTTTATATCTGACTTTTTCAAATCCCACAGCTTCGGTATGCTGCAATTCCTTTTTTTCCGACTGAAAAGAATCCGGTCTGAAAAAACTTTCCGGCTTTTCCTCAGTATCCAAAAGGTCGAATATACTAAGCTGCTCAGGCTTTTTTTCTCTCATTACCATTCCCTCTGTGCTTTAAAAAGACCTATGATAAACAGAATAAGAGCCAATACCGCAAGGCCTGCTCCCACCATGTAGTAATACTTAACATATTTACTTACAGTCCCGTATATATCAAATACACCTTCCAGGAAGCTGCCCAGCATCAGGGTCACTATACCAAAATTGTACACGCTGTCCGTAAGGTCCCCAGGCATCAAGTAAATTGGTAATTTTATCAGTAAGACTCTGACGAAGCACCCTAACAGCAAGGGGTAAGCAAAGGCATATATCATGCTGTAAGAAATAACACCGTGAGAAAAATATTCATATATTCTTCCGGTGAGCCCCAGGAAAACAGCAATAAACAGCCATATATCAGCCCTTAGTCTTAATGTCTTTTTTATTTTTTTAGTAACCAATATAGACAATTTCTGTCAGATTCCTTTCTTCATATTTATGTCTTTGACCACTATACGGCTTATTCTGAACCTTTCCGTCAAAAATCAGCTGTGAAGACTGACCTCCGTCCAGATTGTATAACCATACACATCCAGCCTGCTGACCGATTTTTATTAAGTCCTCGTAGCTGATGCCGGCATCAGTAGGCCTGTTTCTTCCATCCGCAACTATAAATACAAAATGCCCATTTTCTGTCTGTCCTATGGCAGTTCTTGGATGCGTACCATTCAAATCATTTTTATCAGATGTACATGTCACACGATTGTAGACTACCTTTCCGTCGTCCATAAGTACAGGGCCGAAAGAAAGCACATTCCACGCTCCCATATCAATAAGCTCCTGGCAGGAAACTTCCGTTTCATTTATGAATTTATGACTACCATCCGGAAATAGAACTAAGTCCTGTCTTTCCGTGCCTTTCTTCAAAGTAGCCCTTTCTTGTCGGTATACTGCACCGTTTCTTATAATATATCCCGGTGATTCCGCTCCCATATCTCCATTAATTGCTATTAAGGCGTTATTGTTTTTAAATAGAGTCGCAGGCGCAGCAGTACTGCCTCCTTTGTAGGGAGATATCATAAATCTGTCAGGGTCAGACAGCTGAATATCCGCTACGTATACTGTAGAACCGTAATCATAGCCGGTATACCAGAATCTTACTACCTGAATAGCTGCAGTCGTATCTTTGTACTGGTAGATCACATCCACGCCTTCCGGTATCGGTGTAGGTGTACTGGTAGGTGTACTGGTAGGCGTACTTGTAGGTGTATTGGTAGGTGTATATGTAGGCTCCCCGGGCTTTACAGTAGGTAAAGGACTGGGAGTATCTGTAGGTAATGGTGTATCTGTAAGCTCCGGTATCTCTGACGGAGATGGCTTTGGTGGTCTTGAAACATAAATAATGTCTCCCGGATCATTACTTGAAATCAGATCCGGCTTAAATACATCCAGTAAAACATATACTGTTGCCGCTATCAAAAAAATATAATATATAATTGATATAACACGTTTATTCATAACTATAAGTATACCACTACCCTCTGGCTTTTTCACGTATTTTTTCAAAATAAACATACGGTACTGCCAGATTTCCACGACCTACTCCTACCTTAATATCAGGCTTGTTTTGTCCATGATAATCTGAGCCACCGCTCATTAATAGTCCAAAATGTATAGCCATAGCTTTAAGCATTTCCGTATCCCCATCTTTATTGGTAGAATGCATTACTTCCATACCTTCTATTCCGGCAGGAATTAATCGCTTTTCCACCAGTTCCAGCACTTCATCATGATTCAGTTTATATAAAAGAGGGTGAGCAATAATCGGCACTCCGCCGGCATTTTTTATAAGTCTTATAGCCTCTTCCGGCTCCATAAAATCCCTGGGCACATAGCAAGGCGCATCATTGTTCAGGTACTTTTTAAATGCCTCATTTTTGTCAGCCACCAGGCCTTTTTCGCATAGTACTCTGGCAAAATGAGCACGGGTTACTACTGTTTTAGGATTACCGGCACATAGCTCTTCATGGGTAATTGTAATACCAAAAAGCTCTTTAAATCTGGCAATTATTTTATCGTTTCTGCTATCTCTGTTCACAATGGCTCTTGCCAGCTCACTGCAAAGCTCCTCATTGTGTGGATCCACAAAAAGCCCTAGAATATGGATATCTCTGCCTTTATATCCGGCTGAAATCTCTACTCCCGGCACCAGCTCCATGTCAACATTTGGACATTCTGCCTTTATTCTGTTAAGCTCAGCTAAAGCCTCGTCATAGCCTGCCGTTGTGTCATGATCAGTAAGTGCCATGGCTGCTATGCCGGCCTCGATTCCAAGCCTGATATCTTCTGTCGGAGTATTAGTTCCGTCTGATGCTGTAGAATGTATATGTAAATCAACTGTTTTCATTTGAGCTCCTTTTCTACTTTTGTAAGATAATAAACTTAAGTCCTATTGACGCTCGTTATACTAGGTTATAAAATAAATTGTTACATGTCAATAGCATGTATTTATTTTAATGTCTTATGCTTATTTTTTCCCGCTTCTCAGGTATATTTTATTTTTATTTTAATTCTTTAACCATAATTTTCGTAGCGAATATATTTTATATGATTTACACTTAAATCATACACATTTTCGGAGGGTCAAAATGATATTCTCTTTTTCCAAAAAACAGCTGTCTCCCATATTTGAAGGCGAAAAGAATTGTTTTCTTTTGACAAATGGTCTGGGCGGTTACTGCTCGCTTACCATTGCCTGCTCTAATGCCAGAGGTGACCAGGCACTTCTTATGTCTGCTGCCAAGGCCCCAAATCTGCGTTATCATCTGCTCACAAATACCAGAGACCGCTTAAAAATCGACGGCAAGCTTCTTCCTCTGTCTTCACAAAGATCAGTGTTACCTGCCAAAGATATAGATCATACCGATATTTTTTCTGATTTTACCTATGAGACTTTCCCTACCTGGGAAATGGATATCCCCGAAATATCCATTAAAAAGCAAATTGTAATGGCCTACGGCTTTAATACCGTAGCTATTCGTTATCACATTGAAAATCCTTTAAAAAAGGAGCTTTCTCTGTCTATTACGCCACTTTACAAATGCTGTCTTAAAAATGAAGTCTTCTCCGGCACTGCCGATACATCCATGGTAAAAATCTCCACTAATGGTGAGATTATACCCCTGGAAGAAAGCGTAACAGAGCCCATTTATTTTTCTCAGGATGAGCGGGACGGTCGCCCTTCTTCATCTAAATGTTTAATTTCCAAAATGATTAATTTTGAATCTTCTAACGAAAAATGTGACTTTTATGTTGTATTTTCTTCAGAAGACTTCTGCGACGGTAATCCCAACACTTTTTCAAAGGTAAAGGAAAGTCACCTGTCTCATTTAAGCCAAATAGCAGAAAAAATGAAATTGGAAGGGGATTTGACCAAAACTCTTGCCATCGCCAGTGACTCATTTATAGTTCGTCGTGACTCCGTAGATGGAAAGACTGTTATTGCCGGCTATCCGTTTTTTGAAGACTGGGGACGAGACACCTTTATTGCCCTTCCAGGTCTTACTTTAGCTACCGGAAGATACGAGGAATGTCGTCAAATACTGGAGACCTTTTCCAAATACGAAAAGAAAGGATTGCTTCCAAATCTTTTCCCTGAGGGTGATAAGGATCCTATGTATAATTCAGCAGACGCTCCCCTTCTTTTTATAAATATGGTATATCGCTATGCTGACAGATCCGGTGATTGGGAATGGGCATACACAATGGTGCCGGTGATGGAACGAATTATTGACAATTATATTTCCGGCACTGACTATCATATAAAAATGGATGAAGACTCATTAATAATGGCAGGGGCAGATAAGGAGCAGGTCACCTGGATGGATGTATGTGTCGATGGCTTCCTTCCGACTCCCAGACATGGCAAGCCCGTCGAAATAAATGCCTATTGGTATTCCGCTCTTCGCGTATTGGAAAAGCTTACCGGTATGCCTAAATATAAAGATCTGGCCGAAAAAGTTAAATATTCTTTTATTTCAAAATTTTGGTCAGAGGAACAACAGTGTCTTAAGGATGTGTTAAATGGTACTTCTGAGGAATCACAGATACGTTGCAATCAGATCTGGGCTCTGACCCAGCCTTTTACCATGTTGGATTCCACGCACGAATTACTTGTGTTAAAAAAAGTAAGAGAACATTTATATACAACAGCAGGGCTCCGCACTCTTTCACCACTGGATCCCGATTTTAAAAAAATATATATTGGTCCCATGGAGTTACGTGATCGCGCCTATCATCAGGGTACTGTCTGGGCCTATCCTTTAGGCGCCTATTATCAAGCTATCATAAGACTTTTGGGTAATATGAAGGCTCCTGACAGTCGTATATTAAATGCATATGCCAGCGGTGAGAATTTAACTGATGTCGCTTTATCCAAGCTCCCTGCAAATCAAACCACTGATTCGCCCATGACAATTGCAGAGAAAATCGATTGGACCAACCATTTAAATGAAGGTATTAATGCAATACCTAATTGGTTATCCGAAGGCTGTATAGGTCAAATTGCAGAAATATACGATGGCTTAACACCTACTGTGTCCCGCGGCTGTTTTGCCCAGGCCTGGAGCACAGCCGAGCTCTTGCTGGCTGTTCAGTTATACAGTAAGATGTAAATCAAAGCCTGATTATAATTTTCAAAAAACGTGATAAATAAAGCTATCTATAGCCTTATTTATCACGTTTTTATTTATACATATGAGGTGTTACATTTAAATTAAAAAAACACCTTGCTTCCATGAAAGTTCCAATATTAAATTATTCTTGTTTTTCCTCATTCATAACCTGATTATATGCATCTTCATCAAGTTTCTGGATAACATGAAGTATCCCGGTAACATCACCATTTTCATCTCTTACTACCGGTACCAGACTTATCTGGCAAACGCCCAAATGTCGTCCATTAAAAAACGTACTCAATAAGCGCTTTGTTTTCATACGTTCCTTAAGATTATCAAGATTGTAGAACTTTCTAAGACGTTCTCTTTCTCCTTCATCAGCAATATGCTCAATTACTTTGCCTAATGCTTTTCTGGCGCTGCTTTCATTCCCAATAGTATACTTGACGTAGTCCATCGATTTGATAACATTATAAATATCTTTATCACAATCTACATAGTGCAGACACACCAGCATTTCTTCCATAGCTCTATTAATTTGAGCTTTAAGAAAAGGATCATTAACAAATTCATTTTGCTTTGGCAGCTGCTGTTTCTCGTATGATACAAGTCGGCAACCCAATCTGGGTCCAAACAGATTTTTAACTACGCATTTAGCCTTCATGGACCAGCCATTAGTAGAAAAATACACTTCACAAATAGATCCATTTTCTATAGGCAGCTGCTCAGTCATAATAAGCCCTATACCACCTGTGGAAATATCAATAATATTAACACCAATTCGCCTATTTTTCAGCTCATCCGTCCCTGCGATTACCAGCATGGATCCGGGAGCCGTCATTCTAAATCTATTGTCTTTTCTATCTTCATAGGATTGAAGCTTATAAATCGCGAATATCTGCCGTGTACCGTCCTGATCCTTACGTCTTGCAGTACATAAACAATCGACAATATTATCGCTATTAATAATCAGTGCTTCAATTTTGGTATTTTCCTGAATAAAAAAGTTCTCAGCCTTAACCCAAATAGTCCCCGTCTCCACATCATGATCAACAATTACAGAGTCAGCTAAAACAGTATCGTCTTTTTGGCTTTTTATAAGCACTCTGGCATTAACATAGCTGTTCATAGATATCCCCCAAATAATCTTCTCACCAGATTATGTTACACATGTTGATTGAACCTCCAGCTTTTAGCCAGATGGCAATCTTTTCATAAACCGTATACACTGTTCATTATAATTTATTTTGATATTAATTACAATATCCCAAGCATAAGCCATGTTAATACTTTTATTTGGCGTTATAATGCCTTCTTTTTTTAATCTTAGCTACCGTAGGCGGATTTGTGGAAAAATGGCGACCATTACGAAGAAATTCCGATGTGTTTATTTCTATTATATCGCTCTGCTTTTCATTTTTTATACCATGTCCCATTCGCTTTATTTGAAGAAGTCTGCAATGAATGGGCTTGTAATGTTCTGCCGCTCTTCGCGAATAATTAATCCCCACTATTTCATCCCTATCTCCGTGGAATATAATGACAGGCTTTCTAAATCTTCCAATCCCGGCATAAGGGTGCATGCGTACTGCATCCTCATGCAATTTTTTCCCAATAACCGTAAATCCAACATCAATCTTATCCGGCACATTATTGGGATCATACTGCGTAAATCCCATTATGCCAAATTTTGCATCATCCGTAATACAAAATGCAGGATATAACATAACAAGTCTATGAATATCATCAGGAATTCTTGCTGCTGTATGGGCTGAAACAAAGCCGCCCAGACTTTCTCCAAATAAAATAATCTTATTTTTATCAATAAGCGGCATATCCTTCACAAAATTTACTACCGCAATTAAATCCTCAATTTCAGTAGATATCGTCATATCCCATGTATTGCCATCGCTGATAGCATCCAAAGGTGTATTATAGCTGCCACCTCCGCAGAAGCTAAAATATACACATGCATATCCTTCGTCACAGAAAAACTGGTTGAACCTCATGCAGCTGTACATATTTCCGCCAAATCCATGACTAAAAATAATAACAGGCAACTTAAAACTCTTTCTAAGCCTGTTATAACAAATCATTCCAACTATTGTGTTAATACCCCTTTTGCAGTAAAAGCGCTCTTTTACCATATCATCATAAATCATCTTTACCCCATTGTATAACTATACATTTCATATATTACCTTACATCCCTCAAAAATGGCATCAGGTAATAAAGCTCTAGCTACACATTTTTCCTCCAATTCTGGTTGATCAGGCAATAATAAATAGGCATAATCACCATCTATACGGCTAACGACATATATTTTCGTATCCATTTTTATTATCCAATCACTTTCCTAATTTGTTCATCTTTTGCAATAGGATATACCTCATGCAAATAATCATAAATCCGTTTTCTTGATAAATCCGGCTCCTCTTTATAAGCAGCACTCATCACTTCATAGCTAAATAGATGCTCCGGCTTACAATAAACAGCTATAGGCCAGCCATATGGCTCACCTTTTTTATTAATTTTTTGTCTGAACTCTTTAACACAAAGATAAAGACTTTTTTGCAAACCACTTATTGTGCCCTCAAAATTTTTTTCCTTACCCTTGCCAAAACCAGCCAGGGCCTTAAGTTCATGAGAATATATAGTCTCTTTAAGTTCAAAACAATCCATTATTTTTTTCTGACGCATATTGGCTTTTCCATCTTCCCATAAAGAATCAAAATCATAGCCATCACGTCTAAAATTTGAAAAGAAAGGAAGCCATTTTAATGAAATAAACCCAGCCTTTCCATCAAAAAATTTTCCATATGCAATTTTTCCACGAGTCGCAATAATGCCTCGCCATTCCCAGGGATCCACCACCGGATCATTGCACCACCAATGTTCAGCAATCGTCCTCTCTTCCACGGAAAAGCCAGGAATAACGTTACGAAACAATGGCAAAAAGCCTATTTCATTAATATAATCTTCCAGCTGCAAAACAGTATGAAGACAATATGGATCATCTTCACTGGTACCGTACATAATCCATTCACCATTCTCAACGCTCATACTAATCTCCATCTGTAAAAACACTATACAATTATACTAAATTATCAATCTTGTCACTTAATGTAAGTGGCGGCGTAGGCTTTTTGTATTTGTGCCTTCTAAGCTTTTCAGCATAAATATCAATTACATCAATGTAATAAAACTTTGCAGTAGTATGTATCTGATCCCTAAACTTAAGCTTATTGAATAAATCTACTAATTCCTTATAAGAAGCTTCTGCTTCCTCTTTGGAATTCTCCTCCATATGACGATCTATGTCCTTGATTAGCTTATCCAATACAATATTCCTAACCACATAACCGTCTAAAGGACTATAATCCTTCATACCATCTCTCCTAATACCTAAAAATCAAATTTTATAATGCTACAATTTCCCACTCCAAAACTTGCATACTCATCATTGGTCATATCGTGAAAATATGAATTAATAACTCTGGCAATGCCATTATGAGCAACTAAAATATATGTATGCTCATCATTCTTAATTTCGTCAAGAAGATTATAAATGCGCTGCGCCATCCTCATCATGGATTCACCGCCATCATATGAAACAGCAAACTCTTTTTTAGCAGCCTGAAAATCTTCTCTATTCCTGGGAGAGACACCCTCAAATCTGCCAAAAGCCTGTTCAATAAGTCTCATCTCTACCTGTAATGGTAAAGCATTAATTTCAGCTATATGCTTTGCTGTATCATATGCTCGAAGCAGTGGAGAACATAAAACAATATCAGCAACAATACCGCTTTCTTTTATTAAATTAGCTGTAGCAATAGCCTGATCATGGCCTCTCTGGGTAAGTGGGATATCTGTTCTACCACATATCTTATTTTCCACATTCCATTCACTTTCACCATGACGAACAAAGTAAACATGCTTCATATCTTACGCCTCAATTTAATATGCTATGCAAGTATATCATACTTACGAAATTTTTCAATAAAATCTGGCAAAGATGTTTAATTATAATATCTAATCACTATTTTCCAAAAAAATAAATAGATTTTGATGACTTATTATATAACTTATTACATAAAAAAAATCGCAAACTATTGTAAATCAATAGTTTGCGATATCAGCTAACGTGTGTGAGAAGATTCGAACTCCCGACACCTTGGTCCGTAGCCAAGTGCTCTATCCAGCTGAGCTACACACACATATTGCCGGCAACCGGAATCGAACCGGTACGAGGGGCTAACCTCCCAGGATTTTAAGTCCTGTGCGTCTGCCAGTTCCGCCATGCCGGCATTTCCGTTGCAGGAAAGTGGAAGTTACAGGGCTCGAACCTGTGACCCTCTGCTTGTAAGGCAGATGCTCTCCCAGCTGAGCTAAACTTCCATACTGAGAAACATGGGTAATAATACCATATATTCTTGAAAAAATCAAGGGCGACCCGGAACGGACTCGAACCGTCGACCTCCGCCGTGACAGGGCGGCGCTCTAACCAACTGAGCCACCGGGCCAAAAAACTATATGAGTGGACCTTCGGGGACTCGAACCCGGGACCGACCGGTTATGAGCCGGTTGCTCTAACCAACTGAGCTAAAGGTCCAAGAAAAAAATGATGACTCCGACGGGAATCGAACCCGTGTTACCGCCGTGAAAGGGCGATGTCTTAACCGCTTGACCACGGAGCCATAACTCCCCGAATTGGGCTCGAACCAACAACACCTCGGTTAACAGCCGAGTGCTCTACCATTGAGCTATCGAGGAATAAAAGCACTATATACAAAAACTCCGATCTAAAGTGTTACCACTCAAACCGGGGTTCAGGT